>JBNMLP010000010.1:0-102905 GCA_050874905.1 Lachnospiraceae bacterium
ACATTACTACGATCTCTATAGAATGGCTCAGACCCCAGTAAAAGATGTTGCTTTTTCTCACATAGACCTTCTGAAAACAGTCGTTGATTTCAAAATGAAATTTTATCCAAGAGCATGGGCTAAATATCCGGAAGCAATTCCGGGCACCTTAAAGCTGATTCCACCAGAATACCGCTTTCCTGCCCTCATCAGTGATTATGAAGCCATGAAAGATATGTTATATGGCGATATTCCAAGCTTCGATACTATTATGGAATCGGTTCGCCAATTAGAGGAAGAAATCAATTCCATTTACATAATTACTTCTGATTCCTGACAAAATTGTCGCAATTCTATCATCAACTGCTATCTCAGCCGCTTTCTGCCTCGTCTACTTATCGTTGTCTGTCCTTTGTTCTTTCCTGAACTGTTCTCAACCAACGCCAATCCTCCTTTATCCTGAACAAAAAATCATCCAGACTAAAGACTTAGAGGGGGAAAAAACGCAGATGACACTATCCCTTTCTCACTTTCCCTATTCGTATCAGCATCAGCCAACCGAGACAAATTATGAGAGTACATGCTACCACTTCCAGTAACAGGTCAGAGTTGTAGGAGGAGATAAGCACGCAGATGGCACTTTCCCTATTTGCATCAACATCAGGCAACCGAGACGAATTATGAGAGTATATGCTACTAGCTCCAGTAACAGGTCAGAGTTGTAGGAGGGGGAAAGCACGCAGATGGCATCGAGTCCTGCTGCTTTCCCCCTCCTACATCACGACCGTCCCTCTCGACCGTTCCTCTCAACCGTCCCTCTCGGCCAGCCCACACATTCCTATTTACACATGCGCTGCCTGATAAAGCTCATAATAAAATCCCCTCTGCTTGAGCAGACTCTCATGATCTCCCTGCTCAATAATATTTCCATCCTTCATTACAAGGATCACATCTGCCTCCTGAATCGTAGACAAACGATGCGCCACAATAAAACTGGTACGTCCCTTCATCATCTTGGCAAAGGCACGCTGGATCCGGATCTCTGTTCTCGTATCAATGCTGGAAGTTGCTTCATCTAGGATCAGCATCGGAGGCAATGACAGCATTACTCTGGTAATACAAAGAAGCTGCTTTTGTCCCTGCGATAAGCTTCCGCCGTCTTCATTGATGACGGTATCATATCCATTCGGCAAACGTTTGATAAAGCTGTGTGCGTGACTTGCCTTTGCAGCCGCGATCACTTCTTCGTCCGTCGCATCCGGTTTTCCCATGACGATATTCTCCCGGATCGTTCCCTCCCGGAGCCATGTCTCCTGCAGCACCATACCATAGCTGGTACGAAGGCTCTTTCTGGTCAGATGCCGGATGTCCTCCATTTTATCTTCATTTCCGATCGCAATCGTTCCACTGTTCACATCATAAAAACGCATAAGCAGATTGATCAGTGTCGTCTTTCCACATCCGGTTGGTCCCACGATCGCAACACGCTGTCCCGGTTTGACACTCAGATTGAAATTCGTGATCAATGGTTTTTCCGGTACGTAAGAAAAATCAACATGGGAAAGCGTGACATCACCGCTCGGCTTCGTAACCGTAACTGCATCCTGATCCTCCGGAAGCTGTGGTTCTTCTTCGATCAGAGCAAAGATCCTTGCTGCACATGCCAGTGCATTTTGCAGCTCCGTCACTACTCCGGAGATCTCGTTAAACGGCTTGGTATACTGGTTCGCATAGCTTAAGAAACAGGATAACTGTCCGACGGTAATGCCCCCATGCACTGCATACAATGCACCGACAAAGCCTACTCCGGCATACACAACATTGTTGACAAATCGGGTCGCCGGATTGGTAATACTGCTGTAAAAGGTTGCTTTCAGAGAACAGTCTGCCAGTCTTTCATTGATCTCATCAAACTGCTCTAACGCTTCATCCTCATGTCCAAATGCCTGCACCACTTTCTGGTTACCAACCATCTCATCGATCAGTGCCGTCTGTTCTCCACGCGCCTCGCTCTGCGCCTGGAACATCCGGTAAGTGTTCTTTGCGATAAAGCTTGCCACTACAAGTGAAAGTGGGGTTACCACTACCACTACGATCGTGATCGGAATATTCACGCTCACCATGAATAATAATGTTCCCAAAATCGTGATCACACCGGTAAAAAACTGGGTAAATCCCATCAACAATCCATCTGCGAACTGATCTACATCCGCAATAACACGGCTTACGATCTCACCATAAGAGTGGGCATCCACATATTTTAATGGCAGTATCTCAATCTTTTCAAATGCTTTCTCTCTGACATCCCGGATCGTATTGTAAGTAATCTTATTGTTACATACATTCATCAGCCACTGGCAGATGGCAGTGATCAGGATCACGATCCCCATTGTACGAAGCACTGCAAAGATTCCATCAAAATCTACATTCCCTTTTGAAAGGATGCAGTCAATGGCACGTCCGGTCAGGATCGGAATATAAAGCTGTAAGGCTACCACAACTGCTGCCAGCACAAGTGATACGATAATATAGAACCGGTATGCCTTTAAATACTGCCACACTTTCTTGATCGTTTCTTTTTGTGTGTCACGTTTGTTCTTTTCCATCTTTGCCATGTTATGCCTCCTCCTTTCGATACTGTGATGCATAGATCTCCTGATATACCTCGCATGTCTGTAACAATTCTTCATGCGTGCCATGTCCGCATATTTGACCATCATCTAATACTAAGATCTGATCTGCTTCCAGAATGGAGGAGGTTCTCTGTGACACGATAAATGTGGTCACTTTATGCTTCATGCCGGCAATGGCCTTGCGAAGCTTTAAGTCTGTTGCGTAGTCCAGTGCGGAAGCGGAATCATCCAGGATCAGGATTTCCGGCTGCTTTACCACCGCCCGGGCAATCGTCATACGCTGCCGCTGTCCACCGGACAGGTTTTTGCCTCCCTGCGAGATCTTAAACGAAAGTCCGCCTTCTTTTTCTTCCACAAACTCCTTCGCCTGCGATACAGTAAGTGCCTCCCACATTTCTTCCTCTGTGGCATCCTTTTTTCCCCAGCGCAGGTTATCTGCAATACTTCCCTGAAACAGTACCGCCTTTTGCATGACCATACCAATCTTGTCACGCAGTGCCTCTAATGGAAGGTCTTTCACATTGACACCATGAAACAATACTTCTCCCTTCGTCGCATCATAAAAGCGCGGGATCATATGCACCAGCGAAGATTTTCCGGAACCTGTACCACCGATGATACCGATCGTTTCTCCCGGCTTTACCTTCAGGTTAATATCGGTAAGAGATTCTTCCTTGGCATCCCGGTAAGTCAGTCCCACATGATTAAATTCCAGGATATATGGTCCTTGATCTCCCGCTACTTTTTGTTCGTACTCGTTCTTTTTCTCGGCAGAGATCTTTGCCATCTGATCGGAAGACTGCTGGTCTGCCCCTAAGAAATCATCACGCACAAAGGATGGCTTCATTTCAAATACAGACTGGATACGGTTGCCGCAGGCGATCGCTTTCGTGATCGTAATGATCAGATTGGCAAGCTTGATCAGCTCCACTAAGATCTGTGACATGTAGTTGACTAATGCCACAACCTCACCCTGTGTCAAAATACCGGAATCAACCCGGAGTGCTCCGATATAGATCAAAACAACTGTTGCACCATTGATGATCACATAAGTAACCGGATTCATCAGCGCTGAAATTTTTGCCACAAACATCTGCAGCTTCGTGAGTCCTTCATTTGCCTCGTTAAAATGCGCAAGCTCCTCCTCCTCTTTGGCAAAGGCACGGATCACACGCATACCGGTCAGATTCTCACGCGTAATGGAAAGCACTCCGTCCAGTCCTGCCTGCACCTTTTTATAAAGCGGGATGCTCAGAAGCATAATACCAAATACCACGATGCAAAGAAGCGGGATCGTCACTACAAAGGTCACCGCAGCTTTCGCATCCACGGTAAATGCCATCACCATCGCACCAATGACAATAAACGGCGAACGAAGGAACAGACGAAGCACCATATTAACACCGGACTGTGCCTGGTTAATATCACTGGTCATACGTGTGATCAGTGTCGATGTACCGATCTTATCCATCTCTGAAAAGGACAGGCTCTCAATATGTGCAAACAGAGCATGCCGCACCTTTGTGGAAAATCCTACTGCCGCTTTGGCGGAAAAATACTGCGCCGTGATCGAACAGGTCAGTCCGATCAGACCAAGAGCGATCAGCACAATACTCATTTTTATAATGTACGGAGTATCCGATTTTGCAATACCCGTATCAATGATCGCTGCCATGACAAGCGGCACAAACAGCTCGAAGGTCGCCTCCAGCATTTTAAATAAAGGCGCAAACACACACTCCTTTTTGTAATCCTTTAAATAACGTAACAACTTTTTCATAGAAAACTCCTTTACTTACTAATCCCGCCGCCTAAACTAACGCCGGTCACATCCTCCATCCGGATCGTAACCAGATCCATTTTGGAAGCTACGCCGTTTTTCGTAATACGGTTGATCTGCCGGTCCATGATGTGTTTTAAATAGTTCCGCACATCTCTGGCATTTCCAAAGTTTTTATCTTTATGTTCCAACGCTTCCTCGAAATAGCGGTATATATATTTTACCGCATCCGGCGCAAGCGCATACTGCATTTTCTTACACATTCCGATCAAAATGGACACCAGATCAAATGCCTCGTAATCCGGAAAATCGATATAGGTGTTAAAGCGGGAGGAAAGTCCCGGGTTAGTTTCCATAAACTCCTGCATCTCTTCTGTATAACCGGCTACGATCACGATCAGATTATCGCGGTTATCCTCCATTGCTTTGACCAGGGTGTCGATCGCTTCCCGTCCGAAGTCCTCTTTGGCACCATTGGCAAGGGCATATGCTTCATCAATAAACAGCACGCCGCCTAACGCACTGTCCACCACCTGCTGTACCTTTTCTGCCGTCTGCCCCATATAGCCTGCCACTAAGCCGGAGCGGTCCGTCTCGACAAAGGTTCCATTTTCCAGCACGCCCAGCGCATAGTAGATCTTTGCGAGCAGTCTTGCCACCGTTGTTTTACCTGTACCGGGATTGCCGGTAAATACCATATGCATCTCGATTGGAAGCGGTGCAAATCCCTGCTCCACACGGAGTTTGGAAATGTTGAGCTTATTGACTAAGTTTCTTACCTCCTGCTTGACCGATTCCAGCCCGATCATATCATTTAATTCTTTCATCAGAGCATCCAGCTCTTTATTGACCGCCGCATCCTGATCCCGGACTTCTTCGGGAAGGGCTGCAAACTGTGCCGCCTGATCCGCCGATTGAAACAGTGTCACGGGTTCTTCCGCGGAAGAAAGTTTCTGCTCGTCTTTATTCTCCTCCCGCTGTCCGGTCACACTAAACTCTCCTCTGTCCCACGAGTAACGGCTCTTTCTGACCGGCTCTTTTTCTTCTTCCTGTTCATAGGTTCGTTCTGTCTTTTTTTCCTCTCCGGTCAGGGAAATATGATGCCTTCCGTACCGCGAATAAATATCCGTATTTTTCCACTGGGAAAGCTCCTCCTCCAACGTGCGGCAGTAGGTGTTTAAATTGTCCATCTCCGACTGCGTGACGGTTCCGTCGCACGCGATCAGCTCCTGTCCGACACTGCGCATTGCCTTGATATACTTCTTGCAGATGCCCCGGTACGTCGTATATAACTGCTTGTCCCGCTCATATTCCGCTTTTAAAAAATATTGAAAGGAAAGAGGAATCTTATATTTGAATTCTTCAATCGGGAAGACATTTTCCTTCGCATAGCGGTAAAAAGTATCTTTGTCAAACTGATAATGCAGCTCCCGGTTGATAAACTTTAATTCCCTGCGGTGAAGATCCTTTGTTGACTCCTCGTTGCTGAACGATAAAAATACAAAAAACTGCAGCAGATCGGTCATAAACATTTCTTCTACCCGGATGTCATCATGCTCCAGACCGTAAGGACTGCGCTCAATCTCGGAACAGGTTTTCAGACATTCCAGCAGCAAAGCTAAGCTGTCACTCTCCATCTCGTTCCTCCTCACTTATACGTTTGTATTTCTTCCGAAAAGAAAGAAAGAGGATCAGTGCCAGGAGAAATAACACCGCACCGGCCAGCAGTACGATCTTAAATCCCAACACGGATACCTCCGGTCTGATCCTGCTTGCATAACGCCAAAACAAGCCTGTCATAAGGGACAGGCCTGCAATTGCCATCATGGAATATAGGGATGTACGATATAAAATCTGATAAAGCGTTGCTTTCATAGGTTACCTCGATAAGATCTCATTTCCATGTTCTGTGATCAAAATAGTGTATTCCCACTGGGCAGATGGAGAATCATCCTCCGTGTAGATCGTCCAGTTATCATCCGCGTCACAGAACACATCCGGTTTGCCCATATTGATCATCGGCTCGATCGTGATCGTCATGCCCGGCACTAAGATCATACCGGTTCCCGGCTTTCCAATGTGCGGTACCCATGGGTCTTCATGGAACTCTACACCGACACCATGTCCGCCGATCTCACGCACGACACTGTAACCATTTTCCGTTGCACGCTTGTTGATCGAATAACCAAAATCACCGAGCGTTGACCATGGCTGTGCGATCGTTACCGCTTCGTCCAGACACTCTTTTGTGACACGCACCAGCTTCTGTCTGGCTTCGCTCACTTCACCGATCAGATACATACGGGAAGCGTCTCCGTAATAGCCATCTACGATCGTGGTACAATCCACGTTGATAATGTCTCCGCTCTTTAAAATGCGGTTATCATCCGGGATTCCGTGACATACCACCTCATTGATCGAGGTGCAGACGCTCTTTGGATAGCCCTCATAATTGAGCGGTGCACAGATACCGCCAAGCTCCTTCGTGCGCTCCTCCACGATACGGTTGATCTCTCCGGTCGAGATCCCTTCTGCCATATGTTCACTCACCGTATCCAGTACCATCGTGTTGATCTCTCCGGCTTTGCGGATACCGTCAATCTGCTCCGGTGTCTTAATGATCTCCCGTGGTGGAGCCATGGCACCCTTATGCTGATGAAGTACCTGCTCTAATTTTTCATCAAAAAACATGTGGCAGCTTTTGTATTTTTTGCCGCTGCCGCACCAGCAAACATCATTGCGACCTAATTTCATTGTTCTCTCTCACTTTCTTAATCCAATGCCCTTTGGCATCATTATAGCACACAATCACTGTTTCGTCGCAATTTTTTTGAGCCGTTATTGCTCATTATTCCTCATAATCCATACACATGCGGATTTCGGTATACGGGCGCACATAGGTATCAGCTGCAGCTACATGTGCCGGATGCACCTGATACCCCTTTAATGCTTCTTCGCTGGTCAGTGTTGTATCAAGCATCAGATCCGCATTTGAAGAAGCAAGCGGACAAATGTTGACCTTGCAGGACGTAAGTCCCGGCACTTCTCCGACCAATGCTTCCAGATGCTGCTTGATGTTTTCCAGCACCTCCTGCTTATTTGCAATATCCTCTTTTAACTTCCATAAGATCACATGTTTTACCATAACAACTCATCCTCCCACTTTTATGCTTCTGCGCTTGAGATCGCCTCAACTGCCACGCTTCCTCCACGTACCACCTCGATACGGCTAGGGAACTGCTTTGCAAATAATGCGATCATGTCATCATTTTTAATCTCCGTCTGCACACTTTCCACTAAGATCGCGCTCTTGCTGTAATCTACGATCTTTAAGTCAAATGCCTGTGCCATGCGGAACACTTCTTCTTTGTCCTTGGCACTGCATCCAATCACCTTAATATATAATATTTCCTTTTTATGGATCGGAATATCCGTAAAATCAAGCACTTTGATCACTTCAATGCTTCTGTTCAACTGCTTTTTGATCTGCTCAAAGGTAATATCATCACTGGTCAATCCGATCGTCATACGGGAGATCGTCGGATCTTCGGTTTCCCCAACAGTCAGGCTGTCCAGATTATAGGATTTTCCGGAAAAAAGTCCGGAGATCTTTGCCAGTACACCGATCTGATTTTCTACATATAATGAGATCCATCGCTTCTTCATTTCCATTCTGTTCACGTTCCTTTCTATGGCTATCTGTTCTTTAACAATCCATGATCATTTCACTGAGCGGTTTGCCACCCGGTACCATCGGTGATACATTGGCCTCACGATCGATGATAAACTCAATCAGGGTTGGCGCATCCTTATGCTCTCTCGCATAAGCAAATGCATCCGCGATCTCTTCTTCCTTGAACACACGGATTCCATACGCATCGTAGCTCTCTGCCAGCTTGACAAAATCAGGGGTGTACTTCGGACAGCATTTGTCCTTTTGTCCACAGTTGCGCTGACAGCTTCTGCGGTAGGTCAGACAGGTGCTGGAATACCGCTTGTGGTAGAACATTTCCTGCCACTGTCTGACATTGCCGAGATAACCATTATTAAATACGATCAGCGTGAGCGGAAGCTCCAGTGCAACGGCAGTCGCCATTTCCTGGATGTTCATCTGCATACCGCCATCTCCGGAGATCGCGATGACATCGGCATCGGGATTCCCAAGCTTTGCTCCGATGGCTGCCGGGAATCCATAGCCCATCGTTCCCAGTCCGCCGGAGGTCAAAAACTGGCGGTTGCTTTCAATATCAAAATACTGGGTTGCCCAGAGCTGGTTCTGTCCCACGTCCGTCGTGATGATCGGATGCTCATAATGCTCGTTGATATAACGGATGACCTTCTCCGGTGTCAGTCCGTCGTATTTGTTCATGTTGATCGGGTACTGCTCCTTCCACTCTTTGACTTCCTTTACCCATCCGTCAATGGAAAGCGGCTCCATCTGCTCTAACAATGCCTCGATCGCAAGCTTGGCATCCGCTACGATCGGAACATCAACAACAATATTTTTGGAAATGGAGGCGGAATCAATATCGATATGTACGATCGTCGCATTTGGCGCAAACTCACTGATCTTACCTGTGATACGATCGTTAAATCTCGTTCCGATGGAGAATAACACATCACATTCGCTCACCGCATGGTTCGCTGCATAGCTTCCGTGGATTCCGATATTTCCAAGATAGAGCGGATGCTTGGATGATACCGCACCCTTACCCATGATCGTTGTGATGATCGGTGCTCCGGTTTTCTCCACCAGCTTCGTCATCGCTTCATTGGCACCGGAAATGTTGACACCGCCACCAACTAAAAACAGCGGCTTCTTTGCCTTCTTAAGAATCCCTGCGGCACGCTTGATCTGTCCAGAATGAACGCTCTCATTTGGCTTGTAGCTTCTGATACTGACCTCCTTTGGATATTCCTCTGATCCCATCGCCTGCTGAATATCCTTTGGCAGATCTACAACGACCGGACCCGGACGACCGGTTCTTGCAATGTAGAAGGCTTCCTTGATGATACGTCCCAGATCCTCTCTTTTCCGCACTGTCACCGCATATTTGCAAATGCTGCGGCAGATGCCGACCATATCTACCTCCTGAAAGGCATCATTTCCCATCAGGTTCAGCGGCACCTGTCCGGTAAAACATACCAGCGGTACACTATCATAATTCGCAGTGGCGATTCCGGTTACCAGATTGGTCGCCCCCGGACCACTCGTTACCAGACATACACCGACCTTTCCGGTCGATCTTGCATAACCGTCCGCAGCGTGGATCAATGCCTGCTCATGCCGTGGCAGCACAACATCGATCTCGTCCTGATCGTAGAGGGCATCAAACAAGTCGATCGCCTGTCCGCCCGGATAACCAAACAGCGTGGTTACCCCCTCTTCCTTCAATGCCTTTACAAATAATTCTGTTCCTTTGATCATCGTGATATCCTCCTTATACTCGCATAAAAAAAGTCCTAAGCTGAAACTTGTTCAACTTAGGACGAATCATCTCCGCGTTACCACCTAACTTCAGGAAAATCCTGCACTCTGCCAGTACGCCAGCTTACTGCCGTTAATACTGTCTCCCTGCTAACGGTGGGACGCTCCGGTGAACTCTACTTGAAAATACTTTCGCTCCATTCACTGCTCAAAGGCTACTTCCATACCACTGTCTGAAAGGCTTTCACCAACCGCCTTCTCTCTGTACCATCCACGAGGTATGTACTCCTCCTTGTCATAGCATTTGTCGATGTCTTAGATAGCTAAATGGTAGCATAGATTTATTTTGTTGTCAATAAGATTGTATTTATTTTAGTACAATTTCTATTTCTTCACCCGCAGTACCCGAACGGAATTTAAGACGCAGAGCATTGCCACACCACTGTCTGCAAATACTGCCATCCACATGGAGGCAATTCCACATAAACCAAGTACCATGACTGCTGCCTTGACCGCTAAGGCAAAGATCACGTTCTGTTTGGAAACAGCACATGCCTTTTTGGCAATTCGTAACGCTTCCGGTACGGACATTAAGGAGGAATTCATAAATACAACATCGGCTGCTTCGATCGCTGCGTCGGCTCCGCTTCCCATGGCAGCACCGACATCGGCGCCGGCAAGGACAGGGGCATCGTTGATACCATCTCCGATAAACATGACACCACCGCACTCGTTACGCAGCTCTGCCAAATGATTTACCTTATCATCCGGCATACATTTTGCATATACCTTGTGAATACCGGTCTCTTTTGCGATCGCATCTGCCGTCTCCTTGGCATCTCCGGTAAGCATAGCCGTAGTAAGTCCTTTCTTGTTCATGATCTGGATCGCATCCTTGGACTCTGCCTTTAAGGTATCTGCAATGACCAAATATCCCATGTATTGCTTGTTCCATGCAAGAAGCACTTCACTTCCGGCCATCGTTTCTTTCGCCTTATCCTGATCATATACGGAAAGGTCTACCCCAAACTGTGCCAGTAATGCCCGGTTTCCACATAAGGCTTCGCCATCTGCAAATGTTGCCTTCACGCCTCGTCCGGCAATCTCCTCAATGCTTGTTGCTTCCTTCTTCTCACCAGCTTCCTGCTGTGCTGCATAAGCTACAATACTCTGTGCGATCGGATGCGTAGAAGCACTCTCACACGCTGCTGCCAACTGAACCAGAGCTCCCTCATCTGCTCCGGCTACTGCATGACATTTCTGTACATTAAAGTCACCCTTGGTGATCGTTCCGGTCTTATCCATAACAACTGCTTTGATGTCATTCATTGCTTCTAATGAAACGCCGCCTTTGAACAAAATACCCTGCTTGGAACCGGCACCAATTCCTGCAAAGAATGCCAGTGGGACACTCAATACCAGCGCACATGGGCAACTGATAACCAGGAAGGTCAGCGCCGTATAGATCCAATGCTCCCAGTTGCCTGTGATCAGGGATGGGATGATCGCAGTAAGTGCTGCAAGGATTACAACAAACGGAGTGTAGATTCTTGCAAATCTGGTAATGAAACGATCGATCTTTGGCTTGCTTGCCGCTGCATTTTCCACAGAATCCAAAATTCTTGTTACCATAGATTCGGAAAGTTCTTTTGTAACTCGCACCTTTAAGAGTCCACTCTCATTTACACAGCCGGATAATAAATCGCTGCCTGCTTTTACGGATACCGGTACCGGCTCTCCTGTTACCGGAGAAGTATCGATACGGCTCTCTCCCTCTACGACGATACCATCCAATGGAATACGGTCACCCGGACGAACCACGATCACATCCTCAACTTTAGCATCCTCTGCATCAATCTCCTTGATACTGCCATCTGCATTTACAAGATTTACTACCTCCGGACGCATATCGGCAGCTTCCATGATCTGCTGACGGCTCTTGCTTACTGCAATCTCCTCGAACAGCTCACCGACCTGGTAAAACAGCATAACACCAACAGCTTCCGGATATTCCCCGATGATAAATGCACCAATGGTTGCAATACTCATTAAGAAATTCTCATCAAATACTTTTCCTTTTGTCATGTTTTTCAGTGCGGTCAGGATGACTTCGCCGCCGAGCACAACGTAAGCCACAATATAAACAGCAAGTGCTGCATACTCATTTACATGAAGTTTATCCAGAGCAAGGGCAACAAAGAATAAGGCAATTCCGATCCCCAGCTTGATCGCTTCCTTGGCATTGTCTGACAGCTTGGAGTCTTTGTCCTCAGAAGCTTCTGACGATTTCTTTCCTTCTCTCTTTTGGATCGTCACTCCCTCCTCCATCTCATCTGCAACCTTCTGCAACAGAGGAAGTACGGCATCCGGATCTTTTGCTGCAACACGAAGCTGCTTTGTGGCAAATGTCAGGACAACATCCTCAACCTCCGGAAGTTCATTCATTTTACGCTCCAGCTTGGCAGCGCAGTTCGCGCAATCCAGACCTTCGATCGTATATACCACCTGCGGAGCATTTCCGTGGTAGTGATGTTCTTTATGTTCGTGCTCATGATCATGGTCTTCCCCACAGTGACACTCTTCTCCATCATGATGATGGTGGTGATGGTGTTCATGCTCGTGTTCATGCTCGTGGTCGTGATCATGGTCTCCTCCACAGTGGCACTCTTCTCCATCATGATGATGGTGGTGGTGATGTTCGTGCTCGTGGTCATGCGACTTCTTCTTGCCGCGTACACGAGGTTTGATCACAACCCCTTCTTCCATCTCATCTGCAATCTGCTGTAACTTTGGAAGCAGTGCATCCGGGTCATCCGCTTCAATCCGAAGCTGCTCCGTCGCAAACGTCAGAATGGCTTCCTGTACGCCTTCCAATTCATTCATCTTACGTTCCAGCTTGGCGGCACAGTTGGCACAATCCAAACCTTCAATCGTATAAACCTTTCTCATAAAGAAAACTCCTTTCCCATCTATATCATACTATGTTCTTTTTTATTTATATATGAGCATTTGTTCATATGTTAATTTAATCATATCACTTTTTCTGCCATTGTCAAGCAAAAAAGAACATTTTTATACGATGAAACAAAAAACCTCTGGAACAGACAGCCATTCCTGTAGCTCGTCTGCTTCAGAGGTTATTTTCCTTCATTCTTCTGTGCTTAACATTTATTTTTTGATCTTAACGGATTTTTTCTTTGACCAGTCGCCATAGATCGTCTTGCCGCCTTTGTACTTCATATAAGCACGGATCTGCACATAATAGCGTTTGTTCTTTTTCAATCCTTTAAAGGTCACCTTTTTAGTAGATACTTTCTTCACCTTTTTGGTCTTCGCTGGTTTCATGTTCTTGTTTAATGAAATGCGTACCTGATATCCGGTTGCAAGTCCGGAAATGTCCTTGACCTTCACTTCCAGCTTCTTCTTTGCCTTCGCTTTTACAGAGATGGACGGATCATTAAGAAACATTTTATATATCTCTTCCGGCGTCATCTCCTGCGTCGTTGTTGCTGCTTCCGTCGTCGGTGCGGTATAGGAAGAAGTATTATATTTCGTCACATCAATATTCTGACTTGCCAGATAACTTTTTGATGCAGTCAGAGCAACCGTTTCTACCTGTCCGGTCTCCGGCTCCAGCTCTCCTCCGGAACTCCTGCTGCCAAAATCAACGACCCAGTAATATTTCCATCGACTGCTGTTCGACTGCGCACAGGCGATACCAACCGTACTAAGTCCTGGATTAATCATATTCGTATAATGCCCGGTCTCTTTCCCGTTTTGCGTCATATAATTTTCTCGTTCCTTATAAAACTGCATATGTGTCTTTTCTGCGGTATCATTGCCCATAGCGATATTTTCCGCACAATTTCCCTGCGGTGTAAATGCCGTAAAACATCTTCTTCCATCCAGACGCGTATGCGAAAAAGAAATCGTAATCTCGGCAGCTCTTATCTTGGCGGTATCTTCCAGACTACGATCCAGTGTGAGATCACATCGGTTGGACACACCATCTAAATTCTCACGGTTTGCTTCCCTTCTGGCTTCATTCATCAATTCAAGCATTTTACGCGCCTCGGTCATATGATACGTTACATTTTGATTGATCGTGATCAGATCCTCATCCGCCTGTACCTTCGGTGGGATGGCAACCAGCCCTGATAACAATGCCACAACCAGAACGATCATGACAGCCCTCATTTTCTTATTCATACTCTACTCTCCTTTTCTAACTGCAAAGTTTTCCTCTACCCCTTTATCCTACCATTATACGGATAGTTTCGCAATGCTTTTACTCCCTCACATGCTCTAAGCCCTGCTCAATGATCGAAAAGACATGCTCATCTGCCAGACTGTAAAACACAATCTTTCCTTCTTTTCTGAATTTCACAAGACGGTTCTGCTTTAACACGCGAAGCTGATGGGAAATGGAACTTTGTGTCATATCAAGTGTCTGCGCAATATCATAGACACACATTTCTCCTTCATATAATACAAACAGGATCTTGATCCGGGTAGAATCCCCAAACACCTTGAACAGATCCGCCAGATCATATAACTCTTCTTCGTCCTCCATCTGATCCCGCAGTGAGCTAACCACTTCCGGATCTGCATACTTTAACTCTTCCTTTTCCATATTTCCTCCTTCTTTCGCATCTACCACTATGACTCTTTCTGCCCATGAAGCTTGGCATGCTCGCTTTCCAGCTCCCGGTAAAGAGTCATGGAATCCCAGTTTACATTGTGCGGTGTTACCACTGCTTTTAAGTCAATCGTTCCAATTCCTCCGGTTTTTAACGTGCGGAGCAATTCATCCATACGCCGTCCACTGATTCCCTCCATGACAAGCATAGGTTCCTTCATATCTTCTCCGTCATAATCGGCAAGCTCCTCGCCTCCACCGTGAAGCAGTTGATCGATCGTTTTATTATAATCCTTATATTCTACGATCTTGCACTTCATTTTCAGACGCACTGCCATCAAATAAACGAGCTTCTTTAACTTCTGTTCTTCCACATGATACACTAAAATTCTTTCTGCTGCCATACGATCTCCTTTCCAATATATGAATTACCACAATTTACTCAAAAACTGACCGCTGCGTCATGCAACGAAAGCGCAAGCGTGCCATGAAAAATAACACACCTCACGAAAAGGGGCGTTAAAATAAGCCACTTTCATGTAGGAAAGCGATCACTCAAAATCATCTAACAGGCGCAGGATCTCCTCCTTCGTCAAGGCTGCACTCGCCACTGCTTCTCCTTCTACCACCTGATCTACCAGCTCCTTTTTCATTTGCTGCAATTCCAGGATCCGTTCTTCAATAGAATTCTTCATCACCAGCTGGATCACCGTCACAACCTTGTCCTGTCCGATCCGGTGCGCACGGTCTGTCGCCTGGTTCTGTGCTGCCACATTCCACCATGGATCAAAGTGGATCACCGTATCCGCAGCGGTAAGATTGAGTCCGGTTCCTCCTGCTTTCAGACTGATCAAAAATACTGTTGCTTCCCCGTTTTGAAATTCTTCTACCATCCGATGGCGTTCCTCTTTGGTATTTCTTCCTGTCAGCATCAGGGTATGGATCCCCCGCTGCGTCAGCTGCTCTCTTAAAATCTGAAGCATGGATGCAAACTGGGAAAATACCAGCAGGTTACTCTTATTATCCGTCAATTCCTCCGCCATAGCAAGGAAAGTATCTACTTTTCCGGAGCCTCCCTGGTAGTCTTCCACAAACAATGCCGGATCACAACAGATCTGACGCAGACGGGTGATCTCTGCAAGCACCTTGATCTTATCCTTATTAAACTCCTGCTCCGACTGGCTGAGCAGCTGCTTGCGCAAAGCCATGAAACGAGCTTTGTAATATTTCTCCTGCTCTTTGGTCATAGAAGTATAAATGTTCTGCTCCAGCTTGTCCGGAAGATCCTTTAACACATCTTTTTTCCGTCGGCGCAGGATGAAAGGAGCTACCATCTGCTTCAGACGGTTTAACGCCTCCTCGTCATGTTCTGATACGATTGGCTGTTCCAGCTGGGTACGGAACCGTTCATAACGGTACAAATACCCTTTCATGACAAAATCGAAAATGCTCCAAAGATCACTGAGACGGTTCTCCAGTGGCGTTCCGGTCAGCGCAAACCGATGTGTCGCCACTATGCTTTTGACTGCCTTGGCAACCTGTGTGGAAGCATTTTTAATATATTGTGCTTCATCTAATATCATAAATGAAAATGACAACGCTTCATATAATTTAAGATCACGTTTTAAAAGATCATAAGACGTGATCACCACATCCACATCCGACAGATCATGAAGCAGTTCTCTCCTTACTGCTAAAGTACCGGATAAAATTCTGGTACGAAGATCCGGCGCAAACTTTTTACACTCGCTCTCCCAGTTATAAAGAAGGGAGGCGGGACATACGATCAATGCCTGATTTTGACTGCGGTCATAAGAATCATCCTCCACCTTCGCCTGCAGCAGCGTGATCACCTGCAGCGTTTTTCCAAGTCCCATATCATCTGCCAGCACGCCGCCAAAACCATAGTGAGTCAACGTACACAGCCAGCGGTACCCCGTTTTCTGATATCCTCTTAATTCCGCCTTAATTCCTTCCGGCAGTTCATAATCACTATTTTCAATCTCGTTCATATCCCGGATGACCGATTTAAATTCCGTTGAGCGGACCACTTTCATATTCTTGCCCCGCTCCTTAAATACCGTATCGATATAGTTGGCACGGTAAAGCGGAAGGTTCACTTCTCCATTTTTCCAGTCCGAAGGATGGACGGCAAGACTTTCACTCACCTTTGCAAGCGTGGAAAGTCCCGACTGGTCAAGCTGCATGAAATCACCATTTTTCATGCGGTAATAATGCTTTTTCAACCGGTATGCCTCTAAAATATCTTCCATTTCTCCACTATCCATATCCGGAATATCCACATGCAAGGAAAGCAGGTCTCCTTTGATCATCACTCCGGCTGTCACCTTCGGCGTTTTTTTCACATGTATCTGCCGTATCGTATCAGACACATACATCTGCCCATACTGCTTTAACTGATCCAGTCCTTCGGTGAGCAGCAGGAAAATCTCCTCCTCCGTATCACAATACAAAAATACTTCACCGTCTTTGCGTTCATGCTTTGGAAAATAATGTTTTGCCAAAGCATAAACCTGCTGTTCCTTCTGATAATCCCGAAACGTGCCCTGATCCTTCGTAGACCAATCTGCCAGATTATACTGCTGTCCATCATAAGATGCCAGCAGGCGCAGACTGATGCGCTCCTGTGACGGCGTATCCAGATAGATCTGAATCTGACACTGCGGTGGCATGTAAGATAACACATCCACTTCCTGCTGGGAAACGGTAACATATTTTTCCAGCTTACGAAGCACATAGCCGCAAAAGGCAGTGTAATCATGTTCATTCAGGAAACATTGCTGTTCTTGTTTTTTTCGATAAATACTGCGATAGTCCACATCCCAGTTTTTCTTTAACATTTCCAAAAACGGAACAACCGCCTTGGCAAATCCATCCGAAACTACATACACCGTCTTCTTATCTTCCTCCACTAAAAAGGTCTTTGTCACGCCCTTTAAAATCGTGTAATCCTGTATAGCAAAGGTTGCTCCTTCCTCCTCACGCGCAATCGAAAGAGTAACATCCGGATTTCTCTGTTTTACATAACAAAGTACCCCATTGATGCGGATTCCCTCTTCCCCACTCCGAAGAATGATCTGCTCCACATACCCTTCTGTAAGATTGATATACCGTGCATGATCCGCATAAGAAAAATAATAAGAAGGATCCGGATAAATGCTTATAATATCCTGCAACATGTCGATATAAAACAAACTCTCCGGATCAAAGGCATCCCTGGTATGTAAAAATTCCAGACGATTTCCATACCGGTGATATTCACCACGCTGTATATTTAAGATCAATTCTTCTACATCTTTTACCACATAGCTGTACTTGCTTGTACCAATGCGAAACTCTACACGCTGCTGTCCTCTGAAGCCTGTCACCAGATTTGGGATCAGGATCACGCTTCCCGGGGCAACCGATTCTTCCCCTGCCAGCATCCATAAACTGCCATCCTGTCCGGAATAATTTTTGATCATCTGCCCTATCACCGAGGAGCTCGGTCGCCCGGTCTGCCTGTTCAAAGACGGCTGCGGATAGGAAAATGTCAGATGTTTCGCCTCTTCTTTTTTCATCAGCTCTCGTGCTGTCATCAGTTTTTCCTCAAACTGATCTTTGATCTGCTGCATCACAATACTGTGTGCAAGCGCAACTAAATGGCGGCAAAACGGCGTATCATGCCCTTCAAAACCTTCACAAGTACAGGACTGATACAAAAATTTATCCTCTGCCTCATCATCAAACAAAAGCGAGACGTGATACTCCCGCCCGGTCGAACCGATCACCTCAGCTTTTGCCGTATAAATGGAACAAGAATCCTCCTGCGCAGGCAGATGTGCGCAGATCTCCTCCTGTTTCTCCTGTGGCACATGGCTCGCAATATATTCTTTCACATCTCCATAATCATTACTTACCGAAAGATGATTCACTGCTTTGGATGCATAGAGTGCCCTTCCGTTGATCAGACACTTCCGATTACATTGTTTTTCTATATCTTTTCCATTTAAATGCATAGCAACGTTCCCATCTTTCCTTTTTGTTATCATTTCATTATAGCACAATCCGCTTCAAAAAGCACAAAAAGGATAACAGCACAATTATTTCATTACATTTTCATATTTGTTACAAAATTGTTACATTTCTCTTGATTTTTTTAAATTTTGTGTTACAATTATGTTTGTAAGCATTTCATTTGGAAAGGAAGGACAGAATGAAATTAAGACATATCACCCGATATTTACTAATGATCGCGTTACTTGCATTTGCCTGTCAGCCGGTTTTCGGTCATGCAGCAAATGTTACATTAAATCGTAAAAAACTGGTGTTAGGAACAGAAGAAACCTATACCTTAAAATTAAAAAATATAAAAAATGAAAAGAAGATCAAATGGTCTTCCTCCAACAGATCGGTCGTAACGGTAAAAAAAGGAGTGGTTACCGCAAAAAAAGTGGGAACAGCCACCATTACCGCCCGTTACAATAAACGTACTTATACCTGCCGCGTCATTACCGCTGATTTTTCAGATATGACAAAGAAGCAGACACACATTGTAAAATATGCCTTAAAGCATGTCGGCAACCCTTACCGCTACGGCGGGACAAGCTTATCACGCGGAACCGACTGTTCCGGATTTACCATGTCCGTCTACAAAAAAGCCGGCTATAGCCTGCCACATAATGCTTATGCGCAGTTAGCCGGAACCAAACGGGTCAAAGCTGACAAAAAACATTTGAAAGCCGGAGACCTGATCTTTTATGGAAGAAGCAAACGAGGCTGTTCTCATGTTGCTCTTTATATTGGCAATGGAAAAGTGGTACATGCCTCTAATCCAACCAATGGTATTTTAGTATCAAAGTATAATTACCGACATATCGTCGGAGCTGGAAGAATCCTGAAGTAACCTTCAGGATTCTTTTTTACATCTTATTTATTTTCTACGCTCTACTTCTCAATCTTTTCCGTAGTCAGAATGAAGGTCACGCTTCCATCCATCTCATCAGAAAGTCCCGTAAACTGATTGTATGCTTTGGCTTTCTTTGCCAGAATGTTCAATCGGTTCTTAAAGCCTAACACTTCATCGGTATAAACATCATAAAGTGCATGAATTCCTTTCTGGTCAAAGGTTTTCATTCCACCTGCCAGACTGGTTGTACCCTGCTTTAACTGGGAAAGCCCGGAGGTCACGCTTTTCGTTGCCTTGTGGATCGCATTACTTCCACTCTTTAAGGACTGCAAGCCTTTGTAAAGTCCTGCAACACCCTGCTTCATCGTCTTTTTATTCTGGATCAGTGCATTGGCACCCTTTGTCAGTTTCTTATTGTTGGCAGTGAGTGTCTCGGCACCGCTTTTTAATTTTGCCACATTGGTGGTCAGTGCAGCAATACTGCTGCTCATCGTGGAATCTGCACTTCTGAGGCTTTCGGAATTCTGGGAAATCGCAGAAACTGCATCCATCACGGTACTTACTCCGGCTGCCACAGAATCCGCACCCTTTTTCAGCTCACCGGTCTGGTCTGTTGCGGAAACAACCGCAGAAAGTCCGTTTTTCTGTGCCGTGACTAACTGTTCTAATGTTCCTGCGTAGGTCAGCAGTGCCTGCTGCTCCACTGCATCACTGGTTGCTGCTGCCTGCTGCTTCAGTCCTGTTATGATCGCATCATATCCATCGTAGGTTTTTAACAGTGTTGCCATGGAATCATGCATGGTTCCGATTCCGGATGCAACCGCTGCACTTCCGGATACCAACTGCGTTTTTGTCTCCGGATTTGCCAGCGTATCGACTGCTTTGGTATAGCTGTTTAATCCTGTTGAAAATGTCTGATAGCCGGCAGGCATCGATTTTACTGCTTCATAAAGTGCCGTATTTCCATCGCTGATCTGCTTGGCTCCCTTCACATAGCTTTTTAAGCCCTTCGCCAATGTCGTCGTTCCGTCCACATAGCTGTTTACTCCGTTTTTCAATGACGCACCGCCACTGACTAATGCCTTGATCCCTTTGTTTAATGCCGCCTCTCCGCTTGCATATTGGGAAAAGCTTGTTACAAAGGTTCCAACTGCATCGTCGAGCTTCTGACTGCCCTTTACCAGTTCCCCGGAACCATCTGACAGATCATCCAGTCCGTCTTCCACATCATTGAAATCTTTGTTGTCATCCAGTTTTAAGGAGCCCATCAGGCTTGGGGTTGCGTAAGTTGTCGTAGATGGCAGAGCGAAATCTGTTACATCTGCTTTTAAGGTAAAATGCTCCGGCAGCTTCTTTTTTAAATCCTTACTGTCCAGTCCCAGACTGTCATAAAGTCCGGGTACTCCATATCCTGCCACGATCGTGCTGTCCTCTTCTTCGATCAGCTTTCCGGTAGACAATGTGACATTTTTAAATTTCTCGTTGTCCAGTACGAGCATCGTAAGCAGGAAAAACGGAGTGTAAAACGTCTCCTTCTTTCCACGGATCGTTTTCTCAAACCGGTCATGATTCTGGTAGGTCACTGTCATTTCAAATGCTCCGCTTTTTCCTGCAAGTTCACTTGCAGATACCTGTTTTCCATCCAGCTTATAGGAAATATTCATTTCCACAGGGAGATCCTTCGTTACCGTTCCCTGATAGTGAATGTCATCTCCAACGGAGTCCCATGTCATGTTCTCTCCACTTTGGGTAAAGGTTTCATTCCCTTTTACATTTTCAATATCCTCTAAATCGGACTGATCCTTCACCTTACCCTTGGCAATATTTTTTAACACATCGGTTGCTGTAACCTCCTTCACCTCACCGTCGGCATCCATTTTCACATAAACGGATTCTTCCTTTGCCGGATCGGTGGAGATCTTCTCTACCGCATGCACCGGAGCTGCTACGGTCGTAACCAAAAGTCCTGCGGCAAGAAGCCACGCTGTAATCTTCTTCGCTCTCATTGTTTCACCCTCCTATTCCACATTTTTCAGTGCCTGATCCATCGGGATCTTCTTAATCTTTCTAAATTGCAGCAACGCTACCACAAGGTAAGCTGCCATCATCATTACAAACATGACCGGATACAAATACATCGGAATATGTACCGTGATCCATCCGTTATAATCCATCAAAAATATACGGAAAATACCTTTCATCATCATACCGGCCAGTGCCAGGCTGAATATTACAGAACCAACTACCACCCACGTCGTTGAAACGAGATAAAGCCGGGCAATCTCTGTATTGTCATATCCGAGTATCTTACAAAGAGAGATCGGAACCGTATTTTTCTCCAACACGATCTTGGTAAGCAGATAGATCAGTAATGCCGCTAAGATCAGAGCAAAGTATTTGATCATACCAAATACGGAACCCATCGAGTGCATAAGCTGATCTGCCATCTTGGTAATATCACTTTTGGTAATACAGGTGGAAATGTATTTATCCGGGATATCCTTGATCTTTTTGTTGCACATATATCCATTGTAATATTCCGACGTATCAGGACTTCCCAGCTTTTCAACCAGAAGCTCCGGATCAGACAGATAGGAAAGTGCCGTATCTTTATGGAAGCCAAACGTCTTTGTCATCAGCTTGTTATTCATAAATACCGCCAGGGATGCGCTGTAATCTGCAATTCCCTTTACCTTAAACTGGTACTCCTTCGTATCATAGGTTTCCTTGAACCGGATCGTGTCTCCTACCTTGAGCTCATATTTATCTGCCAGCATGGAGGAAATCAAAATACCGTCGGACGGAATCTTGTAAGTAATATAACGGCTGTTCTTCTGCACACCATAAAAGGTGACATCCTCCGTTCTTGTTTTTCCAATGTAAGTATACGATGCCATTGTAAACCGCTCGGCATCCGGATCTTTTGTCTCAATCTGCGTCGTCAGCATATACTGGTACTTTGCAAACATACTGTCCACCATCGTATCCGATGTCTCTAACAAAAGTGGTTTCATCAGGCATCCGAAGAATAGCAAAATGCTGGAGAACCAGATACCGAAAAGCAGGATCAGATAATTCGGTATGTTCTGTAAGATCACACGAATACGGAACCGGCTTAAGAAACGAAAGTGTGGAAGCTTCACTGCTTTTTTCCGCTGCCGTCTGCTCAGGTCACGACGGATAAACCGCAATGGAGAGAGCTTTAAGCTGTTTGCGATGACGATCACATTTAAAATCAGCATCATGATCGCCGGAACCACGGTGGTTAAAACAAACGCATCTGCATTCCAGATCGTCACATAAGTAGGAAGTGAATAACTTCCATAATACATATCTGCCACCATATTCTTGAACCAGGAGTACCCCAGTACATTTCCAATCAGTGCTGCAACCACGGTAATGACCACGGGAGGGATCAGATAATGCAGCAACAATTCTCCTTTCGTATAACCGGATGCCCGGAGCGTACCGATCACCGTCGCCTCTTTTACGATCGTATGGCGGATCGTGATGGAAAATACAAAGCCGATCATGATGATCAAAATATAGAGCAGCACGATGATCATGCCACGATCTCCACCCATATCATCACCGGTAAACTGAATTGCCTGATTGGCATACCGGGGCAGATAATCTTTGATCTCAATATCCGCAGCCTGTGTCTCCTCGTAAAGGTGCTCCATAAATGTGTCTGCACATTTGGTTTCTGCTTCCTCATCCTTTGGTTCTTCGTCGTACTGCCAACTATAATTATAGGTGAGCTTGGAAGCATCAATATCATGAAATGCCTGATCGGTCACGATGCCGACGCTGAATGCAATGGAATCAAACATCATTTCCGAATTGTCTTTGTAAAGTGCACTGTAATCGGAAAGTGCAACCAACGCTGTGATCTTATATTTCTTTTGATCCACGGTAACCGTGTCGCCAATCGAAAGGCGGTTATTATCTGCAAACATACGGTCAATCGCGATCTCATTCTCCTTCTTTGGCATTTTTCCCTTCATGACACAGATGCGGTTCATACCTTTCCGATCTTTATAAATGCGGATCGTTCCCTCCGTCGAACCATTGATCTCTTTTTTACGAACAATTGGAAGATCTGCATAATACATGTCCTCAATGCTCACCCCATACTGCGTGAGCTTTTTCTTGAAGGACTGGTGGATCTCCTCGTCAAGAGAAAAATGTCCATACTCGATATTGTAATCCTTAAAGCTGTTATTGTATGCAATGATCATACTGTCACCGGCAACTAAAAAGCCGGAAATAAAACCGATGGTCAGTGTCAGAAACAGAAAAACGATCAAATACTTGGACCAGTCTCCGGTCAATTCTCTGGGAATACGCTTCATCAACGGATTTTTCAATGCATTCCCCTCCTTTACCAATCCAGTTCCATGGCTGGAATCTTCTCTTCGTTACGGTAATCCTTCCGGATGCTTCCATCACGTAACCGGATGACATGATCTGCCATATGCTTGATCGCATCGTTATGTGTTACCATGATAATGGTATTGCCATATTTCTGATTGACTTCCTCCATCAGATTTAAAATATCCTTCGACGTATTATAGTCCAACGCACCAGTTGGCTCATCACATAATAAAATGTCAGGGTTCTTTACCAACGCACGACCGATAGAGGTACGCTGCTGCTGTCCACCTGACAACTGGTTTGGAAGCTTATGACGGTGCTCATAAAGTCCCAGCGTATGTAATAACTCATCAATATCTAACGGAGAAGAAGATAAATATGCTCCCACTTCAATATTCTCCTTGACATTTAAGTTTGGGATCAGGTTATACATCTGAAATACATATCCCAGATGACTTCTTCTGTATCGGGTCAGTGCCTTCTCCTTCATATCCATCGTTTTTTCTCCATTGATAGAAACATACCCGGAATCTGCATTGTCAATTCCACCAATAATATTAAGCAGTGTAGATTTACCACAACCGGATGGACCTAACAGAACACAGATCTCCCCTTTCTCTACAGAAAAGGAGATCCCCTTTAATACTTCAATTTTATTTTCCTCAGAACCATAGCTTTTCTTTAATTGATTGATCTCAAGAAACATAATTCTCCTCCTTCAAAATCGGAAAGTTAGTTTAATCTAACTCCATCTTTACTATACACCTTTTCATTTGTGTCTTGTTGATTATTTTTTCTCAATAACGTTTTTATATCCTTTCATATGAGCATTTGTTCATATAATCAATTATATAATACCATGATTGGAGAATTTGTCAAGCATGAAAAAACCGCCACAAGGCTGTGACGGTTTTGATAATTGCTATTTCATTTTCCCTTATTCCATCGCCAATACATAAACCAGCGGAGAGTTCCAGTAGATCGTTACCTCATTGCAGGAATAAGACTGCACGTTGTCCACATAGCATTTTGCCGGAGCAACGCCCTGCATGGTAGCTTTCGCATAGGGATCTTCCAGATTACTGTCCGGTCCTCCCACGATCATTCCCTTCATTGCCTGTTCAAGTACCTGTGATGGGCGGTGATGTGGCTGGGTCGGTGTCAGACTTCCATATCCTGTCACAAAACAGTAAGAGGTTGTATTCTTACCTAATACATAGTGAAGCTGTTCTTTTACCAGCTTGTCATCTGCCTTATCCGGGCAGATTGTTTTTGCCATCTGAAGCATCATCGCATTGTTCAGGATCGTTAAGTTACTGCCCCAGGTATATTCCTGTCCCGTAGTAGAATGGTAAGCATCCTCTTTTCCTGCTGCGATCACGTCATCCAGCCCGTAAGAAAAACGATCTGTTAACGTCTTTTTGTAATCCGCATCGGTATTCGCTGCGGTTGCGTATGCGTAGATTCCGTAATAACCAACGGCCTGCCATCCCAGTCCACAGGAAGCACTTAAGATGTTTTCCTTCTTTAATTTCTTATGTACCTCTTTGTCTCCTGTCGTTTTATACAACTCCGCCAGAGCCCAGAAATATTCATCCCGGTCATTGTCATCCGGATATTCTCCTGTCACCAGATCCGTCGGATTCTTGTATCCCGCATCATCTTTATGCTTCTCAAAGTAAGCAACTGCTTTCTTTGCTGCTGCAAGGCAGGTAGCAGAATAGTCCGGATCGATCTTTTTAAAGACACGGGCTGCCATTGCCATCACTGCGGCAAAATCTCCGGTCGCTGTATTGGAGATTGGGGCCAGATATAATTTGTCCGTCTCTTCCTCCGGCATCACGGTCTCCGGGAAATTAAGGCAGGTCACCTTATGGTATACTCCACCATTATCCGCCTGCATTTTCAAAAGCCAGTCACATTCGTAGCGCACTTCATCGAGAATGTCCGGTGTACCATTGCCGCTCTCCATGATTCCGGTGTCATCAGAAAATGCATCCGGGTTCTGCTCATAGGCAAGCAGAAGATCTGCCACCGCCTTTGCTCCGGATACCACATAACGTCCATAATCTCCGGCATCATGCCATCCGCCGCTGACGTCCTTTTCTTCCTTCGTTCCATAAACCGTTGCTTTTCCGGTATGACATTTCTTATGGGCAAATGCTCCGGCATATTCTTTGGTCAGTTCTATACCACAGCGCTGCAGTGTCAGCATCTTAAATACATCATTTTTAAGATCCTTATAAATGTCATCACCAATAGCAAAGGAGAACGATTCCCCATTGTCTTCGGTCTGGATCACATAGGTTCCCGGCTCCTTGTACCCGCTGAAATCTGCAATACCAGTCTTCTCTCCACTTGCCGCATTCTCCTTTTTGTCTGTGATCTTGCCGGAAAATACGACCTTACCGCTTTTTTGATCTACCAGATCAAACGTATCCGAAATTTTGTCTCCGCGCACAACCGCCTGCTTGTCCGCATTTGTCTCATAGCCAAGCTGATCTACATTGATGTCTTTCGTTTCGACATCATCGGAGGCCTCTACTTTATTGCTGTCATCCTCCATCGTTAAGGAAATGTTGTCGATCGTTACCACATGCTCTGCAAGATCATCCGGACAGCCTTCTACCTTTCCTAAGTTAAAACAAAAACGAGGGGCAGGATCAGACCCTTCCGTCATCTCAAAAGTAGTATCGATCGTAGTCATATCTTTTGTGAGATTTATTTTATCTGAGGCATAGGCATGATAATCTCCGCCATTTAACTGGATGCGCCACTCAGCCACACGATCTACATCAGACGCAATGTCAAAGCTTAAATGATATTTGCATCCGGTTTCTAATGCAAACCCATCATAGTATACCTGCACACCATGTTCCACGCTGCCGACAGAAGTAATGTCCACCTCCAGCTGCTTGTCTCCATTTACCTTGATGGAAGCACTACCGCCATTGGTGTAGGTATTCCATTTTCCTGTTCCGTTGTCAAAGGTTCCATCGGAAATCATATTTTCATCGGTTTCCTCTGCCGTCTCCTGTGTTGTTGCCACTGCCTCTTTTTTCCCTGCCTTTTTTCCATCGGTCTTTTTGTCATTTGCACAACCGGAAAATGAAAAAATAAGTACCAGACTAAGAATCAGTGCCAGTCCTCTTTTTGTGATCTGCATGATTTTTCCTCCTCGTCTCATTGTTTTATGCATAAGTGTCCACACTTGTTCCATTTAACAGATCCTCCATCTGCTTTAATTTGGCATTGATCTCATTGACCTTCTGCTCGGTCTCTGCCATAGCTGCATCAGTTTCATTGATCTGGTCATTGACTGTGTCATTATTCTCTTTTGCCTTTTCAATAAATTCCTCCTGCGCATTCTGCTTTTCTTCGCGCTTGGCAGCAATCTTCTCTTCCTTCTTTTCTTCCTCTTCCTGCTTTTTCTGCTCCTCTTCCCGAATCTGGTTGTCCTCGTCGATCTTGTCTTTGGCTGCAAGGAAACCATCGGACATCATCTCTTTGGCAGCATCCTCTTTCAGATCTGTGATCTGACGCTTGGCATCCTCTCCAATATGAACTTTTAAATGCTCCAGTTTTACAGTGGAAAGGATCATTGTCTGCTTGTTGATATTTTTAACCTCGTCTGCAATAGACATGCGGTTATCCTTGATCGTGCCATTTAAGGTCTGTGCCTGCTGCTGGTAATCACTGGTAAACGGCTGTTCTTTCAGTGCAGCAACCTGCTCCTTTTCTTCTTCCGTAAGAGGTTCTGCCGTGATCGGATCTGCCTCTGCTCTGGCTGCCTTTTCCAACAAAGCCGCATCTTCCTTGCTGATCCCGTATTCTTCCCGAAGTGCATCCTTTTTGGCATATGCGTCCTTGCAGATACTCCATGCACTGTCGATATTTTTTTTGCTGTTGGCAATGGAAGTGGCACAATCAGATGTGCGATCTGTAAATACAGATGACATTTTCTGTGCGTTCCGTCTCACTTCAGCAATCAGGCTGTCCGTGCGGCGCGCAGTCTGCTCGCTTTTAGGCAGCTGCTCCGGGTGAAGTGCATTTGTTTTTGCTGCGTTGATCGTAAGATTCATAGCATCCTCCTCCATGAGTTATAAATTCCTGTGATATCCGTTCCGATTTTGCTTATATATGTATATCGGCAGAAACGCAGCATTTCGCAAGTAAACCGGCTCAAAAAATACACTAGAATCTACTCACTCTGATATATGTCCATCCGTTTCTTCACACCATCAAGATAGGCTTCCAAT
Source organism: Lachnospiraceae bacterium (assembly GCA_050874905.1). Classification (GTDB taxonomy): domain Bacteria; phylum Bacillota; class Clostridia; order Lachnospirales; family Lachnospiraceae; genus NC2004. The sequence goes on from JBNMLP010000010.1 coordinate 28,005, forward strand.
GTAACCTTTCCCTTCAGGTAACCATCCAGATCTTTTTCTATGATCTCCCGCACCTGACGATCCGGATTGGATGGCGTATGAAAGCTTTCTACATAGGAGAGATAGGTATCGTACTCTTTCTGGCTTTCAAAAAAATAGTTATACGGCCGATCAACCTCAAGATTATAAAATATTGCTCCCCCCGTTCCTTCACTATCTTTAATATCAATTCGGAGCGCTTCCCGGTTTACTGTGCAGCCCACTTCAAATATTCCTTTGATATACTGCTCTCCCGGCGCAAACAATTCTTTTACAAAATCCTCTGCCAGCTTTTCTTCCTGTGTCTTAGAACTGATTGCAGTGATCCACTGTGCATCAAAAACGCCCTCATCTCCCAACGGATTTGCGCAATACTCATATCCTTTATTCATTCTACAAGCTACAATCTGCAAATATCTTTCTCCATGATATAAGTTAGTTATGCCAAGCGAACGATGAGAAATATCTGCGATCTGTAGTTCATTTAACTGCAAAGCAGCCAGTTTATTCGGATCAGCCTCTTCTTCATGTCCTTCCTTAAAACTTTTCCACATATTTTCCGCCTGATTTTTTGTTGCCTGCTCACTTAACCGTTCATAGATTTCCTTTAATGGCTTTACAAATGAAGTTAATTCTTCCTCATTATAAGTTCCATCCTTTGTCACGATCCGGTTCGAATAGTTTGGGTAGAAAATATTCATCATCTGTTCTGTGTTAAAGATATTTAAGGCATTCCCACGCACCGCCTTATCTTTTTGTATCACTTTTGCAAGATCATCCAATGACCTGCTTTGCTCTACCTTCTCCTTTTTCCCAACGATCACCGAAGGTACAAAACGAGCCGGAATAGCATACATATGCTTTCCTTCCTTATAAGAATCCGTGATGTTTGTAAACAATGACTGTTCCTTTTGGATTGTTTCATAAAGACCACTGATATCTTTTAACAGTCCGTTTTCCTCATACTTCTTCTGATCCAGACCATCTAAGATCAGTACATCCGGTCCGGCTCCGGATAACAGCTTGGTATTTAATGCCTGTGCCGCCTCTTCCACCGTCTGATTACTATCATCCTCAATTCCAATCATCAGTTCCACATCTACATTTTTATGATTTACCTGATAGATCTTGATCGCTTCTTTTAAGGTCTCATCCGGATACAGGGAGTAAACAGTCAGGGTTCCTTTCAGCTTATTGTTCTTCTTTGCTTTATACGGGGTTTTATAGTTTCCAAAAAGGTTATAGCTTCCATCTTTATATACGACTCCGGTCGGATGATCCGGATCACCGGATACACTGACCTTTTCTTCCTTTTTCGCAACCTCTTCGGGTGCATCCTTTTTAAGCGTATAGGCATATGTCGTTACAGCATCGTCCTTCCCTAACAACACACGGATATGACATTTGTCTTTGACCCAATAACCTAACACTTCGGAATCTGCAGAAGAAAATTCATTGTGTGTTCCTTTCAGCAAAGAGATGATCAGATCATTGCCGAACGGATGCTCATAGATACCGGAAGCCATCATAAAGTAAAGGTTTTCTTCGTCATCTGTTGCAAGCAGATGCTGGCTCCCCCTTACGGTGCTTTGTGCTTCCTGACTCAGCTTCGTAAGTTCCTTTTTAAACTTGGATGCAACGGCAGTATCTTTCCCATGCTCTACTCCGGTAGCCCGGTCATAAGCAGTCAGACCGTCCTTACTTAATACGATGATATCGGACTTGACATTTATAAAATCCAGAATCCCCTTCTGGGAAATACTGCTCGTCTGCTCCCCACTGGTATCATAACTTTCCAGTGTATTGACCCGGTTGACATAAATCTCTGTAGCTCCGTTCAGATAACGAACCCCTCTTACGGCACTGTCTCCTTTTAATGCAAACTGGCACACCTCTCCTTTTTTTGTACAGACGATCTGCGAAGCATCTTCTCTGTTTTCCTTCTGATAACAAAGTAGAATCTCTCCTGTACTTGTAATACTTCCTTGCATAACAAACGCATCTTTTGAAAGCGAATCATTGATCAGATCTGTATTCTCCGAGGATGCTCCACTCCAAGTCGTACCATTGTCAGAACTGCAATAAAGGCCGATTTTCCCCTCATCCGTAAGATATAACACACTCAGATTCCCAGCCTCGTCATAACAGGTATCCAACACCATGCTTCGGTCATCCAGCGAACCCAATACGGTTTCGATCAAAGCCTGCTTCGGTTTTGTTTCCTTTTTCCCTAGGCTGCATCCTGTCAAACAGGAGAAGATCAGACATGCTGTCAATATAAGAATTAGTAGTCGTTTCATGCTACGCACCTTTCTTTGCTAAAATTGATTTTATGCGAAGGCAACCTGCCCTCGCATAAAATCTCAGTAATAATCAATGTGCCTGATGTACATAATGATACTGTCCATCCTGACCTCTTATTCCACAATAACAATTGCCTACTAAAGATCCTTTAGAATAAGTACCCTTTATTTCACAACGACAAGCTGCACTGTTTACAGTTACTAAATCATCCGCATTTCTTCCAATTGGATTTACTACTTTCATTGCCACTTCCTCCTTTCTCGCAATCAAAATCACTTTCTCCTTTGCGTTATTTATAATAGATAGATTTTCTGATGATCAAAAAAACTATTATTATACTATTTTTAAATTTTCTATATAATCCTTGAACCGAAAATACCACATCTTATCATCTCCCTCTTTTAAGACCTCCTTTACCTGTTTCATCTGGAAAGGTATTTGCTTCCTGCTCATACAATCAATTGCTATTTGCTTCAGATTATCCCTGTCAAATTCAGTGCATTGCTGATAAATATTACAGACCTGAATAAATCCCTCTTTGAAACTCTCTTCCTCACATAGCTGCGGTCTTATCCACTGTTCTGTGTGCTCCACTACCCGTTCTATAACATACTCCCCTTGTATTTTATGTAATTGGCACCCAAAATCCTGATTGGTTTTTTCACATTTTTGCATTTGAAGATACAACAAATCTTCGCATATATACTGATATATAGGAGCCTTTTCACACGAATAGCCCTTCCAATCCGGATTGGATATATTTTTATATGGTAACTTTTCATCCTCACCGACCAGTATGACCTGCTTATCCGCTTTCATATAATACTCCTGCATAAATTGTTCTATATCCTCTTTTGTCAGATTTCTCACCACTTCTCCCGTTCCCAATGGTATGTATTTTTCATATTGCTCTCCATACCATTTTTTCATCCATAAAAACCGATCTTTCTCCTGCTCAATTTCCGTTAAGACCTCCTTTTTGCATTTCTCCAGCGTTTGATGAGAAAGGCTTGTTCCATCCATAATTCGATATAACATTGACATTATCTTTTCTTTTCCGATACTTTCACCATCAAATAATATTTCATACACCATATAACGATTCGTTGTGTGTGCCATCACATAATAATCGGACTCTTCCACTCTGTCAAAGCTCACCAGCATATGCTCCGTAACATGTGCAAGACCCTTTTTCTCTCCTTCCACATCCGCCCCCAGATCTACATATAAAAATGCCACAAAATGGCAATCGTTAAAAAATGAATTTACTTGTATCTTACTCTCACACATAATTTTTCTCTTCCTATTCACTCTGGTACAGTTTTATCTTTTTCCTTACCTTTTTTTCATAGGATGCTAACGATACATCGTCATTCATATAAGCATCCAGATCTTCCAAAAAGATCTCTTCCAGCGATCCCTCAGAATTAGCTGCGTGGGAAAATCCGGAAAGATAATCCAGAAGATGGTCATATTCCTGCTGACTTTCGATATTCAAATTTTGTATGTTCTCCTTGAACTCTCCTGCATCATATGTCAACACCCCATGGATCTTACTAAGAATAATACGCAATGCTTCCCGGTTTACCGGCATGCCACCGCTCTGCTCTGTCATTCCATAGATAAACTGCTCATCGGGGGCAAATAGTTCTTTCACAAAGTCTGTTGCTAACTGCTTGTCCGCAGACTGGTTTATTGCAGCCACACCGCAGGGCTCAAATACTCCTTCCTGTCCGAATGGTACGGCTTCATATGTCATATCCACTCCACTGTGACAAGCCATAACCGGATCATAAAATGAATCGTTATGATAAAGCATTGCCATCCCTATCGTACGTCCTGTTTTATCCGGGATCGTAAGTCCTCTTAAATTAACGAAACTCTCCTTTTCTGCATTTGCCTTAATCTTTTCTTTCTCCTTTTTCATTTCTTCCCATAGCTTCTGTGCATGATTTTTCGCTGTTTGTACCCGCAGACTCTGATATATTTTTTTAGACTGTTCCATAAAATCAGTAAATATCTTTTCCTGCCAGACACCATCTTCCGACAAAAATTGATTTTCATACTTTTTTTCTCCACGTCATACCGGTAGATAACATCTTCTAAGAAAAGATAAACATTCTCCTTATCATCCTCTGTAAAAAGATGCGTGTTACTATCCGAAACAGAAGATAATACCTCCCATAACTGGTTCAGTCTACTCCTCCAGTTCGTATCCTGAAGAGACTCCTCCAGTTTTTCTGTACTCGTATGATCATATACAGAAAGTCCTTCTTTTCCCAGAATAAAAAGATCTGCTTTATACAACGTAAAATCAATGATCCCTTTCTGCTGATAAGAAGCAAGCTTCTTTCCTTTGCTGTCATAACAATCCAGACGATTTCCGCAATTAATATAGAGTTCACTTCCTCCATTCAAAAGCTTTCCCCCATATACTGCTTCTCCCTCTTTCAAAGAAAATGAAATCACATTTCCTTCTTTACAGGAATACACCTTATAGTTATCATTCTCACGGCAACAAAGCATTACTGCTCCCTTACTGTTCATACTTCCATACATTATAACTGCATCCTTGCTGCGCTTCTGATTTATTTTTGCAATATCACTGGTCTCACTGATCTGCCACGTTGTGTCCCCGTCCGTACTGACATATAACACCGCACAACCTTCCTTGTTTACAGCCAAAATGATATGATCTCCATTGGCATTGATCCCTGTATCAAGTACCTTTGTAATCCCACTTAGGGAAGCAACTCTGGTTTCTACCAATGACTGCTCTTTTTTCTTTTCTGTCTTTGCACATCCGGTCTGACTAAACATAAGTAATACAATCAGAATTATTCCTATAATTCGCTTCATTTGATCACCTGGTGTACTTGATTCATCAACTCTCATTAGCACTTCCTCCTTTCCCGCATAAGAATTACTTTCTCCTTTGCGTTATTTATAATAGACAGATTTTCTGACAAGCAAAAAATCTGTCTATTATACAACAATTTTCTCGTATTTTTCTACATCCAGTCCGTCTAAGAACAACACATCCGGGGAGGCTCCTGACATCAGGCTCGTATTCAGTGCTGCAACCGCATCTTTGATGGAAGTTCCCTTTCCTTCTTCCATTCCGATCTGTCTTTCCACCGTTATATTCGGATGGTATTTCTGGTAAATATTTATCATGTCATCGATATGGGAATCCTCTTTTAAGCTGTATACCACCAGTGTTCCTTTTGCTTTTTCCTCTGTCCGGGGCTGCTCTTTTGTCTCATAATCCTTGAGATACCATGTCCAGTTGCCGTCTTCATCTACCGTTGAGCCTTCTGCCTGTTCGGTTGTTGTCTGCGACGTTTCCCTTCTATTTTTTCTTATGAAAATTGTAGCAAAAAGAGGGGCACGGCGTCCTCAAAATAAACTCTAATTTTCCTGTTATCTCGAATTAGTCTCTAATTTTCCCGTATATTCTGGATAAAAAGAAAGAAATGTATTACACTGTTGCAAAAGGAGAAAAATGCATGAATTTACTACTGATTGAAGATGACCAGCGGCTTTGCGAAATGCTGCTCGTTTTATTTAAAAAAGAACAGATCACACTGGATTACTGTGATACGATCGCCAAAGGCAGACTGCTTCTGAAAAAGAATCATTATGACCTCTTACTCTTAGACCGCATGCTGCCGGACGGGGACGGAGTTTCCCTGATCACCTCACTGCGCAAGGAGCATGATCCCATCCCGGTTCTGATCCTGACTGCACTGGGTGATACCGATGATAAGGTGGATGGCATCGAGCAGGGTGCCGATGACTACATGGTGAAACCATTTGAATTTAAAGAATTATATGCCCGCGTGAAAATGCTGACCAGACGGATCACGCCTGCAAAAGCAGCACCGCTTTATCACTACGCAGACGTAACCTATGACGACAAGACGCACACGATCACCTGCAACGGAGCACAGACCATCCTTTCCAAAAAGGAAGCCGCCCTGTTTTTAGAACTGATCCGCCAGCCGGAAGTCCCGATCCGCAGGGAAGATCTGATGGAAACGATCTGGGGAGAAGCATTGGCGATCGAAAATGGAAATCTGGACAACCAGATCTATTTTGTTAGAAAACAGCTTGCTCTGGTCAAAAGCTGTATTAAGATCAAAGTTTCCCGCGGAGTGGGCTATTACATGAAAGCAGAAAGATAATAAAAGACAGGGAGGACTGTGACGTGTTCAAGGGATTACAAAAAAAATTATTATGGACCTTTCTTTTCTTTTCCATTGTGCTGATGACAGCTATCAGCATCGTATTTTTATACATCAGTTATCAGGCACTTTATGAGCGCACCTACTACTTTTTCCGCACCAATGTACAGGCAATCTACACTACCGTTTTTGATGACTTTGTAGCAGACAGCGATTATTATTACATATTAAGCACAGGAGACATTATCGTCTATGCAAACGATCACGGACAGGTACGTAATCTGAATTCGTTTACCTCGACCAAAGTCTCCGAGAAACTGTTTTTAGATGTCAATGCCAAATCAAAAACACGTGCCACCTTTAAAAATGGTGAATTTACCTTTTCCATTTTTGACTACAAAGCGCCGGATGGAAAACGTTATTTTGCAAGCTCTGCACTTGATGTTTATGAGGATACCACACTGGTTGCCCTCTATCCGAAAAGTGTGATCTATGACCAGTTAAAAGTAATGGCGGTAAAATTTCTTGGCATTGCGATCGCAAGCATTGCACTCTTACTGCTGATCTGCCGTGTGCTCATTCAAAAAGCGATCGTCCCTGCAAAGGTTGCCTACCAGAAGCAAAAGGAATTTGTCTCTTCTGCTGCACATGAGCTGCGCATGCCGCTGACACTGATCAAATCAAGTCTTTATACGGCACGGCAGACACCCGAAGAAGCAGAAAAATATTACGACATCGCCGACTCAGAATGCAGCAGAATGTCCGCCTTGGTCGGCGACTTGCTCACCCTTTCCCGTATGGACAAAAACACCGTCTCTGCTGATCTTGCCTTAGACCATATCGAGCCGGTGCTGTTTCAATGCTATAATAATTTTGAAGAGTATGTTGCAAAAAAGGGACTGGGATTTTATATCAGTCTGCCGGAGGAAACCATTTCCCTCTACCGGTTTGATAAAAACCGGATGCTGCAGCTTCTGACCATTTTCATGGACAATGCCTGCCAGTATACAAAAACAGGAAGCATTACCTTAAAAGCGTATGAAGAAAAGGGACATCTTTACCTTGTGGTTGCAGATACCGGGTGCGGCATCAAAGAACAAGACCTAGGCCGCATCTTTGACCGCTTTTATCAGGGCGATCAGGCACACACCAATCCCGATCACTTCGGACTGGGACTTAGCATCGCCGCAGAAATCGTGCATATGCATGGCGGTACGATCCACGTCAGTGAAACCGCAGGGGGCGGTGCCACCTTTACGGTGCGGTTATAAAAATAAAACAGATTCCAAAGCTTTCCGGCATATGCCATGTACAAAACCTTAATCCGGAATTACTTCGATATACACCTGATCGTATTTATGTTTCAGCTCCTGCTTGATCTCGTCACGTACCCGGTGCAGGATGCTGATATGGATCACATCGGTCTGATTGCCAATATATACTTCCACCCAAAGCTTACGTCCGGTCTGGATCACATCCAGGAACGTTACCTCATATGGGTAATCCGCCATGTGCCGATCCACGATCGAACGGATCTGATTCAGCGTTTCCTCCTCTGGTGCAAACAGCACCAGATTTTTTATGCTTTTAAAGATTACCTTGATCGGCTCCCGGATCAATAAAAGAGCCATGACAACTGCAACGGCCGGATCAATATAAGGGGACAGAAAATGAAGCGTTGTATGCTGTAAGAGCATTTGCACCGCAAAGGCAACTGCCACTCCCATACTGCTTAAAATATCAAGCTTCCACATGTATAATTCTGCCCTGATCGTCATCGACTCATATTTGGTGCTGTAATGATGCAGCAATAAATAAATGAACAGACAGCCTAAGCATACCAGAAATTCAAATATCGCAATGCTTCCGGCATCTACGTCATGCCCCCCGTGAAGCAGCAGCTTTATATTTTCCAGCATCAGATTACAGGTCAATGCCAGCAAAACACTATACTTCACAAGCAAAAACAAAGATTCCACCTGTGCATAGCCATAAGGATGCTTTTCCGTTACCGGTTTATAAAGCAGCGGGATCAACACCAGAAATGGTCCGATCATAACAAGATCCGCGGCATCAAACAGACAATCTGTTAAAATGGAATGGGAATGGGTTTTCCATGCCATCAGACCTTCTGCCAGAATAAACAGGACACTTCCTAAAAAGGAAAGATTCAATATTCTTTTTTCAATCTGTAACTTATCTTTTTTCATAATAACGATCCGATCCAGCTCTGCTATGGGAATTTTTCTCTGATAAGAATACCATCTTCGCTTCTCTTTTGCAATGTGGAATCCTGTGAAAACAGCAGCTACACAAAGAAATCCCGCAACATAAAAATTCTGTAGCTTCAGAAATCTGAAACTACAGAAACTTTTGTCATGCCTTACCATTCGTTTTCAAGCACGATATAGAAACCTTCCGCTGCTAAATCGTACCTGTGATCGTAAGTGTACTTACTCCTGGCGTCACTACCCATGCATTCGTTGCCGGATCCCTTTCATATGTGGCTGCAGGCACCGTGATCTCACCTGCGGTTGTCGCAAACTCGCCCGTTGTCTCATCGTAAGTATACTGAGTTCCCTCTTTCAAAGCAGTACCATTGAAAGTTGCTGTCAAATTAGACAGAATCGGATCAAACGTATCAGTGATCACAACACCCGTCGCAGCATTTGCATCGGCATTTCCGGAATTCTGAATTAAAAATGTATACGTTAACGTACCATTTTCCGTTACCGGAACCGGGCTGACGGACTTCGTGATGGAAAGCACCGGACCGCTCTGTGCCGTGATCGTTTCCTTTACTGTGATCGGTGTCACGCCACCCCCGGAAATCGTAGCTGTATTCGTGATCACAGACTCTAATTCCATAGGAGCATATTCATTGACAGAAGCCTCATATACGATCGTAGTATTTCCGCCAGCCGGAATCGTAAGCCCCGAAACCACGAGCGGTGCTCCCGCCGTTACCGTAGGAGCCGCCTGTAACACTCCGTTGATATAGTATTTTACACTTCCCGCAATATAGGTAAGCGGAGTAAGCTCATCCGTCTCGATCGTATACGTTCCCAGATCATCGGAAATCGTAATTCCCGCAAATGCTGTCACACCGGAATTTACAATACTGATGACATACGTCACGCTATCCTTCGGACCGTACGTGCTGCGTACCGCCGTTTTCGTCGCTGAAAGCACTTCTAAAATTTCTCCTACTGCAATATTGGAATTGGCCACTGCATCGCCATAGCGAAGCTGGGCCTGATTCGTAAATCTTGCCATCCCTGACACACCTTTCTTTTTCTTATACTTCACTATATGCCGAAAAAGAGGGGAGGTTACGGGGAATGTCCGATGCTAAAAAACAAGAGAGCCGGATCCCTCCGGCTCTCTCAAGTATGCATCCGCAAATACATACCCCAATTAGTATATATAATATACTATATTCACAAAAAAAATGCAAGATTTTAAATATATTTCTTTATAATATTTATCCTTGATAATAAATCCGGATGAATCACAATAGACGCAACCTGCGAATCAACAGCCCGTCTATAATTTTCTGTAATGCTTTCAAAGTCTTGAATAAATTCCCGTATCTCTTTCCTTGACACTTCCAATAATTTCAAATAATAACACATAAGAAAAATATAATCACCAATTGTTTTAAAATTAACATATGGTAACTCCATTTCTAACTTTAAGCACTGTTTCATTGCATTATTAGGATCAAATTTTCTAAATCTAGTATCAAAAACTACCGCATTATGTGCGATGGCATTTCGCAAATCTTTTAATGCATATATATACTTATATATTAATTGTCTATCTGTATCACATGACACATTTAACGACAATCGATTGGAAATATCATCTCTAACTGCATATGTCAGACATGACAACAAATATCCTAAATCTCCCATTGTCATTATTTCAAATAATGCCCATATAGGCACTTCTGAATATCCCACGTTATTATAAAAATGAGCTATCTTAGGATTATTATTTTTATAGGCATATGCCAGATTAGACTGAATAGATTTCTGTAAATTCAATTTGTTTTGTTGTAATCTTCTTTTTTGTTCCACAGTTGCTGAAGGTGGAGCATTATTATAACCACTAACAACTCTATCATACATATCCTGAATAGATTCTGAATTTGCCTTTACTAATATACTTTCCAATGCTATATTTTTTACTGCTGTTTCAATAAACATCATTTTCCCATATAATAATGCCTTCAGATCAGAATCATATTGAATAGTGGCATAAACCTCATCGTATGATGTAAACGGCAAAGGTTTATCTGCCTTTCCAAAAAACCGATACCCTTTATATCCATGAAAATATCCTGTATTAATAAGCTGACGCTTTTGTTTAGAACCTTGTATCGCAATCCCGCTATCTCTCAAGTGCCTCATTAAAGCATCTGTTCTTTTGTACCCCATAAACACCTCCCGCAATTATATATCAACGATTTAGGATTTTAGAAAATTCCTTTATATATTTTCTATATATTTCAACCTCTATTTTACCTTTTTCCAACTCTTCTTTTGAATTATTGATAACATCAAGCTTTTTTATATCTCTTAAATGCCTACTTAGATATAAAAATGCCTGTTCTACTGTATAATCTCTATCGCTAGCGGCCGCATTGCTATGAAATATATATTTCCCTTTACCTAACATCTCAATTCTGGAATCATCTTTTAATTTATAAAAAGTATTTCGAACCGCAGACGTATTAGAAGACGAAATAATTTGCATTTCAACTGCAGTTTTTCGTATCTCATCTACTGTATGAACCTCTCCATCACAAAATTTATCAAAAATCATGTTTTCAATATCTTGCACCATAGACATCATCACAGCCCTCCCTAGTATTCTATTCTTGTATTTTAACTTTTTTAAGATTACATGTCAACAAATATCTAAATTTCATTAAAACACTATATTCCATTAAGAAATCTAAATTCAGGTCACACTCTATTCAGTGTATAAAAACAGGCAGTTCTATTATGAACTGCCTGTCTATTATTTAGATATTTCCTCTTTAATAACTCTAATTTATAATCCACCTTTTATGAAAAATGAAATGTATCCTTTAATCCAAGCCATTTCTGATCCTTATCAGAAAGATTCAGCTTTGTTCCATCCGCAAGTGTGTAACCGGAAGCATCTGCGCTACCCGGATACTCTCCCTGCAAAGTCGGCCACTCAATGCCAATCTCAGGATCGTTCCAGGCCAGTCCACCTTCATCACCCGGATGATAGAAATCTGTTACTTTATAACAGAATTCCGCAGTCTCACTCAGCACAAGGAAACCATGTGCAAAACCTTCGGAAATATAAAACTGTTTCTTGTTCTCCTCAGTCAGCTCCACACCATACCACTGTCCATAGGTTTTGCTTCCCTCTCTTAAATCAACCGCTACGTCAAATACGGAACCCTTGATCACACGAACTAATTTGCCCTGTGGATACTCCTTCTGGAAATGAAGTCCACGAAGCACACCCTTTGTTGACATCGACTGGTTATCCTGAACAAATACCATATCCAGTCCGGCTTCCTTCATATCATTCTGATTGTAAGTCTCCATAAAATAACCACGGTTATCCCCATGTACAGTAGGCTCAATCACATAAAGACCTTCAATCGGAGCCTTTGTTACATTAATCTGTCCCATTTTCGTTCTCCTTCTTTCTTACCTATCACTTCTGCAATGACAGAAAAATTATTTTATCGTATCACAGCTGATCTAACTGCTAATCCCACTCATACTGCTCTAAATAGCGCGCAACTGCATCCTTCCAGTCTGGAAGCGGTGTAAATCCACATTCCGAAAGCTTACTCTTTTCCAGTCTTGAATTAAATGGACGAGCTGCTTTGGATTCCCCATATTCTGCCGTTGTAACTGGAATCACATTCACCTTATCCTCGGCATACTCTGTATGACCAAGCGCAACTGCCTGTTTGAAAATCTCTTTCGTGAAATCATACCAGCTAATGTATCCGCCCTCATTGGTTGCATGATAATGTCCATACCGGTCTGTCTGGATCATGTCCACAAGCAGACGAGCCAGATCGTACGTATAAGTTGGCGTACCAATCTGATCATTTACCACACGAATGGTATCATGGTTTTTTCCTACCTTTAACATCGTCTTGATAAAATTGTTACCGTTTTTTCCAAATGCCCAGGATACGCGCACAATAAAATATTTGGTTAAATAATTTCTAACAATCTTTTCTCCGGCAAGTTTTGTCTCACCATAAAAACTTAAAGGATGAAAATCTGTACAATCCGGCTGCCATGGCTCCGTACCTTCTCTGCCATCAAACACATAATCCGTAGACATATATATCATCGGAATATCCAGTTCCTGACATACCCGTGCTACATTTTTGGTACCTGCAAAATTCACGCTGCGTACCTTGAAATGATTTTCTTCCTCTTCTGCAGCATCTACGTCTGTCCAGGCCCCACAATGGATCACCGCATCCGGCTGCTCGTAGATCATACGGGCAAACACTGCCTCGGAATCCACCAGATCCATTGGCACATACTTTGCCGTAGTCACTGCCGTTCCATCCTGCACACCGCTATATGTCTCTGCCAGATCACTGCCGATTGGCTCTAACCCACGTTTTACTAACTCATTTACCACATCGTGGCCAAGCTGACCAGCCACACCTGTTACTAATACTTTCATCCTCAAATGTCTCCTTACTCGACACGATCCTTATACATCTCAGCAAAATAGTTACGATATTCTCCGGAAATGATATTCTCCCACCATTCCTTATTGTCCAGATACCACTGGATTGTCATCTGGATACCGGTATCAAAGGTATACTGTGGTTTCCAGCCAAGCTCTGTCTCAAGCTTTGTTGGATCGATCGCATAACGCATGTCATGGCCCGGACGATCCTTTACATATTTGATCAAGCTCTCCGGTTTGCCCAATGCTTTTAAGATTGTCTTTACTACCTCTAAATTGCTGCGCTCATTATGACCACCAACATTATATACTTCACCAACTTTACCATTATGAATGATCAGATCGATCGCCTCACAGTGATCATGTACATGTAACCAGTCACGTACATTTGCACCATTACCATAAACCGGAAGCTCCTCATCTGCTAACGCACGGCTGATCATCAATGGGATCAGCTTCTCCGGAAAATGATATGGACCATAGTTATTAGAACAACGGGAAATCGTTACCGGAAGTCCGAATGTTCTGTGATATGCTAATACAAACAGATCCGCACTCGCTTTACTGGATGAATATGGGCTGGATGTATGAAGCGGAGTTGTCTCTGTAAAGAACAGATCCGGGCGATCCAGAGGAAGATCACCATATACCTCATCCGTAGAAACCTGATGGTAACGCTTTACACCAAACTCCTTTGATGCATCCAGTAAGGTTGTTGTACCAAGTACATTCGTCTGTACAAAAATTTCCGGATTCTCAATTGAACGATCCACATGACTTTCTGCAGCAAAGTTTACAACAATATCAAACTTCTCTTTCTCAAACAGGTCAAAAATAAATTTGCGATCTGCAATATCACCTTTTACAAACTTGTAATTTGGCTTGTCCTCTACCGGCTTACAAGTCTCCAGATTACCCGCATATGTGAGCAGATCCAGATTCACAATATCATACTCCGGATACTTATTTACCATGTGATGTACAAAATTACCACCAATAAAACCAGCACCACCTGTTACTAAAATCTTCATAAACATTGTCCTCCGTTTAAAAATATAATCATGTTATGGTATAACAATAATGAACCAAACCACTAGTACCAATAGTATAACCGCTCTGGAAGAAATAATCAATGGGGGAGAAGCTACTTTCTTCATGCCACTCCTATATCTTGCCAATCAGCATCAGTCCCCGCAACACAAGTTCCACCGGTAGCTGTGGATTCCACCGGCGTGGATAAAATGCTTTTTTACACGCTGTAATAAAAGAATACTTCTCCTTACAAAACCAACCCAAGATCACACGATCCTTCTCTGACAATTCCTCTCCAAACAACCGCATAAATTCCCTTGCATTTCTTGTGTAAAACATATCCCCTTTCATCAGCCTGATTCCATGCGGAATCTTATTAAAAAAGAATAATGGAGAGGCATTATCCTCATGCTGTCGATGTACCGCCATCATCTGATGAGACAAATGATAATAACCAAATGCCGCTACGATCATGGATGCAAACCAGTCATGGTATTTGATGACCTCAGGATCTGCCAAGATTAGCCGTTCATACAGCTGACGATTGATTATAATAGAAAATCCAAAAAATATGTTACTGGTAATAGAATTATAAAATTGATAAGAAAATGGATGCGGCGCGTATACCTGCTTTTGAGTAAGATCCGTATTACCAATCTCAAATCCACTATGATAAAGAAGAGGAATCTTTCGATCCTCTTTTCCTTCCATCCATTGTATCCCCAGCTTTAATTTATCCGGATACCACACATCATCCTGGTCACAGAAAGACCAGTAATCTCCCTTATCCGCTTCTTTCAGCAAAGCAAAAAAGCTTTTACTAAATCCGATATTTTCCCCTTCTATCAATGTCAATTTATCCTGATAGGAATCATCGCTTTGATACTGTTTCACAATCGCTACTGTACCATCTGTAGAACCATCATCCCGGATATAAATATGGAAATCCTGATAGGTCTGTGCAAAAATACTATCCAATTGTTCTTTGATGTACTTTTCTCCATTGTAGGTAGAGATTAAAATATTAACCATGGGATCACCTTGCTATTTCATTTTCTATCCCTATACGCCCAAAATTTATTTGCGCAGAAATTAATGGGAACGGTAAAAAACATATTAATAATTGGGGCTAAAGAAACTGCAAGATTTTTTGCCTGTACATTAAATCCCCATTGTGAAAATATATTTACTAATCCATAAAGATAGCGTTCAATATGAATTATATTAAACCACAAAAGCATTAATATTTCTGTTAATATTAAGCCTGAAAATATATACGACACATATGTTTTTAATAACACCTTCCACCATACACGTTCTTCACCGTGCTCTGACTCTTTAAATACAAATCTATTTTGCAATAAATAAGCAACCAGAATACTAATCAAAAATCCCATTGCATTGGATGCGTGAACATTCATATGAAACATATAGTAGCATATTGAATATATTACATATGATACAATCGTATTACACACTCCCACTAATCCAAATTTTATAAACTGAATTATGGTATTTTTTTTTCTTTCCATTTTCCCCTCACGTTTATTCAAACTTATTGATTGCATCAATTACATACTCTTGTTCTTCCTTTGTCATTCCATTGTAAAGTGGAATTGATAATACTTCTTTTGCATATCGCTCCGTAATTGGAAAACTTCCCTCTTTAAATCCAAGATATTGATATGCTTCAGATAAATGTGGAGGAATCGGATAATGAATAATCGTTCCAATATCCAAACCATTTAAATAATCTATTAAACGGTCGCGTTCTTTGCAGTGAATTACAAATTGATGCCAGACTGTCGTAGCTCCTTCACGGATTCTTGGCAATTCAACTTTTTCATTTTTCAACTCTGTCAAATAGCGATTACATAATTTAATCCGCTCTTCTGTCAATTCTTTAATATGGCTCAATCTCACACGTAACAACCCCGCCTGTAATTCATCCAATCTTGAATTTGCCCCAACTATTTTATTATAATATCGCTTTTCACTACCATAATTACGGAATATACGAACATTCTCTGCAATCTGAGGATCATTTGTCGTGATTGCTCCTCCATCTCCAAACGCTCCTACATTTTTAGAAGGATAGAACGAAAAACAACCTATATCTCCAAACGAGCCTGTAGCTTGACCTTCAAATTTTGCTCCGTGTGATTGAGCACAATCCTCTACCAGTTTTAAATTATATTTCTTCGTCAATTGCACAATCGGTCTCATATTAGATGACTGTCCATATAAATGCACTACTAAAATTGCTTTCGTTTTTTCTGTGATTTTTTCCTCTATTTTAGATGCATCAATATTATTATATTCATCAGGTTCTACAAAAACCGGAGTTGCACCATTGATGGTAATACCCATAACACTTGCAATATATGTATTACCTTGTACAATTACTTCATCTCCTGCGCCAATTCCCAGCACGCGAAAAGCAATCCATAATGCATCTAATCCACTTGCTAATCCAACACAGTACTTTGTTCCAACATACTGTGCAAATTCTTCTTCAAAAGATTTTACTTCATTTCCTAATACATACCAACCTGAACGTAAGACATCTAATGCCTTTTGTTCAAACTCTTTTTGATACATATAAAAGCCTTTGTCAAGACGATTGGGCATAATCTTCATAATTTATTCGTCCTTTCCTATTTCTCGTACATTTTTATTTCTTTCACAAACGCATGTTTTTCATAAAACATCTCTCTGGTGAGGCTCATATCCAACTCTTTTCCCCCTGATATAAAAGGATGATTTCCAATCTCAACAAAACCAGATTTTAAATAATTAATCTTCGCAGGCATATTATCCTCATGTACCTCTAACGTATACCTATTAATTCCAAACCTTTCAAATCCCATATACATAGCCATAAGCAGTGCATAATAACCTATTTTTTTCCCTCTGGCTGCAGGATCTCCTATTACTATTTTCCCAACCTCTGCATTATCACCATTAATATCATATACTGCCACAGATCCCACAATTCTATGAAGAGACCTCGTTTCCTCAATAGCAAATGTAATTGATGTATTATCCTTGCACTCCTTGTCATACCAATTTTTCTGCATATCATATGAAATCTCACCAATTGGTCTAAGAAATTTATTCAGAGTGCCATCATTACGCCATTTCCGTAGATATTCTAAATCATTTATATTCAATGGACGTAACCGAATATATTTATAGTCAAGATAAATACTATGCTTCATTTGTCACATCTCTCCCTTATTATCGTCTATTTTATTTTCCTCTTCAATAATATATGGTGGTCTGTTCCTTGAAGCATCAAATGCTCTCCATAAATATTCACCAAGTATACCCAATGTGAGCATAATAACTCCAAAACTAAACAAGTTGAATATAAATAAGGTTGTCCATCCTGTTACATTAATCGCCCCACATATTTTACATATAAATACAACAAGCGCCCATATCACTGCCCCCATAAATGAAATTACTCCAATTGTCTCAACCGCCGTAATCGGGAAAGTCGAAAAACTAAACAAAGTATCCATTACCAAACGTATTTTTTTCTTTAATGTCCACTTACTCTTACCAATTTCTCTAGCTAAACGTGTATAATAAACAGTTGCCGTTCGGAATCCACTCCATAATATCTGTCCGGTTAGCGCACTATTTCGTTCATCTAATGACAATAACACATTAATTACTTTGCGATCTAATAAATAGACATCAAATCCCCCCTTTGGCATAGAAGGAAGCGCAGACTTTCGAACAATCCAATAATATAAATTAGCAAAAAGTTTCTGTCTTGAACTTTCCTGACGATCCTGCCGTACAGCTAATACAACATTATTGTTTTGCTTCCACTTTTCAACCATATCTAATATAAGTTCCGTTGGTTCTTGCAAATCAGCTGCTTTTACAACTGCGCAGTCTCCTGTACATTTTTCCAAACCACATAATATCGCTGCATGAGAGCCAAAATTACGCGATAAACTTACAATTTTAATGTTTTTATTCTTTTTAGCCAATTCCTTCATTACTGTGTAACTATTATCTTTTGATCCATCATTAACCAGAACTATTTCATAATCATAATCTATAGCATTAATTATTTTTTCTTCTATATCATTATATAATGGTTTTAGATTATCCTCATTATAATAAACCGGTATAATAATTGATAATTTCATAATTCTCCTCCACCTTACTGATTAACCTCTTCTACGTAATCATCATAGTTGCGAATATACTCTTCTGGGTCATAATGCTCACTTGCCAGCACCAACAAGACAGAGTCTTCACTAAAATCATACATATCTTTCCATATCATTTTGGGAAGGTAAATACCTGTATGTGGTCTATTTAAACAAAAAATTGCCTCATTACCCTTTCCGTCGCGCACTTTCACCTTGCTCTTCCCGGACACATTTATTAATACAAATTCACTTTTACGATTGGCATGCTGTCCACGCACTACGTCAGAATCCGAACCATAGATATAAAAAATACGTTTTATTTCAAATGGAACATCCTGCATGCCTTCTACAACAACCATTTGACCTCGTTCATCTCCTCTTTGAGTGAATTCTAACATTTCAACCTTCTCTTTTTTCATCGTATACTCCTTTAAACCTAATGTTTCATTAATTTACTTACATAATAATCCTAAAAAGGGAATAAAATAAATAATTAATAAGAATATTCCACGTATTGTGTATAAAACTATTCTATTGCTTTTACAATCCAACGTTTGTACAAAAGTTTTTTTCTCTTTCCACGGGCAATTTATTACCAAAAAAAAGACCATCATTACAAAATATACAGACCAACTCACCTGCAAAACATAGTCTCGAAACACAGACCAATTATCACTTCCCACAAAACCTTGTAATAAATCAACAATAGATTTATTATTTGTATTTCTTATTTGAGGTATTCGCCCCAAGAGTCCGTTCGCTAATGTTGTATCAGCATATACCCAATAAAAACATATAGTTTGTCCGACAACCGTAAAAAAAGCCATAAATGTTTCTAATATCATATTAACATAATACTGCTGATTATTCATAGCAATTAATAGGTATAACGCTGGCACCATATAGACCATCCAATAAGGAAATGTAAATGCAAATGCAAAAAATATAAAATATGAACATAATGATATGTAAATAATTTCTTTTGCAAACTTTACAACATTATCTGATGGTTTTTTCAAATAGCAAAATAACAATAATACAATATACCCAGCAAAAAACAGTGATATCTTGTGACTTGCAAAAGGAATGGTATCAAAAAAGAGGAAATTAAAAAAATTATCAATATTACTTTCTCCTTGCACCATCGGAACCAATACTCGAAAGAAAGCCATCGGAATACATGACAATATTAAATAGCCTATTACCTTTATTATTTTTTTCTCTATCAATAATACTATAGGAACAAATGCCAGTAAAGCTAATATCTTAGTCGGAACAGCAACAGAAAACGCCACTACAAACAGCAACTTATTTCCATTAATCAAATAATACATTCCCAGCAACATAAAAAATACTGTAATAATATCATATTGACCAATTATATTAAGATTTGCTGATACAAAAATCGATGTTGTCATAACAACAATCATTTCCATTATATTATGTCTATTGCATTTAACCATAATTTTTCTCATTACAAGAACAACCATAATATAAAACAATAAAACAATTGACTTCGCCCATAAATTTCCCAACAAATAATTAAGCGGATTTTTTATTCCAAAAAAATACTTACAAACCCAAAGAGGAAAATCCCAAATTCCGAAAATTATATAAATCAGGAAGTCATATCTTGCAGAATAATTACCACTATATGCCCCTGCAACAAGATGATTATTGACATTCATATTATAATAATCTCGTAATCCACCACTACTGAATAAACTATCCCAAAATGTCATTCCGTGCATAGTGGTAATCAATAAATCCCCATAAAGATAGCAATAAAAAAATATAATTTGTATGGCTAATATTGCCACAAGTATAATTCTTTTTTTCCCTATTTGTTTTAACATTTTATCCTCCAACTTACCTCTTCCAAGTCTTATTGCAAAAGGCCTCGCTGCTTTAATTCATCTAATGATTCCTCATATCCATCTTTGCTTACTTTTTGAGTTTTCACCCATGCTGCAAATTTTTGTATTCCCTCTGAAAAGGTTGTCTTAGCAGTAACTCCCAGCAAACTCTGGGCCTTTGTAATATCAGCATAATTATTTCTTATATCACCACTGCGAAACATCCCTGAAATAGTAACCGGAACCCTTTTCCCATATGCATACATTAATTCATCTACTACTTTTTTTACAGAAACCATTACTCCAGTTCCAACATTTACACATTCCTGTATCTTCTTTTTTGACTCAATTCCTGCCACCAAAGCATCTACTACATCATCAATATAAACAAAATCACGTGCCTCTTCACCATCTTCAAATATATTAATATCTTTACCTTGTAATATTCTTGTAGAAAAAATAGATAAAATACCTGTATATGGATTAGATAACGATTGACCAGGACCATATACGTTTTGAAAACGGTACGCAAATGCTGGTATATTTAAATTTTTACACAATGTCAAAACCAACTGTTCTTGTACATGCTTTGTAATTCCATACACGCTGACAGGGTGTATTTTAGCATTTTCCGATGTTGCAGTAACAGCAAGCTTACTATTACACTCTGGACATTTCATATCAAAATCCTGTTTTTTCATATCTTCTTCCGAGCGAAACTCTGGGTACACTATACCATGTTCTGGACAAACATACGCCCCTTCACCATATACCGCTCTAGAAGATGCCACTAATACTTTTTTGACAGAATGTGGTTCATTAGTTAAAATATCTAGCAGTTTAGCGGTTCCTCCTATATTTGTATCTGTATAATGATATATCTCATACATTGACTGACCCGTTCCTGTTTCAGCAGCCAAATGAACCACTGTATCAATATCCTTCAATGCTTTGCGCCAATCATCTGAACAGCAAACATCTCCCTTTATAAACTCAATACTATCATGTTTGTAATGAGGGGCCTGCATATTTTTACCATGAATCTGCTCCGATAAATTATCAAGCACTCTTACTCTATATCCCCTATCGGCTAATTCATCAGCCAAGTGACTTCCAATAAATCCTGCCCCGCCTGTTATCAACACTTTCTCACTCATTTTTTTGCATTCCTTTCTGCTCTAAATTCTTCTTCACATAACCGCAGAACTGTCGACAAATCTTCTCCACCTTACCATCTACATAATAAAGTATTTTTGCCGTAAACATAATAACAACACTTAATCCAATAAATACAATATAACTTTGGAGATGCGTCATGGCATATAAATTAAACGTTCCAAGGATCCAATAAATAATGACATGATGCACTAGAAAAATGGCATAGGAATATTTACTTATCCAACCACACACTAATTTAATCTTTTCTTGTTTTACATAATAAGAAACAAATACCAACAGCAAAAATGCAGCGATACCAACATAAGTTGTTTGAATGTCCTGAGAAATGCCAGGCTTTAATAATTGATTTACAATTAATACCGCAAGCGCTACACATGCTACATACCATGAAACTTTTTTCTTATATTTGATAAAATACATACCAAATAATAATTCAGGCATTCTTACAAAAATATTTTTAGATGAAGCAATCCCCATTTTGTAATCTACTTGAAGATATACATATACTACCATAGTTGCTATAAATAAAATCACTGGATGATGATTCACCAGCCAACGAAGCAACGGGAATATTACATAAAATAATACAATGAACCCTAAAAACCACTCTCCAAGAAGGTAAAAGGTCTGTATCTGATCCCCAAAGTAACCATCAAATCCAATCAATGTCAATAACAATCTGCTTTTGGGAGTAGTAGTAGTCCCCCACTGCCCACAATATATGTAAATATATACAAACGCAATAATATAAGCAATCCAGAACATTGGATATATAGATAAAAATCTTTTTTTATAGAATTTTTTTATCTGAAGACTTTGTTCATAGACATACATTAATGCCGCCCCTGATATTATCAGAAATAATGAAACGCCAAAGCTGCCTATGTATATATTAAATACATAGGCATTAATGACATAACAATGTTCAATTGGTGGATTCATATACAAAAACACAGCATTATAGTGTGTAATTACAATTGCAATTGCTGCAATCGCTCGTACAAAGTCAAGATAAAATAATCTTTCTCTCTTCACCATTACTCTCCTTTACTCTGGATCCTGCAAACCATGTGGACCAAATATCGCTCTCTTGATCTTTATCAATGTGCGGTATAACCACTTGGGCAAAATATGTCTCATTTTTGCATCGAACTTCATATAACCTGGTCCATCCAAGGTCCAGAACGGTTTCACTGATTCGTGAATTTTTGATATCATTACATGAATATCCGGATCTGCCAAATATCCTTTATGGATCATAGCCTTATTTATTTCTCTGACATAATATCTAAGGTTTGTAATTTCTATGCTAGCATATTGATCTGCCATACCCAAGGCTGGATAATATCCTGCACTCTGAACCGCAAGAGGATAGATACGCTCTATTGCATGCAATAATGTTCCATCAATATTATTGGGTTCTTGTGGGAAATCTTCATAATCCCACTCCTTGTCATAAAGCGGTTTTAAAGCCTGTGGACGGAACCAGAAAAATGTACCATATGGAGCTAGCACTTCTTTATAAATAGACATTGGTACCTTTAATCCCAATTTTTCAGCCAACTCTCTTGTAGTTTCAAAATTACAACCCCATTCATTACCTAAGGTTGGATAAAACTGTGCATGATTCGGTTCAGGAGGAGACATGATACCTAACCGTTCATTGTCTTCAAATGTCTGTAACACATTATATACATATGTTTTGTTGTATAATGTGTTTTTGAAACATTTATATCCAAAACTGTCTCCTACAGAGCCTGGTGTAATTTGCGCTGTTTTTTTATCATGCACAAAACATACATAATCATATTGCATGATTACGTCCTTTACACCTACCAATAAACTACTTACATCCCGTCCGCGATTCACAATAACCCGAACTTCTAAATGATGGCAAGGAAGATTTTGGAAGGTTTTTAAAATTTCTTCTCTCTTTTCAAGAGAATCTGTTGTTATATAAACATCTGCCTCTTCCGGCATACTAAGAGCATAATTATAGGAATCCTCCACCAAATCTGGAAAATAAAGATGCATTACTAACGCAATTTTTCTTTTTTCTAAAATTTGTTTTACACTTGCTTCCTGATACATGCTAGTCGATAACACATAATTCAAATGCATATTTTTTACAAAATCAGCCTGGTGGCAGGTTCTTAAAATATTATCCCATATTAGATTCACATCATATAAATTATTCTCACGCAAATAATCATACAATTCCTTTGCCGGCTGTCCTAATGTGTTGTTTAATTCATACTGATATGGCTGGAAGAACATTCTGCGCTTAAAAATAGGGCATCTCTTATCCCGTATTAGCTCTTTGGCATAATTCATCAGCGGATAATCTGTTTTATCCTTGTAATCATCTGTTTTTACATAAACATCCCACTTAAATCCCTTGTCTTCAAAACATTTTGTGAAATAAGATTCAAAACGAGCGATTGAATCATTATATCCTTTAATCATCGGCATGTTGTCCCAGAAATCTTGAAATTCTTCGGATGATACCAACGAATTACGAAACACCATGAAATGAGATTGAATATGTTCAGGAATATATCCATATGGACAATTTCCCCATGGATCATAAGGAATCTTATAATGTTTCGTCATTCCCCAGAAGTCCAAATCTTCTTTTGCCATTGTATTAAATGATTCAGCCAAAGAGTATATCGGTCCCATAATGGTAGAGTTTGCAAATACCACCTCATCATATTCACTTAAGCCTTCCCAGCCAATAGAATCTAATGCAGTCTTATATGCCCACACATCAAGGCCTTCATTTTTTCTTACAATAACTTTGTCTGTATATTGCCGAAAAAATTTTTCACCTTCTTCGTCTAATTTTCCATTACATACAACAATCATATCTGAAACTTGTTTTCTGTAATCTTCAAAAAATTTTTTTACAAATCCATCTACATATCCATCTGTTTCATAAAAAAACTGAATACCTAATCGTTTGGGAGATTCATTTTTGATAATCATATTATACCTCTCTATTTTTTATCAAATATGTGCAACAGTCGGAAGAACTTCGCGTGAATTACTTCTTGTCGAAAGGCTTCTAATAAGCTATTTTCATGCTGCAAATGTTGAATTTGTTCCTGCTGTCTTTTAATCATATTATTTTTATTTTCCAATTCGTTTTTGTAATTGCGCAAATCCAACATACTTTCGTATACTTTGGCCTTTGACTCTTTAATAATACTAATGAATTGTGATAAATCAGATCTAGTGTAATAAAATTCAACATTATCAAATTCAATCACAATTTCATGTTTGTCTTCAAAATTACCCTGCAATACAAATTGCGGATAATGATTATTAAAAATTATTTGCTGACCATTTAAAAATCCTGCAATAGGATGTAATTGCAAAGATGTATCTAAGCACTTGGCATTTGTAACAATTGAGTATAA
Source organism: Lachnospiraceae bacterium (assembly GCA_050874905.1). GTDB lineage: Bacteria > Bacillota > Clostridia > Lachnospirales > Lachnospiraceae > NC2004. The sequence goes on from JBNMLP010000010.1 coordinate 52,895, forward strand.
CCCCTCTGCTAATTGAATTCTAATCTCCTTTACCCCTTTAGGAACAAAAATTGAAATCTGGGTTGTAGCATTTTGAGATTCCTTTAATACAAGTTTTTGCTTATAAATTGCTTTGTATCCCGTACCATAATCGAAATATGCATAAGATTTTCTTTCATCTGTTTTGCAATCCAGATCCATGCAAAAATCCACTAACGTTTCATTCTCACATTTACCACTTTTTTTCACAGCCAAAGAAATCTCGTTATAGTTTTCAATATATGTTTTTGCCAATATTTGGTTATAGGATCTATTCACATAGCATTCCTCTGATTGTGCAAGCAACGATAAAAGTGAGGTAAATACATATACTTCATGGTCTATCTTATTATTCCATACTGTTTCTGGAATACGATCCATTAAGGATATCATTATATTTTTTCTAACCCACATGCATCCACTAAACTGTCCCATTGCCCCTTGATACAATTTGTAATTCAAGTTCAATCCATAACAATAATTCAAATCATTTATTGTTTTCGTACAGGAATCCTTTATCATCGATTCATAGTTATAAAACAAACTATGCATTGGATTCGGCATATAAGTTAGTGCAAGCAGTGGCTCATCTCCAAAATGATTCACAATTTGATTACGATAGCCCGGGGTAGAAATAATACTATTGTCAATTACATATTGAAATGCTCCATTGTCATTCCGACAATCAATATATTTTTGTTCATTATTTGCTAAAATAAAACAATAATCTTCCTTGATTTCATCCAAGCAATAATATATGCTTGCCCAATTTTGTTTATTATGATTTAATATTACAACATTTCTGCCATCTAACTTTTTATATTTTTCATCTGCCCCAAGCAAATATACCGTAGCATATTGGGCATACTCCTCTACTAAATTTAAGTCTAACCCCTTATACTCGCAATCAATCAAAACCGCATACGTTTTTGTTCCGCTCACATTTTTATCTTCATCAAAAATTGTATTTAAGTTAATACCATTTACAACTTGATTCAAAGGATTACATCGTATGATATTATTTAGAAACATATCCATATCATACGATGTGTTTTCTTTCAAATAATGATATAGCGACGGTGCAACCTGATTAATATTCTCTCTCATTTTTTCATCTAAATTATAGTAAAATAATTTTCTTTTAAAAAAAGGAGAATGATATTTTTCAATCAATTTTTGTGGAATAGAAAACATCGGATAAATTGTTGTGTCTATATCTTCATACGATTCGCAATATACATTCCAGGAAAAACCTTTTTCTTCAAAATGTTTTGTAAAAATTGCCTCATGACAGGCCACCGCTTCTTCATAACATAATATATCCGGACGCTCGTCCCAGTATTTCTTAAATTCAAAACTTGTAAGCATTTTATTACGCACCGCAATAAAATGTGATTGTAAATGCATTGGAACAACATCTAGATCAATTCCTTCCCATGGATTAAATGGAGCACCATGGTGTAAGGACAATCCCCAGAAATCTATATCCTTTTTCTCTTGTTTAGAAAACATTTCTTCTAGATATTCAGTCTCTATCGGACCTGCAATCGTATAATTAAACATAACCAGCTCGTCAACCTGTTTTAAATTGTCATAGCCATAATACTCTAACGCAGTTTTGTAGGCCCAGACATCAAACCCCTCATTCTCCCTTACCAAAACTTCTATACAACCTAGTTGCTCTAAATTTCTCCTACTATCAATTGTCAGTTTCCCATTTACAACAACAATAATTTTACTGCAATAACACAGCATATTTTTTAATAAGTATAAAACATACTGATCTACAACTCCTTGCCCATCATAGAAGAAAAAGATACCTATACGATTAACATTATCTTTTTTTAATTTCATTTCTTTACTCCAGTATAATTTTACAAAGCCATAATTTTTTCAATTATGGTACTGTCCCCATACTCGATTTTAGAATCATACTCACGATCCGGAAATGCACCATAATTCAAAGTTATATCGAGATTATTTTCCTTAATAAATTGTTCCACTCTATCTCCTAATGACATCGGCTTACCAGAACATACATTAATGATACCTGTATATACATCCTGTGTACTTGCCTTTGCAATCTGTTTCGCCAATTCTGTTACTGAAATAAAATCATATTGATTTTTTCCAGTCGTAAATGGAAACTCCTTTTTGCCTTCTTCTACTGCAGATAAGATTTTTGCGAAAACTGAATTATTCTTCTTGTCGTCACCCAAAATGTAGTATGCTCTCAACCAGAACACATTAACTTCTTTATCATTTGTATAATTAAGTAATGCCTGCCTCAAGGCATTTTTTGCAATACCATATTGCGACAATGGGTTGCAGGGAGTATTTTCATCAATCTTTCCTTCATAAAATCCAATTTCATGCATCGTCCCCATAACAGCAATATTTTTGCAACCTGCATCTACCAGATTTCTTAAAAAGATATAGTGGGAAGACAAATTATCCATGTGAGCGTTAGAACTGTGTACAAATCCGTCCTTCCATGCTAAATGAATCACACTGTCCGGGCAACCTAACTGATTGTAAATATCTTTTTCTCCAGAAAAAATACTAACATCAGAAAGCTCCGCTTTTGGATTAATTCCATCTGTAAAAAAATCAATTGCGACCACTTCATGACCTAATTCCAGTAATGAATTTACCACATGTCTACCAATATAGCCTCCAGCACCTGTAACTGCTACTCTCATATTACTTCTCGCGTATTTGAAACGCTCTCCTTTCTTTAACTAATTTAATTATTAATTTTCCATTCATAATCCATTCGGAACATCCCTCGCTCTGATGTTGATGGGAAAATTTCAAAATGACAAACTCCCCTTAAAGATTCAATTAAGTTATCATCTTTCGTATAAAAATCCAAATCAATCATATAATGTCCGGGAAGTAATCGTGTCTCTTTTAACCAAAGTTCCAAACTTCCTTCCTCTTTTAGTTCTATTACTTCCGTATCATACTTAGTATCATATTCATAACACATCATATAATCACTTCGGAATACCGTCCAGCGTATATGTCCCTTCGTTGGTTTCGCAAGTTTGTAGAATACACGCGTACCAATATCATTTCCAGTTTCAAATACATTTTGAAACTGTCCATTTTTATTTAAACATTCTACTCTTGTCGCTTGTAGCTGTAACGCTTTGGCCTCTTCCGCAGCCTTACGCTCCTCTTCTGTGCGATTCTTACGATTTTCCCCCATGTATTCTAAATACAACTTATGAACATTATGAGGAACCCCATCTTCCACAATTTCTCCTTTATCCAGCCAAATCGCACGATCACACAACTCCTCAATCTGCCCCATAGAGTGTGATACAATTACAATCGTTGTTCCACTCTTCTTTATTTCCTGCATTTTCTGAGCACATTTTAACTGGAAGTTGGCATCTCCTACCGCCAATATCTCATCAATCAATAAAATATCCGCATTCACATTGATTGCCACCGAAAATGCCAGTCTCATATACATACCAGAAGAATAGGTTCGCACCGGATTATCGATAAAATCCTCCAGTTCTGAAAAAGTTATGATATCATCTATTCGCTTTTCAATTTCTTGTTTTGTTAAACCAAAAATAGAAGCGTTAATGTATATATTCTCACGTCCGGACATATCCGGATGAAAACCTGCACCAAGCTCCAATAAACTGGACACTCTTCCTGCTAATTCAATCGTTCCACTGTCGGGATAGATAATTTTCGTTAATAACTTCAATGTTGTACTTTTTCCACAACCATTGTGTCCAATCAGTCCAACTGCCTCTCCCTTTTTTATGGTAAAGCTTACATTTTTAAGAATTTCCCTTTTGACATATTTATTTCTGTTTTTCGAAATTACACGATCCTTTAAAGTGTTGCTCTTATCCAAATATACTTTAAAAGACTTCGATACATTTTTGACTTCAATCGCAACATCTTTTTCCAACTTACAATTCCTCCGCAAAACGCTTGCTCATTTTTCTAAAAATAATCGCACCAATCACCAACGCCATAAAACATTCCACTGAACCAATCAGCATATTACTTAATTCCGGCACCTGTTTAAAATAAAGAATATCTCTATATGCCACAATAACTCTTGTAATTGGATTCATCATATATATAAAACGATATTTCTGCGGAACATATTGCAATGCATAAATAACAGGAGATGCATACATTAACACAAGAGAAAGTGCATTCAAAATCTGCTGCATATCTCTAAAATATACGGTGACTGCACTCGCCACGAAAGTAATTCCTAATGCCAACATATACTGCATAATTAATACAACTGGGAAAAAAAGTATACACATGATACTAATTCCATATCCGGTGATGATCAAAACCGCAAAAACCATAATAAACGACATCAGCATATTAATAAACTGTGCTGTTACAAATGCTACCGGCAATACTTCTCGAGGAAAATATATTTTTTTCAACATATCCTGCTGCCCTATTACAGACATACACCCTCCGTTTAAACAAGATGCAAAAAATAGCCATGGCACCAAAGCAACAAACAAATGCAAGTGAAAATATGGAATATTTACCACTGGCATAATTTTTGTAAACAAAATAGTATATATGAGCAGCTGTAGCAACGGATCAATAAAAGACCACAAAAATCCTAATACCGATTTTTTATATCTTCCTACCAAGTCTCTTTTGACTAAATTAGCAATCATTGCTCTATAATCATATAAATCATGTAACATTTTTTTCTCCAAATAAACATTTCTTAGTCTGCCACATATTTTCCGTCAATAACATCCTTCAAATACGCACCATACTGATTCTTTTTTAACACATCATAAGTTTTCATTACCTCTTCTTTGGTGATCCATCCATTTAAGTAGCCAATTTCTTCCAGGCAGCCAATCTTACGATGCTGATGCGTCTCGACCGTCTTCACAAAATTGGTAGCATCCACTAATGACTCGTGTGTTCCGGTATCCAGCCAGGTGAATCCCTGTCCCAAAACTTCCACACTAAGCTCACCATTTTCAAGATAGATCTTGTTAAGATCCGTAATCTCTAACTCACCACGCGCAGATGGTTTTAAATTCTTCGCATACTCTACAACTTTATTATCATAAAAATAAAGTCCGGTCACACAGTAATTTGACTTTGGTTTCTCTGGCTTTTCTTCAATAGAAATCGCCTTACCATCCTTATCAAATTCTACAATTCCAAACCGCTCCGGATCATCTACATAATATCCAAACACAGTAGCTCCGTTTTCTTTTGTAGCTGCTGCACGCAGTCTCTTCTTCAAGCCATGTCCATGGAAAATATTATCCCCCAATACCATCGCTACAGAATCATCTCCAATAAAATCTGCACCGATAATAAATGCCTGTGCCAATCCGTCCGGACTTGGCTGCACTTTATAAGAAAGTTCAATACCAAACTGGTGACCATCACCAAGCAGCTCCTGAAATCTTGGTGTATCGTCCGGAGTTGATATAATTAATATTTCCCGGATACCGGCATTCATAAGCACCGATAACGGATAATAGATCATTGGTTTGTCATAGATTGGCAATAACTGTTTTGATGTTACCATTGTAAGTGGATATAATCTGGTCCCACTACCACCTGCTAAAATAATTCCCTTCATATGTTCGTACCTCCATTTTATTCTATTACATCACTATATTCTTCCTATCAACATTAACATCCGGAGCATCAGTTCCGAACTAACCACTGGACGAAAGCGTTTGGGATAAAAACATTTATATACTGCACCAGGAAAAGAATATGTTTCTTTCGCAAAACGCTTGACCCATTTTTCATTCTTCTCTGATAAACAGTCTCCAAATACATGCTCAAACTCTTTCATTCTCTTTTTTATATCTGATTCCTGTGTCAGCATACGCTTAACCCATCTTATTCTGCTCTTTAACGTTATTCTTGTAACATTCTCCTGATGCGCCCGGTGTATTGCCCCTACTGCCTGATCATTGTAGGCCACACCAAACGCTTTTACAATATTAGCAGCCCACCAGTCATGATAATCAATTTGTGAAGCATCGCCCTTCAGCATATACTGCCGCATCGTCTGGTTCACTACCATTGCAAAACCAGAATAATGATTTTCTGTAATTGATCTCCGGAAATCATATTTCTCTTCTTTATAGTAAAAAGTCGATGTCGCCCCTGTTGCCTCGTTCCTTATCAAATAGGCGCAATGATAAAGCAATGGAATACCTGTTTTCTCCTGAGCATCCAACCAAGCAACCGCTCTTTGGGTCTTATCCGGATACCAGATATCGTCCTGATCTGCAAAAGAATAGTACTCTGCATCTTTCACATGATCTAATAGCCACCAAAAGCTCTTCAAAAATCCTACATTTTCTCCCAGATAAAGTACAAAAGAATATTTCTCCTGCAACATTTTCAACCGATTTACAAATACAGGATCTGACCCATCATCACGTATATACAGTTTCAAGCCATCCTGTGTCTGTTCGTATATGCTTTTTATCTGTTCTTCAATATAATCTCCACCGTTATAAGTGGACATCAAAACCGCTATCTTATCCATGATGAATCTTTCACCACTACACCTCCAGGTGTTCTTTCTTTTCTTCCTTCTTCTGACTCAGTTCCTGATATTCTTCCCGCTGTTCTTTTCCACTAATCCCAACTTCCTGTATCAGTGCCTGTAATTTATTCTCTAAGTTTGAGATCTCGATCGTCATCATAAATACTTTCACAAGCAGGATTCCGATAATGAACAAATATACCATATTAGCAGGCGACATAATCCCAAGCATATAGGCAAGCCAATACACAATCTGTGGGAACACCGCCATCAAGATCATGATGATCGACAGTACGATCCAAAACAGGGTATATTCGATCTGCATTTTGGAATAGCGGATTTTCCTGATAATATAAAATAAACTGATAATGGACAACGCCACTAAACAGATTCTTAATGCTACGGACATTGTTCCACCTACTTTCTTGTCATAATGACATGCTTGTCATCTCGTTTCCGGAAACTCTGGATAAAGAAAATGGACACAAGCATCCGAAACATATACATTGCTGACCGGGACAGACTTAAATAACTGCTGCCCGTCATCCGCTCATCCATCTTCACCTGCACCTCCGCAATGCTCGCTCCCTGCTTTAACAGGTAGGAGATCGTATCCGGCTCCGGTCCATAGTTTAAGTTGACTGCAAATTCCTTGATCATGGCGCGGTTAAACATCCGCATGCCCGACGTAGGATCCAATATTTTTTTGCCGGTGGTCCAGAGGATCGCTTTTGTTAATATTCTGGAACCGATCATCCGCGCCGAACGCTCCTTGGCTTTATGCACATAACGAGATCCTATGACAATGTCATAGCCCTCTTCCATTTTGGTAAGCATTTTCTTGATATATTCGGGACGGTGCTGACCGTCTGCATCAAATTGTACGGCACAGTCATAGCCTTTTCGGTAAGCATATTTTAATCCCGCCTGAAAGGCTCCGGCGAGTCCTAAATTCACAGGCAGGTCTATAATCTCAAATCCATTTCTGTGGCAACGTCTGGATGTATGATCGGTCGATCCGTCATTGACCACAACATAATCATATTCTGGATAATTTTCCTTTATGGTATTGACCACATGTACAATGTTGTCTTCCTCATTGTACGCAGGTATAATCATCAGCAATCGCATATTGTACCTCCAAAGCAGGGGTTCTTAATTAGCTTCCCCAAGTTCTGCCTTTTAACACTGTTTCACTGAAACAATGCGATAGTGATCCCTTTTATCACATATATAGATTTATTGTAACATATTTTTCAATATGTAACAACATTTGACAGCTTAAGATTTTCTGACGTTCACACCTGATTTTCCTTTTCGCTTTTCTGATACCATCCGCACAGCACCTTTGCAATTGCTTTTGGCCAGAACTTCAAAAACATTTCATAATCTTCGCCTTTCCGCTGGTGATCCTGAATCGTTGCCGTGGTTTCCGAACCTTCATGGATACGGTGTGCCATAAGCGGACGTGGCAGGTAACAAAAGCCCCCCTTTTCTCTGGAAAGCTGCTCCCATGTCTCCCAGTCTAAGTTGCTGCGAAAATGCGGCACAAACAATTCGTCCCGTCCCTGTTTCTTTAAAAATGCGGTAATCCGCCCGGTATGATACATAACAGAAGGACAGCAGATCGCATTTCCAAAGCGCAGGGCAAAACGCCTCGCGAAACGACTGTTTCCACCAAATATGCGAAGCGGAAGCAGCAGCAGATCTTTGATTTTTAAATTTATCCCCCGGACAAAGGTTTCATTTTTACATTCGTAATAATTACAGAATCCGATCAGACACCCTGGATGCTCCTTCATTTTCTGCAGCAGCAGCTTCGTATAATCCTTTTCATATAAGTCGTCCTGATGCGCGATCGTCACATAAGGGGTGGAGGCACAGGACAAGGCATAGTTCCAGTCCGGTGCGATTCCTGATTTTCCCTCCCGTACGCAGTAAGTGAGTCCGTACTTTTCACTGATCTGCTCTAAATAGGGACTTGGTGTCGAGGTCGCCAGCACCAGTTCACTCGGCACACTCTGTTCTTTTAACGATCTCGCACACGCCTCAATATACGGACTTTCTTTGTATGCACATAGCACAAATGTATGATCCATGTTTTTTCTCCTTTATCTTACTTCCCAAACATTTCCTTTTGCAGCCGCAGACCCCGCTCCCCAAAATGTCCATATTCCACCATCTGGTAATCTTTGATCTGCGTCAAATGTTCTCCCTCGTCAAACAATCCATGCCATACACCATCTGTTGTCCGGTAGCCATAGGCGTTGATCGCCGGAAGCTCCGTTTGAAGCGCAGAGAGGTATTGGCTATAGGTGTCCTGCGGAAGTCCCGCGTACTGAAGCACCGTGGAATACAGATAATTGGTACTTGTCACCACATCTGTTTTGGTTCCAATGTCATAATTGGCCCACAGCAGAAATGGGGTACAATACCGCTCCTGCATCTGCGCCTGATCGTACTGCATCGTTTTGTCTCCCCGGATCACTTGACTTACGTACTCTTCCTCGACGGCAGGCTGATGATCTCCAAACATCAGGATCAGTGTCGACTCCTTGTACTCTTTAAAATAAGTAAGCAGATGTTCATATGCCTGATCGGAAAGATAGGCACTGGACAGGTACTCATTTGCCTTTGGATAACTACCGTCGTCCGCCACGATCTGCGTTTCAAATGGATATCCGGTCGTATAGGCTCCATGATTCTGCATCGTAACCGCCATGACAAAAAGCCGCTCATCGTCCTTTTTCTGCTCCATTTGTTCTTCGATCTTTTTATAGGTGGCATCGTCTGTAATATGCCGGATATTTTCCGCATTCACAAAATCATCCTGTGTCAGGAACGTGTCAAAGCCGAGCGAACGGTACGCTGCCGTCCGGTTCCAGTTGCTTCCCTTACACGGATGGATCGCCATCGTGCGGTACCCAAGACTTTTTACATACCGCGGCAGTCCAAGCGTTTCCTTCTTCATATACTGTTGATACGGCACACTGCCAAGCGGCAAAAATGCCATGCTGTTTCCGGTCAGACATTCAAACTCGGAATCCGCTGTCAGACTGCCGTAAATGGAAACATAGCATTTTCCTTTCACAATGTGGTCGTTTAGACTGTGGATATATGGAAGATAATCCTGACTGACGTACGCATTACCATCTTTGGCAACCAGATTGTAATCCGCCAGACTTTCATTCATGATCACAATGATATTCGGACGCTGCTGTTTCGTTTCCTTTTCTTTCTTCTCTGTCCGGTACGGCTTCAGGATCTCCTCCACCTGCTGCCTGCTGTACTCCTTTGGCCGCTCCATATTGAGATAATGCAGATTCATAAAAAAGTCAAGGTATACTCCATTTTGCTCACAATTCTGTTTGCGATACCAGACAGAGTAGCTGATGCCGGAGGATGCGATCACGTCCGACACATAAAGGTAGCGGATACCGATCACTCCAACAAGGAAAATGCTGAAACGAAGCACCACCTTTGCAGCACGCACATAACGCCGTTTCCAGCTCTCCCGGTCGATCTTATACTGTCCCAGTACTGCCACGAAAAAGAGGTATACCAAAAAGAACGAAAGGTAGCGAAGCTGCTCATGCGTAAAGCTGAGCTGATAGCTGTCACTGACATCCAGCGCAGTCTTTACAAACATCAGATCAGACGGTGTAACCGGAGCTCCCCGGAACAAGATCACCTGGATGCTTGCCAGTGCCAGAAGCAGCGCTGTACCATCCAGTAAAAGAAGGGTTATATAGCGGTTCCCGATCACACCAAACAATACACATTGCAGCAGAAAGAGCAGTGCGCAGTTTAACACAAAGGCTTCCTGATACGCGTGATCCTGCACGCCATACAGACATTTTGTCAAGGAAAATACAATCGTTGGATTACAGAAAAAGAGTGCCCAGCCGACTCCTGCCACTTCTCCCAGCCGTTTTTCAAAGGAACGCGGAATGATAAGCAAAAGAAGTAGTAGTAATCCGGCAAGATAAAACCCCTGTTTGTTCAGGGAATCGTCTACTTCATAATGCACCTGCAGGGCAAGCACCGCTCCCGCTATTTTCTGTCCGGCAACATAACAGTTTTTCAGATAATCATTGGGAGTGGCATAATAGATTCCCGGTGTAACTGCACTGTCATTTCCCTTTGGTGCTGTCACGATCACCAGATATCCGGTATCCTCGCGCAATGCCACACCCTTTTTAAAGTGCACCACCGTAGCTTTGTCCTGCTTCATGGATGCAAAGGAAACCTTCTGTTTGGCAAGCACTTTTTTGGTCTGCTTTTCCAAAAGCTTGACCGTCAGAAAAGAATCCTTGTCTTCCGTTCCTGTTATGGCAAACCGGATTCTTACATCCTTTGCTGTTACATTTTCCTGAAACCGGATCTCCTGTCTTGCACGCTGCCCTGCCCCGATGCTTCCCGTCGTTTTTTCACTCACTGCCACATCCGGTGTCAGACAGGAAAGCACCTGTTTTTCCGGCAGTTTCACATAAACTAAAAATAACAGCACCGCAAAAATAGCGAGTATGCGTACCACATGATACTTCCTACACCATTTCCACGCTGCTGTTATTCTTTCTTTCACGATATTATTCCTCCACCTCTAACGGCATTTCAAAAATATTTGACATCGTTTTTTCATCTTTTTCCCCAAAATAGCCATATTCCACGATGGCATAATCCTTCAGACGTTTGGCGATCTCAGAATCCTCATCGTAGGTATGCCATGTGCCATCCTTCGTCATAAAGCCATAGGCATTCATCGCCTGCACATCCTTACGGATATCTTCAATAAATTTATTGTAGTCCGGAAGCTCCAGTCCCGCCTCGTTAAGCACCATATTGGTCAGGAAATTGGCACTGGTCGTTTCATCCACATTGGTATCAATGTCATAATTTGCCCAGATCACATACGGTGTACAGTAACGATCCTGATTCTGCTCAAACGTATAGTTTCCATTTTCCACACCGAGTGCTTTTGCAATAAATTCTTCTTCGATCGATGGCTGGTGATCTCCGAACATCATAATGATCGTTGGCTCTTTGTAATTTTTAAAATAACTGATCAGATGTTTAAATGCCTGATCCGATACATGAATACTGGAAAAATACTCATTGGCAAGATTATAACTTCCATCGTCTGCAACAATTGGATCATCCCAGTCGGTATCCGTATCATAGCCACCATGATTCTGCATTGTAACGCCCATCACAAAAAGCTTGTCGTTATCCTTTTTCTTTTTAAACTGCTCCTCGATCTTACGGAATGTCTCATCATCACTGATATAACGCACATATTCCGGATTTGTAAATCCATCCTGCGTGATAAATTCATCAAATCCCATGCTGTTATACGCATTGATACGGTTCCAGTTTGAGCCGGCACAAGGGTGGATCGCTTTTGTTTTATAGCCGAGTGTCTCCATGTATCCCGGCAGTGCAAAGGTGGTTCCTTTGATAAACTGCTGGTACGGCACACTGGTCACTGGCAAAAATGCCATGCTGTTACTGGTCAGACATTCAAACTCGGAATTGGCTGTCATATTACCAAATACAGAAACATAACATTTTCCTTTGATAACATTGTCCTTCAAACCATGGATATATGGGAAATAATCCTTATTGTAAGTAACACGCTCTCCCGTCGGATCAAACAACTGATAGTCGGACAGGCTCTCGTTCATGATCATGATCACATTCGGCTTATCCCCTCCGGTCTTGGCATTGGCACCGTCCGTTCCGCCGTTGTGCTTATAATCTTTCATAAGCGATTTCACCCGCTCCTCGGAATATCCTTCCGGCACCTGCAATTTCACATAATGGAAATTCATCATAAATTCAAGGTACACACCGTTCTGTTTAAAACTCTTGCTCCGGTTCCATACAAATACGGAAATGCCGTTCTGCGCCAGCACATCGGTCGTATAAAGATTAGCAATCCCCATCACACCAACGATGCAGAGAGCAACACGAAGTACGGTTTTTGACACACAGTAAGTGACGTCACTGCCAAAGAACCGTCTGCATTTTTCCATCCATGCATGGTTTTTGGAATCTTTTAAATTCTGTGGTTCTTCTTCCGGCATTTCAACCGCTGCAGCAGCGACCTCCTGTCCGGCATCATCCCGCTCTTCATTGTCTTTTTCCTCTGTTTCAGCGATCTGCGCAGCCTGTTTCTTGGTCTTAAGCGTTCGGATTCCACGCAGCAGCATGGCACAAATGCCACGTTTTTGACTCTTATAGCTGCCCAGTTCAAAGATAAATACCAGATAAACAAACATGAAGATCATATACTGGATCTGCGTATGCGTCCATTCAATTTTATAATGGTTCACGACCTCAAATGCCGTACGGATAAACAAAAAGTCAGACGGCAGGATCGGAACCCCCTTGAAGGTATTGACCTGCAGCGTTGCCGCCGTAAACAAAAAGCAGCAAGTATCAAAAAACAGTAATGTCACATATTTATTGCCGATCACAGCATATAAAATGCTCTGCACAAAAAAGAGCAGCCAGCAGTTAAAGACGATCGTCATCGGCATCCGCCCATTCTGCAGCTCAAAGAAATACAGTGTGAGCGTGAATACTGCGATCGGGTTAAAGCAGAATAACGCCCAACCGACACCCTTGATCTGACCTAACCGACGCCAGAACCAGCGTGGTACGATCAGGATCATCAGCATTAAAATACCGGCAATAAAATAACCCAGACGGTTAAAGGAATCATCATAAGTATAATTGTAAACCGCATCTAATTGCTGGTTTTTTACAAGTGAGCCACCCACATACAACGTCTTGCTCGGTGTACTGAAGCTGGACAGACGCACCGAAGGACTGGTCTCTCCTTGTTTCAACTCCGGACCGGTCACGATCACCAGATAGCTGTGGTTCTGCGTCAGCTCTACAGGCTCTGGAAAACGGACGCGGGTCATTTCCCCATCCTTCATGTTCTTCGTGTATACCCGCTTATGTGTCAGCTCCTTCTGCGTCTTTTTGTCACGGATATAAACCGTCAGCCACTCGGTATTTGCTTTTCCATCCTGCAGATCAAAGCGCAGATCCACACTGTAAAGCATCACGTTCTTTTTAAAGTAGATACGCTGTCTTGCCCGGCTTCCCCTGCCTAAATTACCTACATTTTCCTCACTCATGACACCTTCCTGGGAAGCTTCTGCCACCATATTACTGCCCGGAAGCCGCACATAAATACAAAGTGCCACCAGGATCAGGATCAACAATATCCTGATGAACCCAATCTTTTTACATTCCTGAAACAAACGGAAAAACCAACCATTTCCCCGCCGCTTCTCCTCATTTCTCTTCTCTTCCTCCTGCACCTGATCCGTTATTTTTTTCTCTTCCTGTTCCATGTTTTTCAATCCTTCTATCTCTTTTTTGGCTTTTCCAAAAATAAATCGTTTCGTCCCCTAATTGACATGATAGATCACAAATCGCCCATACCGTTTACACTTCGTAAAATACTGCGGATTTCTAAATTTTACATAACGGCGTGTGACTACATAATCCACATTCAGTCCCTTCAGCACCTGATAAGCCTGCTCCTCCGTGTACTGCTTTTTAAATACGCCACGGCATACCTCGCGCATGGTTCCATACGGAGTTTCATAGTCGCCCTGATAGTACATACGGGACATCATCGTTGTAAGTTTCGTCGTGTACTGACGTAGTCCCTGCCGCAATGCCGGCGGATAAAGAACAACCGGCTCACAGTCGGAATCCTTCTCTTTTTTCAAAATATAATCCGTAACCTGCACACATTTTTCCGGAATACCATACGTCGTTTCATAAGGTGCGAAGATCTTCTTATCAGAAAATGCACTGCCACCCAGCAGCGTGCCGCCTACACTCACAACCAGCATGAATCCTATCACAATTTCATAATGATGTAAAGTCCCTGCCTTTACACAGAGCTTTGCCGGCAGGTATGGAAGCACATAAACAACCGGAACAAGGATAAACATCCGCCAGTAAAGATCTGCTCCGGTCAGATAACTGGACACCGGACCGATAAACAGCGGATTTACGATCGTAAGTGCGCAAAAGATCGTCAGACCACAGAGCACCGTTTTGGCAATCTTATCCTCTTTCCAGAAAATAACCACACAAGACACCAGAAAAAGCACCAGTCCTGCCACCCCCAACAATGGCTTTGCCGTGATCCCCCAGTAGTTTAAAAAGACATCCGTCCACTTTTTCGGCTCTGTTTTGGAATACTCTAAAATGCGCTGTCCCGCCTCGGTCTGCAACACCAGAATCAGTCCGATCACCGCCGGAATGACCGTTACCAGAACAGGAATGATCAGTTTTTTAAACTCTTTCATGGAACGGATCGTCACAGCATAGGTGATTCCGATCGCTGCATAATAGATCGGGATCATATATACGCCAACCACCGTGGTACAGATACCGGCGATCATCAAAAACACCACGCAGATCCAGTATTTTAATGTATCCTTCTCTGCTTTCATAATGTCAATGCAGACCGCCAGAAAGCATGGCATTAAAATATTGTAAAGCACTACCTTGCCCATCCACGGGCAGTTAAACATATTGTAGCTGTTGAGTTTCGCCGAGAACGAAAAGAACAGATTTAAGATCACAAACCACATCACATACGCCATGTGGTATTTTTTTGCAAACAACTTTTTGATCACATAGTAATAAGCAAGATAAGAAAATGGGATCAGGAAAAGCGGCAGAACAAAGTGAAACATCTGTGCCGGGTGCAGATGAAATACCACAGAAAGACATGCCACATAATATTCCCATGCAGAAATATTCGGGCGGATGTCCGGCAGACTCAGAATTCCACTGGAGATAAACATCGTGTTGGTTTCCAGGCTGTTATGATCGATCGCATAAGTCGCCAGCGACACATAGTAAACATCATCCCCCATCGTGATCTGATGCAGGGTAACCCCTGCGATATGACCAAGAACCAGCACCAAAAACGCTGCCCCGAAAAATGTTACACCGAACCATTTCTTTTGTCTGCGTTCCTGCAGTTCCTCCCTGATACACAAGAGGGAAGACTGATACATCCCGCGCTTTTTCAGCAGCAAAAGCATCACAACAGAAAGGATCAGAACAAAGCAAAACACCGCCAGATAACAGGTGATCATTGCAGAAAATGATCCTTTGCGCAGCATAAAAGGCAGAGCCACGCATTCAAACAGAGAAATCTGGAAAACAAAACCAAACAGCAGTGATCTGCCGAAACGGTCTTTCAGTTTCAGCCAGCAGCTTAAAAATGCTCCCGTTATATAGCAGGAAGCCAATACACCAATCATACACAAAAAAACTTTTATCAGAAAGATCCCTTTATCGATCATACCAGTTAACACCTTTCCATCTATCGTAACTTATCATCAAACCTTCTATATGTTTCAAGCAAATTCAAAAAGCAGGCAATAAATGCACGCTCTTTTTATTATACAAAAAATAGCGGGAGAATACAACAAAAAGAGACCAATCGGATACGTCCCGACTGGTCTTTAAATGGGATGGAAAGTTCCCGCTCTCTAATTCTGCCAATGAATCTGTCCCTGTGTCAAAAGCGGATATCGGATCAATTCTTTGGAATCAAGTTCCTCTTTTCGCATATCCACTGCACTGATCTGGTGGTTATCGTAGGTCGTATAATAGTAAATCCCCTTCGTCGCATTGACGCAGGAAGTATAAATGGTGATCTCATATTTGCCCTCTGCCACCTCGCAGCATCCGCGCTGCTGATCTACAGAACCTAAGATATGAAAAAACTGGCTGACACTTGCCTCTTCCGACTCTCCCGACACCGCATGCAGCTTGGTAAATGCCACTTTCGCAAAGCGGGACGCAGAAGACAGATCTCCCGGAAGCCCAATTGCTCCCATGCCACGACTGTAAGCAGGAAGCTCTACCTGATCTGAAAAAAGGTTGTCCGGCTGTTTCGCAGAAAGTCCCCGATACTGATTCAAACCAAACATCTGGATTGGAAATGGTGGATTGTTCGTCAGTACACCAACCGGATTATCGTAGACATGAAGTCCGTCCCTGGTAAACTCTACCGTAATTGCCTCCGTTTGATCTGCAATGATCCAGTGAAGTTGCGCAGCCGGCAGCTCCTTGGAAAATGCAGCAGCCGTAAGACGCATATGAGAAAGCATGATCCTTGCCTGTGCTACATTTGCACACTGTGACAGGATCCACGGAATAAATTCATACTGCGCGACGGAATCATATCCGGCCTCTTCCTCCTGATATACCGCATTTCCAACAAAATTGAGTCCTGCCATACCCAGTCCCTTTTCATTGACCGCATCATAATAAAGCGGATAATCTGCCACTACAAATGCCATCCCAATCAAGGCATAGTGCGAATCACGCACACCCATTTTAGAAAATGAGATTGGATAATTGCGTGGAGTGACCGTAATCTCCTCGTGGTAAGAGTATTCATAATCCAGAGTTCTTCCAAAATAAAAATCTTTGGTATGGTAAGTTGCTGCAGTACACATAAGAATTCCTTTCTATTCTTTTTTATAATTCATCAATCAATGTGATGATATCCTTTATTGGCATTAATCTTTCGTCTACCTCTTTTGCCCTGTGATACCGAAGAATGTCTTCCGCCGTTTTTTGCATCGCAGGAAATGCACTCCTCGTCAGCTGATTCGCATAAATCACAATGTTGACGCCATGAGAAGCCAGCTCTTCTTCCGTAACAGTATTATAACTGGACGGAACCACTACGATCGGAGTATCGACATCCTGACTTCTAAAATGATCACAAAATGCTAATATTTCATCCGGGTTTTTCTTCCTGCTGTGGATCATAATGGCATCTGCGCCCGCTTTTACATAGGCAAATGCCCGATCCAACGCATCCTGCATTCCCTTTTCTAAAATAAGGCTCTCAATTCGTGCAATGATCATAAAATCATCCGTAAGCTGTGCTTCTTTTCCCGCTCTGATCTTCGCACAAAAATGCTCCGCACTATCCTGGGTCTGCTCCACTTCTGTTCCAAATAATGAGTTCTTCTTTAATCCGGTTTTATCCTCTATAATGATTGCAGAAACGCCCATTTTTTCCAATGTCCTGACCGTATAGACAAAATGTTCCGTCAGCCCACCGGTGTCACCATCAAAAATGATCGGTTTGGTCGTAACCTCTGTAACATCGTCAATGGTCCGATATCTGGAAGTCATATCAACAAGTTCAATATCCGGTTTTCCTTTTGCAGTGGAATCGCAAAGAGAAGAGATCCACATGGCATCAAACTGATCAAATTCCCCGTTGTTCTCAACAATGGTTTTTTCTGCGATCAAACCCGTGATTCCACTATGCACCTCAATTGCTTTTACAATTGGTCGGATCGCCAACAACTGTCTTAACCGTTTTCTTCTATATTCCGGCATCGCCAGCTTTTCTTTCAGCTGTCTGTCAATTCTTTTTACTTCATTATTGTAAGTATAAGCTACCTCAATTAATTGACCACCATACGCAGCTAGTGCGTCCATGACATTCTTCCGGATCGCAGCCTCAGGACCCACGCGCCAATTGTCACCATGCACAATATAATCCGGTCTGACCCTCCGAACAATATCATCATACATAATATCTTCCTGCACGATCACATCATCCACACCTTCTAAGCCCCGGTATATTTCCATTCTCTTTTCCAGCGGGATAGTCGGAAAACGATTGTATCGGATCAGCGCTTCATCAGACAGCGCCCCTACTATCACGCGACCATATTCTTTTGCTTTCTTCAAAATATTTTTATGCCCCTGATGTATGACATCTGTACAAAAGCAGGTATATACGGTATCCATACGATTCCACCCTTCTAAAATCTAATGCTCTCGCGTGCAAATGACTGCGCCCTATTTGTATACAACAGGAATCTGTACCCCATATACCGTCAACGCCTCACGGAACACTTTAAAAAATTCCACAATATCTTCTTCGTCTATCGCCCCCAATGCACACAGCCGGAAAGTATTGGTCGTCGCAATCTTTCCAGGATAGATCGTAAAGCCACGCTGATAGCAATAATCATGTATCTGCTCAAAATTCCAGTGAGCATCATCCGGATAAATGGCAGCTGCCACTAATCCTGCTCTGTGTTCCGGACGTATTACCTGACGAAAACCTAACGCCTCAAGGCCATCGTTGATTGCCTGAAACACTCTGGTATGACGAGCCCACTTGGCTTCCTCGCCCTCTTTCCAATATTCCTTTAACGCCTGGAGCGCTGCATAGATCGTCTGAACCGGAGGAGTAAAATGCATCTCCCCTGTTTTCTCAAAAAAATCATATTGCAGGAACAAATTACAGTAATAAGATCTCTTTGGATAATCTTTGGATGCCTCTATCAGCTCCCGTTTTCCGATCACAAAAGACAATCCCGTCATTGCCATCAATCCCTTTTGTGCAGAAGCCATACAAAAATCAATATTATCCTTTTCTATATCAATTGGCCGCATCGCATAAGTAGACGTTGTATCCACCGTAAAAACAGCATGGTACTTATGTACTAATGCCCCGATCTCACGGATAGGATTTAACAGTCCTGTTCCCGTTTCATTGTGCGTAGTATGAACCAGTCCGATCTCCGGATGATCGCGCAAAACATCTTCTATCTTTTTAAGATCCGCCGGTTCATCAATCGGCAGTTTTAAATCAATATACGGCAGGTCATAATATTCGCAGATTTCAGCAGCTCTCGTACTATACGCTCCGTTATTTATCACAAGAACCTTTTTCCCTGCCGGAAGCAGAGAATTTAAACACACATCAATGTTGATCGTTCCCGATCCGCAAAACAATACCGCAGTGTATTTTTTCAGATCACCATGAACGATGCGAACCAGATCCTGCCGCAGCTCGTCCATTAATGAACCAAACTCTTTCTCGCGCGGACAGATATCCGGCACAACCTGTGCCTGTTTTACGGTATCCGTAGTTGTAGACGGACCAGGGTTTAATAAAATATTTCTTTTGATTGACATTATTACATCTCCTATCTGCGTCAATAGAGTTCCGCTTTCATTTTGACACGCTCCGGCAATCAAATTCTTGGAAAGCTATGATGAAACACAAACAATGTAGCACCCGGCTCTATTAGAACTATCTGTCACCTTTCCTATCATCTCCGGATGATAATCAACGATTTTCACTATTTTTTCCGGAGCATTTCTTTGCATTTTTTTAAATTCCTGTTTGTCATCTTCATTTAAAATATATACGATCTTAACTGCCATAGGTTTTCTGGTAACCGATAAATCCGGTTTTAATCCACATGCAACCTGAATAACCGCTTTAAGAAAATCAATTCCGGTTGATAGATACACCAGATCGCTTCCAATGCAATCTCCACCCATTCTTGCTCCAATTTCTATAATATAAATTCTTCCCCGATCATCTATTTTTATTTCTGTGTGAGAAGCTCCATTTTCAATATCCAGAGAATCTAACGCATGTTCCACAATTTTCCTTATGTTTATAATTACGTTTTCCTGCAGATCAGCAGGTTCCATGTGCCCTGTTTCTATATAATGCGGTGCATTAGTGGTAAATTTTTCAGTCACAGCAAGAAAATGATGTTCCCCCTTGTAAGAGATATATTCTACGCTATATTCTTTCCCTTCCACAAATTCCTCTACCACAGCTTTCTTTTCAAAGCTCTCCTTTTGCGCCTGCTCGATTGCACTTTGCAGATTATCATAGGATTCTAATTTGCATACTCCCCGGCTTCCGCTGCGGTCAGTCGGTTTTACAATAACAGGGAATTGCAAATTCAGATCTTCCCCCTTCATCCCCTCACATATCAATCTGCTCTGCGGACTAGGATCTCCATGTTCCGCAAATGCTTTCCGCATATAATATTTATTTGTACTCTTCTTTACGCATATACTGCTATTTCCACATAATCCTAATTTTTCAGCCACATAATTTACAGTAACTGCTGCCAGATCAGAGGCAATACTGCAAATCCCCACGACTCCTATTGCTCTGCATTGTTCTAAAATTTCATCTTTTTCAACGATACTGATAGGATAAAAGTAATCCGCTTCTTTTTCTCCTACATCATTTGCTGCCCACGCAAATACATGAGTAACATATCCCATCTCTTTTGCTTTCTGAATCAATGGCAGTTGTAAATAGCTTGCACCAATAATTGCCAGATTGTTCATCTTTTTATCACACCCGTTCCATTACTCTATTATAAATAGTCTCTGCTCATTTTATCTTCTAATATACTACTTTTTGCCGGAACCACAACTTTATTATCCTCAATATCCTTATACGCATATGCCATCGCCCCCAGCATTACATAATTTCCCAGCGTAATATGATCCTTACACGCGGAAGATACACCTAAGAAACAATTGTTTTTTATTGATACACATCCCGCTGTTACTGCACGCAAGGAGAGTGTATTGTAATCTCCCAAATTTGACTCATGCCCTAAAACACTCCCTGCAAACAAAAGATTGGCATCTCCAATTTTACACCCAACCTCAATTACCGTTCCTTCTAAAATATTATTTCCCTGCCCCAACTGTACATCTTTTGCAATAATTGAAGTGGGATGAATATAATTCACAAAATGAAATCCTCTGTTAATAAATCTTTTAAAAATCTGCTCTCTGAGGGTGCCCATATTCTTATATCCAATCCCAAGCACAAGATTATACTTTCTATTATTGTCATCTAACAAAAATTTTCCTGTATCAGTTACAGGGGCATTCTCTAATTCACGTTGATCGATATATTCTTCGTCAGCCAAAAATCCCTTTACCAACCCAAATTTTGTCTGTTCCACATATTTTTTCATCATAATAGAATAGGAACTATTACCAACTATATATAATTCTTGCATCCTAATATCCTCATGCATTTTATAACATCTTCTTTTCACTATCGTAGTTCTTTTCTATTTTGTTTCCCTGTTCATCATAACGTTCCTCTCCTACATATTTCCAATCATCACAATTTTTACATAGATGATTTAATTTATCCCATTCATGATTCATATGAACAGAGCATAACTCTTTATTATGTCTCTCCCAAATAGTTTTTATTGTCTCTTTATTAACATCACCAATTATATTAGAGGCATCCGCATCCCACGCACATTGTGGCACTTCACCACTCCAAGTTACAACGAGCGTTCCTATCAAATGCCCACATGCAATTCTGTTATCATTCTGAACTGAATCACCTACTGAATTATTTTCAAATACCCAATCACCACATCTGCGCACTGCAGTCCATGCTCCTCTTGCATTCCAGTGTTTCACAATCTGAGGTATTTCGTCCCTGTTTTCATCCATTTCGATTACTTTTACATCAATTACAACACTACTATTACGCCTCTTTTTTTCCTCGAGCAGATATTCTACGTTAGCATAAAATATATCCCTGTTTCCATTCACTCGGATACTTTCATATACTTTTTTGCTATAACCATCACAATCCAGTGAAATAAAATCTACACCAGCATCCAAAAGCATATCTGCATACTCTTTATTCATCAGTGTTCCATTTGTATTGATACATACATTAGTTAATCCCTTTTTCTTTGCATAATCAATCATATAATAAAGCTTCCATCCAGCCAATAATGGTTCTCCATAAAAATCCAACCATATCCTCGTCCCCTTATTCTCTTTTGCAACCTCATCTATAATTCTTTTATAAAGGGTCATAGACATATATCCACGTTTTCGTGTCAATTGATCATTTTGGCACATAGTACAATTTAAATTGCAATTGTTTGTCACCTCAATTGCAACATTCAATGGAAACTCTGTAATATGGTAATTCTGTTCTATTTTTGATAAATCAGCATACATAATGCTACCTCCTAATTCATTGCATTTACGATAAAATCATCCCCTGCATATAAGTTTCCATTCTCCCTTATTCAAATCGTTGCAAGTCAAAATATAGTTTAAAAAATCCTTTTCTATCCAATGAACAATTCGGAATTACATAACGATTCGGGAAATACACTTTTTCATACTCATCTAATTCTAAATAATTTATGACTGAATTATATACAGGGATGTCCTGTCCTTTTAAAGTTTGCGAATATATATTGAAATCTGTTATATCAATATTCCATGGATCATATCCTAATTTCTTTAGAATACGATTTAAATATACTAGCAATAACTCTTCTATGGGATGATTAGGGGCGTAAAACAACTGACGTTTATCATAATTATCAATTATATAATCAGATATTTTCACATCACAGTCTTGCTCCTTATCCTTTATTTTAGCAAGTGAGTTTTGTACTGCTTCTTTCATCTCATGTTCGGATAAAAAATCTACTTTTTCTATTTTATCAAGTATTTCGTTAAAAGCCAAACCCTGTTTCATAAATTTCTCAATATACTTATCACTATAACCCAGCAGTCCCGATTTATCCCAAGATAAACATCTCCGCTCTGCAATGGTCAGTCTCCTGATCTGCGGCCAATATCCATCAAAATATGTATTTACAATTCTAAGTTTTTTACAATCCTGTCTCAGCCTGCCCAATGTTCTGTCGGAAAATAGCAGTTTTGAAAATCTATTCTCTTCTTTCACATATTGATAGATGTATAAATCAACATTTTTCCAAAAAGCATCATCTTTCAGCCATTTTTCCATCAATGAAGCCTTGGAAATCCAATCACACACTTTAGGAACTTTCACAATGATATATTCTCTTGAGAATTCTTGATTCCGCACCAGCAAATCTTCATACCGGGATGTTTGACAATTTCCACTAATCACTGCATATTTTCGTCCCCCCCAATTTGAATACTTTATAATTTCTGAACTATCATCCTTTCTTTTACAAATCTCTTCATACTGTATTCCATTTTCATATGCTTCGGAATCTATATAATCTATCAAATATCTCTTTCCACTCTCTTCAAGCTGAGCAGCTATCTCTTTCCAATATGTAGATGCAATTATAATCTTTATATTATCTGTCGGATCATACCGCTTCACGATAACACCATACTTTTGGCGATCATAATTCACATTATCATAAAAGCATTGCACATCAAATATATCACCGTATGATAGAAGAAATTTTTCAGCGCGCTTTCCCGTTCCCCATATTGCTATTTTTTGTTTCATTACGTCATTCACCTTCTATCATCACATGTTGTTATACTCTTATTCCTATTCCTTAAAAAATTCCAGCGTTCTATTTATAACCTCTGTCACCTGTTCCTCTTTTAGATCATAAAACATTGGGAATCGAACCAGCCTGTCGCTTTCTTTCGTCGTATAAATATCTTCTCCAAAAAACGCACCGTACTTTTTCCCTGCTACCGATGAGTGTAGTGGCACAAAATGAAACACACACCCTATAGAATGTTCGTTTCTCATATAGTCAATAAACCGTGTCCGTTCCTCCAGATCACGTAGTTTCATCCAGAACATATGGGCATTGTGTACACATCCTTCTGGAATTGTCGGAAGTTCAACATCCCCCTTTTGCTGCAATTCCATAAATGCCTGGTAATACTCCTGCCATATCTCTCTCCGGCGATCATTGATCTGATCTGCAATCAATAATTGAGGGTATAAATATGCCACGTTGATCTCACTCGGAAGATAGGAAGATCCTAAATCAACCCAGCTATATTTATCAACTTCTCCACGGAAAAACTTGGAACGGTCTGTCCCCTTTTCACGAAGGATTTCAGCCTGTTCTACATATTTTTCATCGTTGATCACTAATGCGCCACCCTCACCCATAGTGTAGTTTTTCGTATCGTGGAAGCTATAACATCCCAGATCTGCAATCGTTCCCAAATAGCGATTATGATAAGTTGCCATAACACCCTGTGCAGCATCTTCCACTACCGGTATTCCATGTTTTCTTGCTACTTTCATAATTTCATTCATTTCACAGGAAACACCTGCATAATGAACGATCACAATGGCCTTTGTTTTATTTGTTATCGCCTGTTCGATCAAAGTTTCATCTATGTTCATAGTATCCGGCCTGACATCAACAAATACGATCTTTGCCCCCCGTAAAACATATGCATTTGCGGTAGATACAAAAGTGTAGGACGGCATTATAACTTCGTCGCCCGGCTGTATATTCAGCAGTATTGCAGACATCTCCAGTGCTGCAGTACAGGAAGTTGTCAGCAACACTTTTTTTGCTCCAAATTTCTGTTCCATCCACTCACTGCACAAAGCTGTGTACTTTCCATCACCAGAGATTTTATGTAAATTCATCATCACATCTTCCACACACTGCAATGATTCCCGCAAACAGAGCGGACTGTTAAATGCAATCATTTCCTTTTTCTCCTTTTCTTATGCAACCTTAATTATATATTTTTTTCCATCCGTTTTTATACTCAGCGTTCTTCTGATACGTTTCTTTTTTAGAAAATTCTTTAAACGATTCCTTCTTTAATTCATCCAAATGATGCACTGTAAAATTACGTTCTTTTGCCACTTCAAGCATAATATTGCTACAATAAATTTTCTTCCCTGCATGATATAATCCTGCTAAAGTTGTCCAACCACATTGTTTTACATTAGGAAATATTCCAACATCAATATCCGATAAAAACTCTTCGTATTTTTCCAAGCTCATGAAATCCACAATGGGAATGAATTTTCTGCCTAAATTTTGCTTCCCATATTCTTTTACTTCCTGGACATATTCCATACTTTCTACAGAATAATTCAACGGGCAAAACACCTTTATATTTTCTTCTTTAAATTTTTCAATAAGAGAAATCGCATATTTATGATCGCACAATTTCGTTGCGGAAAAACCAAGCAATATATTAATTCCCTCATGCTTTTTTCCCTGGTCAATGAACAATGCATCCGAATAATCTATATTTATACATGAGACCTGTTCTTTCGATAAATTATATACGGAAAATGGATTGCGTTTTTTAGAGCCAATGTATACCTTATCACATTTTTCAACAATTTCAGAATAAAATTCTGAATTTGTGGTGTATTGCATTTCTGCTCCATGTAAAATACAACACATCTTTCTATGATGATCGCTTCCCACTTTTTTAACGATCGAGGTCATTTTTCTGGTAAACACGCCACTATGGAATATTATTTTTTTTGCATTATCCATTTTATCGGCAATGAACCTTTGAACTGAAATAGGAATTTGATCATATACATCATCTAATACTAAAATATTATCACTCTGCAAATATTTTTCCCACATATCATTAGAATCATTTTCATTCAAATAATCAAGGCAATGCACAATAAGCAAATGTTTCTTTTCTTTTGAGTATCGCTTAATTATTCTACTTATATTTTCCACAAATTTTCCATCATATATATAATCGATATAATCATACGAATAATTTTGCTCCATTACTTTTTCATTATGTATCTCAAAAGTATGTGCTTCTTTATATTGCTTATACTTATCATATCCCTGATGAGCACCTATCCCACGATATTTTTCGTAATACCAAGCTTCAATCCCAATATTTTTAAGATTGTAATCAATTAAACTGATACATTTCAAAACGGTCAAAACAACAATATTCTCTTTGTCCTTTTCATTACCTAAATACTGTAATGTATGAATGGAAATATCCCCTACTTTTCCTCCATCTTTTGAAACATCTCCATCGACTATATATGCCACCTTATTTTTCAAAATCCCATTTATATACTTTTGAATTCGAGACGAAGCACCATAAACCACTACTTTTTTATTTTTTATTATATCAAGTAGCTCATTGTCCTCATACTCGTTTAGTCCCATATCATTCCACATCTTTACACCACCTGCAATTTCCATTCCTTTCCCAACTTCATATAACTCCATCTTACTTTAATCTTTTTATACGCTCCATTACTTTTTCTTCACGCTCACTATCTTGAATATATTTCACATTCTCCATCAATAACTTCACAACTGCTTTATCAATGGCTTTTTTCTTTTGAGCAGAAAGAGATCCTCCGTGTATCCGATAATAATACAGACATTTATCTATATGATACATTCTATATTTCCAGTAAACCCTTAGCCAGAAATCATAGTCCTCAACAAGGAAACGACTAACATCATATCCATTCAATAGGGTATGAAGCTGGGAACGATAAAGGAAGCATGCCCCAATTGTATTCTTAATCGGCAGATCATCCACAGGTCCCGATTTCATTGGAAATATTACATAATCCTCTGAGTCAATTGCTTCCATATCAGCAAAAACAAAATCCGCATTTGTCTGTTTCAGTGAAAAAAGCATTTGTTCAAATGCATCCTTAGAATACGCATTATCATCTGATGTCCAAGTGTAATATTGCCCCTTTGCCATACCAAATCCTATATTCAAACTTGCCGGAAGCTTACAATTATGAGAATTATGTACTACAATGATACGATCATCTTTTTTTGCGTACTCCTCTGCAATTTCTCCTGTACGGTCACTAGAACAATCATCCACCACAATCAGTTCCCAATCCTGATAGGTCTGCCACTGTATACTATCAATAGATTGTTTTAAATATTTTTCTCCGTTATAAGTAGGAAGCACTACACTAATCATAATATTTTCTCCTTATCCACGCAGTTCCATTTTGAATATCAGATAGCAAAAGGC
Organism: Lachnospiraceae bacterium; assembly: GCA_050874905.1. Classification (GTDB taxonomy): domain Bacteria; phylum Bacillota; class Clostridia; order Lachnospirales; family Lachnospiraceae; genus NC2004. The sequence goes on from JBNMLP010000010.1 coordinate 80,094, forward strand.
TGCCATCCATCACCTGATCCAGACATATTAACTTCATATATTTGATATCAAAACCATAACGGATCAGATCAAAACACACAGAGGAATAATAATTCTTATTTGCAATGAGAATGATTGAATTTTTATCTAACTGTTCAGCTCCTTTTATAACATGTCCACTAAACAATTGGTTTCCTTGTTTTTTTGTATCCTGATCTATAATATAATCAATCCATTCTGCTACGGGATCAAACAAATCAATAAATGCCAAACCTTTTAATCCGGCCCCCCATAACACAACCGGCAAATTTTTATCTAGTAAAATTGACTTTAATTGCGCAATCACGTTCTTATGTTCATAATACAATTTCCCATATATGTTTCTTGCCTTTTCTAAATCATTACTAACTTCTTTCATAACAACCTCTTTTAATATTCCTCATCCAATGTACTATGTCGCATAATTCCTACATCTTCCGGATATGCAAAACAGTCTTCGTATAAATATGTCACAAATTGCTCTGCATCATTTGGCACCAATATTTGCAACCCTTCATAGTCAGCTTTTTTCAATGGAAATACGATATTTTTAGGAATCCAGTTTCCTTTGTTGTACTTAGGAAATACATCCATGTTATCTAATCCCATATACAAACTTTGGCTTTGTTCCACAATATGTTCATTATTTTCGATTGTCTTTTTTATATATTCCACACGTTTTCTGGTATCTGCTAATGCAATTAATTCTCTATTGACTTTTTCCACATCCTTGCGGAATTCTGCAAATGAGTAAGCATCTTCATAATAATCAAAGGAGAAAATATCCAAAAAACAGTCTCCAAAATCTTGTTCATTTCTAATCTGTATTTCATTTTCAAATTCTATAAGTGACCATTTCCCCCAAGTATATTTTTCATACATTTGATCATGCGAAGCCTCGCCTTCTAATATAAAATGTCTCCGCAGCTTCTCATAATCTTTCCGAAATAACATAACATCCATATCATCATCCCAAGGTATAAAACCTCCATGACGTACATATCCCAACAGGTTGCCAGCATATAATATATACTGTAACCCTAATTCATTCGTGGCGTTAAAAAATGCTTTCGTCAGTTCTATCTCTCTTAATTGCCGTTCCCTCAGCGTTCCCATCGCCGGTTTTATGCTTCTAATATCCGCATGCCTTTTGAAATAAAATACTTGTTGTTTCAATTTCTGCATACTGTATTTCATAAACAAATACCGCAGTTCATGCCTCTTTTTGGCATCCATAATACTTGCATACCACTCATCTTTATCTGTCTTTTTAAGAGCAGTATATGTCACATAATCATATAACCTATTTTGTTCAAGCAGATCCATTATCATTTCATTCTTGCTGTCATACATACAAATAACGATCGGATATCCTTTATCCAGCTTTTTTACATCTTGCAGATTCAGGACTTCCACCTCTTGAATCACGGTATGATGCAATACAGGATTGTTATCGCAAAAAAAAGCTACATGTTCCTTTCCAAACTCTTTTAAGAATTGTAATCCAATCCGTCCTGCTCCGTATATAATTACTTCATTCATATTTTTCTCCCTTTACACCAACATCCATCGCCGCAAATCCATGATATAATCCTTCGGATCACATTTCTTTTTTATGATCTCCTGTCCTGCTTGTCCCATCTCTGTCAAACGCTCCCGCTGTTGTTCCAGTTGAGATATACACAATGCCAGCTTTTTTACATCTCCAATTGATGCATAATATCCGTTTTTATCAGGTACTACAAATTCTTCTACCCCGGACACCTTGGTTTCTACCGGAATGGCACCATAACTCATCGCTTCCAATGCGGAAATACTGCTTCCTTCAAAATCAGAAAGACTTAAAAATACATCTTTCTCTTTCCAGAATTGATCCATTTCTTCATGATCGATCCGTCCAAGAAAAGTTACATGGGCATCATAATGTTTTGCTGCAACGTCCTTTTTTAACTGTTCTAAATAACTTCCATCGCCTGCAATAGTAAGATGATATTGGCATCCCAATCGTTCTAATTCATCCAATAGTGGCAGGAATAGATCTGCTCTCTTTTGAAATACCGTCACTCGGGCTGCATATCCGATCTGCAGTGGAACAGCGGGATCCAACGTATACTGATGTACATAGTTTGGATCCACCCTCATCGGCGACTCTTTATATGTTACCTTATTTTGTTCCACTTTAAATTCTTTGATCAATTTGCGTCTGATCTGCGCACTGACACAACATACGTGGTCTGTGTATTGCTCCAGACGTTTCTGCCTGCGATAAAGTGCTATATTATCGTTATGTATCACCGATACGATCGTAATTGCTTCTTCGCCGCAAATTTCCTTTGCCAGCATCGCCGCATACATCAACTGTGTCTGCTTATTGACCAAAACACTGCAGGGAGCTTTTTGAATCAGCTCTTTTGCCAGTCTGCTCACATTGTCTGAAAAAACACAATATTCTATAGGGTAATACCGAAACAAAGCTGCTATTTCTTCCGGAGGATCCATCTTTGTTTTTCTTGCCCACACTTCGACTGGTATCTGCTCCTTCTGAAACATACCTGCTACCATGTAACTCCATGTTTCAATTCCACCAAGCTGCACACCTTCCGATAGATCGATAATAGCCGTACGTTCTTTTTTTAAAGGAAGTTGTTTACCATTATATTCTTTTTTGAGTGCTTCCTTCTGCTTCCTGACGCAGGGAAGGATCAGATCTTCTTTTAATATCAAGTGAGCAAGAAGCCCCATTTGTTCTAACTGCTGTTCTATTTCTGCCTGATGTTCACTGGCAATGATGATCTGGTAATCATCATTTTTCAATTCTTCCGGAGCTATAATTGGCGTCTGCTCATAATAAGTTCCCCATTTTCCCTTATTGTTATCTACAAAGCAATCATAAGAGATGCCATAACTATCTAAGGTTTGAGCTACTTTACGTCCACCACCGGACGCTCCAAATATTGCTTTTTTTTTCATTGCAAGCACCTCGCATCTATCCCTGCTTACCAGTACCGACCCGCCTCCACTGTTTGATATCCTGCCGGATGCTCTTTGGCAAGTGGCTGTGTCCATGCTTCCTTATATATGCCAAGCTTATTCCATGCTTTTCCCTTAATCCCAAACAAGAGCTGCAACATTCCGCCCACATGAACTGCCTTCTTTCCCAACTGCTTTACAAATGCTCCAAGTGGGAATCCATATGCTCCGGCACCAATGAGGGCAATGTCAAAATTTCTTTTGGAAATCTCATCTTCCATGTAGTTTAAGGCATCAAACCATGTAGCATAGTCCGGCTGCTCTTCTGCAATACTCTGTACCGCTTTCAATGTCTGAAGTTCAAATTCCGGAAGAACATCCGGATTGTCAAATAACAGCTGACGTTTCTGATAATTGGCAAGAATGGATGTTTCAAACGGGTGAACCACCAGCACCTTTTTTCCTTCCAGAGCCTTTGTCCATGGACGTTTCAGATCATACGGCAACGCACAGTCATCATAATAACCAATCGGGCATTGGGAAAGATAACTTTGATACAGCATATTTTCAAATCGTGACAACCACATGCTCCAGACGAAATCCAATTGCTTGAGATTTTCCGTATAAAGCATTACGAACTGATCAAGATATTTCTCCTCCGTAGGAAAAAAACCAGCTCCCTGCTTCATCACCAGCTTTAAATTATCATGATATGGATCTTCTCCACCTTTATCCCGTTTTAACAAGTAGTAGTATTCCACCATGCATTCCAGTTCGTTTGAACCGAGTCGTCCCGCAAAAAATGGAGCATCTACGCAAAGTGACTGGTACAAATATTCATTTGCATCCTCTTTACTTAACAGTGGCTTAAAAAATTTCTGACGTTCTATCGTATCCCGTAATGCGCCAAGGCGGATCACCTCCACCTGCTTTACGCCCATTTCTTTCAACTGACATTTGATTTCTTCTACATAGGTACTTGTGATCAGCACACACACATCCGGAAAAGTTGCAATATCCTCTGGCGCATATATGGTATACCCATTTAACTGCTGCCCTCTTCTATTACGATTGTTATCAACAAATCCCAGAATATCCGCATTTACTTTTTGACATTCTTCAATGCTTCTTACTCCTAAAGATCCTGCACCAAACAGTAATATTTTTTTACCGCGTAATTGTTCTATTGATCCGGATTCCAATTTTACATACATAAGCCAACTCCTACGACAATACATCTACCCCAGCATTTTCTTTCTCATCACCCGCACCAGCCTCTTACAGATCATATGCGTTCTCTCATCGTACACCTTTTGCTTAACCTCATCTCTTAGTGCTGCATATTCCTGCGGCTCACCAACTGACTGCCGGATGCCTTCCAGTAATGCTTCCTCTGTTTTTACATGTCTGCCCGGTGTCATTTCTTCATATTCAAAATAGAATTCCCTGGAATCCTTCAGATATTGCTGCATGTCATAATGAAAAAATACGACCGGGCGATCCAGAAACAGATAGTCAAAATAAATGGAGGAATAGTCCGTGATCAAAAGGTCTGCGCACTTTAAAAATACATACGGATCAAACTCTGCCTCCAGATATACCATATGCTTCTGGCAAAATGCGTTATAATGAGCTGTTTCCTTCGATTTACTGTGTGGTTTGATACAAAAAAGCAGTTGTTCCTTTTCCAGAAACTGTTCCAGCCGCTTCGGATCTACCAGGGAGAAAAACTCTGTTTCACTGTCACGGAAGGTTGGCATATATAATACCACCTTTTGACAGCCCAATTGTTCTTTTCGTTTTGTGATCTTACGAAGTGCCTTTTTTTCTTCCGGCATCCTTATATTTTGTATGGTATCATATGCAATGCTGTCCACACGCGGATATCCGGCAGGCACTACGCGTCTCGTCTGAAAGGCAGAACGGAAAATACCCTTCATCGCCTTTGCCGTGGTCAACACATAATCTCCCGGTTTCTCATCCGACAGATTTCTCGGAAAGCAAAGAAACTTCTCCCATGCATTTTTCGGATGACGGTACCGGTCATGTATGTTGTCATGCTGGATCTTTTTGAGTGGAATCCCATGCCACAGATTGAATTTCACCGCTCCGCCGCTCTGCCAGAAATTGATATCCTTGGAATAATTATCATATATATATATCCCTGCCCGAAGTGCCAGATATATGCCTTTTACGGAATGGTAATAATAGGCCTCATACCCTTCCTCTGTCAAAAATGCTGCAATCTCCTTTTTGTGGGTGATCCAGACTGCACGGATATCCTTGCAGTTTTCATCTTCTGCGTAAGCATGTCCCGCTGCCTGCCATTTTGCCATCTCTTGTTTCACACGATCCGAAGCACGGTCACTGTGCTGGCTCACATACAGATAGAGGTATCTCGGATTATCCGCGAACCGCCGCCCAAAAGTTGAGCCAAACAGCCACAGCTTCTGATCTCTCGGAAACAAAAAAGATAACCAATAGATGGGAAGCAGGAACAACTGTCCCCAGTATTTACATCCATTGATTATCTTACTTTTCATTTATCGTCGCCTCCCTGCGCCTTTGGAACGTTTTGCCCCTCATGCATCCTGCATCAGACATTCTTTTTTGTCTATCTCATATATCGGCAGAAAGTGCGTTTATATTAACTTATTGATCGCCTTTAATATGCGCTCGCTGTTGTTGTGATCGACGTAAGCAAATGCGTCATCCCATTTGGCAAGGTACTCTTCCTCCAACTGGTATCCATCCTTCGCTACCTGCTTGATACGGTATACCAGCTCCTCGATAGAAAAGGCGCGTCTGCCAAACAAATCCTTTTCAAAATCCAGATAGCTTCCATGCACCGCTTCATAATCCTCTACATCAAACTGGTAGAAAATGACCGGCTTTTTGAGGTAAAACATGTCCCACGCCGCACTCGAATAATCTGTGATCATAAGTTTCGCCCGCATAATGATCTCATTGAGCGGCTGCTCTCCAAAAGAGATCAGACGGATACGTGGATTGCACACACTGAAATCCTTGATAAATTCTCCCATGATCGGGTGCAGGTAAAAGGTGATCGTAAGATCCTCTTCCTCCATAAACCGCTGCAGATCCCCATCACTCAACAGTCCTTCATAATGCTTATAATAAGAACTCTGGCAAAATTCTTCATCGGTCACGCTGTCGAGCCAGCTTCTCCATGTCGGCATGACCACAATCTCCTTTTGCGGAGTATCCACATGTTTTAATACATCCCATCTGGCAAGTCCGGTCACCTTGATATTTTTATTGGCATAACCGAGCTCGTTATGAATGATCTCTTTTTCCCGTTCAGAAGAAGCAATAAATAAGTTGCAGGAAGAACCCGTTTTTTTGCCATACATTGATGTGATATTTTTAAAACCAATCACACCATGCTGTAAAAATACGTTCTTTTTATTCTGAACCGTATCGTAAAGGATGCTTCCTTTCTGTCTCCACGCATAAGCATGTGCCTTGGAATCGGTACTGATCAACAGTTTTGCTGCCTGAATATAGATCATGTGTCGCAGACTCAAAAACGGTACGATCCTGCCATGGTACTTGCGCACCTTTTTATAATCTGGCGATTTCTTATCGATCATGTAATAAAACTCCATGTTGCCCTTTGTTTTATCCTGATGTTTCATACAGTAATCAAAGAAGTAAAAACCGTTATCCTGCGCTGCCATGCAGTATTTCTCATAAACCAGGCAAATATTTTTGGCATCCCAATAATCTTTATGTTTCTCATAGATTTTTCGTGCCATGCGCTCCCGCAGACGGAACCAGAAAGAATCTCCCTCATTCACCTCGCGATATTTAAAGGCAAGGGCATCTTTTTTCGTTACAAATGGAAACAAAATATACCCATCCTTCGTACGATAGGCAATTTCCTGACGCAGACGCAAAAATTTATCCTTAAAACTCTGTTTGTGATTCTTCGGCTGAAGCTGGTAACGTATTCCATCCCCGGAACCATCCGTTGCCAAAAGCATAAAATCCCAGTATATCGGTGTAAAAGAAAGCGTTCCTACATCCAGCGCTCCTGTAATCTGATAGGTGTTTTTCGTTTCCTCTACAACAGTTTCCATCTCATAGACACATTTACAGTCTTCCTTTTTCGTCCGGAACTGCAATACAAGTTTCTCCGGGATCATGATCCCCTTTTTCAAGGACACTTTTGTCGTTACAACACTACCGGATATCGCAACATCTTTTACCGTCGGCTCCACGGTATTTTTATAGGCAAGCTGCTTTGGTTTGATCCATACGGAAAAACGCCCTTTGATCGACACATAGATCTGTGCCACATAAGGCTTTTCCTCTTTTTTAAAAGCTGCCAGCACAGAACCAAAACGATATGTTTCAGAACGATGTACGCCTGCTTTTTCTTCCTTTAACTGTTTCATCACATAACGGCTGACCAGACGGCTGTAATGCACGCTCCCCTCCTGCTCATACGAAAGGCATACCATGTAGCGTTCATTGAATGCCTGCATAAAGCAGGCAGCATCCATCTGCCCAATCCGGATCTGATCATCCGCTGCCTCAAACGGCAGCAAAATGCATGTTTCTCCCTGAAGGTCAATGAGACACAGCTTCGGATTGCTATATTCACTTATCTTCCATCCAATCGTTCGGATCACACTGGAATCGATGGATGTCCGGACAAATCTTGCATTCAGTCTGCCCGTAATCTCATATTTTGCCATACCTTGTACCTCTTGCTCATTTCCCCGCTTTGTAAGCCTTTGGCCGGTTACTTTTCTGTTGTTGCTGCCTCCGTTGATGCTTCTGTTGTAGCATCTGCTGCCTCCGTAGAAGAAGCTGCGGTTGTAGTACTTGCTTTCACAGAAGAATTGGCGATAAAGTTGATCTCTTTCATGTATTTCCAATTGACATCTTTATCATAGTCAAAATCATCATCTTTGGTCCACTTTTTAAATTTCTTATCCAAAAGCTCCTGTTCCTTTTCGGATAACAACTGCTGCTTTTTATCTGCTGTAGCAGTTTCATCTACAACCTCTAACATTTTCACAATATAATATCCGTCATTTGCAGAAATGACCTTGTCAAATACTTCTCCATCTTTTAACCCTTTGATGGAAGCAGAAATTTCATCCGGCAGGTTCGTATCTGCATCAATGTTTAATTCTCCGGAGCTTCCGGTCAGTCCATAAGCGGCTGCCACAGTCGCAATATCATTGCCAGCCTGCACACGCTCCAGTGCATCCTGTGCGTCGTTATATGCCTGCTTCTGCTGCTCATCCGTCGATACTGCAACTTTTCCCTCGGAGTTCGTCATCATCGTTGGAAACTGAATATAGTAAATCTTGGAAGTCTGTGCTTCCTCGTCTGAGATCTCAATGCCTTTCTTTTTTGCCAGTGCCGTCTTCATTTTATTGACGATCGCTGACTCGCGGAATACTTTCTCTGCCAGATCCTGTGTCAATCCCATCTTGATCTTCTCATCCTTTGTCACCTGGCTCATAAAAGATTTTGCCTGACTGATCACCTGCTCCTGCTCTTTGGTGGTCAGTGCCACATCATAATCCTTCGCATGAGACACAGCAACCTTGGTCTGTCTGATCTGCTTGATCGCAGAACGCTTTGCAATATCCTCAAGAGTAGACTGCTCGGTCGTTCCTTCTGAATTGTCAACCGGATATTCCGATGTCCATACGTCCGGAGAGGAAAACATGCTGGAATAATAAGACTCATAATATTCCTGCACGGACTGGCAGTAAAACCATACTTCATCCAGAGTTACTTCCTGTCCTCCCGCTTTAAATACCACCTTCTTGGACTGCTTGCTCTGACCACAACCGGACACCATTAAAAGCATCAGTACAAGACTTAACAAAAACGCCGTAAAACGCTTCACTTTCTTCATCATAATGTTCCTCCTAAACGCGCAAAAAAGCGCAATTTCACTAAGTAATAATTATAGTATATGTTGCGTGCTTAAGCAACCGCTTTCACTATTTTTTAAGAAATATCTTCGTTTTTTGACACTTCCATCAACGCTCCGATCTCCTCCATCATCTGCTGCACGTGAGGCAGGATCTCCCGCTCCTTTAAGTGTCCGGTCGCAAGCACAAATGCCGGCACCTTTTCGTTTAAAAACCGGAGTTTCCCTTTGTGTTTTTTCAGCAGTGCATCCATCCGGCCAATATCTGCCGGAGCACGCTCGTAAAGATCCATTTTGATGCGTCCCTCTTTTTGCACGATCTTAGTAATATAGTACCCGCTCGCCTGATTTTTAATCAACGCGATCTCCAAAAGATCCGACACTTCCTGCGGCAGCTCTCCGTAACGGTCGATCAGCTCATCCGTCATATCGTAGCACTCTTCTTTCGTGGAAATAGAGGCGATACGTTTGTAAAGTGCCAGCTTCTGGAACTCATTTTTCACATATGTTGCAGGCAGATATGCCGTAAGCTCCAGATCGATCGTTGTGTCAATCACGACCGGTGTACCTTCACCCTTTAATTCCAGCAGTGCCTGATTTAACATCTGACAGTAAAGATCATATCCCACTGCCTCTAAATGTCCGGACTGATCCTCGCCGAGCACATTTCCGGCTCCGCGGATCTCCAGATCCCGCATCGCGATCTTAAAGCCGGAGCCCAGATCCGTAAATTCCCGGATGGCTTCCAGCCGTTTCTGTGCCGTTTCCTTGATCAGCTTGTTGCGCCGGTAGAGTAAAAATGCAAAGGCTCTGCGCCCGCTTCGTCCGACACGTCCCCGAAGCTGGTAAAGCTGTGAAAGCCCAAAATTATCAGCATCATGAATGATGATCGTATTGACATTTGGAATATCAATACCCGTTTCAATGATCGTAGTCGATACCAGCACGTCGATCTCGCCCTCGATAAAGCGCATCATCACGCGCTCCAACTGCACTTCACTCATCTGTCCGTGCCCATATTCCACACGCGCCGCAGGCACTAACCGGCGGATCGTATCTGCCATTTCCTCAATGTTTTTCACCCGGTTGAACACATAGTACACCTGACCGCCGCGGGCAATCTCACGCTTGATCGCCTCCTTGATCATTTCCTCGTTATACTCCATGACATACGTCTGGATGGCATGGCGGTTGACCGGTGCCTCATTTAACAGGCTCATATCCCGGATGCCGGAAAGGCTCATATGCAGCGTTCTCGGAATCGGTGTTGCAGTAAGTGTGAGCACATCCACATCCTTTTTCATCTGTTTGATGCGCTCCTTGTGCGTAACACCAAACCGCTGCTCCTCGTCGATGATCAAAAGTCCCAGATTCCGGTAAGTGACATCCTTGCTAAACACACGGTGGGTACCAATGACAATGTCCACTTCTCCGCTCTTTAAGCCCTCGATCGTTTCCGCCTGCTCCTTTTTCGTGCAAAACCGTGACAGCATTTTGATCGTGATCGGATACGCCTTCATCCGCTCCGTAAACGTGTTAAAATGCTGCTGCGCCAACACGGTAGTCGGCACCAGATATACGACCTGTTTGGAGTTGGTCACCGCCTTAAATGCGGCACGAAGTGCTACCTCCGTCTTTCCGTACCCCACATCCCCACAGATCAGACGATCCATGATCTTGGTACTCTCCATATCCGCCTTGGTCTCATCGATCGCCTTTTGCTGGTCATTTGTCTCCTCATACGGAAACTGTTCCTCGAACTCCGTCTGCCATACCGTGTCCGGTTCACAGGCAAAGCCCTGCTTCTGCTGCCGGATCGCATACAAGGTCACCAGCTCCTTTGCAAGCACACCAACCTGCTTTTGCACGCGGTTCTTCGTCTTCTCCCAGTCTTTGGAACCAAGCTTATTCAGCTTCGGCTTTTTGGAATCGCTGCTTGCATACCGCTGCACCTTATCCATCTGGTTGACATTGATATAATACATATCTCCGCCGGCATATTCGATGGAAATATAATCCCGGATAATATCATCCAGCTCCCGCTGCACGATACCGCGGTAAATGCCGACGCCCCGGTCAACATGCACCACATAATCTCCAATGCTTAAGTCGTCAAAATTCTTGATGACCTCACCCTTAAACCGCGCTCTGCTGCGCCGTTTCTTCGTTTTTCTGCGAATAATATCATCCTCGGATAAAATGACGATCTTCTCATTAACATAGACAAATCCGCTGCTGATACTTCCGACCGTAACTGCGATCTGTCCCGGTGCCACCTCATCGTTAAGCTCCTCTGTATAATACGCCGAAAGCCCGGCTTCCATAAACTCTTCTGTCAGATGCTTTCCACGATGATCAGAACCGCAAAGCAGCATAACGCGGTACGCATCCTTCTGCCAGCGGCGCAGATCCGAAAGCAGCAGTTCAAAATGATTCCGGTAAGTATTGGTCGTCTGCCCGTGAAATTCCACCTCGGCTGCCGCCACATAGGTCGGATCACGGTATCCAATCTTGGAAAAATAAATGATCGGCCCGTGCTGCAGACGCTGCTCGATCTCCTCTTCCCGGTAAAAGATCTCCTTTTGTCCGGGCAGCATATAACCGCCGAGTATCCGATCCTCCATGCTGTCACAAAATTCCTTCATGCTTGCCGAAAGCGTTTCCTTTACCCAGCTTGGCTCTTCTAAGAAAATGCGACCGCCCTCCCCGGAAAACAGATCAAACAAAGACGCTGTTTCTTTATAAAAATAAGGCAGAAAACTGTCGATTCCGGCATCCAGACGATAGGTGGAAAGTGCCTCGATCATGCCACTGATGCTGTACTTTAAATTGGTAGCCTCATTTTCTTTTCTCTCTGCCAGATACTGGTTATAACAGACATCATATTCCGCCTCCAAAGCGATCTGTCCCATTTTCAACTGCTTCTTTGTAAGCGGCATCTCTGTCGCCGGGAAAATGGTGATCGCATCCACCTGTTCAATGGAACGCTGGCTCTCCACGTCAAAGCTTCTTATCGTATCGATCTCATCACCCCAGAGCTCCACACGGTAAGGAGCCTCCTCCCCCGTAGGGAACAGATCTAAAATGCCGCCACGGATCGCATATTCACCCGGCTTCTGTACCATTGCGACGTTTTCATAGCCAAGATCCACAAGCTGCTCCGAAAATTCCGTTAAGGAAAGCTCCTGCTCCACCTTAAGGCTGACACAGAAGGCGCGCATCTGCTCTACCGTAAGCAAGCGATCAAGACCGCCATCTATGGTTGTTACCACAGTTGCCGATCCCGTTTCCACAATCTGTTTCATCACTGCAAGACGCTGGCTCTGGGTGACACCGGAATGGATGTCCGCACTGTAAAACAGTGCATCCTTTGCCGGATAATAGAGCACACTGCGGTCAAAGCAGTGGTAATCCTCATAAAGTTTTCTTGCCCGTTCCTCACTGTAAGTAACGATCAATTTCAGCGGGCAGTCCTGTCCCAGCAGATACATCATGTGCGCGACCTGCACGTCGACACAGCCATTGATCTGCAGCGGCATTTCCCCGCAGGAAAGCACATCCCTGATCTGCTTCATTGCTTCCGTGTCAGAAAATGCCTGTTCCAACCATTTCATGCTATCTTCACCTGCTTATTTCTTCTTTCCATTATAGGTATTCATTGCCTTTGCCGTCTGTCCGGCTACCATCAGATCTGCGGCTTTTACTGCATTTTCCATTCCTTCCGCCACAGCTTCTAACTGTTCCCCGGAAAAATGACTCAGCACATGATTGGCCAGATCCTGTCCGGCACGCTTCATACCTACTCCAATCCTGATCCGCGGAAACTCCTCACTGTTTAAATGGGAAATAATGCTCTTGATCCCGTTATGTCCTCCGGCACTTCCCTTTTCCCGGATGCGAAGCTGGCCCACATCCAGATTGATGTCATCATAGATCACGATCACATCCTTAGGCTCCACCTTATAAAAGCGCGCAACAGCACCCACACATTCCCCACTTAAGTTCATATAAGTCATCGGCTTTACAAGGAGCACTTTTTCTCCGTGAATGATGCCCTGTCCATATACACCCTTTAACTTCTGCTGACGAAGCGGGATGTCATACGCTTCTGAAATACGGTCGATCGTTTCAAATCCAACATTATGTCTTGTTCCCACATATTCCATTCCGGGATTTCCAAGTCCTACAATAATCTTCATCGCTCTCTCCTGTCAGTTTATGCACGTTGTCTCTGCTGCATGACAGCCTCTGCCTCTGAAAGCTGCTCTTTGGAATTGACACCCATGATCTCTGTCTCATCCTCCGTCACGACAGCATCCACACGTCCGCCCTCTGCCTTGATGATCGACAAAGTATCCGGAAGATAATACTCGTTTTGTGCATTATCATTTTTCAGTTTTCCTAAGCTGTCATAAAGCGCATCTGCCTCAAACAGATACATACCGGAATTGACCTCTTTAAAAGCACGTTCCTGTTCTGTCGCATCCTTATGCTCTACATTCTTTATAAAGTTTCCATTTTCGTCCCGGATAATACGTCCATATCCGGTCGGGTCCGCAAGAATGGTAGAAAGCATGGTGACTGTATTGTGTTTCTCCACATGTCTTGCCACCAGATTCTTTAATGTTTCTCCCTTGATCAGCGGCGTATCTCCACAAAGGATCAGTACCTGTCCTTCCCTGCCGATAAAATCCTTCGCACACATCACTGCATGCCCGGTTCCAAGCTGCTCCTTCTGCTCTGCAAATGTGATGGTTTCGCCCGGATATGCTTTTTCTACCGCTTCCTTGACCTGATCGCCTTCATATCCCACGATCACGCATACCTCATCTGCGCCCGCTTGTTTTGCAGCGTCGATCGAATACTGAACCATTGCTTTTCCCATTACCTGGTGCAACACCTTTGGAAGTGCAGATTTCATTCTTGTTCCTTTTCCTGCTGCCAGGATCACTACCTTTAACATTCTTCTTACCTCCCTGTTTTGCTAAGCCATCCCCGCCATACGATGAAACCTGCCGGCACGGATACGCTTTACCCGTCATCATTTTCGTAAATGTAAAAAATCCACCAGCATCTGCTGGTGGATCCGAACTTCTTCTTAGTCTGTAGTATAAGGCAATAAAGCTACGTGACGAGCTCTCTTGATCGCTACAGTTAAAGCTCTCTGATGCTTTGCACAGTTACCTGTGATACGACGAGGAAGGATCTTTCCTCTCTCAGAGATGTATCTGCTTAACTTATCTGTATCCTTATAATCAATGACTGCATTCTTATCCGCACAGAATACACATACTTTTTTTCTTCTGCGGCTTGGTCTTCTTCTCATTGGAGAATCAGAATGCTCACTCTTATTATATGCCATGACATTAACCTCCTGTTCAAACTAGAATGGCAGAGTCTCCTCAACACCACTCTCAATATTGATAAAACCATCACCGGATGCTGCACTTGGAGCCGGCGCTCCACCACCTGCAGGGGCACCACCATTGTAACTCTGGCTGGCATTCTTGCTCTCTGCAAACTCGATCTCTTCTACGATCACCTGTACCGAATACACTTTCTCGCCATTGCTGTTTGTATAATTGTCATTCTGGATACGTCCGGTAACCACTACCTTGGTACCCTGATGTAAATATTTCTCAACAAACTCGCTCTGCTTTCCAAATGTAGTACAGTTAAAGAAATCAGCATCTGGCTGACCTTCACGTTTAAATCTTCTGTCTACGGCCAGAGAAAATCTTCCTACCGCAGTCTGTGAAGCTCCCTGAGAATAACGGATCTCAGGATCACGGGTCAGACGACCCATTAAAATGACTTTATTCATTATGGATTCCTCCTCTTCGTTATGCGTCCTGTTTTACGCATAAGAATCTAAGTACGTTATCCATGATACGAAGTCTTGACTCAACTTCTGCTGGCGTCTCAGATTCTGCATCGAATTGGATGAAATAGTAATAACCAACATTCATCTTCTGAATCTCGTAAGCTAATGTCTTCTTACCAGCTTCATCAACGTTAGTGATCGTTCCGCCGAAAGTTGTGATGATCTCTTTCGCCTTCTCAACTACGCTTGCTCTAACGTCATCTTCGATTTTTGCATTAACAACCAACGCTAATTCATACTTATTCATAGTTGTTAGCACCTCCTTTTGGTCTCTGGCCCTCTTCTTAAGAAAAGAGCAAGGAATAATTATTATCACACCCGACTATCTTATCATAGAGAAAAAACAAATGCAAGCACTTTTTTCAAGCTTTCATTCTCTACCGCACGATCCGGAAGCTGATCGTCTTCTTTCCTGTAAAGTTGCCTTTTCCGCAAATGGTAACCGTCGCTTTTCCCACTTTTTTATTGGCTCCATAGCGTACCGTATAATCGCGCCCTGCCTTTAAGGATTTACCATTTAACAGAACAGAAAGCTTCGGCTTGATGCGGTGTCCCTTGTATTTGTAGTTGCCGATCGCCTTGATCTTCAGGTTTTTCACCTGCTTTTTCCCAATCGTAAAGGAAAGGGTGCGGCTTCCGGTATAATTGCCCTGCCCGGTGATCGTCACCAACGCCTTGCCTCGTTTTACATTATTTTCATAGACGGCCTGATAATCCACTCCGGCAAGCAGGCTGCTCTTTTGATCGCGCACATCAAGTGCCGGTGTCACTGCTCTGCCGGCATATTCCTGTGACGCAATTTTGGCAAAGGACACACGGGAAAGCGGTGCCTTTGCAATCGTAAAGGTCACTTCCTTTTCTCCGGCATAAGCCCCTCTACCAATCAGGCGGATGGCAGCCTCCCCGGCACAGCTGTTATGGCTTAACACCATATCGTAGTCCGTTCCTGCCACAAGCTGCTGCCCATTCTGCTGCACGAGCAGCTCGGGGATCTGTTCCTTCTGGTTGTATACATAGCTTCCAAGCACCGTAACCGATGCCGCACTGATGTTTTGCTCCTGTCCGAAATCCGCCTGCTGCACGGCTTCCGTAACGGCTCCTGCCACACCCACCTGCGTATCGGTTACCGTCCCGGCATGAAAGGCTTCCGATCCCGCGGCATAAGAGATTGTCACCGCTCCTTTATAATTACCCTGTCCGGTAATTGTAGCAAGGAGAAGTTCTCCACCCGGCAAAGAAGCATTTCCCGGTGTTGTGATCGTATAATCCACGTCCTTTTTCAGCGTTACTCCCTGATCCTTTAAAACAACATCCCAAAGAGCTACCTGTCCGGCAGCACCTGTTACCTTCACCTGTTTTACCATAGAGCCGGAAAGTGCTGCCTGTGCGATCGTCATCGTTCCCGATACAATCCCGCTGTATCTTCCATCTCCGGCTCCCGACACCTCGATCAGCCCTGTTCCGGCATTTTGATTATCCGTATATTTTACACTGTAATCCCGATCCAGCACCAGGGTACGCTGCTCTTTAGATACGGAAAGCTGCTCCTTTTTCACATAACCGCTCACGGTCTGGTCGCCCTTTTGGTAAGTCACTGCATAATAAAGCCCGGCCTGCCCGGAAATGTTCACCTGTTTTCCTTTTTTCAGTGTTCCCAACAGATTGTAGGAATCTGACGGTCCACTAAACAGATCCGCTTCCTTTTTCACCTTTCCGGAGGCTGCCACCGCCTTTTTGGAAACGACCTTCACCGCCGGCTCCTGCAAATGTCCATTATAAGTAAATGTACTCGCGCTGACGATCTTATATTCCTTCAGATTGGCAGATACATACACCTTCACACTATCACTGACTCCGGACGGCGTGCTCGCTGTAATGACCGTTTCGCCCGCAGACACCCCATATACAGTTGCGTCCTTTACATAAGCCACGTCCGGTCTTGACGATGTCCACGTGATCTCATCTGTACAGTCCGCCGGTGTCAGACCATAATAAAGATTGGCTTCATTTTCTGCCTTTAACGTAATGCTGTCCGCCGTAATGGAAAGCTTGGTAGCAGTTTTTTTCTTCTGGATCTCACTCGTCTGATACCAGAAATTCAGATCGGTATATCCGCTGATTCCCGGCACTCTTCCCCGGCTGGTGTACTGCCAGAAGGAATAGGTACCATTATATGCCGTCGCAAAACCACGATCTTTTCCATTGTTCTTACCAAAATTAGCCAGCCACATCAAACGCGTTTTGGCAAGCTCCTCCGCATACAGATGATTGTTCATCATATCTCCGTTGGCATAGACCATCGGCACATAACCTGCCGATTCCACCGTCTTACAAAATGCCTCGCACACATCGGTCGCCTTCCGCTTCGTAAGATGCGCCTTTAACAGCCGTCCCGACGTTGACGTATAAAACTCATAATCAAGCACCACCGGCATGGAAATGTCATAGCCCTTGATCCGCTTTAATACATAATTCGCCTCTGCTCTTGCTTCCGCCGGTGTCGTTGCCTGTGAGTAAATGTAAACCCCCACCTTAATACCGGCTTTTAACGCACCCTTGATATAACTGACATAACGGCTGTCCGGCATCAGACGTCCCGTTCCGGCTCCACGATAACCAACACGGATGATCGCATAGCTGACACCTGCACGTTTTACCCGCTTCCAGTCAATATTTCCCTGCCACTGGGACACATCAATACCATGTGCTACCTTATAACCGGCAAATCGTCTGGCATGGCGATACGTGCTTTTCGTAAACGGACTTTTTACGATCGGCATACTGTCTCCTGCGATCTGTGCTGCGTCCTCTTGTCCTTCTCCCCACTCATAGTCAGCCTGCTCCTGCTTCATCAGTGCCGGGTCCCGGTCAAGCTCCTGCTCAGATGGCTCTGCTGCACATACAGGATTTCCCAAACACATAGCCATGCCGCTCCACAACAATAGCAGAATTATCCACACCTTTTGCAAACGAACTCTCATTTTTCTGCTTCCTTCCCTTCCTCTATAAATCCCTTGAAATTTTTCTCAACAAGCTTCCGTGTCACCATCACCTCATGGCCACAGCCCTTGCATTTTAGTTTAAAATCCATACCCACGCGAAGAATCTCCCATTCATTTGCCCCACAAGGGTGCGGCTTCTTCATTTTTATCACCTGTCCGATTTCAAATTTCATGTTTAGACCTCCCAGACTTACTTCTATATGATTATCCTGCTTTTAAAAAGCTTGTGTATCTTTTGACTCATTGCTTTCATTCTAGCATATTCCTGCCTTACTAGACAAGCATTCCCATGGCAGCACTTCTCATTTACGATCATCCGGGATTAAATGTTAACCATATTTTTGTATATAGGTTGACATTTCGCATTTCCTGTGTTTTAATAAGCGATGGATTCATTGACCATACTGTATTTAAAGATAGAAAAACAGCGGGTCGATCCATACATCTAAATTTAAAACAAGCCCTTATAAGGAGGAACAAAAATGAGTGAAGTTCAGACCCAGGCAACCAAAACAACGCGTTTCAGCATCAAGGACATCTGTTATGTCGGATTATTTACAGCCGTGATTGCTGTCATGGCACAGATCTCCATCCCTATGCCGCTTGGCGTACCAATGACAATGCAGACATTCGCCATTACTCTGGCTGCCATTATATTAGGAGCAAAATTCTCCACGATCTCTTGTGTCATTTACTTATTACTCGGCGCAGTAGGTGTTCCGGTACTTGCTAACTTTTCCGCAGGATTTGATAAATTTATCGGACCAACCGGTGGATTTTTAATTTCCTTCCCACTGATGGCATTCATCATCGGCTTTGGTGTAGAGCACCGCAAGGCGTTCAAGGGAGCATTTCTTCTTTCCCTGATCCTCGGTACGGTTGTCAACTATGTAGTTGGTGTTGTTATGTTCTGTCTGCTGACCAAAAGCACGGTAATGGTTGGAATTACCGCTTGTGTACTTCCATTTATCCCAACTGCGATCATCAAAGCAATTTTAGCCTGTATGATCGGATTCCCTGTACGGAAACGTCTTCCGGGGCTGGAAGCATGATCACGCTCCGTCCCCATCATCTGCTCTGCACGCAGGGGTATTCCGGCAAAGGGTACAGCGACGGCTTTGTTTCCCATATGGACGAAGTGGTACATGCCCTCCGAACAGAAGCAGGATTAAAGATCCGCCTGTCCTTTTCCACAGACACCTTATGTTCTGCCTGCCCTCACAAAATGGGAGAGGATCTATGCGACACGCAGGAAAAGGTAAAACGATTTGATCAAAAAACGGTCGATTACTTTGGATTAAAAGAACAGGAATATATTTATCAGGATCTCATTCAGGAGATCGATGCAAACATGACGGAGGAAATGCTTGCCGACATCTGTGAAGGCTGTGGCTGGTTCCCCGTTAGTGCCTGCAAAAAAAATATCTGTGGACATAAGTGTTAAGCTTATGTACCACAGATTTTTTTGTCTATTTCACGGTGCAGCACCGTTTTTCAGTCATTTCACTCCCCGATGCCATCTGCCGTCTTATTCCACGGCGCAGCGTCTCTTTTGAACGACGGAAAGCAGTAACAAAAACATTCCGGTAAGTATGACATACAAATAAAGATTAATGCCCCGGCTCAAAAGCATTCCGCTTCCTAAATACACTCCCGGAAAAAGTGTTTTATAAAGAAGCAGAAATCCACTTTCTCCGACGCCGACCGTTCCCGGGAGCGGCAGTGCAGAAACCGTGATAAACAACACCGCCTGCAACAGCATCACATCCAGGAATCCATACTCATAAAAACCAAAGGACCGGTATACCCAGAACACAATACTATGTAATGCCGCAATCTGTAAAAAGGAAACCACCAGCATTTTCCCCATTTTACGCTTGTTTTTTCTGATGTAGACCGCACTTTGCTGGTATTCCTCCACCATCCGCTCTGCCTTTTGACGAAACTCAGCTCCATCCTTTCTCTGTACAAACGAAACGACCTTTACCACAAACCGCATCAGGGAATGGATCAGCTTTTTAGAAAATACCGCAATACCGATCAGAAGCAGCAACAGCAGATTCAGAAGCAGCCCTGCGGCAAACAAATATTTCAGTGAACCTGTCTGACTGCTCAAAAAATCCCATTTTAAAAAAATGCCGATCAACGCATAACCGATCGTAGCAACCTGATAACTGATCAGCTCCAGCAAAAGTGCCAGAGACCCTTTCGCAACCGGAATATGATCCTTATGCATATAATAAACCTGCATCGGCTGCCCGCCGCTTGCTGAGGGCGTGATAGAACTAAAAAAGAAACCTGCTATCGCATATTTGATACATAACCAAAAGGAAACCGGGGTTTTCATAATGGAAAAGCCGTTATAAATATTGGCAGCTTCGCCTAAACTAAACAGACACATTGCCACACAGCCTGCCAGCAGATACCAGACATTGGCAAGCCGCATACTCTGAAATAATTGTTTCGCATCCAGATTTTTAAATACAACAAAAAAAGTCACTGCGAGCAACGCAAGAAACAAAAGTCCTCCCTTGATGAAGGAGCTCCGTTTTTCTTTTACGATTGCTGCCTCGTGCTCTATGCTTTCTTTTTCTACTCGATTCTTATCCTCTACCATCTTTTCTCCCCATTTCTTTTTTCCTCAAGTCGACAAAAGCGGTAACCCTGCTGCAATAACTTCGGCAGGGCGATCTCCAATGCTTGTGCCGTGCGCAGCGGCGCATTTTTCTCTCCCCGTCCATCATGCAGACAAATAACATCACCTGCTTTGGTACGCCGGATGATCTTTGCAGCAATCTCTTCCGGTGTAGTATCAGCCTCCCAGTCTTCTGCCATTACATTCCAAAAAACAGGATATATCTGCTGCTTTTTACACCAGAACAAAAAGGCAAGATTGCTGATTCCCCATGGTGGACGTACATACGATACCGAGATTTGAAGTTCATCTAATATCCGTTTGCTCTCGTTCCAGTCCCGGTAACAGGAAAATGGTGCTTCACAAAGGGGATTTTTATGCCATCTGGAATGTAATCCGATCTCATGCCCTTCTTCCCGAATTTTATGAACCAGATCAGGGTTCTTTTTGGCGAACTCTCCTACCATAAAAAAGGTTGCAGGGATCTCATATTTTTGCAGGACAGCAAGGACAGCAGGTGTATGAATTCCCGGACCATCATCAAAAGTCAGATAAAGGCAGTTCTCTTTTCTTTTGAATACTCTGCCCATTGCAGCAATTACATTTGCCCCTCGTGTGAAAACAGTTGGCAAAATACTATACGACGCTGCCGCTGCCAATATCATTGTTGCTATCGTTTTTTTCTTCATATCCTATGCCTCTTTTCTCTGCTGCATACCATCTGATTCCTGCCAGTCATTTTTTTCTTCTCTGCTACAGCAGGAAAAAAGAGCCAGTGATGAATCAAAAGCCACCATCTGCTTTTTCATGCTACGAAGTGCCACACCATTTCTTACCATTTCCAAGATCATATCCGCTTCTTTCCGCTTTTTATCCCACATCACCATACCAAAATTATGTTTTACAATAAACCGTGCGTTTTCCTGTTCCTGCGATAAAAATGGAGCAAGTACACACAGTGGTGTCTGGCAGTGAATTGCTTCAAACATGGTTACCCCGCCTGCCTTTGTAACAAGCAGATCTGCCTGCTGCATCAGTGCAGCTACCTGCTCGGTATAGCCGACCACCTGGATTGCCGGAAACTGCATTTCAAGCTGCTTTTTCATCTTCTCATTCCTACCTGCTAAAACCGTTACCTTTATATCCTGTGCATCCGAAAGCGCAGTAAGCATATCCTCTACCCCAGGGATCATTCCTAAACCGCCTCCCATGATCAGAACCTCTTTCTTTTTATCACACTTATTATTGTTTGAAATATAAGCTGCGCTCTCACGTCTATCCTTTGCTCTGTTCTGTAATCCCCATGATTCATAAAACTGTTGCCGGACCGGGATACCGCTTACCTTGATCCGCTCCTTGCTGACTCCGCGCTCTCTTAAATGCTCTGCCACTTCCCGGCTTCCCACAAAGTAACAATCGGTTTCTTCTGCGATCCACTCCGGGCGCACCTCAATATCCGTAATAAAAGTGTAGAGTTTTGGACTGTCTTTATGGCTGCGTTTGTAACTACCCACATATTGTGCCACAATAGGCATCGTTGCAATGACCAGATCCGGCTGCTCCCGGTCAAGATATTCATCCATCCGCTTTTTTAACATGCGGTTCACACGACTGTCCGTCTTCTTCTCTGTTGCTGCACAATACAGATTGTATGCATTGGCGCAATGATTCACCAGAAACTGGAACAGACCATAAACCGCCTTACTCTGCGCTTCAAACAATTCCTTTACCACATCAACCACTAACACATCTGCCTGTGGATCTTCCTTCCTGATCATTTCTTTACATGCATTTGCCGCACTTTTATGTCCCTCTCCAAATGCACCTGTTAAAATTCTAATTTTCATATGTCTCATCTCTTTCTGAGCACGCCGCTCGTTATTTCTCCCTTACTCTTACATGGGAAAGAATAACACACGTTTCTTATCGTCCTCTTACCGAAATCTTATGAAATGTTTAATTTTTATAAACAAATTTATGATTATGAGACACGCAAAAAAAATACTGTAAACCTTGAATCATCAAAGTTTACAGTATTCATAAAGAGAGGCGCCAACCAGATTTGAACTGGTGATCAAGGTGTTGCAGACCCGTGCCTTACCACTTGGCTATGGCGCCATAAGTGACCCCAACGGGATTTGAACCCGTGTTACCGCCGTGAAAGGGCGATGTCTTAACCGCTTGACCATGGGGCCTTATTAATTTAGTATATGATGCTCAGTAGAAACTATACCTATCTACCAAAAAAACTCCCCGAGTAGGGCTCGAACCTACGACAACACGGTTAACAGCCGTGCGCTCTACCAACTGAGCTATCGAGGATTACTTCTTAGTGTTCTTATACACTAAAAACTGCACACAGTCAAGACTTTTTTACGCT
>JBNMLP010000011.1:0-100500 GCA_050874905.1 Lachnospiraceae bacterium
CATGGATACATGTGAGGATATACGACACACTCTTGGAATGAAAACCTTGTATTCTCATAGAAAAGAAACGATAGAAAGAATCTTTGGTACAGCCAAGGAAAACCACGGATTCAGATACACCCAAATGTATGGCAAAGCGCGGATGAAGATGAAAGTCGCGTTGACTTTTGCGTGCATGAATTTAAAGAAACTGGCAAAATACCAGCAGGAATGGAGCTTACAGACGGCATAGAATAGCGAATATTTATGATTTTATAGAATTTGAAATGACTAAAAATTGAAAATGATAAAAAATACCTCCACAAAGCAATGCTTTGTGGAGGTCGTTTGTCTACAGTCTGAAAGGGCTTGCAAGCCCTTTTTCTTCTTATCTGCTCGTTATTTTTTTTGCAATGGAATAATAATCCTCTCCTGGTGTCAGTGTATACGTTCCTGCCCGCAAATGATCCGCATAATTATTGTTGATCAGATAGGTATTAAACGCTTTGGCATCCTTCACGACGCCAAGATACGCCAGCGTCTCCGATGCTTTTTCTGAATACATTCCTTTGGTAACGGTAAAAGACACGGTCGCAGCCTGCGTTGTGGCATCCTTTTTTTCTTCAGTCGTTGCAGCGTCTTCACTTCCTGCTGCTTCTGTCGTTGTCTGTTCTGTTGTAGCTGCCTCGGTTGTTTCTTTATTCTTCTCTGATTTTTTAGAATTCTCCGTCGTTGCTTCTGTGTCTTTTTTTGCAAGCAGTGCATCCACTTCCTGATCACTCATGGTATCCTCAACCATGCCCAGTTCCTTCGCCCTGCTTATGATCTCCTCATCCGTCATTGTAGATGTTGTACCTTTGGAAAAGGAGAATACAATTGCACAAAAAATAATCCCAATACCAAGCCCTCTTAAAAAATATGCTAGTTTCATTTATCCTGTTCTCCTTGAAATAATCCTATCACGAGCTTAACTTCTCCAATTCCCATATCCAGTTTTTTTGCAATATCAAGTGGCGAACTGCCCGCCTGATACATGGCAAGGATCTGTTCGTTACGTTTCTGCACTTCTTCGATTCCCATAGTATCTTCCTCGTGCTTCTTCTCCTCTTCTCCCTGCATCTGCTTCACATGCTCCAACAGATAATTCTGTACCTGAGTGTCTGCTTCCTGCTCCGACCGCTGTTTTTCCTTCCCTGTATCATCAGATGACGTACGCATCGCATCCTCCTGCATGGAAAACAGTTTCTGTGCCGAATTGCTGACATACTGTTTTAAATTGTCTGATTTGTCCTCTAACATGTCATATAAAAAGACACATTCCTGATGTGCTTTTTGAATGTCAGAAAGTACCTGTTCACACAACTCATTGATCTCCAGCATTTTAGCAGAAGAAATTTCATTCAACTGCTTATTGGTATCAGCAACAAGTTGATCGCTGTATTCCTTCACTACTTTTTTTATGCTTTCTTGCAGTTTAGCAAGTTCCTGCTCATCCAGTTCATAATCATTTAAGGTAACCACCTGTTTTTTGGCGGTCTCTTTCTGATCAAGAAAAATAAAACTGGCGACGATCAGGCAGATCCCTATGATCGTCATAAAAACTACTATTGGATCCATGTTATTTGTTCCTCTTCCTTTCTGCCTTATAATTTAATATCAATGGAAACAACATGCTTTTTTTCCGTTACATCAGAAGAAGTTTTTTCCTTTTCCTCCTGCTTCTTCTTTCGCTTTTGTCCACCGTCTCCAAAGTATGTGTTGCTTCCCTTTTCCCGGGCATCATAGGTTACACCGTCAAATGCCGTATCGTTTTTCTGAACCACAGTTTCTCTGGCTTCCTGTGTCTTTTTTTCATTGTTCTGTGCCATTTGCATATGTTCAATATTAGCGCGCATATTTTCATTATTCTGTACCTGCGCTACATCATTGGTCATTGGAATCGTCATCTGCAAAGTGATCGGGGAAACTGCCATATGCCCCACCTCCTAACTAATATGCCTGTACACGAATATCTGCTCCATCCCGGACAAGCCGGCAGTATTTTGTTTCTGTGCGCACATGCATCTGTACATCCGCGATCGTTACTTCGACTCCCGGATATAAGAGCGACTGCACCTTGATCATACCGTTGGAATTAGCCATGATCTCTTCCTGTAACTGTTCGAGTTCCTTTTGTCCATTCTGAAATTCTTTTGTTGCGCTCTCTACCGCAATCTTTGCTTCTTTTAAGGTTGCCATTTTCTCCGGACTTAATTTATCTCCTGCTGCAATCTTTTTCGTAAACATATCCACCTTTTTTTGGTTGGTATCAATGTCGCGCTGCAGATCAGGGAGTTGTTTTGCCAGCCAGTGGCAACGTTCCACAACTTCCGGGTCAGCTCCCACTTCTAATTTAGTAACCGTTCCCATATCTGATCCTGCAATTTTAAGATCGATCAATGAACGGGAACAGACACGTCCGCCTGTGATCAGTCCTTTCTTTCCAGATACCACCACATCTCCTTGGGCAAATGCCTCGCTGTGCATGATAGCCTCCGTAATGATCTCTCCACTTGTCTTGACCTTGCTGTTTTCAATGAATTTGGAACACAGGTTTCCGCCACACTCCACGTATCCTTTGCTCATCCCTTGAATTCCACGTTGGATGACCACCTTGCCTCCGGCATAGATGGAAGCCCCTTCCACAACACCTTTGACATTGACATCTCCACTTGCACGAACCGTAAACCCGGTACGAACATTACCTTTGATGTCCACATTGCCCTCGTACTCAATATCTCCAGTAGAGGCATCTACATCACCAAGCACTTCATAGGTATCGGATACGAAAATCTTATCCCCCTCTAACCGGACATGTCCGTCAATATTGGAGAATATCTGTGTTTTATCTTCGCTTTCGCGAATATTTTTACCGAATTTCAAATATAGCCGTTTTACTTTTCGAGGTGGAAGTTTGTTGCCGTATACATCTTCTCCAGCATCACCTTCATCCTCCGGGTGCAGTGTTGCAAGGCAGGAATCCTTTTCCACATGATTGATCGCATCCAACTGATGAAAATCTACACTTCCATCCTCTAATAAAGTAGGACGGGCTTTTTTTTGTGTATCAAAATGATATTCGATCCACGCATCTTCCCCATGTCGTGGCGCGGTCCCTTTGGCAATCGTATAATTTACACAATACTGTCTGTGGTGCAAAAAGCGACGGATCTCATAGGTATCAATTCCAAAAATAATCTGCCGCTGGTTTAGCAAACGTTCCACTGCCGCAACATTTAACAAACCTCCACCTTTGGACGCCGGGTAAAATCTTGCTACCACACGCTGTCGGTCCTCCGACACCTGAAATACCATTTTTTCTTCCGCAGGAAGCACTTCTCTGGCGATCACTTCAACCTCCATCACTTCCTCTTTCATCGTTTCCAGCATCTTATTCAAATGATTAATATCATAATCAATTATATTTTCGCTCTCCAGGTAATCGGCAAGCTCTTTTACATCAATACGTGTCCCACCATCCTTTGGTGGAAATAATTTGACATATGTTTTTCCATTTTTAACGACTAACTGAAAAAATCCATTTTTATATCCCATACATTTACCTCAGTAAGTTCTCCTATCCCATAAACAGATCCATATCTGATCCCAATTGCTCCCGCATTTTTTTCAACGCTTTTGTATGGAGCTGGGAAACTCTTGACTCTGACACCTCTAAGATCAGGCTAATCTCTTTGAGTGTCATTTCTTCATAATAGTATAACTCAATCACACGCCGTTCTTTTTCTGTCAAATGCTTCAGTGTCTCTGCAAGCACACGTTTTAAGTCCTTCTCCTCCATGGCAAGCTCCGGCTGTTCCGCCGCTGCTCTTCTAGTACCCGACGCCTTGATCTCCGCTCCCTGCTCCAGAAAATCTTCTAATGAAGCGATTCCTGTAAGTTTGGTCTGCCCCTGCCAGGTATAAAACTCTTCCAAACTAATCTCCAGTGCAGCCGCGATCTCATCATCTGTGGCCGGACGCCCCAGTTTAGAATCCAAATCCATCATCACTTGTTCCATACGTTTTTGTTTCTGACGCAAGGAACGCGGAATCCAGTCCATTTTCCGAATATGGTCTAGAATCGTACCACGGATTCGAAGACTTGCATATGTTTCAAATTTGATGCCTTTTTCATAATCAAATTTATCAATGGCATCAATCAGCCCAAACACACCATATCCAACGAGGTCATCAAACTCCACCGTATATCCAAGATACATACTTAAACGTCCGGCTACCAGTTTTACCAAAGGAGCGTATTCAATTATAAGTTTTTCACGAATATCCGCAGTATGCTTTTCCTGATACTGCCTCCATAACTTATCTTTCTCTTTTTCGTTCATATACTCCTCCAATTAACATGATATAAACAGAAATTTAGTTCTCTTCCTCGCCTTCCATCTGTTCGTTTTTCTTCTCCCCGTCATCTTCCTCTTCATCCTCTTCACTCTCTTCGAGTGCCTTTTTTCGTGCTTCCTCCTGACGTTTCACCGCATCGATCTCCGCCTGCATGATGATCTTCCTGATAATATTTTGTGCCACTGTTCCCACAGCATAAAACAGCAGGATCGTAAACAACAGTCTCCACATCGCACTTTGAAATGGAACACCGGTCCTAATATTATAAATGCACATGATCAATGTCGGAACAAGTACAATAAGCGGCCGCACATATTTTAATTTTCCCTTTGCCGGATCAGCAACTTCGATCACCTGATTATAATTATCCACGTTTTGTCCTCCAGATTATAATTTCGTAACACCCTTGCCTACTGCGCGTACTTCCAATACTCCTTCTTCCGGATAAAACTCGATCGTTCGTCCATAATCCAGTCCGGTATCCTCCGCCACAATACGGATCTTATGTTTTGCCAGAATTTCCTTTGCCGCATCGACATTTCTCTGCCCAATGGCAGAAATATCTGCGTTGCCGGAAAAATTAAACATCCGTGCACCACCTGCCAGTTTTGCTACCAGATCTGCTTCCTTTGCGCCATTTTTTTCCAACAGAGCAAGCAGATCCTGAAAACCTGTGTCTACAAACTTGGCACGATTGGAATTATTCCGGATCTTTGTACTATCCGGAAGCATTGCATGGAGCATGCCGCAAAGCTTTCGACTCCGATCATAAAGCACGATTCCAACGCATGAGCCAAGACCTAATGTAATGATGGAATCCGGGGCTTTACAAATATTAAAATCAGCCATTCCTACCTTTATTCTTTCACTCATACGTCTACCTATAATCCAAATTTACTCATAATCTTATTATACGAATCCATATCAGGCATCAACAGATAATAGCCTGTTACACCCTCATCCACCTCATCAAAGGTCGCATCAATGATCAACGCCCGGTCTCCTAGTTTTCCAAATTCAATCGCTGGAACACTTAAAATTGCTCCAGCCATATCGTAACAGACCTGTGGCACAGAAGAACGGATTTTTAACTCCGTCATTGTGGAGATTGCTGTCAAATATGCTCCGGTGATGACATTTCCAATCTCTTTCAGGACGGAAAAATCCATATGGGAAAATGTTGTCTCATCCCCCTCTTTTCCAAGCACCTGATTTGCCAGCCGTCTTGCCGACTTTTGATCCATTGCAAACATCATCATCCCATTAACATCCCCACACAAGGTGATCAGGATGCCCACGATTGGATTTTCCGGTCCATCCATTACGTCTGCAATCTTATCAAGTTCCACTAAAGCCACATGAGGGGCAACCGTTCCGATCATGCGGCTTCCAAGCATCTGTGACATCGCTGTCACCGCATTACCAAGCCCAATGTTGCCAATCTCCTTTAATACATCAAACTGTCCATCTGTAATTTCATCATAATTACTAATTGGCATACAATCACTCCATTTTTTCTTTATTCATCCTCAGAAATCAATGCACTGATATTAAGCAGGGAGATCAGATCATCATCATGTTTTCCAATTCCCATTAAGAAATTATTGCCATCTTCCTGTTTCTTATCATAACCTGTTTTTTCCATCTGCTCATCAGATAATGTTACCACTTCTTTTACTTCATCCACCTGAACACCAAAAGAACCCTGCTGTTCTGCCTTTAAAATGATAATTCGTGTTTTTCCTGTAACCACATCTGCATCCAGTCCAAATTTCTTACGCATACTCATCACAGGGATAACCTCTCCACGCAGATTGATCACACCCTCAAAATAGGACTGTGCTTTTGGTACTCTCGTGATACGCTGCATTCTTACAATGTTATCTACATATCCGATATCAATGCCATACTGCTCATTATCAATCTTTACTACAATAAACTGTTTTAAATCATTTGTTACGTTATTTTCTACCATGCCAGTTCACCCCCATTATACCAATGCATTTGCGTCTAAGATCAATGCGATCTCACCATCACCGAGAATCGTTGCACCACTGATCATCTTTTCAACATGAATATATTTACCTAATGACTTGATTACAATCTCCTGCTGTCCGATCAGGTTATCGACTACCAGTCCGGCCTGTTTCTCACCTTTCGAAACGATTACCACAGTAAGATTCTCTGCATCCTCCTCGCGAGGTGGGCAGTCTAACAGATCGTACAGTCTTACCAGAGGAATCACACTTCCACGAAGGTGGATTACTTCACGGCTCTGTACATACTTGATATCATTCACAGAAACATCCTCGATTGTCTGGATAGAGCCCAATGGGATTGCATATTTTTCTTCACCCAGTTCAATCATAAGTGCCTGAATGATCGCTAAAGTAAGCGGCAGGCGAATGGTAAAGGTACTTCCCTCGTTCTTCTTTGTACGTACCTCAATATCACCACCAAGACCTTCAATCTTACTCTTTACTACATCAAGACCCACACCTCGTCCAGACACATCTGTAATCTTGTCTGCGGTAGAAAAACTTGGAAGGAATAATAAATCAACAATTTCTTTATCCTCCATCGTCTCCGCCTGTTCTGCTGTGATCGTACCACGTTCGACTGCTTTTTCTCGAACTTTCTCCACATTGATTCCAGCACCGTCATCCTTTACTTCAATGACAACGTTGTTGCCATCCTGATATGCATTGAGCCAGAT
This sequence comes from Lachnospiraceae bacterium, assembly GCA_050874905.1. Classification (GTDB taxonomy): domain Bacteria; phylum Bacillota; class Clostridia; order Lachnospirales; family Lachnospiraceae; genus NC2004. The sequence goes on from JBNMLP010000011.1 coordinate 7,093, forward strand.
AGAACCTTTTTCCGGCTTACCAAGTTTTGCACGTTCTTCTGCAGTTTCCAATCCATGGTCAGCAGAATTACGAAGCAGATGCATCAGCGGATCACCAATCTCATCAATGACGGTACGGTCAAGCTCGGTATCCTCACCTGTCATGTATAATTCCATCTGTTTTCCAAGCTTTTTGGAAAGCTCGCGGATCATACGAGGGAAACGGTTTACTACACTTTCAATCGGCATCATACGAACCTTCATTACTGATTCGTGCAGGTTCGTAGTGATCCGCTCTAAATATTCAATCTGCTCGGTAAAGTTCTGGGAATTGGAAGCAGCATCATGCTCGCTTGCAGCCACCAGACCATTTTTCGCAATGATCAGCTCACTCACCTGATTCATCAGTTCATCGAGTTTCTCTAAATCGACACGGACAGAACGGTTGATCACCGGTTTGCTGCCACTCTTGGCAGGTGTCTTCTTTGGCTCTGCTGCTTTAGCAGAAGCAGCCGGTTTGGCTTCCTCCTTTGGAGCCTGCTCTTTGGCAGTCTCTTCTGTCTTTTCTTCTTTCTTATCGAATATCGCAGGATCAACGGCTTCCATATATACACTGTCAATCTCTGAAACAGAAAGGATCGCATTCTTTACTTTTTCTTCGTTGGCATCTGTTATAATACAAACGCTGAAATCCAGTTCAAATTTTTCATCCTCAATATCTTGTACAGAAGGATCGGACTTAATGATCTCACCTAAACCTTCAATCTCCTTAAATACCAAAAATGCACGAGCCGCTTTCAACAGGCAGCTCTCCTGTACATAGACCGTTGCAGCAAATACGTTCTGCTTGTTGGCAATTGCTTCCTTGATCGCATGCTGCTCAAACTCTGCATACTGGAAATGCTTATATTTACACTTATCTTCTTCAGATTGTGGAGCCTGTGCCTCCTTTTTGGGTTCTTCTTTTGCTGCAGAATGTTGCGCTGCTTCTGTTCCGTCCAAAGTTGCCTTTAAAGAAGCAATCAGTTCTTCATTATCATTGTCACCCTCATCTGCAGAATTGATGATGTTATCCAGATAGGTTTCAATCGCTGTCAAACATTCAAACAATACATCCACCAGGTCCGGTGTGACTTTCACATTGTCACTTCTCACTTCAGAAAACACATCTTCCATTACATGAGTCAGCTTCTGCATACGCTTATATCCCATCGTTCCGGCCATACCTTTCATGGAATGTGCCGCACGGAAGATCTCATTGATCGTATCCTTGTTTTCCGGCTCCTTCTCAAGCACCATCAGATTGTCACTTAAGCTCTGCAAATGCTCCTTTGTCTCATCAATAAAAATCTCTAAATACTGGCTTACGTCCATATCATCGTACCCCCATTTTCTTTGTAATTTCGTCAGCTATCTGGGTCAGTGGAAGAGAAACATCCACTAATCCGGCTTCTGTTAATGTCTTAGGCATCCCATAAATCACACTGGACTCTTTATCCTGTGCAATCGTATAAATCTCCTTTTTCTCTTTCAAATGCCTGATACCTTCTGTTCCATCAGCACCCATGCCGGTCAACACCACTGCAACAATCTTATTTGCCGAAACCTCTGTCAAGGATTCATATGCATAATTGGCACAGGGTCGTACTCCTTCTCTGGGCGGCTCATCTGTCAACACAATGCGATACACTCCATTTTTCTCCTGTACTTTCAAATGCTGGCCACCTTTTGCTATGTACACATGCCCATTCTTTATAATCTCCTGGTCTGTTGCCTCGCTCACCGGAATCTCGCTCAGTTGATTCAGCCTTACTGCCAGGGAATTGGTAAAACCGGATGGCATATGCTGCACCACGATCACCGCTGCGTCCAGATTGGCAGGCAGTTTGGGAATCACCTGCTGTAACGACTTCGGGCCACCTGTGGAAGAGGCGATCACGACCAAATGATTGACTCTCTCCTTGTCTGGCATACCACTCCTCCAAACTGTATAAATTCACTGGTTACTCCTAAGAGTCTCCATCTTTGTTTCCATTATAGCAAAACATATACAACTCATACGTGCATAATAACCTCATCTTTAGTTTATCACGAAAAAAAAGAACCGTAAATCCTTTTTTGATCTACGATTCTTTCATTTTTTACTTAAACATATGACCCGCAATTTTTAATCTGGCACCAGATACATATCCATTAAAACAATAATACCCTTTCATATGTGTGGTCTTTCCCTTATATGTTACTCTCTTCTCACCAGAAAGAGCAACTTTTGCAGCCTTTACGCACTGTTTATAATAAGAAGTAGAAGAAAATCTACCTTTATCATAATTTGTTAACGCACGGGAAAGAGAACCATTTCTTGCTGGAGAAAACTGATACCGCTGGTACAGCACCCCTTTAATCGAAGAAGGATACCGCTTGGATTCCATACGATTCTTTACAACAATCCCCACTGCCAGCTTTCCCGCATAGGGCTGATTTCCTGCTTCACAGTAAATAATGGAAGACATATAACGAAGGTCTGACTTTGTATAGCTTGGTAAATTTCCCTTCTTTGTCTTTACTTTTTTGCTCTTTTTCTTGGTTGTTTTTTTCTTCTGTGCCTTCTTCACAGTCTGCGTCGTTGCTTCCTGTGTCGTCTGCACCTCAGTTGTTGCTTCCGTAGAAACAGTTGCTGCATCCGAAACCGCATCGGTTTCCTCTGCCTTTGTTACAATTGTCATATGATAGTTGGCTAACATCACAGCAGCAACTAATACCGCAGCGATGAGTCTCTTTGCTTTCATAATAAATCTCCTTACATAATTATTACACCGTGTGACATTTTCCGAAACAAGGTGTTAACATTTATGTAACAATTATAACAAATTCTTAAAAAATGTCAAGTATAATGTTCCTTTGAAAAAAATGGCAACGAAACAAGCCCTCCTGCATAATATAACATTGTAAAACAAAAATTTTAGGAGGCTCATTATGAGTGATTTAGCTGCTACCCATTGTGGTTCCGGTTGTGACGGCGGATGTTTCGGTGGAAATAACTGCATCTGGTGGATCTTAATTCTCTGCTGCTGCTGTGGAAATGGCAATTCTTTTGGAGGCGATAACTGTGGCGGTGGCTGCAGTGACATCATCCTTCCACTGCTCTTAATTTCCTGCTGCTGCGGTAACGGATCAGGATTCTTTGGCGGCGGATGCTGCTAATCGTGAGAAACACGCGCTTCGGCTCGTCACTCACATAACGAAAAAAAGGGGGAGTCACCACTCCCTCTTTTTTCTATCTTTATCGGCAAAGAAAATACCAGAACAGCAACAGCATTACAATACCATTTCCTGTGTTTTTCTTACCGCAGCTTCCTGCCTGTTCCACTAAGACCACCTTCTGGCAAAGCTCCTGCTCCTCCTGCGCCGTCTCCTCTTCTGGTGTCTCCATTTTTTCTACCTGGGCACTATAGCGCGCCTGCCGCATCATGTTCTGTCCGCGCCGGCTGTTCATGATCATACACTTCGGGTCGATCTCATAAAGCGTATTCTCCTCTAAAATAAGATTCGGATTTTGCGTATAATCCGCTTTCTGAAACAAATACTCCTCATTCATGTCATAGACTCCTTCCATATTCTATACATATATATGCGGTTTTCAGAAGGATGTTTACGGATTTTGTTCTATTCTTTGATCTTTTACATACATATATAGAAGCAAAAACAAGAAAGGAAATGGTATGGCCGAACAAAAACCAATTGATCAGTTCTTTCATCATTGTAATAGCAACACGGAAATGCTCTACGAAGCAATGCCGTATGTACAGTTTGCTTTTAAAAAGCCACTGGCACTTTACATTAAAATGCAGGAAATGCAGCAGATCATGCAGGGCTTTGATGACAGTGAAACCCTTTCTGCCTGCGGTTTGGAAGAAACGTCACACAGTGTAGAGGATATGCTTTATGCCATGCGCACCAAAGCAAACGACCGAAATGCAAGACAGCTTGACATGATGCTCAGTGTCATTCAGGCAGGGAAAATGTACCGCACCGTACAGGAACTGAAAAAAACATCGGAAAATGCGGACATGACCACCATCCTGCAATCCCTCATGAAAGGAGACAACTATGAATCTAAACTGGCAGAATGATGAACGCTTCCAAAAAATCGGGTGGGATAAACGTACCTTTTTGATCAACTGGATGAAGGAACACGGACAAGGGAACAGCAATATGCAGCTCATGTCATTGATAATGTCTTTAAATCAGGCAATTAAGCAGAAAAACCTAAATTTTACCGCAGAAGAAAATGAACTATTAAATGAATTGTTTTTTGATTCTATGACACCTGCTGAAAAACAGCGCTTTCAAATGCTGCAGGCATTGATGAAAAAGGGGTAACGATAAAAAAGAAGTGTCCGGCAGCCATTTCGGCTACTGGACACCTCCTATATCCTTTTTTCCATATACATTACGTTTCTTTCTTTCCTCTGTGAAAATATAAGAAATGATCTCGTCACGTTCTGCTTCTGTCATCTTTGTAAACTGCATCCGGCACTCATGCAGCCGGACATTATTCGGAACCACCTTACAATTTACAATCTCTCCATAAATATAAAATTCCCGGTATTCTTCCTTTATTTCAAGTACAAGCTTACACTGAGCATATGAATTTTTCTCAATTCTCTGTGGAAGCACAAAACGCAGTCCCCCACCACTCAGATCCAAAGCAACACCATCCATCCATTCCAGATTTTTCAGTTCTTCTCTTGGAATTTTCTCATTTTTGTCTGCAATACGGCATTTGATCGGCAGCGTACAATCATATCGGTAAAACTCTCTACGCTGTATTTTTTTCAATGGAGTTCTGATCTCCAATACAATGATAGGAAGATTTCCCTCCCGCAAACGTTCTATCACAACAAACTCTCCGCTCAGCAGACCTTTTGAGGTATAGTAATCACAACGGTAACGCTGCCCTTTTTCCAGAGCAATCTGTTTGGTTCCAAGAGTCGGAACCGTAATACTAAGCTGTGTACTGTTTTTAATATCAACCACCTGGCTGAAATATACTTTTCGTGTTTCCTCTTTTGTCTGGCGAAGATCGCAGATATCAACTTTATTTCCTATCTCAAGTAAGCTTAACATCTCTCTCACCATCCTCATTCTAACGTTGCAGCCATGCTATGATCTGCCCTTTTTTGCCCGAAGCAGATTCATAAAGAAGCCTACAAAACCTGTTTTATTCTCATTTTCCACATCCATCAGCGCATCCGCGATTTCTGCAATAGAACGCGAAGAAGCCGCATTCGGATAGGACATGCTGACCGGCTTTTGCATCACTACCGCCTTGGTGGCAAAATCATCCTGCGGAATACATCCCATATACTGAAGCGGGATGCTCAAAAACTGAGATGCCACAATACTGATATTTTGGAAAAGCGTCTGTCCCTCTTTTTCATTTTTTACCCGATTGGAAACAACCTGAATCCGTTTCTCTTCTTTATTGAAATCTTTTCTTCGATTCAATGCCTTTAGCAGCGCATAAGCATCCATCGTGGAAGTCGGCTCCGGTGTTAATACAAGAAGCACTTCCGGACTTCCAAGTACAAATTCGAGCACGGCATCCGAAATTCCTGCCCCTGTATCAATAATGATCACGTCCGCATACTGATCCAGCTTTTCCAGCTTCGATACAAAAATGCGTATATCCGAAAGTTCCAGATTAACCAGCTCATTTACCCCGGAACCACCGGAAATGAATCCAATCCCCTCCGGTCCTTCCGTGATCACATCTTTAATATCCACATCCTTATAAATAAGATCTGAAATATTGCTTTTTGGATGAATTCCCAGCATAACTTCAATGTTGGCAAGCCCAAAATCTGCATCAATAATGATCGTGCGCTTCTTCATGCGTTGAAACTGCAGAGCAAGATTTACAGAGAGACTGGTTTTTCCCACACCGCCTTTTCCACTGGTTACCGCGATCACACGCGCTTTGCTTTTAAAAGGGACGGAAACATCCTGCTCCTGCTCCCTCATTCTTGTTCTTAAACGTTCTGCCTGATCCATTATTCACAACCCCCTAACAACTGTTTGGCGATTGCCTGGGCATTCAGCATTCCCAGATCATCCGGCACGATCTGACCGCACGTAACATAAGATAATGCAGCATTGGTATCCAGACGTATATTCAATATGTTGCCATAACAACTGGTTTCATCCAATTTCGTAAACACGATGCGATAATCCGAAATATCGCGGTAAATAGAAACAATCTGTTTTAAGTCTTTATATTTGGTCGTAGCACTTAAAACAAGATATACTTCTCTTTGCTCTACCGGAACACTGCTCAGTAAATCTGCTAACTCATCCATCTGCTGGGCATTCTTCGGGGAACGTCCGGCCGTATCTACCAGCACCAGATCATAATCGGCATAATCCTTCACCGCCTGCTCCATCTCAACCGGAGTATACACGACCCGGATCGGCAAAGATAAAATATTAGCATAGGTCTTTAACTGTTCTACCGCAGCAATACGGTAAGTATCCGAGGTGATCAGAGCAACCTTTGCTTTCTTTTCCAGTTTGAAAAGCGAGGCAATCTTTGCAATCGTAGTCGTCTTTCCCACTCCTGTAGAGCCAATAAAAAAACATACTCTTGGTTTCTTCTGGTTCAATTTGATCACCTGTGGCTGTCCCAGCTTCAAAACAATACGCTGATATACATTGGCAAGGACAGCATCAAGTGCCTCTTCCTTTTCCGACGGCATCGTGACATCCTCCACCAGCATATGGGCATATTTTTCATCTACTTCATTACGCAGAAACTGGTTATAAAGCAGGGTACGTACCTTTTCGCTGCGCTGTTCCTTTTCCTGCTCAATCTTTTTGCTCTCCTGTTCCTTTAACGAGCCTTCCGAAGAAATCTGCTTTTCGATGATCTCAGCCAATGTATCGAGTTTCTTTTCATCAACCGGCTTTTCAACAGTTTCCTCTTTTACTTCCTTTTTGGAAGCCGGCTCCCGTTTAGGTTTTGGAGCCGGGATTGGATTTTCCGGTGTTTTTTCATCCACTGCAGCCGTTACCTCAACCAATGGTTTCTTAAACAGCTTAAAAATTCCTTTGGGCTTTGTTGTCCGGATATTCATGATCACGGCACCGCCACCAAGCTCGTCCTTTGCCATCATAATGGCATCATTTTCTGTTTCTGCCTCATATTTCTTAATTATCATCTAAGCTCACCATTCCTATGGATTGTAATTCAACATCTGAATCTATTTCATTATACGATATAACGATCAAATCTGCAAAATAATCCTGTGTCATTTTTTTATAGTACATACGCACGATCGGCGACGTAATAATGATTGGATTTAACCCGCTTTCTTCGAGCCGCTTTATCATTGCCTCCGTTGCATTTAAAATCTGCTGTGTCACATTCGGATCGAGTGTTAAATATGCCCCTTGCTCCGTCTGTTTGACAGAACCCATGATTTCTTTCTCAATGGCCGGATCCAGTGTCGCCACTTTCGTCGTTTCATTCGGCGTAAAGTACTTATTGGAAATGGCACGCTTCAGGCTTTGCCTTGCATATTCCGTCAAAACATCAGTATCTCTTGTCGTCGGTGCATAATCCGCCAATGTCTCAAATATTGTAACAAGATCACGGATGGAAATGCCCTCCCGTAACAGATTCTGCAGTACCTTTTGTATATCTCCGACACCAAGCAGTTTCGGAACAAGCTCATCACAAAGCGTCGCATTGTTTTCTTTGACATTGTTGATCAGATTCTGTACATCTTCTCTTGTCAGAAGTTCGTCGATGTGACGACGGATCACTTCTGTTAAATGTGTCGCAATAATGGATGGTGGATCTACTACCGTATAACCAACTGATTCTGCCCGTTCCCGCTGCGCCTCTGTGATCCAGATCGCTGGCAGATGGAACGACGGCTCAAACGTCGGGATACCTGTAATTTCTTCCTCTACAAATCCCGGATTCATCGCCATATAGTGATCAAACAGGATCTCACCCTCGCTTACCTGAATTCCTTTGATCTTAATAATATACTGGTTTGGATTCAACTGAATATTGTCGCGTAGACGAATGATCGGAACGACCGCACCAAGCTCTAATGCGATCTGGCGACGGATCATTACCACACGGTCTAACAGATCTCCACCCTGATTGACATCCGCAAGTGGAATAATACCATAACCAAATTCCAGCTCGATCGGATCGACGGCAAGCAGGGAATTGACATTTTCGTGGCGACGGATCTCGTCCGCTTCCTGTTCTTCCTCCTGTGCCACCTCTTCCTCAATAGAGGTAACCTCCTGTTTCTTCTTTCCACGCGTTCCAAGTATAACCATGGTCAGACCAAGGCCACAGAAGATCACTTTGGAAAGCGGAGTCACCAGACCAAGGAGCACCATGGTGGAACCAACGATCTGCATTACCATTGGATTGGCAAAAATCTGACCGATAACCATATCTCCAATGTTCTGTTCCTTCGCCGCTTTTGTAACCAGGATACCGGTGGACAATGAAATTAAAAGGGACGGGATCTGACTCACCAGACCATCACCGATCGTTAAAATACAGTATTTGCTGGCAGCCTCCTGAAAGGTCAGTCCACTTCTCACCATACCCATGATGATTCCACCTACTAAGTTGATACCGGTAATGATCAGGCCTGCGGTTGCATCTCCCTTTACATACTTCGTGGCACCATCCATAGCTCCAAAGAAAGCAGATTCCATCTGCAATTTATTACGACGTTCCTGCGCTTCTTTATCTGTAATCGCCCCAGTATTCAGATCGGCATCGATCGCCATCTGTTTTCCCGGCATCGCATCCAGTGTAAAACGTGCCGTTACCTCCGATACACGCTCCGAACCTTTATTGATGATGATCATCTGCACGATCAGCAAAATAATAAATACGATCAAACCGATCACAATATCATTTCCACCTACAAAGCTTCCAAATGTGGTAACAACATTACCCGGTTCTCCCGTAGAAAGGATCAGACGGGTAGAGGAAACGTTCAATGCCACACGGAACAATGTCGTAAACAAAAGGATCGTCGGGAAAGCTGAAAGCTGTAACGTCTCCTCGGCGAACAACGTTTGAAACATGATCATAAATGCCACTAAAATATTGCAGGCGATCATAAAATCGAGCAGCCAGGACGGCATTGGAATAATCAGAAAAAGGAGTGCTGCCAGTACATATAACGCAATCGCAATATCCATGCTGAATTTAATTTTCATGACTGTGTTTCTCCTTTCTTTCCTTCAGATCAGGATGCAGAATTTTTCAGACGGTATACATAGGCAAGTACCTCGGCAACAGCCTGATAAAGTTCCGGTGGAATCTCCTGATCGATGTCCACATTATGATATAACATACGAGCCAATGCCCGGTTTTCTACAATTTCAATATGATACTCTCTTGCTTTTTCTTTGATCTTTCCAGCAAGATAATCCGTCCCCTTTGCAATCACTACCGGTGCATCCTGCATTGTCCGGTCATAACGGATCGCCACCGCATAGTGCGTTGGGTTTGTGATAATAACATCCGCCTGCGGCACCGCATCCATCATACGTCTTCTGGATGCCTCCATCTGTTTCTGCTTAATCTTACTTTTGATCTGTGGATCTCCTTCAGAGTTCTTAAACTCATCCTTAATATCCTGCTTTGACATCATCATATCCTGCATGTTCTTCCATTTTTGATAAATGAAATCTACAATACCAATCACGATCATTACCGCCGATATCTTGATCCCCAGATTGATCACAATATCACCGATCATACGGATCACCTGCAACAGTTCCATATCATATACGCTGTATAGCAGCGCCCACTCATCCTTGATCGTAGAATATACCACAGCCGTTATCACAATAACAATGGCAATGGATACTCCCGTCTTCACAAGCGTCTTGACCGAAAACATCCGTTTCAGACCGCTTAACGGATTCAATTTGCTAAGCTTTGGCTGCATCGGCTTTTTCGTGATTTTAAAGGTAAACTGAATCCGGCTTGATATAAACACAATGGCAACCGCCACAAGGAAAATCGGCCAGAGTACCTTGAACAAAAACAAAATACACTCCATAAACCACTGATGAATCGTCACATTGGTCAGTTCATGATCCAGCACATCCGGGATTTTATTATATGCCAGTCGAAACGACTCCAGCATATCAAGTCCCATATGTCCAACCCATACTTTCATCAAAACAAACACTGCCAACAAAGAAACTGCATTGGAAAAATCCTGGCTTTTTGCCACTTGACCTTCTTCTCTGGAGTCTTTGATCTTTTTTGCCGTCGGTTTCTCCGTTTTCTGTCCGGTCGGTCCATCCTTGGCAAACATCTGTAAATCGTATAAAAGCACGCTATCTGCCTCCCATTACGGTGTCATCACCTTAAGCACCTGTTTCACCATATCCTGCATACCGCTGTATAAGAAATCAGTAAATAACGGAATACACATCACGGTAACCAGCAGTACGCCAAGTCCAAACACAACCTTTAACTGCATACCAACAACAAACATATTCATCTGTGGCGCAGATTTTGCCAGAATACCAAGTACAATATTAAGAAGAAGCATCGCACAAAATACCGGAAGAATGATTCGAAAACCTAACAGGAAAAACTGTGTGGCAAAAGAAACAATCGAATCATACAGCAGATCTGTATGAAGTACTGCTCTTCCGATCGGAATCAAAGAAAAAGAATCCACCACAGCCGAAACAACAAAATAATGCATATTGGAAACCATCATAACCAACATAACAAGATACGTATAAAAACTTCCAAATGCAGAGCTTTCCTGATTGGTCATGGGATCAAACAACTGCACCATGGAAAAACCAAGATCAATATCTATGATATGCCCTGCAAAAGACAATGTATACATCGCAATACTTGCAGACAATCCAATTCCAAATCCGATCAGTACTTCTTTGGCAACCAATAGGGCAAATCCATAAATTCCATTGTAAGTAATGTCATAATAATCCACATTCATCGCAATAATAATGCTCAAAAATGCAGACAATCCAATCTTCACTTTATTCGGCACACCCGTAATACTAAAAAAAGGTGCTGATACGATCAGAGCAGATACACGCGCCAATATCATAAGAAAAAATTCCATCGTATGTATTGAAAATGACGCTGCAACCATAATTTAAACCTGCCTTACTATCGAAACACCTTTATACAATCGATTCTATTCCTTTGTCATCCAACATAGGTTACAAAACTATTGAACAGTTGTATAATATATTCTGACAATTGTGTCAGGATCCAGTTTCCTGCAATGATCACAATTGCCATAATCGCAATAAACTTCGGAACAAAGGTAAGTGTCTGTTCCTGAATTGAAGTTACCGTCTGAAAAATACTGACGATCAAACCAATCACAAGAGAAATCAGCAACATCGGTGCAGAACATTTAATGATCGTCCAGATTGCATCGCGCGCAATATCCACAATAACTTCTGCTGTCATATTCTCACCTTCCTAGCTGCACTACAAATGAAATGTCTGAACAAGATTACCAATTACCAGATTCCATCCATCCGCTAACACAAACAACAAGATCTTAAATGGCGCCGATATCGTCGTAGGCGGAAGCATCATCATACCCATCGACATCAGCGTCGACGCCACGACCATATCGATCACAATGAACGGAATATAGATCAAAAAGCCAATGATAAATGCGGCTCTTAACTCACTTAAAATAAATGCCGGAATCAATGTTGTTGTTGGAATCTCGTCATATGAATCCTTCACTTCAGCATTTGAAATCTGAAGCATCATTTTAAGGTCTTTTTTGTTAACATTTTTTAACATGAACTCCCGGAGTGGTTCGATTCCTGCATCAATCGCCTCTCTGGAAGTAAGCTTTCCTTCCTGCATCGGCTTGATCGCATTCTGATTGATCTTGGTAAATACCGGAGACATAATAAAAATCGTCAGAAATACCGCAAGCCCCACTAGCACCTGATTGGGTGGTGAAGTCGCCGTACCAAGTGCCTGTCTTACAAAATGAAGCACAATAATGATACGGGTAAACGATGTCACCATGATCAGCAAGGAAGGGGCGATCGATAATATGGTCAGCAACAATACAATCTGCAACGTACCCGTCAAGGAACCGGAATCTGATTTGGAATTCAGATCAATATCCAAAGAAAAAGGAGTGGTATCCCTCTCCTCTGCTGCGGTTGGATCATTCTGATCATTCGCCTCCTGTCCCGAATTGGTATCGGTCGGAGCTGCGCTAGTATGATACGCACCATATAACGTAAGGCTGCCAAACAATGTCACCAGCACACATAATACTTTTAAAACGGTCAGCCAACCCGGTGACTTTTGGGTAGAACTCTTTTTTCTATTCACCTTCATCGTTACGTTTTGCATCCTTTCCTTCTTCTGCCTCCTCTCTCGTACTGCCATACACAGAAGAGCGAGCAGAAAACTTTGACAATATCTCATCAAATGCTTTCGTACTCACAACTGAACTGCCTTTTTTCATTTCAGCTTTCTCATAGGAAAGAGCATCTTTAGGAAGTTCGGTCAAAAAAGTAATTTCATCCTTTCCTACTCCGATTACAAGATACTTCTCTCCTACACGCACGATCTGAATGTATTTATTGTTCTGTATGCGAATGGTCTCCATCAGCTTGAGATTTCCCTGTGAAGATGCCTTAACTTGCATCCGGGACGCCAGCTTAGAAGAAAGATAAGCTAGGAACAATATAACGGCAAAGATAAGGAGCATCACAATGATTTCTCCTATACTTTTCAAAACTCCTACTGCACCAGTAGCTGCTAAATACATACTAGTTCACCGCTTTTTTCACTGCTTCCAATACACGATCTGCCTGGAAAGGTTTTACGATAAAGTCTTTTGCCCCAGCCTGAATGGACTCAATTACCATTGCCTGCTGACCCATTGCAGAACACATTACCACTACCGCATTTGGATCAATTTCCTTGATCTTCTTTAATGCCTGAATTCCATCCATCTCCGGCATAGTAATATCCATCAGTACAAGATCTGGTTTTACCTCAGAATACTTCTCCACTGCCTTTGCGCCATTCTCTGCTTCTCCGGCAACTGTGTAGCCGTTTTTGGTAAGGATATCCTTGATCATCATTCTCATAAATGCTGCATCATCACAAATTAAAATATTCTTCGCCATAATCGTCTTCTCCACTTCTTATATAATTTATTGTCTACTTGTGGTGGTTTTCTTTGACAATATCCGTTACACGGACACCAAAGTTTTCTTCAATGACCACAACTTCACCTTTTGCAACTAATTTTCCATTTACAATCACATCCACCGGTTCTCCAGCCAGTTTATCAAGTTCGATGATCGTTCCTGGTGAAATCTCTAAAATCTCTTTGATGGACTTCTTTGTCCTTCCGAGCTCTACAGTTACCTCCAACGGAACATCCATGATCAGATCAATATTCTCCTGCTGTGTGATCGGATTTGGCATGGAAGCAAATGGTGTAAACTGTGCAGGTTGTGCATTGACATTTGCCTGTGGCGGCACTATCTGCTGTCCCATCATCGGCATACCATAACCATATGGTGGCATCTGCCCCATCATGTTCGGATCCATTGTCGGCTGTTGCATTGTCGACTGTTGCATCGCCGGCTCTGCTTGCTGCGGTGCTGCCTGCGGTGTTGGTGCCGGTGTACTCTGCGGAGCTGATGTTGTGTTTTCTGCCTCAGCAGGTGCTGCTGTCTCCATATTTCCGGTAAAGATTTTATAAATCTCTTTTGCAAGAGAGACCGGATAAAGCTGCATGATCTCACTATCGATCAAATCGCCGATCTCCATCTTGAAATTGACCTTGATAAAAGTTTCCGTTAAAAAGTTGGACAACCCATCTTCGGAAGCCTCTATTCCATCATTCAGATCCACCAGACTGGCAACAGGAGGACTAATATCAATCTTACGTCCCAGCATTTGCGATAAGGAAGTTGCAGAAGAACCCATCATCTGATTCATCGCCTCGCTGATCGCACTTAAATGCAGATCTGTTAAGTCGTCTGCGACATTACTGCCATCTCCACCCATCATCAAATCTGTGATAATCTTAACATCTTGTTCCTTCAAAATCAACACGTTGTTGCCTTCAATACCATCTATGTAGGATAATTGAACAAACACACACGGACGATCATAAGCATCTACCAGATCATCCCATTTTGCATATGAAACTGTCGGAACGGTAATATCTACAACGTTATTTACCAGTGAGGACAGCGTCGTTGCTGCTGTTCCCATACTGATATTTGCAACCTCACCAATGGCATCCTTTTCCTCTGGTGTAAGTATTTCTTCTACAGGTGCATTCGCATCAGCGCCTGTATCTTTCTGTCCTGCCGCCTCAGTATCCTCGGAAGAGGCAGACCCGGTATCCATACCACTGAGCAGAGCATTTATTTCTTCCTGCGATAACATTCCATCCATGCTTTCTACTCCTCTCTGATTATTGATGTTACCTTCACTGCGTAATTATCCGAAGAAGAACCCGGCAACGCAGTAAACTTTAACATATTACCGACATAAATGTCTAACTCATCATCCACTTTGGAATTAAGTTTTATAATATCGCCTACCTGAAGGTTTATAAAATCCATAACAGGCAGTGCGGTTTTACCTAACACAGCTTTCATCGGAATCTGTGCACGCTCGATCATACTCTCGATTGCTTCGTGATAGTCCGCTTCATCAGACTCCTGCAAGGTAGAAAACCAATACTTTGTATTAAGTTTATCCATAATATCTTCTAAGCAAAGGAATGGCAGACAAATGTTCATCAATCCTTCTGTCTCACCAATCTTGATATTGATCGTAATGATCGCGATCATCTCACTAGGAGAAATAATCTGTGCAAACTGGGAATTTGTCTCAATCCGTTCCAGCCTTGGTTCAATCGATACCACATTCTGCCACGGTTCCCGAAGAAGATTCACACAAACACCAAAGATCCGCTCAATAATACTTAACTCAATCTCTGTAAAATCCCTGTTTTTATCCAGCGGCTCTCCACCGCCCCCCAACATACGATCCACGATCGCATAACCTAAATTAGCAGCCAGTTCAATTACAATATTGCCTTTGAGTGGTGCAAAATTAACTACTCCCAACAACACCGGATTCGCCAGTGCATTGGAGAACTCGGAATAAGTAACCGCCTCCGAATTCATGACATCTACTTGTACTGTTTTTCTTAAATATGCAGGTAAATGTGTGGATAACAGACGTCCATAATGGTCGAAAATAATCTCCAGTGTACGAAGATGCTCTTTGGAAAATTTGGAAGGTCTGGAAAAATCATATTCCCTCACCTGCCGTTCTGTTGTTTCCACAAGTTCTTCTGCATCTAATTCACCGGTACTCAATTGATTCAATAATTTATCAATCTCTTCCTGTGACATTACGTCAGCCATTATCCTCACCTCCTTACTTGTCTGTCATTTTTGCTTTTCCCTCTCTTTTAAAGATTAGGAAACGATAAATTTGGAAAATGAAACATCATAAATAACATCTGAATTATTAAATAATTTCTTAATCTGTTTCTTTACTTCTTCACGGATCTCGTCCTGTTTCGTGTTGCAGTCTTCTGCAGAATAATTCTTGATCACAGAGTTTACCGTAGACTGGATTACACTCTCATAAGACTTGATACCAGTATCTGTTGTCGGATCATAAGTTTTATAGTCATCTGATTTATTATTCATAGATACCACCAGATGAACCACCGCATAATGTGCCTCCTCACCAGAAGAAGGAAGAGAAACCTGTGTATCATCCGTCAGATTATATGGTGTAATATCTGTCAGAGGAATCTCTGCAGAGGATTCTCCATCTCCATCCACAGAAAGATCTACAATAGAAGCAATACTTGTGATCAGATTATCTGTTTTTTTGTTAGTTGGAATTACAGTAAACACAATAATAGACAGAAGTATCAGATTGATGATACTAATTGCTAAAATGATTACCGAAATTAAATTACGTTTCATATGCTCTCTCCTTACTGCATCTTCTAGTCTTGTGCGGCTGAACTGATCTTGTTATAAATCTTGATCTCCACACGGCGGTTTTTGGCTCGTCCGCTCGCTGTTTTGTTGCTCGCCTTTGGACGGCTGTCTCCATACCCGGAATGCTTCATATTTTTTTCAATTAAATCGTTGTTATTCAACAGATATTCATATACAGAAATAGCTCTCGCAGCAGATAAGTAATTATTGTCCTTATAGGTACCACCCGCCGGAACGTTATCTGTATGTCCTTCAATCTCAATCACCCGTTTCCGGTATTTTGTAAGAATACTGCCAACCTTATTCATCAGAGGCTTGGCATCTTCGCTAAGCTCTGCCTTACCAGAATCAAAAAGGATTCCGCCATTTAAAGAAAGTTCCACATACTGGGCATTATAGGATAGCGATACCTTATCGCTGATCTGGGAGCTCTTGAGCATTTTCTCAATCTCTCCATTCATCGCTTCTGACTGTTGATAGCCTTCTTTTTCGACTTGCTGTTCCAGCGATTCCGTCGTTACCTGTTCGGTTGATTGCGTATCCTGTGTATCCTGATGTGCCTGCGTCGTCATCTGATCGGAAGCACTGTCATTTTTTTGATCATTATTATCCTGTTTATCAGAAAGATCTGTGGTGTCTCCCTTTTTCTGCGTATCCATCTTTGTAACAAATTCATCCAGAAGAGAAATCTGTTTTACACCAGAACTTACCATCTTACCATCACCGATCACTTTTGATCCGGCTGTAAAGATACTATACTTGGAAAAGGAAGCTGCTACCGCCTCCATCTTTTCCGCATCCACTGTAGAACTTGCAAAAAGCAAAATAAAGAAACATAATAACAGATTCATCAGATCACTAAACGTGGACATCCACGCCGGTGATCCAGGAGCCTGTTTTTCTTCTTTTTTCTTTCTTGCCACTATGCCTCACCTCCGGCATCTTCCCCGATCGTTGCACGAATCTTAGGGGACAGGAAAGATTTCAGTTTTTCTTCGATCAGTCTTGGGTTCTCACCTGCCTGAATCGATAACAACCCTTCAATCATAACCTCTTTCATCGCAATCTCAATGTCATTGTTGATAATTAATTTATTCGCAACTGGTGTAGATAACCAGTTTGCGATCAACGAACCATATAATGTTGTGATCAAAGCCACCGCCATATTCGGACCGATACTTGCCACATCGTTTAAGTTCTGAAGCATCAGTACCAGACCGATCAGTGTTCCGATCATACCCCATGCAGGACCTAACGCTGCCACAGTTTCCCAGAAACCAATCGTCTTTTTATGTCTTGTTTCTATGTATACCAATTCTGTTTCGAGAATGCTCCGCACAAGCTCCGGATCTGTACCATCTACGATCAATCCAACTCCCTTTTTCAGGAAAGGATCTTCAATTCCGTTGGAGGCTTCTTCCAAAGCAAGCAGTCCCTCTTTACGCGCCACATTCGATAAGTCTAAAATACTGCCAATGATCTGCTTTTCATCTTCCTTGTTCTGTTTAAAGGCAAGCTTGATACTCTTTAAACCGTCTAAGAAATCCGGCAATGTATTAGAAGATAATACCGATGTTAACGTACCACAAATGGTAATGATCAATGATGGTTTATCAAAGAAATACTTTAATCCAACAAAACCATAATCACCGGATGCCACACCGAATATAAATACCGCTGCACCCGCGATGATACCGATCAAAGTTGCTATGTCCAAAATGCCACCCCCTAAAGCTCTCTAATCTGCTTTATGATATCTTCATAAAGCCCTTTTCTATACAATTTTACTAAATTTGCAACCTCTTGTCTAGACTCTTTTACAATAATTTTGTGTCCGGTTGTCAGAGTAACCACCGTATCTGGTGTCTCTTCCACCACCTCAATAATATCTGCATTTAATGTAAATTTGACATCATTCAGCTTGGTCAATTCAATCATAAAATGCCTCCTGTCCGCCAATCATTATGCTCCACAACAAAACAAGGTGCTTTTTGTGGAATACGCATACGTGCATGTTATTTTACCACAAAAACACCTTGTTTGCAAAACTTTTATTGTTTTGTTACCATTTCTTAACTTATCGTTTCAGGTTGACAAGCTCCTCCAGTAATGTATCTGATACCGTGATGATTCTGGAATTGGCCTGGAAACCACGCTGGGTTGTGATCATCTCTGTAAATTCATTGGAGAGATCTACATTGGACATCTCCAGCACACCCTGTGAAATACTTCCACCTCCAGATGTCGGATCTTTTCCAATACCGTCAAATGCTCCGGAGTTGGCTGTTGTTGTATAATTGCTGTCTCCAACCTTCTCCAGACCTGCAGCGTTCTGGAAAGTTGCAACTGCGATCTGGCCTAACAGCTTCGTATCACCATTGTCATATTTTGCCTTGATCTTACCATCCGTTCCGATGCTGACCTCTGACATTTCTCCGGCAGTACGTCCTGCACCCATACCATCAAGATCACCACGTACAGAAGTTACACTGCACTTTCCGCTGGCAGCATACATCGTCGTCTTAGAGAAATCGACATCAATTCCGGCTCCATCCTGATCGGTATAGAAATTATCGTTTGGTCCGGAAATAAGAAGCTTCATACTCTTGCTTCCCGCAGCTCCCACATATTCAAATGCACCGGTATCTGCGTTATATTTAAGCTCCACATTATCTCCACCATTATTCAACTGTACATCATACTGTCCACCATTGGCTGTTAAGATGGATTTGTTTGTACTGTCAATGATATCTGTAACAGTGACCGTATATAAGCTGTCGTCGGTGTCTGACTGCTGGATATTATATTTTACCGTGTAAGAATATCCCTGTTTGTCATAAATGGTCATACTGGTTACCAGACCATCTCCCGTTACGTCCGAATTGGTTTTATCAATATTTCCAGTAAAATAGTTGGCTGATGTTGCCTCCGGCGGAACTGTTAAGTTGCCCGGCGTCTCAATGCCCAGTGGGGAAACCAGATCCTGCTTGATATCTCCGGTTGTCTCATCCACCTGCCAGCCCATTACATGGTATCCGGACTGTGTTACCAGATATCCGGCTGCATCTACAGTAAATGCACCAACCTTTGTAAAATAGTTGGTAGTACCATCATTGACAATGAAAAAATTCTTGCCACTGATCTTTAAATCATATGGATTGTCTGTTCTCTGCGCAGAGCCTTCTGAAGTAGGATCACAGGAAATAGATCCCACTGATGTACCAAGTCCGATCTGCATGGCATTGGTACCACCACGTCCGGTATCCGCATTGGCACCGGTTGCAGCCTGTGTTGTCTGCTGGAACACTTCTGTAAATGTCACACGGCTGGATTTATATCCAACGGTATTGACATTGGCAATATTATTACCGATCACATCCATCTTTGTCTGATGTACACGTAAACCTGATACACCAGAATACAATGATCTCATCATAATTAAACGACCTCCTTCAAATGGGCCATAACCGTTTTGCTTCTTCTGTCATTCAGAAACAAATAACTTCCTTATCGGTCCAGTTATGATATTACGGCACCATCGATATTTGTAAAAATTTGCTGTTCTTCTTCCTGATTCATCGCTGTCACCACTGTATTGCTTGATACATTTACAATAAATGACATGTTATCCACCAAGATCAAAGACTCTTTGATATGTTTGGCTCTCGCCTGTTCTACGCCGGAATTCAGCCGTGCAAGCTGTTCTTTGGAAAGACTCATATTCCGATTCATAAGCCGCTGGTTCGCATGCTTGGAAAATGTGACTTCACTGCTCTGCTGCTTTTTTTCGGCAAATATCTGCTCAAAAGATTCTTCCTTTCCTGTGGATGTCAGCCTCCTTGCTTTCTGATAAGCTGTGGAAGTGGTAGGAACGAGCTCAAGAGATTGAAACTGATTTGCAATCTGATTCATCGTATCACCTCCCAGTGATCCATCCTAATTTTTAGAATCCTTATCCTGATCCAATGAGTTGATATAATCCGCATCAACAACAGAATCCAGATCTTCATAAGCATAATAATTATCGTTGATAGAAAAATATGGTTTGTTGTTGATCATTGTAACATAATCCACAAGTCCGCTGACATATTTATCATCGCCAGACGAATCCTGCGTTTTAATGATCACATAAGAACCTACCAATGACTGTGCATCTGAACGGGTATAAGCTTTGTTTAAATTCTCCATCTCTTCCAGAGAAGTAAACTGTGCCAGCTGTGACATATACTCTGTATTGGAAGCCGGCTCTAACGGATCCTGATACTGCATCTGTGTTACTAAAAGCTGCAAAAATGCATTTTTATCCAAACCATTTTTCTGATTCTCCACCGCTTTCACATCAGTTGCTTTTGCGGTATTGATTCCATTTACACCATCCATGTTGTGCCCTCCTTTCTTTCGATTATGCAGAAAAGTCAATCTGACTTCCACTCTGCCGCATCATCTCTGCTGCGATCGTTTCTTCCTCGCTCAGATCGTCTGCAAGCTCTAAGTCTTCCATCCGAAGAATACGTCTTGTTTTGGAAGAGGATTGCTTCTGCTGCTCTTCAAACTGCTGTTGCTGTTCCATGTTGAAGTTATTCAGTCCCACTGCAACTTCTACAGACTCTACTTTTAAGCCCTGATTCTGGAAATTCTCTTTTAAGATACCAAGCTGTGACTCTATCGCCTGTCTTGCCAGCTCGCTCTGTGCGTGGATCTGTGCTGTGATCACACCTTCTCTTGCCACGATCTGAACACTGACTTTTCCAAGATGCTCCGGATTAAGCTGCATCTGCATACTCTGTGTATCTGCTTTTACCGTCGCCTTGATCTCATCTACGATCTGATTGATAATATCCACTGCCGTCGTATTTCCTGCTGAGCTTAAGCCCTGTGCATTCGATACCGCCTGTGCTACCTGATCATAAACTACCTGACCATTCGTCATAACAGGCTCAGTCGGTGTTGTCTCTTTTCCAGATGTAAATGCAAATGAATCCTTTGTACCACTCTGCTGACCTGCAGTGTCGTGTTCTTCTGCCTGAGAAGAAACCGTTACTTTCACATCCTGAATCTGCTGTACTTCTTCTGCATCTGCCGTGACCGGTGCAGCCACCTCATCGCTTTGGCTGTCAGAAGCCTGTGCAGTAACCTCTGTCTGGGCAAGTACCTTTTGAACCTGTGTCAGTTCTTCCGGAGTCAGCTCCGCCTTGCTTGCTGAAATCTGCTCCATCAGATCTTTTACTGTACTGGTCAGATCTTCATTGGTAAGGATCTCCGCCGGTGTTTCGTAAGCATTCTGCTGCATGATCAGTTTGATCACAGAATTTGCATCAAACAAATCTGCATCGGTAAGTCCACATTGTTCCATCATAGAAGATAACTCCTCCGGTGTAACCGAAAGTGCCTCTGCGATCAGTTGCTTTACTTCATTTACTACCTGTTCTACGACTTCATTGGAAACTGCCACATCACTGCCCTGATCCATCGGTGTCACATCCTGATTGTCCTTTGCTTCCACTGTATCACGATCTTTCTTCGTAGTGGATACTGATTTCGGAGTGTTCGTACTACGGGTATCCTGTGACTGATCCGCGCGCTCCTTCTGCTGCACTGCAGTTTTCTGATCCTTTGTGCCTACCGCATCTGATACATTCGTACTTTTAGAAGAATAGGACTGTGTATCCGAAGTCTTTGCCATCATGTTCGACAGAGAAGCCATGAAATCGCCATCCCCCTTACCTGACTTTACCGCCAGTGTCTTGGATGCTTTGGTAATCCCCTGAACATTCGCAATCGTCATCTCATTTCCTCCTTTCTTTGAAAATATTATACTGTACATGCTACAGTACATTATCTATATCGGAAAAAATACGGTATCTCGTAACCTTACTGGGTGAGTTTTTTCGTAATCTTTGCGGCAAATGCCGGATCCATCTTCCCCATGATCTCTCCCCGGTGCCGCGCATTCATCGCGCTTAAGATCGCAGCAACGGTATCGACATCTCCCGTCATCGTATTTAAAATACTGGCAGCCTCCTCCGGTTTCATTTTGGAATAAGAATCCGCCAGTTCTTTTTCCTTATCTGATATTGCCTGCGTCTGCACCGCCTCTTTATAGAGCTTTGCTGCGGTATCTGCATCCATTGACTCATACCATTTTGTATAACTGTCCAGATCTACCTTATCGTTATAGACAACCTCTTTGTAAAACTGTTCCTTCGTAGATTCAAAGGTTTTCTGATTGTCCTCGTATACCTTTAATGCCGCCACCTGCTGTGTCAGTTCATCGATCTTTGCCTGTGCCGAAGAAGCATCTGCACTGATAGCTGTATCCTGCACCGCAGTATTCTGTTGTTCCTTTAATGTTTTGATCTGTGCCTCCAGCTCATCAATACGGGCAACTGCCTGAGATAAGGTATGATATCCACTTCGTTTTGCCGCCTCCTCATCGCTTTCCGGCGGAAGGATCACACGCACCAACGGAACATCCTTTAACATTGGACGCAGCACCTTGCTTCCAAAACCGCCAACATCCATGCGGATCGCAACCAGAAGCAATACCAGAAAAAGAAGGACAAGAATGACCGCAAGCAGAATACCTTTTCCGCTTCCTCCCTGTTTGCCCTGTTCCTCTCTCACTCCAATCGTATTGAAACCATCCTGAATTGTCTTTTTCAAACTACCACCTACTCTTCTTCTCGATTATTGTACTGAAAACTGACGACCTCATCGATCTCTTTTTTCTCCTGTGCGTTCAGATCCAGTAAAAATGCTTCAAATTCATTTTCTTTTAGTTTTTCATGTGTCTTCCGATCCATCATCGCTTCCTTCAGCTTACGGGATGCGTTATCAAGCACCGCCTCCAATGCTGCGACTTTTTTCTTCTGCTCCGTTTCGTAATACTGCATCGTGTGGATCGCCTGCTCACATTCATTCAGCTTGCGCACGTCCAGACGGTCAAGCATCAGCTCCTGTTTGGTCTTCTCATAGGAAATTCTCCGCTGTGTGAGTTGGGAAAGCTCCTGTTTTGCCTCATTCACACGCATCTGCGCCTGCGAAAAGGCAGATTTTGCCTGATCTTCCAGCTTGTATTTCACATTCAGAACATTCTGCATAGAATATAAAAACTTTGCCATAAGATCTCCTTACCTTACTCCACTGCTTCTTCCTGCTCTGCCGTTTCCTCAAAGATCTGCTTGAGCATTGCAATCGTCTCCTCCAGCGATACCTTTTCATATACATCCTGACGTAAGAACGCATTGACTTCATCAATCTTCGAGATTGCGTAATCAATCTCCTTATTAGCCCCCGATTTATAGGCTCCAATATTGATCAGATCCTCCGCTTCATTATAAGTTGCCAGCACATTACGCAGTTTTCCGGCATAGTTTTTATGCTCCTTTGACGCAATCTGGCTCATACAACGGGAAATGCTTGCCATCACGTCGATAGCAGGATAATGATTCTTTTGTCCCAAGCGTCTAGACAACACAATGTGTCCATCCAGAATACTACGTGCAGTATCTGTGATCGGTTCATTGAAATCGTCACCATCTACCAGTACCGTATAAAGTCCGGTGATCGATCCAACCGCCGAACATCCGGCCCGCTCCAAAAGCTTTGGCATCTCAGAATACACACTCGGCGGGTATCCTCTTGTAACCGGAGGTTCTCCAGATGCCAGACCAATCTCTCTTTGTGCCATGGAAAAACGTGTCAGGGAATCCATCATCAAAAGGACATCTTTTCCCTGATCTCTGAAATACTCTGCAATCGCTGTTGCCGTTTTCGCCGCCTTGTTACGGATGAGTGCCGGTTTATCTGAGGTTGCGACCACCAGAACCGACCGCTTCATACCCTCTTCGCCTAAGTCCCGCTCAATGAACTCGCGCACCTCTCTGCCTCGCTCTCCGATCAGAGCGATCACATTGATGTCTGCTTTGGTATTTCGGGCAAACATACCAAGCAGCGTACTTTTTCCTACACCAGATCCAGCAAAGATTCCGATACGCTGTCCCTTGCCGAGTGTGATCAATCCATCCACCGCCTTCACACCAAGCGGAAGGATCTCATCGATGATCTTACGTTCCATCGGATCGGGTGGTGCTGCCTCTACGGAATAGCTGATTGGAAGTTGGTAGGTGTTGATATCCTCACCCGCCGGAAGTCCTACACCATCCAATGTCTGTCCTAACAATTCATCACCGACATATACCTGAAGCGGTTTTCCGGTATTTTCCACATACGCTCCCAGTCCGATTCCTTCCACATCATCAAATGGCATAAGCAGGATACGGTTATCCCGGAAGCCCACCACCTCTGCATTTACCTTGTGTTTTCCATCTTTGGAGGAAACTACACAAAGATCATTCAATTTGGCATCCGGACCGATGGACTCCATGGTCAGTCCCACTACTTTTGCAATCTTTCCCAGATGTTTCTCATACGTCTGTTCTATTAAGTTGTCGTACTTTTGAAAATCCACCTCTAACATGATCCACTCCTGAACATTTAAAATAAAAAACACAAATTTGCGTCAGCATCCATGTACTATTTGCCGGGCAAATCTGTGTATTTCTCATCCATCCTTCTATGCATTTAACAGCATCAGACTTCTTATCATCTGAGACAACTGCACATCAAGGCTCAGATCACAAAGTCCACTCTCCGTTTCGATCTTGCACTGGTTTTTGGAAAGATTAGCATCCTGAAACAGCTCAATCGTAACTCCCGGATTCATATAACCGTAAATATCCTCTTTGTGCTTGTTTACATAATCAAAATCATCTTCTGAAACCGAAATAACAAAAGAATGGCTGTTCTCAATCCCACGCATCGCATGATTGATCAAATACATCATCACATCCTTGTGCCCCGTCACAACAACGCTTGTCAGACGTTCTAAAAGCTTACATAACACATCCGCAAACTGTGGCTCCAGCTTCTGAAGCTCCGCCTCATAGTCTTCTCTCAACTGTTCCTTCTGTGAAAGAAGCTCCTGCTCCATCTGTTGTTTTTGGTTCTGAATCTCATTCTCAGCATCCTGAAGTCCCTGCTGATACCCATCCTCACGTCCTTTGGCAAAACCCTGGGAAATACTGTCCTCCACCTGTGCCTTCGCCTCATTCACAATCTGTTTTGCTTCCTCATAGGCTTCGTTGACTACCAATGCCGCTTCATGGGCATCTTCCACATTCGTCTCATACCCTTCCGGGACCGAAACCTGCTCTGCCGCCTGTGCTTCTTTCACCCGAAGCAATTCCTCATCCGTCAGCTCACTTGTGACAATACCGCTTGAAAAGCCATCTGCATCCGGCTCACTGACCTTTTTTTCTGCTTCCGCACGTGCCAGCCGCAACTGTTCCTCCTGTTGCAGGCGGATTCCGATCTTACTGCGGTCGGAATCAATCACAAATGGTTTTGCTGTGATCGTGCCATATCCTTTGATCAGATTAGACAATGATCTCGTCACCTCCGCCTCTGGATATTACAATGTCTCCGCTATCCTCTAACTTACGGATAATATTAACAATACGCTGCTGTGCATCCTCTACATCCTTCATACGAACCGGACCCATAAACTCCATATCCTCGCGGATCATCGTAGCAAGACGGGAAGACAGGTTCTCGAAAATAACATTCTGTACATCTTCGTTGGCTGCCTTTAATGCAATCGCAAGCTCGTTGTTGTCCACTTCACGCAGCACACGCTGAATGGAACGATTGTCCAGAGTTAAGATATCCTCGAACACAAACATCTTGTGACGGATCTCGTCTGCCAGCTCCGGCTCCTCGATATCGAGGTTTTCCATAATATTTTTCTCGGTACCACGGTCTACTGTATTTAAAATCTCGACGATCGCATCGACACCACCGACGATCGTGTAATCCTGATTTACCAAAGATGCAAGCTTGCGCTCCAGCACCTTCTCCACTTCCTTGATGACATCCGGACTGGTTCGATCCATCTGTGCAATACGCTTCGCTACATCTGCCTGCTTGTCTGCCGGAAGTGCAGAAACAATCTGTGCTGCCTGATTAGCAGAAAGATAGGAAAGGATCAACGCAATCGTCTGTGGATGCTCGTCCTGGATAAAGTTCAAAAGCTGGGTAGCATCGGTCTTCCGGATAAACTCGAATGGACGCACCTGCAATGAAGCCGTCAGACGACCGATCACATCTCTTGCCTTCTCTGCACCAAGTGCTTTCTCCAAAAGATCGGTAGCATAAGAAATGCCGCCCTCAGTAATATATTGCTGTGCCAGACAGATTTCATAAAACTCATCCACCACATCTTCCTTTACCGTGGGTGAAATACTTCTTGTATTGGCAATCTCCAAAGTAAGCTGCTCGATCTCATCTTCTTTTAAATGCTTGAAAATGGTAGCAGATTTCTCCGGTCCTAATGCGATCAACAAAATCGCTGCTTTTTCAATTCCTCCCAGTTCATGTACACTAGCTGCCATAGCATCACTCCCAATCTTCATTCAGCCAGTTGCGCAACAACTGTGCAACCGCTTCCGGATTCTCATCCACAAATTTCTCAATCATTTCACGAGCCGCAGACTTGTCACTAAACTCTATACTGTCAAGGCTCTGGTTCTCTTTCGTTGTAGCAAGCAATGCCTCAACAGAAAGCTCCGGCTCCATTTCTTCTACCTCTACCGGTTTCATGCCCTTAAACACAACAAATACCAGTAACGCAACAATGATCAATGCCAGCAGATATTGCAGGTAATTCTTCACAGTATCTGCAAAAGACATACCCTTTGACTCATAAAACAGCGGCACTTCATATGCCATAATGGAAATATTGGCTTCCGCAATTCCGGTTGCTTTGGAAACACTAGTGATCAATGACTGATCTACCGTAAGCGGTACCGAATTGACATTTGCTTCTTTAAACTGGGCAAATGTCTGGTTATTCTGTTTTAACTGATCTTTGAGATCATCTTCTTTGTAAGTATGATAACGATTCAAAACAATCGAAATGGAAGATTTATCATAATCGATCGATGCGACACCTGCATTGGTCACCGTTGTACGCTTGCTGGTATTGTATTCAATCTTGGAAATATCGGTTGTACCTTCGCTGTTACTTCCATTGGTAATATCGTAGTCAGTTGCTTCCCCATCGTTCGCATCCGTTCCCGGTACATTTCCACTATCTGAATTATTCTTGTTGGAATAATTGTATTCATAAGACTTTGGACCGGTCTCTTCTCCATCATGCGTATAATAGTCCTCATCTGTGATCGTTGACTGGTTGAAATCCACTTCCATATTAGGAGCCACTTCCGCGTCATCAAAATCACTTGACTTTAGCAAAAGAGCCTGTACCTGCGTTTTGATGTCATTTGTCAGATTCGCACGGTATTCTTCGGCAGAAGCATTGCTTACTGAACTGTCTCCGTCACTGCTTCCATCAAACAGGATCGTTCCATCCTGATCAATGATCTTGACATTTTTGGTATCCATATTTCCAATCGTAGTAGCAAGGAAACGAGCGATACCCTTTGCCCCGGATTTCTTGAAACGGTCATTGATCGTAAGCATCACGGCACAGGTATTATCCTTTTCCTCTTCCAGAATGGCGGTAGAGTTGTCTGCGTAAGTGATCTGAACGACCGCATTGTCCACACCATCATTCTGCTCTGTGATATCATTTCCAATCTTATTCTGAAGTGCCAGCTTTAATTTTTCCTGCCGCTCCGTACTTGTGGTAGACAGGTCATTATTCAGTGCATCTTCATATGTATAGTTAGCATCGTTGTTGGTACCTACTTCATTCTCCCCCAATGCTACGCGTGCATCCGAAACACGTTTGGAATCCACGCTCACCGTAAGACCATCATCCGACACCCTGTACTTGATCTGCTGTTCATCCAGCACGCTTTTGGCGGTTGCCGTGTCCGCCGTACTTTTGTATACCACAATCTGCTCATAGGTAGTTCTGGTAAAAATGAGTATGAAAATGAGGGCGGTCACGATCACCGCCAATATGATTGAAATAATCAACGCTCTCTGTTTTGCTGTAAATTTATTCCAGAACTCGATAAATTGTTGTGATAAGTCCTTTATTTTGTCACCCATATCAATACTGTCTCCAACTTGCTCTAAACCTTTGTTGTCACTATGTTACCCCATATGCCATACACCAAAATAAGGCATAACCTTATTTTGCTATACCTGCATCTGCATAATCTCCTTGTAGGCCTCTACCAGTTTATCGCGGACTGCCACGGTGTACTGCAAAGAAGAGGTAGCCTTCTTCTGTGCGATCGCAAGGTCATGTGTGTTATCAGAATATCCCATCTCGTAGTTGAGTTCTGCCTGCTGTGCATCTTTTTGCAGACCATTTGTCTCCTCTACCATACCCATGATGGAATCTAACATCTGACTGAATGCCACTCCATTGCTGCGGTTTACTCCACTACCTGTCAGGGAGTTACCGAGATCCATTCCAACACTTCGTGCTGCATTCTGCGCAATTGCATTTACATCCATAATTACATTAACTCCTTATATGTACACTATCTGCTCATCAGTTCCAGTCCCTTAGAAGCCATTGCTTTCGCCGCTTCAAATGCAGTGACATTTGCCTCGTACGAACGCGACGCATCGATCATGTCCGTCATCTCCTGCACCGTATCTACATTCGGATAAGAAACATAGCCATTCTCATCTGCATCCGGATGATCCGGATCATATACCATCTTAAGATCACTCATGTCTGTTGCGATCGCCGTAATCTTTACACCGCTGTATGGCTGTCCCATGCAGGTTTCCAATACATTACCAAACGCGGTCTGATTCTTTTCCGCCATGACAACTGTTTTACGGCGGTATACATCGCCTGCCTCGCCACGGGTAGAATTTGCATTGGCAATATTCTGAGAGATAATATCCATGCGAAGCTGCTGTGCAGTCATACCGGTCGCGGCAACGTCCATTGCATTAAACATTCCCATATCTTATTACTCCTTCCTACGATCAGCCTTTGCCCAGTGCCGTTGAAATCCGGCTGAACTCCTGATTCATACTATCCACTAAGGCATTATATCTGATCTGGTTCTCTGCCAGATAAACATTCTCTGTCGAAATATCTACATTGTTACCATCTGCGCGGTAGGATAGATTTACATTGTCCGTATACACACTGCAGTTGATCTCCTCTAATCTGGTATTGATCTTGGCAACCCGCTCATCCAAGTCCCCAGGACCGATCATTGCCTCTTCTAAATAGGCATTGAATGCCACATCTTTGCGCTTATAATTCGGGGTATCCACATTTGCAATATTATTGGACAATACGGTATTTCTTGTCGCAGCGGCATCTGCACCGCGGTCTAATACATCAATATAATTATATATTCCTGTGTTTATCACCTTTTGGAACCTCCTGACTTTTTTTCATACAAAAAGGAATCCATGAGCTGCCTCAAAAATTCCTTTTTACTCCTCTCGGAAGTCCTTTTCCGATCTATCTCTTACGATCCCCTACGGGGCAATCGCTGTTATCTTTTTCTGTAACTAGTATATTTCTTTAATTCATCAAACACAAGATCATTGGTGATCTTGATCCATGTTCCCTTCATTCCGGCTGATCTTGTCTCGATCACCCCTGCACTTTCAAACTTCCGAAGTGCATTGACGATCACAGATCGGGTAATTCCTGCTTCATCTGCGATCCGGCTCGCCACAAGACGTCCTTCCATACCATGCAGCTCCTTGAGCACATGGACGATTGCATCCAGCTCTGAATTAGATAATGTTGCCAGTGCAGACTGCACAATTGCAAGTTTCCGGCTTTCTTCCTGATTCTCTTCATTCACAGACCGCATCATCTCCAGGCTAACCACGGTTGTCCCATATTCACTCAAGATGATATCATCGATCGAATAAGCCTCTCCCCGGCGGTATAAAAACACGGTTCCCAGACGTTCCCCTGCAATAATGATCGGGTTGATCGTTGCCTGACACTGATTTGTCTCTTCCTCTGTAAATCCAAGTGTGACCATGTTGACATTCTCTTTCGTGGATAATACCGAAAGCAGACGTTCATTAAACATCTCATCCACGTAATCGCCGACCTTATCGCCCAGCAGACTTAAATCCTGTACACCATCCTCTGGATGATATACACCAAGAATCTTTCCTTTATAACTTACCACGAGCGCATCAGATCGTAATGTCTCACTCAGCACCTCACAGATATCATTAAAAATAACCTTCTGTGTATTGTTGTTGTGTAATAATTTATTGATCTTACGTGTTTTATCCAGTAATTGAACACTCATCGTGAACCTCCATGACCACAATTCGTTTCGCAACCGAAACCCGGTCGTGATAGTTATACAAGGTAGATTTTATCACAAATGAACAAGAATAACAACCTTTTTTGTTACTTCTCTCGGCACTATGCTTCTTCTTTCTTCGGCAGATTTGTCACATAACCACATTCCGCATCGGAGCATACCAGTTTCTGCCCCTTGATCAGCATATAATTGCCACATTTCGGGCAAGGTTCTTTGGCTGGTCTCTGCCAGCTCATAAACTCACAATCCGGATATCCGGTACATCCGTAATATTTCCGTCCTTTTTTCGTCTTTTTCAGTGCCAGTTCCTTGCCGCACTTTGGACAAGGTACACCGATCTTTTCAAAATGCGGTTTTGTGTTGCTGCACTCCGGAAATCCCGGACAAGCTAAGAACTTACCATACGGACCGTATTTGACTACCATGTTGCGCCCGCATTTTTCACAGACCACATCTGTCACTTCATCCTGAATCTCTACTTCATCCAGTTCTTTTAACGCATTTTCCACCGCTTCATGAAGCTCCGGATAGTTGTTCCTTAAAATTTCTTTCCAGTACATTTTGCCATCTTCGACAGCATCCAGAAGTGTTTCAATATTTGCAGTAAATGCCACATCCACAATAACAGGAAATGCCTGCATCATCATATGGTTTACCGCTTCTCCAAGTTCCGTTACGCAAAGACATTTGTTCTCCTTTACGACATAACGTCTTGTGATCAGTGTATTGATCGTGCTGGAATAGGTACTTGGACGTCCAATGCCCAGCTCCTCCATCGTCTTTACCATCGCCTGCTCGGTATATCTTGCCGGTGGCTGTGTAAAATGCTGCTTATCGACTAAAGTTACCCCGGATAACTCCATGCCCTTGCTTAAGTTACGCACTGCACTATTACCATCCTTTTTTTCCTCATCCAGATCATAAATGGATAAGAAACCATCAAATTTAAGCTTGGAAGTAGCAAGCTGGAACCGGTATTTTCCTGCTGCGATCTTTGCAGTAATAGTTTCATAAACCGCATTGTCCATCTGACTCGCCATAAAACGGTTATAGATCAACTGATATAGGCGGAACAGATCTCTTGACAGATCTTCTTTTACCTTTACCGGATGCATGTCAATATAAGAAGGACGGATTGCCTCATGTGCATCCTGAATTTTCTTTTTTGAATCGTTGACTTTTGCACTTTTTCCTATATATTCCTTTCCAAACCGCTCCTCAATATACGCCTTGGCATGTGCCTTTGCCTCATCAGAAACACGGACAGAATCGGTACGAAGATACGTGATCAGACCAATCGTTCCATGTCCTTTTACCGGAACACCCTCATAAAGCTGCTGTGCGAGCTGCATCGTCTTTTTGGTAGAAAAATTAAGCTTTCTGGCTGCCTCCTGCTGCAGGGTACTGGTGGTAAACGGGAGGGGACTCTTCTTGATCCGCTCTCCAGTCTTTACTTCTTCCACCAGATAAGAATTCTTTTTTAATTCATCTTTTATCTGCTTCATTTCTTTGGCAGAATGTATTATAACTTTTCCTTTTTCATCTCCGGTGAAATGTGCCACCAATGGCTTTCTGGAACCACTCACTGCAAATTCCGCATCCAGACTCCAGTATTCTTCTGGAATAAACGCATTGATCTCATCTTCCCGATCGCAGATCAGACGCAGCACAACCGACTGAACACGTCCGGCACTCAAACCACGTTTGATCTTTGCCCAGAGGATCGGACTGATCTCGTAACCGATCAGACGATCCAGCACACGCCTTGCCTGCTGGGCATCCACCAGATTCATATCAATCTCCCGGGCATTTTTAATAGATTCCTTCACAGCATTTTTCGTGATCTCATTAAAAGTAATACGGCTGTAATCCTTATCTTCCAACTTCAAAGCATGTGCCAGATGCCAGCTGATCGCTTCTCCCTCGCGGTCCGGGTCAGTTGCAAGATAAATCTTATCTGCTTTTTTTACTTTTTTACGCAGCATTGCTAAAATATCACCTTTGCCGCGAATTGTGATATATTTTGGCTCATAATCATGCTCCACATCAATTCCTGTTGTACTTTTTGGCAGATCTCTTACATGTCCTGCCGATGCCACTACCTCATAAGACGAGCCTAAAAATTTCTTGATCGTATTTGCTTTAGTTGGCGACTCCACGATCACCAGATTATTTTTCTTCTTCTTGGCTGTTGTCGCCTTTTTCGCCTTTGCAGCAGTTGTCTGATTGGCCATGCTTACACTCCTTACCTACATGAAAAACATTCGATCTATATAACAACACTATAATAATTCTGACGTGGCTGACGGATATCTCCCTGCTGTTGCAAATGCAGCAGCAATGGCATCAGAGCAGCCAAATTCAATCCCGTTTCTTCTATAATAGTGTCTATATATTTTGGTTCTAAACGTAGTACACTATACACCATTTTTTCTTGATTTACAAGTGTGTTATTCCGATGTAAGGTAAAACCACCTCCTTCCTTTACTTCCATCCCCCATTCTTCCAACAAGTCCTCCACTCCCATCACAAGCTTGGCACCGGAGCGGATCAATTCATTACATCCCTGCGACATTTCATCCTCTAACCGTCCTGGGACAGCAAAGATCTCCCGTCCTAGTTCCAATGCCTGATCAACTGTAATGAGAGAGCCACTTTTGCTTCTTGCCTGCGTCACCAATACACCATCCGACATAGCTGCGATCAGACGGTTGCGCATAGGAAAAAGTCCTGCCCGCGGTTTCTGATCCAGAGGATATTCACTGAGCAGTCCACCGTCCTGCTCCATTGCGTGATACAGCTTGTAATGCTCTTTGGGATAACATATGTTAATACCTGATCCTAATATACCTAACGTATATCCCTTTTCCATCAACGCCCCTCTGTGAGCTGCTCCATCCACACCATAAGCAAGTCCACTGATCACATTCACCTTGTGTCTGGCAAGCTCTTTCGCAAAGTACGCCGCCATTTCCGTACCATAATAATCCGCCTGTCTGGCTCCCACAATAGCAACACTGCGCTGCCCTTTCTCCGGCAGTCTGCCTTTTAAATAAATCCCCATCGGAGGATCATATAGCTCTGTCAGCTTTTCAGGATACTCTTCACTCTCCCAGTGCAAAAAAGTAACCCCCGTATCCTCCAGTCTGTTCCGATGCGCCATCAGATCTGCTTCCTTTTTCGTTGCTTCAAACGCCTCCCTCATCCGTTCAGTTAAAATATCCGAAAACGTATTCACCTTCTGCTTATAAAGCTGCTCCGGTGTGCCGCAAAGCTGCAGCAGCTTTTTCCTGGTGCGATATCCAACGCCTGGAATATTCACAAACCAGAGCCACATGAGATCTTTTTTTGTCCAGTCCATGTCACACCTCCTGCTCTGCCTGCCAGTATTTCACACTTCCATTGTGATATACAATAGCTTCATACAAATGAGGCAGCTGAATCTCATCCTGCCCATCCAGATCTGCCACCGTTTTTGCCACCCGTAAAATGCGATGATAGGAACGTGCACTCAGCTCCTGTTCTTTCATCTGCTTCTGAAAAAAATTCTCTGCTTCCCGGCTCATATTACAAATGTTTAAAATCTGCCCTGCGCGAAGCTGGGAATTAAATGAGATACCATCCGATTTATACCGTTTTTTCTGCCGCAGGCGCGCCTGTTCCACTCTTTTTCGCACAACCTTTGATGGTTCTTCTTTTTCTGTCTGTTTCAGCTTGGCAAACGGAACCGCCGCCACCTCCACACAAAGATCGATCCGATCTAACATCGGCTGGCTGATGCGCCCCAGATACCGACGTATCATAGTGGACGTACAATGACAGCGGGTGCGATCCGGAAAATACCCGCAGGGACAGGGATTCATCGCTGCAACGAGCATAAAATCTGCCGGAAACGTATACGATGCCATAACTCTCGCTATTGTAAGCTTTTTATCCTCTAAAGGCTGCCGCATCACTTCAATCGCATCTTTGGAAAATTCCGGAAGCTCGTCTAAAAATAACACACCATTATGAGCAAGACTCATCTCCCCCGGAAGCGGTATGCGTCCGCCACCGGTCAATGCCGCAGCAGAAAGGGTATGATGCGGTGCACGAAACGGACGCTCCCTGATCAGAGACTGTCCCTCTTTTAACAACCCCTTTACACTGTATATTTTTGTGATCTCAATGCTTTCCTTCCGGCTGAGCGACGGCATGATCGATGGAATACACTGTGCCAGCATGGATTTGCCTGTGCCGGGAGGTCCGATCAGCAGCAGATTATGAAAACCGGCAGCAGCTATCTCCATTGCCCGTTTGACAAAGTGCTGCCCTGCCACCTCCGACAGGTCATGAGGATAATCGCTGCCGACATGATCCACCAATTCCCCGGAAGCAGGCAGTAAAAGCTCCTCTCCCCGTTCCAGTCCCATAAAATACTCTGCAGTCTCCTTTAAGGTAGTCACGCCAAATACCTGCATGTCCGAAAGAACCGCTCCCTCTGCTGCATTTGTCTTTGGCACAAGCGCCTTTTTGATTCCCATTTTTTGCGCATACGAAAGCATAGGAAGCACACCGTTGACCGGACGAACATCTCCATTCAAGCCAAGCTCCCCTAGGATCATATATTCTGTTATGGATTCCTGTGAAATACAACCGATTGCAACCAGAATCGCCACTGCGATTGCAAGGTCAAAGGCAGAGCCTTCCTTATGCAGATTCGCAGGGGATAAATTGACCGTGATCCGCTTTGCCGGAAGCATAAATCCAGAGTTCTTCAGTGCTGTGCGCACCCGCTCCTGTGCTTCCTTTACCTCGGACCCTAAGTAGCCTACCATAGAAAACATTGGCAGGCCGTTACTGACATCCACTTCTACACCAATCTCAGAGCCTTCCACTCCGCAGACAGTGCCACTTCTCACACTACTATACATACCTTCTACCATCCGGCAAAAAGCAGCAAGCTGTATTATTTCTCTTCTTCTTTACTCAAAATCTTTTTGATCTCGTTCATAAAGGTATTGACATCCTTAAATTCACGATAAACGGATGCAAAACGAACATAGGCAACCTCTTCTAAATTCATTAACTCTTCCATGACGATCTCACCAATGACCGAACTCTCAATCTCTTTTAATTCCATATTAAAGATCCTGTTCTCAATATTGTCAACGGTTCGCTCAATCTGATCTACAGAAACCGGACGCTTATGGCAGGACTGAAGGATACCTTTTTCAATCTTGGAACGATCATAAGTCTCCCGGTTATTATCCTTCTTGATCACTACAAGAGGAATTGATTCAATCTTTTCATAAGTCGTAAAGCGCTTCCCACACTTCTCACATTCTCTTCTACGACGGATCGAATTATTATCATCGGCTGGACGTGAATCGATTACCTTTGTATTCTCATGTGCACAAAATGGACACTTCATTCCGTTTGCTCTCCTTTCCTCCTCTTAACACGACATCCCTACCTATTATTATAGTAAACAAAATCCACTTCGGTCAAGAAAAAAATGCCCTAACAGCGTGGTTTTTTACAGCCGGGCAGAGGAGGTGGCGGCGGTGGTGGAAGCTTCACGATGATCGCATCCGGTCCAATCCTCGAAATATCACAATACGGAATTGAGATCACCTTGCTGAAAAATATCTGAAAGCATTTTCCGGTACCTGCGACCAAAAGTTCCTCAATCTTGCCCGTTTCAGGGCAGAACTTCATGTCCACAACTGCTCCCAGTTTTGCCCCATCACAGCAATTGATCACTTCCTTTAACCGGAGATCTTTAAATGTCATAGGATTCCCCACTTTTCATTCTTTTTTCACCAAAAAAGCCTTACTTTTCCTACACAATATGGTAAAATAGATCTATTACAATATATTATTATGCAGAAAGTGGATACCCTATGTCAAAGAAGAAAAAGAATGAACAGACCACGCCCCTTAAGGACGATTCAAAAAAAGACAGCAGTTTTCAACGCTACCTTCAATCTTTAAAAGACGCCAGGCAACTGGAAAAAGATACCATGGCACAGATGGAAACCAAACGAGAAAAGATTGGCTATATTCTCTATTATCACAAATGGCAGATGCTGATCACCTTCATCGTTGTTTTTGTGATCATCTATGGTGCCCATGCCATCATTACGGGAAAAGATGCCGCATTTAACTGCGTAACCGTCAATGATGCCTACAATAAAGTGTGGAGTGCAGAGATTACCGACACACTGCAGCGATGTATCACATATGATAAAAAGAAAGAGGAGCTGCTCGTAAGTCCTTACTCTACCGACATCTCCCGGTACGATCCCGGTTATTACGGTGGAGACACCGGAATGCAGAGCATTTTCGCCCAGATGACAGACTACCGGATCGATACGATCATTGCAGAACCAGATGTGATCGACTGGTTTTCCAGAGATGACAATTTCTGCGATTTAAAAGAGACTCTGCCAAGTGACGTATACGCTGCCATAAAAGACGATATCGTCACCTGTAAAGATGCCAAAGGAAATGATATTGCATGCGGCATTGACCTCAGTGATACCAAATTATGCAAAGATGGCAACTGCCATTTAAAACAACCGACAATCGCAATTTTTAATACAACCAGACATTTAGAAGAATCTATTTCTTTCATCAAAGAAATTTTTGAATGAAAGGCAGAAACACGGGAATATTCTATGTAGCAGGGAGGGATTACCATGGGAAAATATTTCGGAACAGACGGCTTCCGCGGTGAGGCAAATGTCAACTTGAAAGTCACACATGCCTACCGGATCGGGCGCTATCTCGGTTACTACTTTGGGCAGAATCATCAGGCGCGTATCCTGATTGGAAAAGACACCAGAATCTCCGGATACATGTTTGAGTATGCACTGGTTTCCGGTCTGATGGCTTCCGGCGCCAAAACCTATCTGCTCCACGTTGCACCGACTCCGTGTGTCTCCTTCAATATCATAAATGGTGGATTTGACTGTGGTATCATGATCTCCGCCAGCCATAATCCTTATTATGACAACGGTATCAAGATCATGGATCATAACGGTCATAAGATCAGTGCAGAATTGGAAGAAAAGCTGGAAGAATATATAGATTCCCCGGAGGACGATCTTCCTTTCGCCCTCAAAAACAACGTGGGAAAAACCATTGATTTTGCCATTGGAAGAAGTCACTATATCAAGCATCTTGCAAGTCTCGTTCCTGTTTCCTTGGAAGGACTCCGGATCGGTATCGACTGTGCCAACGGAGCCTCCAGCTCCCTTGCCAAACCACTGCTAGAGCAGCTCGGCGCAAAGGTATATGCCATTTACAACAAACCAAACGGAACAAACATCAACAAAAACTGCGGATCCACGCACACAGAAGCCCTGCAGCAATTTGTCAAGGATAACGGACTGGATGCCGGATTTGCCTATGACGGTGATGCCGACCGCTGCTTTGCAGTAGACGACAATGGACGTCTGGTCAATGGTGATCTCATTCTTTATGTATGTGGCATGTTTCTCCACAAGGAAGGCACACTACGGCATGATACCGTAGTCAGCACATTAATCTCCAACATCGGTCTTTCCCTTGCATTTGCCAAACACGGGATCAAGCTGGTACAGACCGACGTCGGTGACAAATATGTATCCGAGTGCATGACGAAAAATGATTACTCCCTGGGGGGCGAACAGACCGGACATATCATCTTCGGAGATTACGCCCAGACCGGAGATGGCATTTTAACCTCACTCATACTTTTAAAGATTTTGGCAACCGTCAAACAGCCCTTCCACGAGCTGCTTAACGACATTCAGATCTATCCACAGCTCAATGTCAATGTTCCGGTTTCCGACAAGAAAAAAGCACACGAAGATCCTGATTTTCAGGCTGCTATTCAATCCATTGCACAAGTTTTAGGAGAAGAAGGCCGGGTGATCGTGCGGGAAAGCGGCACAGAACCGCTGCTCCGTTTAATGGTAGAAGCCAAAAACGACAGCATCTGCCAGAATTATATCAATCAGTTAATGAATGTATTAACAGCAAAAGGATATACGGAATGATCCGTATATCCTTTTTTCTACTCATCCATTTCTTTTAAGTTCAGCTCCTCTGTTCCCGGCAGGACAAAGTGCCCTTCCTTTAACAGCTCTATTTTGCTTCCATCCGGCCGCACTGCTTCGATCACACCAATCTCCTCATAAGGGATCGTAATATCGGTATGAATATTAAAATATGCGTGATCCTCATCTTCAAACCGAAGCAGGGAACATTCATTTTCCTTTGCAACGATCTCTTTTCCATCCGGATTGAATAAACGTACTTCCTCGCTGTGACTGTAGCAGGTATCTCCCACCGCAAAATGAGGTCCCATCTTTTCTACGATCAGGATTGGCAATTTGTGAAGAATTCCATATTTGCGCGCCATCACATAGGCAGTCGTATTCGTGCCGATCGCAAATTCACCGATCGGTAATGTCTCCCGGTGATTGAGCAGATTCTCCTTTACAAAAGCCTGATTCTCCTCTTCTGTTTCAAAGTTGGAGCACTGGTATGACTGTACCATTCCATCCTGAAATGTAAGTGTCAGATCTTTATAATCCAGATCATTTAAATATACACTGGATACATGAAGCGTTCCATTTGTTCCAGTCAGTTTCGGAGAAGTAAACACTTCACCGACTGGGATATTTACATCTGCCAGGCAATTTTCAAAATTGGTCTCCTTTTCCGGATTTTTCTTTTCATGAAGCATCACATTGATATCGGTGCGATTGTCTCCGCATCCCTGAACGTGTACATATTCTGCCTGATCCAGCGCATCGATCAAGTATTGCTGGATTTTCTGATATTTCTTTTTATCCAGCGTATTGACCTTCACCGTTTCCGCAAAGATCTCCTCATATTTCTCTCCAATCTCTGCCACCGGATACGCAATGATCGTAAAACTGTACTGATCATGCGGCAGATATTGATTCGTAATTTTGGCAGCCTCTGTCTGTAATTTCACCTGAAGCTGCTGCTGCTCTTTGGAAAGTGACAGTGCAGTATCCTTTTTTACCGGCGAAAAATCCTGTTCTCCAAAAATTTCTATACAGGCAGGTCCGGCATACCCTGCACAAAGGGGCTCGTACTCCTGATATGCATTTTTCAGTACCTCTAACCGACGTTTCATAAATGCCTTATCAAGATATATCGCATTGTCAAAACGGTGGTCATAATCGTACTGTTTATTAGGGCTGGTTCCGGTGTAGCCAATCTTCAAATGACGGTTTTTATCAAGGCTTTTGGTTGCCGCCGGATAGATCGTCGGGCGAAGTCCCAACGCTTCAAACTGTTTGACCGCCTCACAGACCATCGGTTCAAAACCGATATTATACCGGATATTCACGGTTTTCTTCTTGGAAAGATCAATGCCTGCAATCTCAAAGCCCTCACGGTATCCATCCGTATAAGTAAATGCCATATCGCTTCTCTCCTGTTGTGACAGGGAATTTAAAAAGGCAAAGCTTTTCCGCTCATTTTCTCCTACATACTCTCCATAATAGTAAAGAATCCGTTCATCCTTCTGCTCTGCCTGCATCATAATCTTCGTTGCAAAATCCATGGAAGGATCCAGTTGATTTCTCAAACGTTTGCTTATGATATCCATCGAATAATCCCGCTCAAACGCATATAACACGTCCTGCACTTCCCGGCAGAGCAGCTCTTTGTCTGTCTCAGCCGGATATTCTTCCATCAGCGTTTCAATCTCTACAAACAGCTCGCTAAATACCGTAAGATCCCACAGACAGAGCTGATACGCACTCGGGATCAGAGAACGAAGCTCTGCTGTTAAAAAGCAAAGCTTTTGTCCAAGTGATGTACCAAAGGCGGCGCAGCAGACATCCGGATTCGCAAAGCTCTTCTCGTAGTGCGCCCCTATAATATCTTCATAAAGACTTTCATTATACTGTTCTAAAAAAGAGAGAGGTACTTCCTCCCGTCCCTTTCCCCGAAACGTTTCATAAACGGTAAAGATCTGTGCCAAAAATCCAGACATTGTCCCTACATAATCCGCATATAAACCACAAGAAGAAGCGTCTTTTTCCAGTGTCAAAATCCGCTCCTTCATCAACTCATACCGTTCGTTCCATTCATTTAATTCTTCCAAATATCTGTTCCTCCTAAAATAACAAACCAACTACCAGCAACAAAAGAAGTAATACCAGCACGATGACGCTGCAAAAAAATCCAATTCTTGGAAGCAGCTTTAAGCTGTCCTCCTGCCGCATGCCTACCACGGAAAAGATCAGTCCCAGCAGAGCAAGAAATACATCAAACACACCTAAAAAACCAACCCATACACCTGCATTACCTTTTGAAAAAATGGAGTAGACAGCCATAAAAAGAAATAAAATTACGGCAGCCACACCAAAGCATACGCTGATTTTTCCATCGGATGTATGTGTCTTATCCGAAAAATTATAACTCTTTTTTCCGTTTCGCATGTTTTCTCCTCCGGTTTACTACCCGAACCACGCGGTAAATGAAATAGCCAAGCATTCCACCTACCGTATTCAGTATTATATCATCCACATCAAATACACCCACTCTGGTGATCAACTGTATGATCTCGATCCCCAGACTAAGTAAAAAGGTAAGTCCCGTCACTTCTAAAAAGCCGACCGGTTTTCCTTTCCATACAAACAACATGGCTCCGAAGGGGATAAAAAGTCCCACATTTCCTGCCATATTTAAAACAAACTGTTCTATCGTAAAATATTCCCAATTCATAATATAACGTCTGATCTCCTGAAACGGAACCAGATTATATTTGATCGTATCATACTGCACCGTTCTTCCATAACGGTCGCAAAAGAACAGGAAATACACTACGAGAACCAGATATATCAGAAATGCCCCCCGACATAACAGATATAACTCCCTGCGCCTTGCATCTTTCCCCAAAGCCAAGTCCTCCTTAAAAAGGTCACCTAATCACATTATCCCTATTCTGTTAAAACGTAATATTGCTCTTGTCTCTTAATAATTTGGCACCTGTCACAATAGAACCTACTCCGACTGCCAGACCAACCACCATGGTCACCACGCCAAATGCAATATTCCAGCCGCCAATGCGGCTCATTGTTTTATATGCTTTTTCGTTCATGAAAATACCTCCTTTGCTATTTTGCACCGTACTGCTCGTAATATGCATCAATCGAAGCTTTGAGCGTATCATCGATCAATACTCTGCCCTGACATTCCTTGTTGTAAAGACGCTCTACCACATCATCCATCGTGACAATGGCATGTGCATCAAAGCCATATTTCTCTTTGATCTCATCCAATGCACATTTATCGGAATCCAGACCTTTTTCCATACGATTTAACGATACCATCAGACCTACAATCGTAACATCGGCAGCACCTTTTACCTTAGGTACGGTCTCTTCCATGGATTTACCGGAGGTAGTCACATCCTCAATCATTACAACACGGTCACCATCCTGTAATTTGCTTCCTAAA
Source organism: Lachnospiraceae bacterium (assembly GCA_050874905.1). GTDB lineage: Bacteria > Bacillota > Clostridia > Lachnospirales > Lachnospiraceae > NC2004. Next base: position 48,936 of record JBNMLP010000011.1, read on the forward strand.
AAGCTTCCTTTGTCAGCCCCGTGATCCTTCTCTTCCTTTCGGTCAGAACAGTATCGAACCTCTTTTCCATAAAGTTCGCTATAAGCGATTGCAGTCACAACACTGATCGGAATTCCTTTATAAGCAGGTCCGAATAACACATCAAAGTCATCGCCATAGTTGTCATGGATCGCTTTTGCATAATATTCTCCTAACCGCTTTAACTGGGAGCCCGTCACATAAGCACCGGCATTCATAAAAAATGGAGACTTTCTGCCACTCTTTAACGTGAACTCTCCAAATTTCAATACATTGCTCTCCACCATAAACTCAATAAACTCGCTCTTATACGCTTCCATTGTATGTTATCCTCCTTATTTTAAAACGTTTATAAACATTTGTATGATTCCAATAGGTACCACTGTGCCAAATGAAAAGTTAAGCATAAAAATACTAGTTTAGTATAGCATTTTATGCTTGTATTTTCAACCGGCAAATCCCTGAACAACTGGAATACATTCCTTTATTCCGTAAAAGTAAACGCCCACAAATCCTGTATCTGCTCCATCAATGTGGAAAGCTCCCAGTGTTTTTTACTTCTCTTCTCGCTGTTTGGATCATGCACGATAATGCTGCCATCCTCATAACATCCTGTCAGCACAATAAAATGCCCCTCTGTCGTAAAGTCTCCCGGTCCGACTACCGCAATGACCGGATGTCCTTCCTCTAGTTCTGCGCGGATCTGTTCTTCAGAAAAAGGGACTTCATGAGAAGATAGTCCCAGCAATGCTGCTCCATCTGTCATCAATGACCAGGAGGAGCCTGATCCATCCACATAAAAGCCATTGCTTTCCGCCATTTTTGCGACTGCATATGGATTTTCGGCAGTGCTTCCACTCAGTCCGCAATAAACCATGGACAGACAGGTAGGACCACATCCTGTGACTGCCAGATAATCACTGCCGTACTGTTCATACCCCCAGCGTTCGTCCCACTGTAAAAAGAGCGGAATCTTTCCCCGCTTTACCTCGCCGGAAATATTCTTATCGTGCTCCTTGTCCTTTTCTTTCTGAAAATCTTTTACAAACTTTCTGGCTTCCGGATTATTCTTGTACAATTTCCGGATAGAATCCGGATATGACGCATCCAGCCAGTCCGGTGTACGATTTTCCAAAGAATCTACCATCGTATGCAGTGTTTCTGAAATGGAATCTGACTGCCCGGACTCCAACTGACGCTCTGTAATCAGAGTTCTCACATGCATAAGTAAAACCAGTAATACGAAAAGTAAAAGCAGCCTTCGTAATATCACATGCTTCTTTTTCCGTTTTCTGCGCACTCTTACTCTTCTGCTCTGCGTTGTATGCTCTGCTTCTTTTACCATATCCATTCCTCCCAATGTAAAAAAACTGTATATAAAAATTGTATCCTACATACAGTTTTTTTGTATCAAGAAGTCCTGATGAATTTCTTATCATTTTATGATTTTTTCTGCATAACCAGACGAAAGGTGATCGTTTCCTTTTCACTTTCGCAAGTCAGAGTTCCGTGGTGCAGCTCCACGATCTGTTTGGCGATCGCAAGTCCCAGTCCGGCTCCACCGGAAGAAGAGTTTCTCGAAGATTCCATCCGGAAAAACTGTTCAAAAATTCTCTCGAGCTTTTCCGGAGGAATCGTTTTTCCATGATTTCTGATCACTAACACTGCCTGCTGTCCCTGCTCATATGTTTCTATCTCGATACAGGTATGCTCATAGCTATAGTTGACTGCATTTTTTAACAGGTTATCAAATACACGCTCCATTTTGTAAATATCACATTCCACCAGCAATTCCGGTGAGGCATTCAGCTCCCAGGTAAGATCTTTTTCCTTAAACAACGGCAAAAATTCATATACCATCTGTGTGATCATTTTAGAAAGATCTACCTCAGAAAGCTCCAGCGTCATTTTGGAAAGGTTAAAACGCGTGATCTCAAAAAATTCATTGATCAATTCCTCTAACCGCTGCGCTTTTTTCAATGCAATGGTTTCATATTTTTCCCTCAGCTTTGGAGAAATCTCCTGTTCTTCTTTCAAAAGTGTCAGATAACCGATCACCGAAGTAAGCGGTGTTTTCAGATCATGCGCCATATAAACGATCAGATCATTTTTCCGCTGCTCCGCATCCTTTGCCGCCTCCTGGCTTAGACGAAGATCTGTACGGATCGCATTTAACTGCCGCTCCACCTCATAAAGCGGTTTGGGAAGGGAAAATAAAGTGTCACTTTCCATATCCGAATAGATCGTTTCCACACTTTTTAAAATATCACTCATATAAAGTGTGACGCGCCGGATATAATAAAAGGAAAATACCAGCACGGCAACCAGCATGATAAAGAGAAAACAGACAGGCAGATTGTGGTGTACAAAGGTAATGAGGGGATAAAGCAATTCATCTCCATACCAGATCCGCCGTTCGCAGATCAAATATGCCACTACCAGCACAAAGACCAGCACACTGGCAAAGACCAGGCAGGACATCGCCATACGAAACAGCATTTTCCGGATCAGTTTCTGATGGATGTTTTCTTTATTCATCGATACGATACCCCACTCCCCAGACAGTCTTAATGTAATTTGGTTTTCTGGAATTTTCTCCTAATTTTTCCCGGATATGAGCAATGTGCGCCATCACTGTATTATTGCTGTCCATATACTTCTCATTCCAGACCGCTTCAAACAATGCCTCCGAAGATACCACTTTTCCCCGGTTTTGAAACAAATATAAAACAATCGAAAATTCCAGCGGAGTCAACGGCACTTCTTTTCCAAAAAGCGTACAGCTATGTGTCTTTTCATCAATTTCCAATCCATTGTATTCATACCGGCTCTCCTGCTCCATTTTATTTTGAGCCTGATTATACTTTTTCGTTCTGCGAAGCTGCGCACGCACACGCGCGATCACTTCCAACGGATTAAATGGCTTTGTGATATAATCATCGGCACCAAGTGTCATTCCCTTGATCTTATCTGCATCTTCACATTTTGCCGTCAGCATAATGATCGGGAAAAATAAATGCGTCCGGATCTTCTGGCACAAAGTAAATCCATCCATATCAGGAAGCATAATATCCAGCAATGCCAGATCGATCCTTGTATGCTCCAGACATGCAAGTGCATCTGTCGCATTATAAAATTTCTTTACACGATAGCCGTCATTTTCCAAATATACTTCAATGAGATCCGCAATCTCTTTCTCATCATCTACCACTAAAATGGTTTCTTCCACGCAAGCTCCTCCTTTGGACCGTCACTTTCGACTGTCATTTCCTCACTTCATCGAAAGAGCATTCCTTTTACTGCTCATTCACATTCATTATAGCATAGGCAGAAGCTTTCATTTCTTATGAATTTATGATTTCTACCACAGGAAACTCTATTACAAAAGTAAAACCTGCTCCATAAACAGATGTTACGTTAAGCGTAACATGCAGCACCTCTGCCATTTTCTGCGCCAGATAAAGTCCCATTCCCGTTGCCTTTCTCCGGCTTTCATCCCCTTCCCCGGTAAATCCTTTGTCAAATAAAAATGGCAGTTCACTCTGTTTTACCCCGATTCCATTATCCTCTATAATGAGCCTTATCTTTTTCTCCCTCTCGACCGCAATACGGATCCAGTGTTCCTCCTTTGTTTCATCTACATATTTGCAGGAATTATAAAGTGCCTGCGATAACAGAAACAATAGTCCCCGCTCATCACTTAAAACCTCCTCCTCTTTCGTATCCAACCGGATCTTAATTCCCTTTTCTTTCAAAAACGGCTGTTTTTCCAGCAGTGCCTCCTGAATAAGGAGTGGAAGGGAGATCCGTTTGAATACCACATCCTTATGTGCCGACATCAATCTCGCATAATACAATAGCTGCATGATCTGTTCTTCCATCCGGCGATGAACATAAGAAAAACGCTCTGCCAAAAAAGGCGTCATTTCTTTTTGCCGGTTCTCCAATAAAAGCTGCAGCAAGGAAAGGGGTACCTTCATTTCATGTACCCAGTTTTCCGTGTATTCCTCATAATCCTCGCGCCGTACCTGTTCCGTTTTGCGAAGTCCCTCCTGCTCCAGCAAAAGCTCCCGAAGGACAAGGAAACGCTCCATTTCATTCCGGGAAAGCTGTGGCAGTGCCTCATCATTTCCCTGCTTCCATTCCGCCAGAAAATGATCAAACGACCTCTGCCGTTCCGTTTCCCGTCTGACAAGCAACAAAAACAAAATGGCAAACACCAGTATATAACACAGGAATAAGCAGATTCCAATAGAGAAAAAAGCCTTTGGATTCACCAGCCATAAAAAGAATGTTGTAATGCCCATCAAAAGGAACAGTATGGCAAATAAGTACCCGTATTCCCGCATATCTATATTTTTTCTCTTATCCTTCAAGCACCCTTACTCCCTTCTCAACCGATATCCAATGCCGCGCACCGTTTCCACACGATCTTTTAAGCCCAGCTCCTTCAATGTATGCCGTAATCTGGTCATTGTAACCTGCAATGCATTTTCATCAATGTATTCCTTGGTTCCCCAAAGAGCAAGAAACAAATCCTCCTTCGGCACCGTTTCTCCCATATGCTGCAAAAGAGTAACCATGATCTGTCCTTCCTTTTCCGGCAGCACCTTGGACTGATTATTCACACAGATCGTATAGGTCTGCTCATCCAGCATAAAACCATTTCCGGAAAGCATCTGCGGTCCGGCATAACGGTGCAGCAGATTTTTGATCCGTGCCAGCAGCCGTTCGGTATGACACGGCTTCGTCAGATAATCATCCGCCCCCAGTTCTAATGCATTTAATTCATCTTTTAAACGGTCGGCACTCGTAAGGATCAGGATTGGCAGATTCTTTTTCTGTTTCACCAGCCGGCAGATCTCAAAACCGTTCTGCCCCGGAAGTCCCAGATCCAATAAAAGAAGTTCCGCCTCCATGGAAAGGATCGTGCTTGCAGTATCGCGAAATGTTGTGATCAACAACACCTCGTACCCCGCACACGATAATATTTCTTTTAGTTCCTGACGCAAAAATGCATCGTCCTCCACCAATATGATCCTATTCTTCATATGCCGCTCCTCATTTCTTTTATTCTGTACGGGAAAGCTTTTGAAGCTGTCCGATCAATCCATAGCTGTTTTTGATCACCGCTCTCATATAGCAGTATTCTACCATAACAAGCCCTACAATAACAACGGCTGCAAGAAGCAGTAACACACCGATCTGTGATTGCAGATCATAAGGGAGAACATGCCGAAACAAAGCACTCACTCCAAAAAGGCTGCTGATCATTGCGGTTACCACCGGAACTCCAAAGTACCACTTAATCTGCCGCTTGGAAGAGACAAAAAGCTGCTCCTTCGTACAGCCGAGCCGGTACATCGTCCGGTAACGGTCACTCATTTTTTCTTCCTGCATCATATATTGCAGACTGATTGTTGTATTGGCGATCAATAGAAAGATCACTGCCAGATAAATGGTCAGATAACTGGCCGCTACAATATAGAACAATTGTCTTCCCATATTCTGCAAATAATTTTCAAATTGAAAACCACTTTTTTGAAGCAGCGGCAGCACTTCCTGCATGGCATGAAGCAATCCGTGTTCCTTTACATAGGACGCTTTCAGATACCCATTATAATAGGAGCTGATATTCTTTTCATCTGCCAACTGGGTAAATAACGCATCCGGCACGACCAGACCAAAGCCGATCGTAATACTACGATCCACGACAATATCATCATGACATACCGCCTTAATGTGGTACTGTTTTCCATCAATCTCAATCACCGGATCATACGCAAGCAGCTTTTCATACATGTTCTGAATCTTTCCATCACTGTCAAAATCATGATCAATGTAGATTGCAAGCTCACCCTCTTTTAACGAAAGTTCTTTCCTGCCTGCATTATGTCGCAAACCATTAAACCCGTTTTCTGCAATCATGTATGGGGAAGTACTAAGATAAAACTGCTCCTGATCCTGAAACAATTCCCGATCCTGCCCCTTCAGATGCGTGGCAGCTTTCTTTAGATCATCCGTCTGATAGGAAACGATCCTATCCACTCCACTGTCTTTCCCATAATCACATTCTGCATGCAGCATGCATACGCTGACCTTCTGCCATTTGGAAAATAGTGAAGCAATCTCCTTCTCCTGAGTCCAATTTAAAAACTGTGCCTCATCCGATTCTTCGTAAACCTCTGCCGTCACATCCATCGTATGTTCCGTACTTGTTTTTGCGTTGCTTAAAGCGATTGCAATTCCATATCCAAAACAGACAATTCCGAGCAAAATGAGTAAGGAAGACACGGTAAGGGAAGTTGTCTTTTGGAACACATTTTCCTGTAACTGGCGAAAGGTGAAAATGGAAAGCTGTTCCTTGCTTTTGGTTCCGCTCATATGTCCAAATACACCACAGAATCCACCGATCAGCCATCTGCTTCCAATCGCGCCCACAACGAGCATGATAAGAAACAAAAGGGGAGAAGCCCATGTGCGGTCAACGAAGCAAGCTAACACATAAGCAACTATTAACAAAACGCTTCCAAGAAAAAACCAGATACGCCCGGTTGGCATCTTGTGCTTTTTTTCCGGCTCCTCGCTCTTTCGGAGCAGATGATCCGGCTCTTTCCGTACCAGCTTTGCACTTAAAATGATATTTGCAAACAGCTTCACTCCGAAAAATCCAAGCGAAGTAAGTAAAAGGGAAGAAAGGGAAAAGGAAAACTGATGTCCAATGATCCCCAGTCCAATGATCCGCGCGGTTACAAGGCTGATTCCTTCCGAAAGCAGCACTGCAACAGGAAGACCGATCACTAAAGAACGGACACTACTTGCAACATCGGAAAGCATCAAAAAGAAAAATAATCTGCTTCGCTTCATTCCGAGCATCAGCATTACTCCAAATTCATGCTTCTGTCGTTCCAACTGATATTTCTGTGCAAAATAAATAAGGAAAAAGACGAGGAAAAGAGCCAGTACAAACACAACATTCAAAAGCATGTAAAGCGTATTGACCGCATCACTTTCCATTTTATGAAGAAATACCATTACGTCCTGCTTCGGCAAAGCCAGCACCACATAGCAGGCAATGATCGCAATGATCAGGCAGGCATAATAAATTCCATTTTCTTTTCTGCTTTTTTTGTTATTTCGCCGTATCTGATTAAAAAACATTGACACTACCCCCTCCCAGCTGTGCAAGCACATCGATGATCCGCTCATAATACTGTGTCCTTGTTTCTTCTTCCCGTTCTCTGCGAAGCTCATGGAAGATCACACCATCCTGAATGAACAAGATTCTGGAACAATAGCTCGCCGCATTGGCATCGTGTGTTACCATCATGATCGTAGCCTCACGCATCACATTAAGCTCCAATAGTTTCTCCATCAGGCTTTTGGCATTTTTACTGTCGAGCGCGCCGGTCGGTTCATCCGCCAGAATAAGCTCCGGATTCAAGATCAGGGCTCTGGCAGCCGCAATGCGCTGCTTTTGTCCACCAGACATCTGTGCCGGAAATTTATCTAAAACATCCGTAATCTCCAAAAACTTTGCCAGATCCTCGATCCGTTTTTCTGAATCATGATCCAGTTTCTTATGGATCACAAGCGGCATCTTAATATTCTCTCTGCCTGTCAGGTTATCCAGCAATTCAAACGTCTGGAATAAGTAGCCAATCTTGTTTCCACGATAGGAAGCCAGTTTTCTTCCACGGAAATCAGCAATGTTTTCTCCGTTCAGAAGAATCGTACCGGATGTTGGACGGATCATGGTGGACACACAATTTAAAAGTGTGGTTTTACCGGAACCGCTGCTTCCCATGATACCTAAAAACTCACCTTTCATCACAGTAAGATCCAAGCCATTTAATGCTTTTGTGACATTATCCTTTATTCCATATTCTTTTGTTAAACCTTCAATCTCAAATAATTTCATAGGGGTTCTCTCCTTTTCATTTTTCATTATTACTACCATATCTTCATTCACAATCCATTCCTTTATTAACTCCAAACATCTATTTACTTTTCAACTTTATAATTCACGAATCTGCATGCCTCTCCGTTACTCTTACAAAGTCTCATGCTTCCCATTTCAATATTTGGACTTATGCATCCTTCCGTAATCGCCCCATGTGGGAATCAGTATTTTACAAGGCTCATTTGCACTCGCCGGTGCTTATGCCCCGTGTTTTGGGGCATAAGCACCGCTGCGTAGTGCAACGAAGCGAAAGCGTGCCATGTAAAATATCTGATCCCACAAAAGGGGCGACTTCATGTGAAGGATCGCAGAAAGCTTAAGCTGTTGATAGTAGTATAGCAGGGTGAAAAGAAAAATAACACTTACAGGTTTTGTAAGGAAAGCATAAAAAACGAGACGACCAAAGTCGTCTCGCAAAAACCTAACTTTGAAGGAGCACCTCAATGTCCTGCACCAGCTTCTCTTACCTTGTAATGTTATTTAACCACTTATATTTCTTATAATGGATATACACCACAGGAATCTTCACAAATTCATCCAATGTCAGGATAAAGGCAACAACGAGCACCGGCCACCGGAATACAAAGGCTGCCAGCAACGCCGCCGGTACGATCACAACCCATAGCGTAACCAGATCACACACCATTCCAAATTTTGTATCTCCTCCTGCCGGAAAGATTCCTGCAATGATTGTAGAATTCAGAGAATTTCCAATGATATAATATGCCGCCATAAACAGCATCGCTTTTAAGTAGATCTTCGCCTGCGCACTGAGTGAGACAAGCGGCAACACGAGCGGAATAAGTGCTAATATCACCAGACCGGATAATACCCCGATGGCAATGGATAACCGCACAAAACTGCCTCCGGCTTTTTTCGCGTCATCAAGTTCTCCGCGTCCCAGCATTTGTCCTATAATAATTCCTACACCGGCGGCAATTCCCCAGCACAGACTGGCGATCATGCTTCTAACGATGTTGGTGATCGCGTTCGCTGCGGTCGCATCGGTTCCAAGATGTCCCATGATGACGGAATACATTGTGATTCCTCCACCCCATCCCAGCTGATTGAACAAAAGCGGCAGCGTATAGTGCCAGTAATCCTTATGAAGTACCTTGCTTGCACCGCCAAAAACATAGCCAAGCCGCAGTGGGACGCATTTGCCCCGGAATAATACGATCAAAACTACTACGACCTCAAATACACGGGCGAGCACGGTAGCCAGCGCTGCTCCGGCAATCCCCATCGCAGGCAGACCAAACAAACCAAAAATGAATACCGCATTTAAGAAAATGTTGATCACAACCGAGAGGGAACCGATCAACGAGCTTAATCCTGCTCTGCCGCATACCTTCATAATGCAAAAATATACCTGCGAAAACCCGGTCAGTACAAAGGACAATGACACGGTTCTTAAATACGTAGCTCCGGCACTGATCAGCACCTGATCCGAGGTAAAGATCCGCATGATCGCCCCCGGAATAAACAGCGCAGCACACGTAAAGAGTAATCCAACAAGCAGTGCATAACGCATCGCGATCGCTAAAATCTGTTCCACGGATTTCATATCCTTCTTACCGTAATACTGGGATGCCATAACCGTTGTACCGGAAATAAAAGCCCCATAAAACAAACTGTAAACAAATGCCACCTGCGTTGCCAGCGATGAAGCAGACAGCGAATTCTGATCCAAAAATCCCAGCATGATCGCATCTGCAGCACTCACTGCCGATGACATCAAATACTGAAATGCAATCGGTGTCACAAGGGACACCAGCAATTTATAGATCATTTTCTTCTTTTCTTTTTCTTTTGTATCGACCATTCTTCTCTCCTCCCCTATATATGCCTACGAAATCAGATCCTCCCCCGTAAGCATCCGTTTGTTCTTAATATCATATCTCCATAAGGAATAAAGACTTCCAGATCGCAATATGCGAAAAGCATTGACCAGAAAATCCACGACCAGAATAACTGTCAACGCCAGTCCTAACAGCATGGCATGTCCCCGATCCATTCCTTCCAGCAACTGCATCAACGGGGTAAATACCTTTCCCATAACAACCGTAATGATCGTTGCAAATCCACAACTTGTCGGTACCGAGGTATACTTCGTCACATGCAGCGGCAGACGGGAATAATTCCACAATTCCACTTTGGAGATCCCCTCTACAATACTTCCAAGCAGTACCTCACAAATGCTTACCACCAAAAAGGCAAGCAGGAAATAGCAGAGAATCCGAAGCACCTTTCTTGTAAGGAACAGCTTTCTGCCAAACAGTTTCATCTTTCCCGGTGTACCAAACAAAAAATAAAATCCAAGGATCAACAGACCATAACCAAGCAAAAATGGAGCATTCATATTCCGGTTATCGATAAATCCCTTTGTAAATGCCAGCCAGATGTTCTCCACGACAAATCCCGCAAAAGACACGATTGCAAGCATGATCAGATATGTACTGATGTGATACTGTGTTATCATGACACTCACCCTTTCTTCTATCGTAAAAAGACTAGTTTTTCTATGTATAGGGGATTATATACCCGAACCCCCGACAGATGCAAGCAAAAAAGGACAAATATTTTTTATCTTTTTGCTTGACAGTCCATCCATTTTTTGTTATTATACTAATCGTGTCAAGCAGACAACATATGCGCGAGTGGCTCAGTGGTGGAGCGTCTCCTTGCCAAGGAGAAGGTCGCGGGTTCGATCCCCGTCTCGCGCTTTCCTAATTTCATATTAACAGACAATCATGCGCGAGTGGCTCAGTGGTGGAGCGTCTCCTTGCCAAGGAGAAGGTCGCGGGTTCGATCCCCGTCTCGCGCTTTTATTTTTATTCTGTTTCGGAGGTATCCGTTTCTTCCGGATCAACCTCACTTTGTTCCGGCACTTCATATTGAATGGCATCCTCTTTTAAAAATGCCGCTTCACTTTCCCGCAGCAGGTTCACCTCATGATCCAGCCACGCGATCACTTCATTCATGCCATCCTCCGTATAAGGGAAACGGTTATAGTGTTTCTTTTCCTCCGGAGTTTTATCATAGATAAATGGTCCCGGCCAGCACACCGACTCCAGTTCCTCTTCGCCCCGGTAAATGCGGTAATAAAGAGGACCGTCACTTCCCATATACGTGTTCTTTTTGTAATAATTCAAAACATAAAGCTGGTTTCTGGGAATCATATCACCACTCCCATATTATGCCAGATCGTACATCAATTTCTTAATTACGATCCAAAGTGTTGTTCTTAAATCATCTGCCTCATAGAAATTGAGGTAAGAATCCTTATCGAATCCTACTTCCATCAGACGGGCGATCAGATCATTCAGATAGCTCTGTACATACTGTACATTCTCCTCCGTATTCTTTGCCAGATAATCTCCAATGTTATTGATATAACTGATTACATTGCTCTCTGGTACAGAAGAAGTATTTGCACCGCCTGTTGTCTCATCGGATAACTCAATGACTTTACCTGTCTTTGTAACAATGACACGTTTGTTGCTTGCACCGGATGAACTGGATGGTTTTGGAGCAGACTTGGTCAAAAGCTCCTCTACTGCTTTGATCAGATATGCAACGGAATAGGTACGTTCCTCTTTCGTTGCAGCATCCTGTCCTTTTTCTACATACTGATTCCATAACCACTCGGACTTGCTCACGCAGTCTGCAACCTTGGCATTGGACATAAGCTTCTTGAACTCATCGTTTCCACCGCCACCAAACTTGAATCCACCGGACTGTACCGGAGTATATTTGTTGGAAAGAACAATGCCTTCATAAGCTCTCTGCAACTGTTTCTCCACCTTACGCGGATCGTAGCCGTTGCTCATCACCTGTACCTTTGCCTGTTCGACTCCGTTCTTTACCATATCCTCTGCTGCCATGAATACCAGATGCTTCTGACGATCCTCCAGCATGGATTTGATCTCCAAATTGGTCTTGTTCTTCTCGATGATAGAATCCTTACGGATCTTAAATGCTTTGATCTTCTCGCGGATACTGAATAATCCCTTTAACAATGCAGGATTACCATTGATATAGTTACCGATCCAGTTCAACTCGATAAATTGGTGCTCAATCTTGTTAGAAAGTTCATATACATTATCTCCGTTAAACAATACATTCAACGTAGTGTAGAGCATATCGAGAATCTCGTACTTCTCTTCCCAGGAACGATTTGACATATCCTGATTTACCAGCGCCTTGATTCCACACTCAAAGAATACGAGGTTATACTCATAAAGTCCTTCAAAAATGTTGCTCTTATCTGCCAGGGAAGATCCGGTACCAAGCACCTGCAGATTCTTCTTCATCACAGGATCTTCCTCGATGTACTTGCATACCTTCTTAATAAAAGCAGATACATCAGCGATCAGACCATCAATACGACGGTTATAAATCTCCTGTTTGGAAATTGCTGTTACGACTGCACGGTTCAACACATTGGTATTGCGGGTATTATCACAGTTGCGGATCAGATCCTTGAAACTGTCATATACTTTCATGTTGTCTACCGGTATGTACTCTGCATTCAATCCATAGAATTCAAATGCTTTATCATAATTCAGATTCTTAATATATTCATTGAACATACCCATAGAGAACTGGATCTTGTAGTCATTGGCTACATCGTCATCCTCTACCAGATAGTCATAAAATACTTCCAGATTATTAAGATATAACTCAGAGTTGGTATGGCTGGTCAGATCCATATCCATGACAACGCTGATCAGATCTAAGTAACCCATGACTGCCTTGTCAAAATTCTTTGGACGATCATCCTCTTCCAATGCCTGATAATAGCAGTTGATCATCTGTGGTGCAACCTTCTCACCGATCAGACGCATCGCATCCTCAAAACGATCTGACTGATACAGATAGATCAGCCATACACTATAACGGTAAATACCACCTACGGAAATCTCTCCATCAATATCAGCCGGATCATGATCCCCATAAATATGATGATAAAGAGGCTCGATCCAATCTTCGATCTCATACTTATCTGCCTGTTTAATATGGATATTTACAAACTCCTGCAGCTTGTATAACTTCTCTGACTGTGCCTTGATATCGTCCGGAACATTCATCTGGGTAATATCAAATTCATTGTCTTTTAAGTAGTCGATCACCAGCGTATAGAAACCATCTTCCAACTGCTCATTTAAAAAATGTATAAACAGTCCCTTGTTGCCGGATGCCGCTAAATTCATCAGGCTGTGGTCTGTCTGTGACATGTTTACTGATAAACTGTTCATCACGATTCCTCCTTCATAGATCTAATACATTCACTATGAATCATTTTAGCACATGACATAGCTTCTTTCAAGGTAAAACTGTATTTTTATCTGTATTTTTCACAAGATATTTTATCACTTTTCCACAAAAAAGGATTCTTTGACAAAATTGCTTGTCTGCTCTTTGTAACATTTTATCTTTTTTTCCAGCAACAATTGTACATATAGTACAATTGCACAATAAAAGTCTAAAAAGCAAAAGAAATAGCAGGCTTTCTTGTGCAATGTTGCCAAGCCGTTCCTGCTATTTCTTACAATGCTATTGATTCATTTCTGCTTTAAATGTCTTGATGTAATCTGCGATCACAGAAAGATCATATTGATGTTCTTCCATCAGGCGGATAAAGGCACTACCCACAATTGCGCCGTCGATCACATCCTTTTGCGGCATGACATCTTCGGCGGTACGGATACCAAATCCCATCATAACAGGAACCGGGGACTGTTTCTTTACCTCTTTCAGATATGCTGTGACATTTTCATGGAAGGTCGCACTCTGTCCGGTTACACCCATTGAAGAGACACAGTATACAAAGCCACGCGCATCGTTTACGATCATCGGAATACGATCTTTGGAAACCGGAGATACCAGCTGGATCAGGATCGGAGCATCCTCTGTCAGATACTCTCTGATCTCGTACTGTTCCTCATACGGAAGATCCGGTACAATCAGACCATCCACTCCGGCATTTTTACATTCCGTCACAAATGCTTCCACACCATAATGCAGGATCGTATTGTAATACATCATAAAGATCAGCGGCACTTCGCAATCCTTGCGCAGTTCCTTTACCGCTTCCAATACCATCGTAAGGTTGGTTCCCTTCTGGATGGAGCGGTAAGACGCATCCTGAATGACCGGACCATCGGCAACCGGATCAGAAAATGGGATTCCAAGTTCGATCACATCGACTCCGGCTTTCTCCTGTGCCTTTATGATCTCGATCGTATGCTTCATGTCCGGAAGACCTGCTGTCATATAGGTAATCAATGCTTTTTCCTTTGTCTCTTTTAAGACTTTCATTCTCTCTTCTATACGATTCATTATTTATTCATATCCTTTCCTTCTAAATACTGTGCTACTGTGTGTACGTCTTTGTCTCCACGGCCAGACAGGCAGACGATCATAATATCGTCCGGCTTCATTGTCTTTGCCTTTTTAAATGCATATGCCATCGCATGCGCACTCTCGATCGCCGGAATGATTCCTTCTACCCGGCAAAGCTCCAGCAGCGCATCGATACATTCCTTATCCGTGATCGATACATACTGGGCACGCCCGGTATCCCGAAGATATGCATGCTCCGGACCAACGCCCGGATAATCCAGTCCCGCAGAAATGGAATGAGCAAGCTGTACATTTCCATCATCATCCTGCAGCAGATAGGAACGCATTCCGTGTAACACGCCCGGTTTTCCAAGTGCCATGGCAGAAGCATGCTTTCCTGTTTCGATTCCAAGACCTGCTGCCTCTACACCGATCAGCTCCACATCCTTCTCGTCGATAAACTCAGCAAACATTCCGATTGAATTGGAACCGCCACCACAGCAGGCGATTACCGTATCCGGAAGCCGTCCCTCTTTTTCCAGGATCTGCTTCTTTGCCTCTTTACTGATGATACGCTGAAATTCCTTGACCATCTCCGGATATGGATGCGGACCAACCGCAGAACCGATCACGTAGAAGGTATCTTCTGCTTCCTTCGCCCAGGTACGGATTGCTTCATTTGTCGCATCCTTTAAAGTAGCACTGCCGGAGCTTACGGATACCACCTTTGCACCAAGCATTTCCATACGGAACACATTGAGCTTCTGGCGTTTGATATCCTCCTCACCCATATAGACCTTACATTCCATTCCAAACAAAGCCGCTCCGGTCGCTGTTGCCACTCCATGCTGTCCTGCTCCGGTTTCTGCGATCACCTTTTTCTTTCCCATACGTTTGGCAAGCAGGATCTGACCAATAACATTGTTGATCTTATGCGCACCGGTATGATTCAAATCCTCACGCTTCAAATAGATCTTCGTGCCGTATTTTTTAGAAAGGTTTGCCGCAAAATAAAGCGGATTTTCTCTTCCCACATAATCCTTCATGTAGTAATTGTATTCCTCCCAGAAGGATGGATCGCTGATCGCCTCACGGTAAGCATGTTCCAGCTCTTTTAAGGTATTCATCAACGATTCCGCTACATACTGTCCACCAAATTCTCCATACTTTTTATTCTGCTTCTGTTCCATTACTTCTCCTTCTTTCTTCTTTTCTCTATTTTTTATACTGTTCTTTCCAGCGTCTGCTCAATTCCTTCGGATGCTCGCTCTCCATAAAGGCACGCCCGATCAGCAGCGCATCCACCCGGCAGTCCTTTAAAAACGCAATGTCCTCATCCGTGGTCACCCCACTTTCGGATACAAACACCGTATCTTCCGGTATTTTACTGCACAGTTCCTTTGTATGGGAAAGACTGATCGTGAAATCCTTAAGATTGCGGTTGTTCACTCCGATGATCTTTGGATGAAGCAGTAACACGCGGTTTAATTCTTCTTCCCCGTGTACCTCCAAAAGCACATCCATTCCAAGCTCATAAGCAAGCGTATAAAGCTCTTTTATCTTCTCATCCGTTAAGATCGCAGCGATCAGTAAAATGCAATCGGCTCCGATCACCTTTGCTTCATACACCTGATACGGTTCAATGATAAAATCCTTGCGGATCATAGGAAGGGAACTGATCTTCCGGATCTGTTTAAAATACTCCACATTTCCATGAAAATGATCCTCCTCTGTCAGGCAGCTGATCGCATCCACGGAGGCATTGTACTGGTCGATCCGATCCGTGAGGGAAATGCGTCCATCGATCACGCCCATACTCGGAGATGCCTTTTTAAATTCTCCGATGATGGATAGCCCCGGCTTCTTTAATGCTTCCAGAAAGGAAGGTCCTTTTCGTGATGAAGCATACGCCAGCTCTTTCATTTTCTCTTCTGAAATACGCGCCTTATGCTCCGGCAGCCGTTTCTTTTTATCTGCAACAATCTCGTCTAAGATCATACCGCTCCTCCTTTACATTTTAAAAAGGTTTCTATCATGCGTTTTCCATGCTCTGTATAAATGGATTCCGGATGAAACTGAATGCCAAAGAGCGGTTCCTCCTTATGTGTGATCGCCATGATCTCACCATCCTCTGTTCTGGCATCGATCCGGAAACAGTCCGGAAGGGTATCCTCGATCACTGCAAGCGAATGATACCGTGCGACATATAATGGATCCGGCATTCCTTCAAAAAGTCCCTTTCCGGTATGCCGGATCAAAGAGCGTTTTCCATGGCACAGCTCCTTCGCATAGGAAACGGTTGCTCCAAATGCTGCCCCGATGCTTTGATGTCCCAGACAGATACCAAGGATCGGGATACTGCCATGCAGCTTCTTCACCACATCCATGCAAATGCCGGCTTCTTTCGGACTTTTCGGTCCCGGAGACAGTACGATATGATCCGGAGCCATTGCTTTTATCTCCTCTACCGTGATCTTGTCATTTCTCACTACCCGGATATCCGGTTCAAACACTCCGATATACTGATATAAATTATAAGTAAAAGAATCATAATTATCAATCAAAAGTACCATCTGTTACACCTCCTTTAACAGAATGGAGGAAAGTGCCCCCATTTTATTGACACATTCCTGATATTCCTTTTCCGGTACAGAATCCGCAACAATTCCGGCTCCTGCCTGTAAATAAACCTTATCCTCTTTTTTGATCATCGTACGGATCGTGATACAAAAATCCATGTCACCGGAGAAGTCCAGATATCCGACTGCTCCACCGTAAAGTCCCCGTCGTACCTCTTCCAATTCATCAATGATCTCCATGGCGCGGATCTTCGGCGCACCACTTAATGTTCCGGCAGGAAGAAAACTATTTAACAGATCAAGCGGATGCCGGTTTCCTCTCTGTCTTCCTTCTACTAAAGATACCAGATGCATGACGTGGGAATATTTCTGCACCTGCATAAACTGGGATACCTTGACCGTACCAAATTCTGCAATCCTTCCCATATCATTTCTTGCCAGATCCACAAGCATCACATGCTCTGCCTTTTCCTTTTCATCGGACAAAAGATCGTTGATCAGCGCCTCATCCTCAGCGTCATTTCGCCCCCGTTTTCTCGTTCCGGCAATCGGACACGTTTCTACCATTTTTCTTTTTTCTTTCACGATCATTTCCGGAGAGCTTCCGATCACTTCAAAATCTCCGAACTGGAAATAATAAAGATACGGAGATGGATTCTTTTCCCTGAGCCGCTCATATAATGTAAACCCATCCGTCTTTGTTTCTACCGTAAGCCGCTGTGACAGGACAGTCTGGAAAATATGACCTTCCCGGATATAGTGTTTGATCTTTTCTACTTTGTCACAGTAGGCTTCCAATGTATCGGTTCTTCCTACGATCACACCATCCTTTTCATTATCCGGTGCTGCCTTTTGTCTGTTCTTTTCCTGCTGGTAAGCATCCTGTACTTCTTTGGCAAAATCCGCTAACCGCTCCTTCGCCTTCTGTTCTCCCTCTTTCGTATCATCCATCAATGTGACAAAGGTCATTGTTTCCGCCACATGATCGATCGTAATATACTCAGTCACCAGCATCAGCTCCATCGTATCACAGCCGATCTCATCCGGATTCTCATCGGGAAGTTCTTCCTGATACCGCACATAATCATAACCGAATGCTCCCACCAGACCACCAAGAAATGGGAGTGCCCCCTCCTCTTTGCTGACTTCATACTGACTGTAAAATTCCTTTAACAGTGCTACCGGATCTCCGGTAAGAATCTCCTCGGTCTGATCCCGGTAAACGATTTTAAGCCCCTGATCGTGGTTTGAGGTGATACGTGCCTGTGGCTCCCTGCCCAAAAACACATACCGTCCATTGTTCTTGTCGTAGCTTTCCAGCAAAAAGCCTTCCCGCTTTCCCACATAGCTTTTGTATATGGAAATAGCTGTTTCATCGACAATGCTGACTGTTTTCTGATACGCTTTTTTTCTGATTTTTTCCTGCATCTTCCGGCTCCCTTTCTTCAAACTAAAAAATCCCTGAAAACAGAATCTATCTGCTTTCAGGGACGATACTATCGTGGTGCCACCCTTCTTCACATAAACCACCGGCAAAAAAATAAGCACCTCCCGAAACCGGAAAATGCTGCCACCGCTTTATGTCTCATACCCGATACTGAGGAACTCCTCTAATATCTACCCGCTATAACGTGCGGACACGGCACCAGCTACTCCTTGCGTTTCACCTTGCATCTCACAAATCCATTCCTTACTGTATCCTGTACCGGTTCTCAGCATCCCGGCTCTCTGTCACAGTACCTCAGGTAAGTACTCCTTTTGATCACAGACTTTGTTATATCTGTTTATTAGGATAGCATTTTGTCCTGTTTCTGTCAAGTGCGAGTTTTTGACATTTGCTTATCATACGTCCACCCTCATGCATCGTGTACACACATTTATTTGAGCATATGGCTATTCTTTTTGGGAAAAATACTCATAGTTTTTTTTGAACATCAATTCGCTGTAATGGTGGCATATAGCAAAATTGAAGGTCATCGGATGTTGTGTATAAATACATGTCATATTTCTCGTAATATTCATATTCATCCGGATTAACAAATGCATAAAATAATCCGCTGGTTTCACGTTCTGGGGAAAGAGAGACCATATTCATGGAATTCGAAATATCCGTTTCCACAGGCTGATTATCTGCATAAAAATGAAATAGATCGGTATTTATATACTCTTCTTCTCCGACGTTTTTAAACGAACAATCCAGATAGACTGCCTCTATATAGTCCCCGAACGTCCCATACTCCATGACATCTTCGGTACCTACGTCATTTATAGTTACATTTAACTTAGAGCCCAAACCATCATCCAGAACGTAGGTTTGCCCGATTTCCAGCCAGTCATCCTTTTCTGCTTTTTGTTTCGGATCCTCTGTCGTTTCGGTTGTAGCACTCTGTGCCTTTTTTTCTTTCGCACTGCCCTCTTTATCAGAAGAAATGAATCCAAGTAAAAATACAATAAACAGGGCCAAAAATGCTACTATAATTGCTACAGCAATCACCGCAACAATGCATCCAATGTTTTTATGTCAGCTTTTTTCAGCAGCTCGAATAACATTATTCCGCTCTCAAATAATCCGCATTTACATAGCCGCCTTGTTCCAGATCATCCGAGAACACCCATGCAAAATTGCCGTTCACTCTCTGGACCTGCACAATCTGTCCGTTGTAAAGTTTTCCTTCTATGTTGTCATCTCTTGTTTCAGGAGTACTACGCAGTGCAAGATAGGTTCCTTCCTTTACTCTTACCGTGTAAAAACCAATATCCACACTGGAGCTTTTACTACTTGTACTACTAGAGGAGCTTTTCTTCTGCATCGTGCCGCCCTGATAAACATATGTCCCCGGAAAAGATTCATCGACTACCCATGCACCTCCTGCTGTATCTGTATTAGCTGTAGTTAATGTAAAACCAGTCTTCGTCGTTTTGATCGTGATATCCGTTAAAAACTTATTATCATTGTCTGTAACATACCACGATCCATTATACACACCGTTTCCTTCATAGCCTAGGAACGCCCCTCCATTTGCACCTGCACCAGAGAGATAATAGCTTTCGCCATCCTGCAATGTAACAGAAAATACACTCCCACCTTTTTTATAATCTCCTTCCATCAGCTTGTATTCTACCGGTGCACTTTTCTTCTTTTTCTTCGCTTTCTTTTCTTTTTTGCTTTCTTCTGTCGCAGCTTCTTCTGTTGTCGATTCCTCTGTCGTTGGTGCTTCCGTTGTCTGCTGCTCTGTTGTCGCCTCCGTAGTAGCCTGCGCCACATGACTGTCACTACTTTGTCTGCTCAACAGTATCGTCACTATAATTGCTGCAATTATGATCACCACCGTCAGAACAACTCCCGCAATGATCAGAACATTCCGTTTTTTGCTATCACTACTGTTATGTATTGTAGTGATCTGCTGCTCTGTTCCACATTTAGGGCAGTATCTTATATTATCCTCTATTTTTTCTCCGCAATGGTTGCAATACTTCATAAATCCTCCTTCTCGTTCATCACAATATGCACCATAAAACCCCTTATTGACTCCTTACATGTTACTTGGTTAGTTTTACTTTCTTTTTGCTGCTCCACTTACATAGCAATTGCTGACCACTGCAGTACCAGATGCATATCCTGCTATCGCACCAACAAAATAGGAAGAACTAAGATCTATATCCACATCTACCATTCCGAGATTTTTTACCTCTGCCTTTGCTCCAAGACTGGCAAATAAACCAACATACTCTTTGGAGAAGGAGCCATACGAATCCCACACCATAATCATGATGTGGGATTGGATAAGCATTTTTTATTAAACCATCGACTGTAACTTCTTTACATCTTCACTCATTGCATCTACCGGAATGAAATAGCTGCTTCCATCCTTTTTTTGTATTTGCACCATCTTCCCATATCCGCAGTACAAAAACACCAGTGCTGCCAAAAAGAACGCGGGTTGAAAGAAACCTAATATTACAAAAAAAACACCATATAAAGTATCCCATAAATCCATCTTAACTTTTACACCAATACTCTTAATATCAGATAGCTCTATCTTTGTTTCACTTGTTTTCTTTTTTCTAAACAATCTATCAATCGTCTGCGTAAAATGCAGCGCACCCGAATCATCAGCAGTGATCTCGGTATGTGTTGTACGGTATACCAAATAGGTGAACATTTTACTTTTCTCAAATACTAGAGTTTCTGTTAATTCACATGCTCTCTCTGCGCTCTGATTCTCCGTTTCCTCTACTTTAGTATTCTGCAGAGTTACATCTTCCTCCACATGCTCCGTGCCATTTGATCCAGTAGTCACATGTGCGATCTTGGATCCACAGACCACACAAAAATTTGCTCCATCATCAATCTTATTTCCACAATTTGTACAGTACATATCTTTTCCTCCTAACACTATACATCAATAAAATGCCTTTATTAGCAGCTCTAGTCGTATTCCTCAAAAACATTTTCTATCATAAGCTCGGTTAAAAATAATCCTAATTCCTGACCATTCATTTTTAATGATGATACCGTAAAAGTATCATCATAAAGCGTAAAGGTAATTACTACCGATGCGGCTTCATCAGAATAAGTACATTTACCCGTAAATTTTACGAGCTTATTTCCTTCTTCGTCTTTTCCTGCTCTTTTCCACTCTGGATTATCAAAGAAATTCTCAAAGGCTTCCTCATAAGTAATATTGGGATATCCGTCATGAGTACTCTTTTTCACTAAATTAACCACGCCTAATGAATTTGCACTATTAATACATACTATCAAAATGATTATTTCCACTGCATAAACTAATGCTTTCGGAATTTTGGGAAATTTCTCCTCTATCATTCCAATCAAAACTACAATCCCTATAAAAATCAAAAATGGAATTGGACTTTTATCAGATTTCCCTACCAATGAAGCGATAAGATATACTATTGCAATAAGTGATATTATTCCGTTTATTATTTCCCCTAATCCGCTATTGTTTATACTATTTTCAGCACTTTTTGCTTCTTGGTTATAATCAATAGAAGTATCCATCACTTCTCCTACATTGCTATCATTTTCTATTTTGGCTCCACATGCTGTACAAAATTTAGTGTTATCGTCAATCTGCGCTCCACACTGTTTACAAAACATAAGATGCTCCTCCTTTCACATATTTTTGTGTTATATTTTCATGCCCTTTGTTACTTTAGCACCTGTACGTTCTGAAATGTTTTCCAATTTTTTCAAAAAAGAATTCCACACCATAATCATGATGTGGAATTTACAAAAAAATTTTTTATATTGTCAGAAAAAGCACCACCTGTTTTACCACCGTATCCGTACTTGGTTGGAATAAGGACTGTAGGTTTTCTGTTTTCCTTTCTGCCTGTAGGTTCGCACCTTCAACCAGACGGTCTGCTTTTTTAAGGCATACTGCAGATTGACCTTCTTTATCGTCGATCGACGTTGCATACATTTTTTCTATTATTATTTTTCCGCCGTTACATACCACCGTTCCGCCTTTTTTCCGGCACGCTTTTTCGAAAATGCCTGATAAAGCTTCACATTTTGAAATCCGGTTGCATATAACATGCATTCCAACTCTTTACGCTCATAGGCTCTCTGATAATGAAACTCGGTAAACTTCTGGTAGTATCCATTTTCCGGAAGTTTTTCAAAAATAGTAACCGCATATTCATGGATCTTTTGTTCCTCATCGTAGCAGTTATCCCAGATGTAGCTATAGTCCTCCTGATCTTCTGCAAACACTTGATCTCCACAGATCTTCTCGTAAAAATACGGTGTTTTCACATCAAAAAGAAAACATCCCCCCTCCTTCAAATGCTCTTTGACACGGTACAGCGTATTATAAAACTGCTCCTCCCCCAAAAGATAATTCATGCTGTCACACACGCTGATCACCGCATCAAACATTTCCTCAAAATAAAAGGACGTCATATCCTGCTTGGAATATGTGATGTTTTCTCCTGCCGTCTTCTCCTTTGCTACTGCAAGCATCTCCCCGGAAAGGTCAAGCCCCGTCATATGGTAGCCAGCCTGACTTAAGCGCAGACAAATGCTGCCTGTGCCACAGCCAAGCTCCAAAATATGCGCCCCGGGCATGATCCCCTTTTGCTGCAACAGGGAAATGATATAGTTTCCCCACTCCTCGTATGGTATATTGTCCATCATGCGGTCATAAACATCTGCAAATCCTTTGTAAGCGTCCATTCTTTTTCTCCTGTTATTTTTTGCGGCTCCGGCGTGAAACAATGCCCCCGATCCGTCCGGTTTCCTTTGCGGACAACGATCTCCAGCCCTCTTTAAGCACCTTATCATAAAGTCCTAATTCTTTTGCCACCTCATACTTCATGCGTTCCTCATTGCTCAGTTCTTCCAGACAAAAATCCTCCGGCGGATTCTTTTTCTTATTTGCCATATGGCACACTTCCTTTCCCTTATCGTTATGGTAATTATTGCCGGGATCAGAAGTTTTATACGTTTATTGTTATTGTTATTACTATAGCATGTATCGCCCCGTCACCGCTGCTTTGGTGGGATTGTGGTATTTTTAAGACTCATTTGCATGCGTCGGTGCTTATGCCCTGTACTTTAGGGCATTATGCACCGTTACGTCATGCAACGAAGCGAAAGCGTGCCTAAAAAATACCACAATCCCACCAAAGCAGCGGTGACGGTGTCAATCATTTCAAATCAATCTGCACACCCAGTGCAAAGGAATAGATCACCCTACGCGCTACTTTTTTTGCCAAAATCTGCTCCAGTGTTTTCTGGTAGTAAGCAAGCTGAATCCGGTAACGCTCCGCCAAAGTATCGGGATCCGTGACCTGATCGGTTTTATAATCCATAATGACAAGGCTTCCCTCGTCTGTTTCATAGTAAGCATCTATGATTCCCTGCACTAACAATAGATTCTCCTCCTGACAGATCACATCCATATCCTTCGTGACTTCTTCTGCCGGAAAACCGACTACAAACTGCGCCTCTTTATAAAGCCGTCCCTTCTGCGCTGCAGCAACCATCTGCTGTGCCAGTTCACTTTCAAAAAATGTCTTTAACTCCTGTCTGGAAAATGCTTCATAAATGCCGGGATACTGATGCGTCTGCATCCACTGTGCAACGGTTTCATATTCCGCATCATCATACCCTTTGGTAAAGTCGTACCGCTCCATAAACTTATGGATATAGGTTCCCCGCATTGCACCGGTAACGCCTCCCTCCTGCTCTTTTTTCATAAACTGAGGAAGCGTTGGTTCAAAATGGCTGTGGTGTCCCCCTGCTGCCGGAGTGCTGTTCTGGGCTTTGATCTGGCTGACCGAATATTTTCCTACCTGCGTTACCGCATCCGGATGCGCATAATGCTCCTGCAGCCGTTTTTTGAGTGTTTCAAGCTCCTCCCTTGATAGTGCTTGTGCCTGCTCCTCTAACTGTTCTTTTTGTATCAGGGTATCAGCGATCCGCTCCTGCCGTACGCCTTTTAGATCGTTCTGGTCAAAGCAGGTTAAGGCAAATGCCGCCTCACAGTCCGGATATTCATCTTTTTCTTCCTGCGTTTTCCCTCCTGCTTCCTGAAGCTTTTCCCGCAGTACCGGATGCGCCCGCAAAGCACTTAAGATCCACTCCAGATAATTTTTGCTGTTATAAAGTCCCGCATAATCCATTTTTTCCGGAAGTGCTGCAAGCTGGGTAAGAAGATCTTTGGATACTGCCGTCAGAATACATTTATCCTTCGCTCTGGAAAGAGCGACATAAAGCACCCGAAGTTCCTCCCCTAACATGGCCCGCTTTCCTTCCACCGCCATCATATTACGTGCGATCGTGCTGCGTTTGATCCGGAGGACAGGATCAATATACCCGGTTCCTACACCAAGCTCCGCCGAGAGCAGCAGATCACTTTTTTGATCCATTTCATTAAACTGTTTGGAAAGCTGGGATACAAATACGATCGGGAACTCCAGTCCTTTTGATTTATGGATCGACATGATCCGCACTACATTTTCATTTTCACTAAGGAGATTCGCCTCTCCAAAATCTACATCATACGATTTCATCTTTTCAATATAGCGTAAAAACGGAAATACACTCCGCTTGCCAAGTGCCTCATACTGCGTCGCTTTCGTTACCAGCATCATCAGGTTCGCCACACGGCGTTCTCCTGCCGGAAGCGCACTCTGATAGCGCAGATAACCGCTCTTTTCATAAATGGTCTGAAGCAGTTTCGACACGGTCATCACCTGTGAATATGCTTCGTACTGCTCATACTCTGCATAAAAATGCTGTAACCGCTGCTGTAACGACGCCATATCCACACCATCCAAAGAATCCGTTAAAATTCCCTGCTCTCTGGCAGCAAGCCATGCCTTACATTTTCCAAACACTGTTGTAAGATCAGCGAAGATCCCCGCCTCTTTCAAGCGGTCAGAAAATCCCTGCTCCTGACACTCTGCAAAGATCAAAGCCAGCTCCTGCGCCTTCAGTCCGCCAAAGAACTGATACAGACAGGCAGTCACGGCAATGTCATCCCGGCTGTTTACAAGAATATTTAAATATAACAGCATCAATTCAATTTCTGCCGCCTCAAAATACCCCTTTGTCCGTTCTACATAAGCGGGAATCCCTTCCTGCGCAAACACTTCTGCAAAAGCAGCCGCCGAAGATGACGGGGAGCGAAGCAGCACAACCATATCCCGGTAAGAGGCCGGGCGGTAAAGCGGGCGTTTTGTCTCTTCGTCCTCTCCCATTTTCACAAGCATCGGATGTTCAGTATCTAACATCTGTTTGATTCGAAAGGCGATCATACGCGCCTCAGCAGTTACCTTATCCTCTGTATCTTCCTCTGCTTCCTCCTGCTGCTGCTTGCGGTCATAGATCAAAAGCTCTGTCACATTATCATATCTGGCTCCGGGAACACACGCCTCCTTCTCCGGCGGAATGTAATCGGCACCTGGTTTAAGGGAAGCTGCCACATCATATTCCACATCCCCGATAGAGCGGTGCATCAGACGATAAAACAGATAATTGATGCTTTCCAGAACATTAGATGAACTTCTAAAGTTCCGGTCAAGTTCCACCTTGACCTGCTGTACCTCATCGGAAAGCTCCTCATCATAAGTGGCAAACGTTTCATATTTATCTACAAAAAGCCGTGGCTCCGCCATACGGAAACGATAAATGCTCTGCTTCATATCCCCTACCATAAACATGTTATGGTCTGCAAAGGAGGACAAAATCGCTTCCTGCAGATAGTTACTGTCCTGATATTCATCGATCATAATTTCCGCATATTCTTCTTTTAACTTTTGTGCAATTGCAGACGGATGACGGACTCCCTGTTCATCAAGCTCTGTTAAGATGTCCAATGCCATATGCTCTACATCTGAAAAATCAGCCACTGCTTCCTTCCGTTTACGCTCCTGATACCGCACCCGGAATGTCCGGCTTAACTCCAGCAGTGTTTCTACCACAGGTGCCATTGCAAGCAGATCGCTGCACTGTGTCTCATACGGCACCTTGAAAAAACTTTCCTTTAGCTGCTTGACGATTTTCTTATAATGCTCCCGATATGCTTTGATCTGCTCCCTGCTCTCCTCGTCATACTCTTTTGGGAAACGCAGTGTTTGAAAGCCCGGCTGTTTCAACCGTGCTTCCAACGCCTCTATTTCAGACTGCTCCGCCATCTCCCTCATCCGGCATAACAGGTCATATTCTTCCTGTAACAGTGCTCTTACTTTCTCTCCATCCTCCTGCTGTGCGATCTCTCCTGCCTCTTTGGCATTAAGACAGGCAGGAGCCAGCATCTGTCCGATATGGTAACAAAGCTCCTTCGTATAGTAGGAAATATCCTTTATCTGTTCTTTGGCATGGACAATCCACTGATCCGGATTGGCATGGGACATCTGAAATTCCGTAAGCCGTAACACAAGCTCCGCAATCTTGCGGTCATTTCTTCCCGGTGCATAGCACTCTACCAGATGTAAAAAGGCTTCGTCCTGCTTTTGATATTCTTCCTCTAACAGCGCATCCATCACTTCACTGCGCAGGATCTTAAGTTCTCCTTCTTCCGCGATCCGATAATTCGGGTCCACCTCAATATGCATAAAATACTGTTTTACAATATCCGCACAAAAACTGTCGATCGTACAGATCTGCGCCTGATACACGAGCGATTCCTGACGGTTCCAATAGGCGAGTGCTTCCTCATCTGTATGTTCCATCAAAAGCAGGGCTTCCTGCTCCGCTTCGATCGCCTTGGTAAAACGCTCCCGCATTTCTGCTGCTGCCGCTTTCGTAAAGGTTACAAGCAAAAATGCCGTAATATCCAGCCGCTCCTCTTTCATTCTGGCAATGATCCGTTTTACCAGCACCCACGTTTTACCGGAACCCGCAGCAGCCGCAACCAGCAGATCCCGTCCCCGCACCTGAACTACTTTTTTCTGTTCCGGTGTCATCTGTTCTTTTTTTGCCATATTACTCCTGCTCCTCTCCGGTAAAATCTGCTATCGTTTTCGGCTCCAGTGTCCGCTTATATTTTTCCTTCTGTGATGCGATCTGACAGACCCCTCTATAGGAGCAATACTGGCAGGAATCTCCCTGCCCCTCCAAAATGACCTGACGCGATACATTTCCGGCCAACATCTCATTTCCCAGCTCCTCAATCTTTTGTTCGGTATGGGAAAGCAGACTGTCAAATTCTTTTCCGGAATATGCACTGCTCTGTTTGGACAAAGTACCATCCTTGTTATATTTGGCATTTACGGTAACAAAATTGTAGCCGCTGCCCTCTGCACTACCGCACTCCAGATGCTGTAAAAAAGCATCCTCTGCCAATAAAATTCCATTCTGCTTATAAGGACTGTTCATCGCCTTTTGATAAGCTTCCTCTTCCGGATCCTCCACCATCTCCTCATAGGAAATGATCGGATCCTGCATTGGATAATACAGTGCCGCAGCCGCAACCGCCCGCGCTCCATATGCCTTTTTCGCCACCAGAAGATAGGTCAGAAGCTGTAACTGCATCCCGTAATAAACCTTGGTCAGATCCAGATGCACCGTACCGGTTTTGTAATCCACTACCTTTAAATACACCCGTTCTTCCTTCGTAGCGATATCCTTGTCATCATACACATCCAGCCGGTCGATCGTTCCCTGCAGAGCTACCGTTCCGTCATCCGAAAGTGTATATACCGGACCTGCAATATCCGCATCTTCTCCAAAGGTAAGCTCTAATCCTGCCGGGACAAAATCTCCTAACCGAAGCTGTTTCACCAGCATAGCCAGATTGCGCTTTGCCGTTCGCACCATCATGTTTTCCACATACCGGGTACGTGCCGGCTCCTCTGCAAGCGCAAGTCCCTCCTCTTTTAACGCACGGTCTACAAAGTCCTCCGCAAGCTGCATGAAATCAGCAGAGGCAAGTTCACTAAGGGAAATCTCGTCCTCCCTGACATAACGCAAAAACAGCTCTGCCACCTTATGCAGCACCGAACCGAACACATCACTTCCTACTTCATTTGTCTGAAGTTCCTTGATATGCAGTCCATAGCGAAGAAAATGAGAAAAGGCACATTTGGCATATCCTTCCAGTCTGGTCACACTGAGATTTAATTTCTTGCCAAATAGTCTGGCAGCAAGCTCCGCAGAAATTGTCTCCTCCTCTGCTTCTTTCCACATCGCACGGGACAACAGCTCTGCCTCCTGATGATACGGCTCCTCCTGCAACAACCGGTAAGCTAAAACTGCTGTGTGCTGCTTCTCCTCCGGTTCCTTTTCCCAGGAAGAAAGTCCCTTTACCAGCACATCAAATAACAGTTCTTCCCGTCTTAAGTAGCTCTCCTCCTCTTTTAAAAGTACAGGCACCTTCGGCAGAAGTTTTTGTATGCGCTTCATCAGATAGGCCGGACGCATCGCCTCCTGAGAGGCATTCTGTCTCGCATAGCTTAATACCAGATGATCCGTTGCTTTCGTAAGTGTCTGATAAAGATAAAACTGCTCCTGATAGGATAACTCCATCTGATCCGGAGCCAATGTCATCTGAAACTCTTTTAAGGTCTGGCGGTCACGATCTGTGATCAGATTCGGCGAGCTGTTTTTCGACGGCAGGTGCGCATCATTTACCCCCAGTACAAAGAGTGCCTTACACTCCCTGATCCGGCTTCGCGTAAAATCTCCCACAATCACCTGATCCATCGTCGGCGGCACGCTTCCCACAGAAATCTCTAACAATCCCGCATCCAGAATGGAAGCAAATTCCTGGGAAGAAAGCTGCTGCTCCCCTAACAGTGCCACCATTTTATCAAGCAGGGAAAGGATTGCCGGGTATACTCCTTCCCACGTTTTTGCCGTAACGTAATCGCCCTGCTCCCTTAATTCCTCTGCATGATGCAGCAGCTTCTTTTCAAACTGCCGCTCTACTAAATAATCATAACAGACCTTCACCCGCTCTGTTACAGTATGCGGTTTTAAAAAGAAGGGAAGGACAGGAAGCAGCGGTTCCATCATGCGCGCCCGGATGTCATTGATGCGCTTCAGATATCGTTCCTTCCGCTCCTCTGCATGTGCCCGTTCCTCCTGCGTCTTTCCTTTTACATAGTAGTTTTTGGGTACCTTTTTAAAACCGCCCACATATGCCTTGTAAGACAGGTCACCTACCGCCGTCAGATAAACATAAAGCTGCTCCATCTCATCTTTTCGGATACCGGACAACGGACTTTGCGCATAACGGATGACACGCTCCATCGTAAATCCGGCTCCCTGTTTTGCCAGTATATCAAGCAGCGCACGCAGCGTTTCCACATACGGATGATTCATGATCTCTGTCGTATGATCGAAAAAGCACGGAATATGATACTTGGAAAAAATGTACTCGATCTCCTTGGCATAACGCTCCTCTTCCGTACTGACTACCGCAATGTCCCGGTAGCGCACCCCCTGCCCGATAAGATTACAGATTTCATTTGCCACCGCATGGATCTCCGCGGTTTCATTGACCGCCTCCCATAACATCACATGTGAAACTTCCCCTGCATAACAGACATGCTCCTCCACCTGTCTGGAACGAAACAGTCCGGCTTCCAATGCAGCAAGATCCGGAGCAGACTGCAGACGTTTCGGCGGCTGGGTAAAAAATGTGATTTCCCGAAGCTCTGCCTCCTCCTTTTGCTGCTCCTTAAAGCAGTCCACAAGTTTCTGATAAGTCTGCACACTAAGCGTAAACAAATGCTGCCGTTTCAGAAACCGTTTTTCATATGCCATCTGATCCATCGTCAGTGTCACAACAAATTCCTCTGCCCCGTCAAGCAGTGTATCGATCACGCGATACTGGATCGGCGTAAAACCCGTAAAGCCATCCAGATAAAATCCCGCACCAAACAGGAGGGGACAATCCTTTGCCACCTCACAAAACAGATCCGAAAGCTGCTCTGCCACCATATAAGACTGTCCCAAAGCAGCAGAAAATGCATCATAGATCAACACGAGATCATGCATTTTATAAGTAAGAAGCTGCTCCGGCTCCATCTGATCCAGCAGACCGTGGAGCTGTTCACTCGTCAAATCATACTGGTAAAATTCCGACAAGACTGACTTCATCTGATCGAGAAAGCCCGCTTTATCTTTCATATTATGATACAGCTTCAGCTTCTTTTCGATCTCTCCGAGCACCCGGCGAAGCAGCATACTCTTTCCGTGATCTTCCAATACCGTATCGACGGACGTTCCCATTTTCTCAAACACCCGGTAGTAAAGACGGTTAAAGCTTACAATATCAATATTGGTCGTTCCATGCCTTTTCGTATGTTCTACGATATCCCGCTGGGCTTCTAATGTATACTGTTCCGGAACGAGCAGAAAAAACTGTTTTTTCGGGTTCTCCTCTGCTTCTTTGACCAGTTTGTCATACAGTGCGGTTGTTTTACCGCTTCCACTGTTTCCAAGGAGCAACTGCATTTCTTTCAAATTCTACACCGCCTTTTCTTTCTTGCTATCATATTTTTCCATTTCCACTCATACGTTATATCAGTAACCATTAGGAGGATCATATGGAAAATAAGACCAAAATCGTACTTCTAAAAACAAAAGAATTAATCTATACCGGAATCTTCGTTGTGCTTGGCATCCTGCTGCTCTTTCTGCTTCTTCATATGTTTACCGGAAAACATGGAAAACAAAGCTCTGCCAAGGCATCTTACGAACCAGGCACCTATACTTCCTCCATCACGATCGGAGATGCTACCTTTGAAGTATTGGTAACGGTGAGCAAAGACCGGATAGAAAATGTTGCCTTCGACCAGTTAAATGAAACGGTAGCCACGATGTATCCGCTGTTAAATACTGCCCTCGACAAGATTAATGAGCAGGTAAAGGAAGTCGATTCCTTAAATGAAATCGCCTTTGAAACCGACTACCAGTACACCGGAACCGTCATCAAGCAGGCTATGGAACAGGCACTGAAAAAAGCAGAAAAATGATCCGCATCTAGGAAAACATCTGACTCAGCAGCCATTTGGCACGATGACAGAACAAGTGCTTTCCTGTCGCGATCTCATAGCCTTTTCTGGCAATTTCATACAGCTTATCAGTCTGCTGCAACAGGCGTTTCGCTTCTTTTGCCGCAGACTCCGGATGCGCCACATCATAATAGACCAGATGCCTGCCGTCGGTTAAGATCTCTCTTAAATAACGGCTGTCATCCGTCATGCTGACACTGCCATTTGCCATAGCATTAAACACCCGGTCATGTGCGCCATCCCGAAACCACGGCATGACATTAAGACTGATCTTCGCCTGCTGCATCTTCGTAAGACAGCCATAAGAATCCGTTCCTCCATGTATATGAAGAAATGGGGAAGAAACTTTTTCAAAAGTCTCATACCCATTTCCATACACATGCACCTCGATGCCCGCTTCCACAAAAGCACGAAGCACCTGCTCCCGCTCATAAAAACGGATATAAAGATCAATAAAATTAAGATTCTGGTAACAGATCCGCCATTCCTTCGTGGAAAGCTCGCCCATTTCCCGCACACAATGCCGTCTTGCCACCTCGGTAAGTGTTTTCTCCGGATGATGCAACAGCTCGCTGATGATCCCCCGGTAAAATGCGGTATACTCGTCATTGATCCTTGTGATATAGGACTCATACTGACGGTAATCATTGTAATTTCCCACAAACAAAACCGGAAGCGGCCGATTGCTTACCCACTCCTCTTTTGTCTGTTCCATCCCGTCCGTAAACAGGGAAGTTCCGGCAAGCGGACAAAAGCCCAAAATATCATATTCTCCATAATATCGTCTTAAAAACTGTTCATGATCCCGGTCGATTGCAATGAGATGACTGTCCTTTGGAAGCTGTTCAAACCGATCCACATAATAAAGCGGATGATCCACCAGCATGTTATAACAGGGAATCTCATACTGTTCCCAAAGATAGCCTCTGCCTTCTTCATATGCCCCTTCCTCTCCGGAAAGTCCCAGAAAATTAAAGGTAAATAAAACCGTTTTCTTTGGCTTGATGAAACGCTTCACCCGTTTTGCCGAAGAAGGATCTTTTAGATCATAAAAAAATACAGCGTATCCCTGCTGCTCAAAATAAGCAGCCATCTGCTTGCTGAAATAGGTTAATGTCTCTACTCCCCCGCTAAATAAAATGATCTTCCCCTTATCTTCCTGCATCGAAAAATCCCTCCGCTTTCCCAATCGCATCCATCTCTTTCATCCAAAGGGTACTTGCCGCATCGCTCGGCATACGAAGATCTCCTCTTGGTGATACGGCAACCGAACCAACCTTCGGGCCATCCGGCAGACAGGAACGTTTGAACTGCTGTGCAAAAAATCTCCAGTAAAAGGTTCTGAGCCATTTGTAAATGACACTTCTTTCATAGGTTTCTTTAAAGGTATCACAGGCAAGCCGGTAAATCTTCTTTGGAGAAAATCCAAACCGCAGCACAAAATACAGGAAGAAATCATGCAGCTCGTAAGGGCCTACCAGATCTTCCGTCTTTTGAGAAATCTCTCCCTCTTTCGGTGGAAGAAGCTCCGGACTGACCGGGGTATCCAACACATCAAGGAGCACCGTCCGAAGCTCCTCCTCCCCACAAATATCCGCATAATAGCGCACCAGATGCCGCACCAGTGTTTTAGGAACAGAAGCATTGACCGCATACATGGACATGTGATCTCCGTTATAGGTCGCCCAGCCGAGTGCCAGCTCCGACATATCCCCCGTTCCGATCACCATACCATTTTCCTTGTTGGCAATATCCATTAAGATCTGTGTCCGCTCTCTTGCTTGACCATTTTCATAGGTAACATCATGCACGGAAAGATCCTGCCCGATATCTTTAAAATGCTGGGTAACAGCATCTACGATCGACACTTCCAAAAGTGTGGCATGAAGCTTTCGCACCATATCACAGGCATTGTGATACGTGCGATCCGTCGTGCCAAAGCCCGGCATCGTCACACAGATAATGTCTTTTCGATCCTTGCCCAAAAGATCAAATGCCCGCACCGTAACCAAAAGAGCCAGCGTAGAATCCAGACCACCGGAAATACCGATCACTGCACTTTTGGCATTGGTATGCTTCAAACGTTTTTTCAATCCCATCGACTGCAGCGAAAAAATCTCCTCACAGCGAAGGGTACGCTCTGTTTCATTTCCCGGAACAAACGGCGTCGCCGGATAGCTTCTTGTAAGCACCGTATCTTTTAGCGGCATAGAGAACCAGATCGTTTCATAGCTGTCAGGATCTGCCTCATTTAAAAAGGTGGACATTTTACGCCGCTCTGAAACCAATTTATAAAGATCGATCTCCGTGACGATCATCTCATTTTCAAACCTTTTTGCCTCTGCCAGCACCGAACCATTTTCACAGATCAGGTTGTGTCCGCTATATACCACATCCGTCGTCGATTCCCCCTCACCGGCATCGGCGTAAAGGTATGCCGCCAACAATCGTCCGGACTGCATACTGACCAGATTGCGGCGGTATGCCTCCTTCGTGGTTGTCTCCACACTTGCCGATGGATTGACAAGGATCGTCGCCCCCGCCATCGCATGTGCAACTCCCGGTGGATTCGGCACCCAGAGATCCTCACAGATTTCTGCGGCAAGCACCATTTCCTCCATATCCTCATTGGCAAATAACAAATTGGTACCCAGGGCAACCTCCTGCTCTCCTATAGTCACATACTCCATTCCGCGAAGGTTTTTCGCAGAAGTAAAATGTCTTGCTTCATAAAATTCACAATAGCTTGGAAGATATGTTTTGGGAACCAGACCTAAGATCTCTCCCTGATAGAGGAAAGCCGCACAGTTATAAAGCTTTCCTGCATGTACCACCGGAACACCAACCACGGTGATCATCTCATACTGTTCACTTTCTTTGGCAAGAGAAACCAACGCTGCCTCCGCTTCCTTTAGTAACAACTGCTGTAAAAACAATTCCCCACAGGTGTAGCCTGTCAGACACAGCTCCGGCAGCACCAAAAGACGCACCTCTTTTTCTGCCGCCTGCTTCATCAGACTGCTGATCTGTTCTTTGTTTGCCCAGACATCCGCCACCTTTATCTGCACGGTAGCACAAGCCACCTTTAAAAAACCATCCTTCATACCAAAACCTCACCGTTTTTTTGTTTTATTATAGTCAATAATACGCAAATTTACAATAAAACGAGCGAACTTGTCCAAAATAAAAAGAAGTGCTACACTAGAGAACAAAAGAAATGATCAGAGAAAAAGGAAGGTTGAAAATGAATCAGTTATCCGAGAAAAATAAAGGAATTTTATTTATCATCAGCGCAGCATTTTGTTTCGCATTGATGAATCTGTTTGTCAAAGCCGCAGGAAATCTGCCTTTTTTTGAAAAAGTATTTTTCCGCAATGCGATCGCAATCTTATTTTCCTATGGTGTATTAGTTAAAAACCACATTCCCTTAAAATGTGGCAAGGGAAATGGACTGTTAGTGTGCGGGCGTGCCTTTTTCGGAACCGTCGGTATGTTCGGTAACTTTTATGCCATTGACCGTCTGGCGATCTCGGACGCTTCCATGCTCAATAAGCTCTCTCCTTTTTTTGCCATCCTGTTTTCCTACTTTATTTTAAAAGAAAAGGCAAAGCCTTATCAGCTTGCCTGTGTTGCGGTTGCCATGCTCGGCACCATCTTTATCTTAAAACCGGGTGGAGAAACGCTCCTTTCCTTCCCCGCCTTCATCGGAATGCTCGGAGGAGCCGGAGCAGGACTTGCCTATACGCTGCTTCGCAAAGCCACCGGACGTGGCGTAAAAGGACCTTTTATCATCTTTTTCTTTTCGTGCTTCAGTTGTGCGATGTGCCTGCCGTTTTTCATTTACTACTTTGAGCCAATGACGGCAAAGCAGCTTCTGTTTATGATCCTTGCAGGCTTTTCCGCAACCGGAGGACAGTTTTCCATTACCGCTGCTTACTCGCATGCAAAAGCAAGTGAAATCTCTGTATACGATTACTCGCAGGTGCTTTTTGCAGGGCTGCTTGGATATGCATTTCTGGCGGAGCTGCCGGACAGACTGAGTATCATCGGGTATGTTATTATCATTGGAGCATCCATTACGATGTTTCTGCTCAATCAGAGGCATACGGAAAATAACTAATCCCTTACATTCCTTACTAATCCCCCTTGCGTGGAATTTGGTATTTCGCTGGTGAAGGGATATTTCCTTTTGCAATTGATTGATATATGCTGCTTAATATCCTAAAAGCCCCCATTTTGGTAAGCTCTGGCTATCGCATAAGATGGCTCATAAAATGCGCTGCAATTATAATTATCAATTACATCGCAAATCTCGTTGTTGTATACTCTTACGATACCGTCTACATAATCCTCTTGAGATGTCATTGTATCCCTGATCAATCGCTGATATACCGCCCCTATATCAAGAGGCGTGGGGATAATTGTGACAAGATCTTTATCAACATCGGTGACATCATAATTTCCGCATTTGAGGTTATAATCATGAATCCAATCTTCTTCTACTTTTAGCGGATTCTCACAGTGCAGCACATTTGCACAACTCAACAGATGATACAATCCCTCTTTTCCAATCATGTTCACAACGTATTTATTCTTTTGTTTGATACGTCTTGCAACTCTCTCAATCATATAACACACAAAATATAAGTCGTTAACTTTTATTTCTTCATTTGGAAAGTATTTATTTTTCACAGGGTTTCACTCCCTTCAAAAGTCAGTGTAGTCAATGCTTTTTCTGTACAGAATACAATTTGATGTGTAGGATAACTGAATTTTACCAGTTCCCAGAATGCATTTCTTGATATTTCTCCCTCTATATAACCTTCGACAAATTTCCAAATCTGATCATCTGCCATTGGACCTTCAACAATATCGTAATTATGCTCAATCCCTCTTCTGCATTTTACAACAAAATCTAACCA
Source organism: Lachnospiraceae bacterium (assembly GCA_050874905.1). Lineage (GTDB taxonomy): Bacteria > Bacillota > Clostridia > Lachnospirales > Lachnospiraceae > NC2004. Next base: position 85,262 of record JBNMLP010000011.1, read on the forward strand.
TTCATCTGTCATTTGGGGAAATCTTTTAATTTTTAAATTATCACTCTGAATATACTCGTATCTGTTCACTACAGATGCCCCATTTCGAGTTAAAGCCCATCGCTTCGCCTGTTTTTCATAAATGGTACAATAAAAGCCATATCCAAAATCCTTGTAGAATCCATTTTGGAGGATACGAGGAACAGCTACTTCTATATTACTTCCATGATATATTACATTTCTATCCATTGTTTACCTCCTGTTTTAACATTTTCCTCCACAGCCTTATGATACCATAAATCATGGCTTTCGGCTACCTTGATGACGTTGAAAAAAGAACCCGGATTTGTTTATCCGGGTTCTTTTTGTACATCTATTATAGCAATAATACACCTATCCAATCACCTGCTGCATATCATACATGCCAGGTTCTTTGCCTGCTAAGAATTTACCTGCCTGCACTGCTCCTTTGGCAAATACTGCTTTGGAGTATGCTGTATGGGAAAATGTAATTACTTCATCTGTTCCGGCAAATATAATATCATGATCTCCGACGATCGTGCCACCACGGACTGCAGAGATTCCGATCTCTTTCTTTGGACGCTTCTCTCTGCGGCTGCTGCGGTCATAGCAGTATTCATATGGTTCTTCTAATGCTTCGTTGATAGAATCTGCCAATGCCAGTGCAGTACCGGATGGTGCATCCACTTTTTTATTGTGGTGCTTCTCAACGATCTCAATATCAAAGCCTGCTCCGGCAAATACTTTCGTTGCTTCTTTTACCATTTTAAGCAGGGTATTGATTCCGAGTGACATATTTGCGGAACGAAGGATCGCTACCTTTTTGCTTGCCTCTTCCACCTTTGCAAGCTGCTCCTCGCTTAAGCCTGTGGTACATAATACCACCGGGATCTGACGCTCTACTGCATATTCTAATAAATGATCTACTGCAACGGCTGCCGCAAAATCAATAATGACATCTGCATTAACATCACAATCAAAAATATTGGTAAATACCGGGTAGTCATTTTCACGATTATCTACTACATCAATGCCTGCTACGATCGATGCGTCGGCATCTTCTTTTACAATGTCTGTAATGACCTGACCCATATGACCATTACAACCGTGCATGATTATCTTTGTCATCTGTCTCATTTCCTCCTGTTTCGTCTGTTATTTAATGATTCCAGCCTCGATCATTGCTTTCTTTAACCGCTCTGCATTCTGTGGCTCGATCTCCGTCATCGGACGTCTTAATGTACCGCCGCAAAGTCCCATCAGCTCTACTGCTTTCTTTACCGGGATTGGATTTACTTCACAGAACAATGCATTACAAAGCTCTAACAGCTCTAACTGGATCTTTACTCCCTTTTCTCTGTCACCCTCTAAATATTCCATTACCATGTCATGTGTCTGTCTTGGAGCAACATTGCTGAGTACAGAGATCACGCCTTTTCCACCTAAGGAAAGCAGTGGGATCACCTGATCGTCATTTCCGGAATAAATGTCAATGCAGCCCTGTGCTAAAGATGCCAGTTTGACTACCTGTGAAATGTTACCACTGGCTTCCTTGATACCGACGATGTTCGGTACTGTCTTGGCAAGCTCTACCGCAGTCTCCGGCTGAATGTTACATCCGGTACGGCTTGGTACATTATAAAGGATGATCGGCAGGGAAACAGATTCTGCTACCATGGTGAAATGCTCCTTTAAGCCCTTCTGTGTTGCCTTGTTATAATATGGAGTTACAACTAACAGCGCATCTGCACCGATCTTCTCTGCTTCCTTAGAAAGATAAATCGCTGTTTCCGTACAGTTAGAACCTGTACCTGCTACCACAGGAACTCTCTTATTTACATGCTCTACACAGGCACGGATCGTATCCAGATGTTCCTCATGTGTCATCGTAGCCGACTCACCTGTCGTACCACAAATGATGATCGCATCGGTTCCATTTTCAATCTGGAAATCGATCAACTCATTTAATTTTGCAAAATCAATTGCTCCATCCTCTTTAAATGGTGTCACTAATGCCACACCTGCACCTGTAAAAATTGCCATAATCTTATGACCTCCTTCAATAATATTCTCTATGATTTCAAATATTAGTTTGCCTGAAAGTAAAAAAACCAACGCAGGATATGCGCTGGTTACGAATTCTAATTCACTAGCAGCACTCCATCAAATGATGACAGTCATAGGGTTCTTTACCATATGCCCAGGAAATGAAACATAGAGCTTTCATCCCTTCGGCGTTGCTCCCTTTTCGCTCTCTTCTTCTGCTCTCTATCGCATCCAAAAACGTACTGATGAGAAACGCGCCTCTACTAAAATCTGAAATTATCTTATATTATGATACGCTCCCGGTCGTATGTTGTCAACCGGTTATTACAAATAAATCAAGAATCTTCTTCCGTCATTTTCACGGTTCTGATCTCAAATACATCACTGACATACGGCGTAAGCTGTAGCGGCATATTCCGCCCGGTCAAAATGACCTCCATCTCATCATCCTTCATCTCAAGAAGCCGGATCACATCTTCCATTTCAATGATGTGGTGATCCACCAATCCCAAAATCTCATCAATGACAAGCAGATCACATTCTCCTGTGACCAATACCTTTTTTACATAGTTAAGACCATTGTGGATGTTCGCATCCTCTGCCATCTGTTCTTCCTTACTCAGATCAGTATAGGCTTCCGCATTGCTCTCAAAACGGAACAGACGGATCTCCGGCTCTAACCGCTTTAAGCATGCCAGCTCATCTACATTGCTTCCTTTTAAGAACTGAACAATGATCACTTCTTTTCCGACACTTGCGTATTTGATACATTGACCAATAGCGGCATTGGACTTTCCGTGGCCATCTCCACAATACACCCGCACATGATTATACGACATGTTATCTCTCCTTTTATCCCAACCAATTAAAAGATACTGTATCATAAAATCCACTATTATGCAAATAGGATTGCCTAAATAGACAATCCTACTCCCTGTTACCCCTTTGACCTCATCGTTTTGAAGCACCTGAAATCGTAACGCCTATGCTTCTTCCTCCTCCAGGCATTCAATCTTGCTTACGGAAATCTCATAGGCTACACGATTGATCACCTGATCTTCTCCCACCTTTTTCTGGTACTGGCGGCTCTGGATCCGTCCCCAGAGCTGAATGTGTGCACCAACCTCAAGATTCCCTGCAAATCTTGCATTTCTTCCCCAACAAATGCAAGGAATATAATCGGATTTTCCGTAGGCACGGTTGACCGCCAGCAAAAGATCTGCAATCTCTCGGCCAAGCGGTGTCATGCGATACACCGGTTTCTTGCAGATAAATCCATCTAAAAAGATCTGATTTGGCTTGCTGTACTCTTCGCCATCCTCCATCATGCGCACTTCTCTGGCAAATAAAGATAAGATCAGACGATTCTTCTCATCTTCATGTTTATTATAGGAACGGAACTGTCCCTTCACCTCAATACGGCATCCATGATAATCTTTTTTTACATCTATGATCCGTTCTGAAATCATAACCGGAATGATGTCATACGCATCAGACAAACGATCTACCTTTAAATCCACATTATAAAATCCTTCACCATAAAGTTCATGGCTGAATGTAAAATCTGATACGACCTCTCCTGCTACTACTGCCTGGTTATTCAAGAAAACTTTTTCTGTCATTATTATTCTTTCTCCCTTCTGACTGTATCTCTAACTATTTTATACCTATGCCTGAAAAACTGCAATTAGACCACGATACGTTATAAATCTCTTAACCAAATCTTAACCGCTTAACGTCATGCCTTCTGGCTGGTATATTCTATCAGCTTGTCATACATCTGCCGGGCTTTTTCGCCAACCCCTTCGACGTGCATCACCAAGTTATACTTACCGGATAAAATATGGATCATATAATAATCCATACCCACACGAGGCTGATTGATCGTCACAGATGTGATCTTCTCATAAGGAAGAAGCACCTCTCCTTTGTGCGTCAACAGCTTCAAATGCTCCGGCAGTATGATGTATGTAACATCATATGCTGATATTCCAAATGACTGTTTCACGTAGGTAACCCCTACGAGAAAGAACACGACGGCAATTGCCATTCCGATCGCTTTGACCGGTGACACTCCCTTTGTTACCGCGCGTTCCATATAAAGAACAGCAAACGCCATAAAGGCGATGCCAACAATTCTGATCCCTCTTCGATAAGAACTCCTTCTTCTTGATGTGTATTCCATGTTGCACCTCTTCGTCGTCTGTATCATGCTGTCCGGACATTTAGGAAATGCAATACCCATTCACCGATTGCCTTTCCTATACGTTCATTATATCAGAACAATCGCTAAAATACCATGATTGTTGTACAAAATATTTCGACATATTCACCGAAAATACCCCGAAATCTATTGTTTTACCTTGTAACACGGGGGTTCATGTGCTATGATGATGAAGTTGTGCAGAATAGATCAAGACATTACATGTAGAAAGAAGGTCAATTATGAAAACCAAACGTGAAGATATTCGAAACGTGGCGATCATTGCCCACGTAGATCACGGAAAAACAACATTAGTAGATGAATTATTAAAGCAAAGCGGTGTATTCCGCGCCAATCAGGAAGTGGCAGAACGTGTCATGGATTCCAATGATATTGAGCGTGAACGTGGTATCACTATTTTGTCGAAAAACACCGCTGTTTTTTATAAAGATACAAAAATCAACATTATCGACACTCCGGGACATGCCGACTTTGGTGGAGAGGTGGAACGAGTTCTGAAAATGGTGGATGGTGTCATCTTAGTCGTTGATGCCTTTGAAGGTGCCATGCCGCAGACCAAATTCGTCCTTCGTAAAGCATTGGAGCTGAACCTTTCCGTAGTTGTCTGCATCAATAAGATCGACCGCCCGGAAGCAAGACCGGAAGAAGTGATCGATGAGATCTTAGATCTGTTTATTGAGCTGGATGCCAACGAGGAACAGCTTGACTGCCCATTCATTTTCGCTTCCGCCAGAGAAGGAATCGCCTCCTACTCTGCCGACGAGCCGGGAACAGATATGGCTCCGTTATTTGAAACGATCATCAACTACATTCCTGCTCCGGAGGGAGATCCGGAAGCCCCACTGCAGACGCTGATCAGCACGATCGATTATAACGAATACGTGGGACGTATCGGTGTAGGCAAGATCAGCAATGGTACGATCCACGTCAATCAGGAAGCTATGATCGTAAACCATCATGATCCGGATAAGACGCAGCGTGTGCGTATTACCAAGCTGTATGTCTATGACGGTCTGAACAAGGTAGACGTGCAGAAAGCCAGCATGGGTGATATCGTTGCCCTGTCCGGTATTGCAGACTTAAAGATCGGAGATACGATCTGTGACGTAGATCATGCAGATCCAATCCCATTCCAGAAGATCTCAGAGCCAACCATTGCCATGCATTTTCTGGTAAATGACTCCCCTCTTGCCGGACTGGAAGGCAAATATGTCACCAGCCGTCATTTGCGTGACCGCCTGTTCCGCGAACTGAATACCGACGTTTCCCTTCGTGTGGAAGAAACAGAAAATACCGATTCTTATAAAGTATCCGGTCGTGGCGAGCTGCATTTATCCGTATTGATCGAAAATATGCGCCGCGAGGGATATGAATTTGCCGTAAGTAAGGCAGAAGTATTATATAAGGAAGATGAAAACGGAAAGAAGCTTGAGCCGATGGAGCTTGCTACCATCGATGTGCCGGAAGAATTTTCCGGAAATGTCATTCAGGAATTAAGTGCCCGAAAAGGCGAACTTCAAAATATGGCACCGGGAAACGGCGGCTACACCCGTCTGGAATTTTTAATCCCATCCCGTGGCCTGATCGGCTATCGTGGCCAGTTTATGACCGATACCAAAGGAAATGGTATCTTAAATACAGAATTTAACGGATACGGCCCATACAAAGGCGATATCCAGTACCGTAAGCAGGGTTCTCTGATTGCATTTGAGGCAGGAGAAAGTATCACCTACGGCCTGTTCAATGCACAGGAACGTGGTACCCTCTTCATCGGTCCGGGTCAGAAGGTATACAGCGGCATGATCGTGGGACAGTGCTCTCGTGCCGAGGACATCGAAGTAAATGTCTGCAAGAAGAAACATCTGACCAATACCCGTTCCTCCGGAGCGGACGACGCACTGACACTGGTTCCGCCAAAACAGCTCAGTCTGGAGCAGGCACTGGAATTTATCGATACAGATGAGTTACTGGAGATCACACCGGAAAACATCCGTATCCGCAAAAAAATCTTAGATCCAACCGCACGTTACCGTGCAACAAGAAAAAATGGTGCCAAATAAGAAGCAGAAACGGCTCTATTCCCCTTATCCGCAATGGATAAGGGGTTTTTTCTTATTTTCTGGTATAAATCACCAGCAAAACGACCATACTTCTATATCAGAAGAAAGAAAGGGGGACATAAACTATGTCTGATATGTTTTGTTTTCAATGCCAGCAGACCGCCGGAGACAAAGCCTGTGTCGTAAACGGTGTCTGTGGAAAAAAAGCAGATACCTCCAATCTGCAGGATGACCTTGTAAAAGAGCTGATCCGGCTTGCGGTCATTTGCAAAAAAACAAATACCCATACCAAAGAAATAAACCGTCTGTTTGTTGACGGTTTATTTACCACACTGACCAACGTAAATTTTGACAACCACGCTATCGAAGCATTCAAGCAACGTGTGATCTCCAAGCAAAAGGAACTGTCACAGGAAGAAATCCCGGTTATTGCCCTGTGGGAAGGAAGCAACGATCTCGTATCCCTGCGCTCCACACTCCTCTTTGGGTTAAAGGGAATGTCTGCCTATGCACACCATGCGAAAAATCTCGGCTATACCAATGATGCAGTAAACGAATGGTTTATCAAAGGACTGTCCACCCTGAATGAAGAACACACGGTGGAAGAATGGATTTCCCTTATTATGGAATTCGGGCTGGTCAATTACCAGTGTATGGAGCTTTTAGATCAGGCAAATACGTCATGTTTTGGAACTCCGTCACCGACAAAAGTCACAACAAATATTAAAAAAGGTCCATTTATTGTCGTATCCGGACACGATCTCTACGACTTAAAACAGTTATTGGAACAGACCAAAGATACCGGGATCAATATCTATACCCACTGTGAAATGCTGCCTGCACACGGCTATCCAAAATTACGTGCCTATCCGCATCTGGCAGGAAATTTTGGAACTGCATGGCAGAGCCAGCAGCAGGAATTCCGTGATATTCCAGCTCCTGTTCTGTTTACGACCAACTGTCTGATGCCGCCAAAAGACAATTATGCCGACCGGATCTTTACCACCTCTGTTGTAGGGTATGAAGGATTAACCCATATTTCCGGAGATCCAGATGGCAAGAAAGACTTTACACCACTGATCCAGAAAGCCAAAGAGCTTGGCGGCTATGAACATGACCACAGCATGAGCGGCATTAACGGGGGGCACATGCTAACCACAGGATTTGCTCACGATGCCGTCCTCTCCCATGCAGAAGATATCATTGCTTCCATCAAAAAAGGCGACATCCGTCACATCTTCTTAGTCGGCGGTTGTGACGGCGCACATCCGGGAAGAAATTATTATACGGAATTTGTAAAGAAAACACCAATGGATACCCTGGTTCTTACACTAGCGTGTGGAAAATACCGCTTCAACGATCTGGACTTAGGGGAGATCAACGGTATTCCACGCATCCTTGATATGGGGCAATGTAACGATTCCTTCAGTGCGATCCGTGTTGCCCTGGCACTTGCAGATGCCTTTGGAGTAGGGATCAACGAACTGCCTCTGACGCTCGTACTCTCCTGGTATGAACAAAAAGCCGTCTGTATCTTATTAACACTGCTGGCACTGGGAGTGAAAAATATCTATCTGGGACCAACCATCCCGGCATTCTTATCAGAAACTGTACTGAAGTATCTGGTAGACACCTATGGACTTACCCCACTTACCAGTCCAGAGGAAGATCTTGCCCATATTCTGGGAAAATAAATTTATACTCTTACTATGAATAACTTAAAAATCCCCGGTGAAACTGATCTAAAACCAGCAGTCACCGGGAATTCCTTTATTTTGCATCATGAAACAATTTCTGATAGACAGAAACCTTACTTTCCGGAACATAATACTTTTTATGCCCCGTACCTTTCATGCAATGCTTTCCCACTTTTTTTAACCCTTTCCCATTTATCATCACACTCTTTAGCTTCCGGTCATTTTCAAAACAACATTTCCCAAGAGAGCGAATCTTCTTTCCAATCGTAATTTCCTTTAACTTTTTACATCCCGCAAATGCCTGTGCATCAATCTGTCTTACCTGGTCTCCAACCATGACGGCAGAAAGCTTTTTCAGTCCATAACAAGCTTTTTTTCCAACCCTCGTCACCTGATACTTCTTCTTTTTAATTTTAATAGATGCAGGGATCTTTAAAGATTTCACTTTTTTGTTTTTACAGGCAGTAAAGCATACCGTGTTCTTCCCGGTAATCTTATAGCAGTAACTGCCCACACGTACAGCGTCTCCCTTTTTCAGTTGTTTCTTCTTTTTATCCGCAGCTGTCTGATTCATCCGCTGTTGTGTTGTACCTGCCGTTGACACATTTTCTGTCGTTTTATCTTCCGAAGAAAAAACCTGCTGCTTCTGTTCCGTAGTAGCATTTCCTTGCATGTCAGACCCTCCCGACTGCTGTGTGGTCGCAGCAGCTGCAGTGGTATCCTTTTTTGATTCTGTTGTTGTAGCAGCTGCAGTGGTGTCCTCTTTTGATTCTGTCGTTGCAGCAGCTGCAGTAGTGTCCTCTTTTGATTCTGTCGTTGTAGCAGCTGTAGTGGTGTCCTCTTTTGATTCTGTCGTTGTAGCAGCTGTAGTGGATTTCTCTTTTTGCTCTACAAACTTAATATTATTGTCCTTGGCATATTTTTCTCCTACGGATCCGGCAGATGCATAAATTGTCACAGTAGAAGAAAACGCATCGTCTCCGATCATAAGCAGGTCATCTGGTAATAGCACCGATTTCACACCATCATCGTTGGCAAATGCCAGTTCCGCTATTGACTGCACCCCTTTTGGAAATTGGCAGGTTCCTGTTACCGTCTGACCTTTTGGGCCAAAAGTTCCAAACACATCCAGATCATGAAATGCACATGCTCCAATAGAAGAAAGCTGCGATCCTTCTTCATATGTCACACACAACAGACTACTGCAACCATCAAATGCCCAAAAATCAATCGACCGAATGGTTGCTGAAAGATTTAAAAAAGTCATATGCCTCTGGTAGATAAATGCCCTTTGTCCAATCGAGGTAAAAGAGATTCCAGCTGCTTTCTCAAGTGCAACCAGATCCAGATTTCCCTGAATATCTCCATCAATATTACACAACTCTCCATACTTTGTATAAGTATAAGTTACACCATTATAATTAAGCGTCATCTCATCGCTATCTTCCGCAGCAGTTTCTATCACGATCAAGCTCATCACAAGCGTGATCACACATAAAAAACTCAATAAACGACTTCCTTTTTTCATCTTACTTAGCTCCTTACAATCTAATCTGGTAGTGCCATGTTCTCATATATTATACGAAATTTAAAAACATCTTGCAACTCATAGACTGGGATGGAGCAGAACACTCATGTATTGTAATCCTACAATTTCTGTGTCAAAAACCTTGCTAATACAAAACCCGAAACCACTTCCTTATGGTTTCGGGTTTTGACTACGGCTATGATTCCTCAGAAAAATACTCATAAGTATGTTTCGATATTGTTGTGATCAGTTTTCTGGCTGCAGCAACGTTTGTAGTTTTGGTCACCATAACACAAAGAATATATGGTTTTCCCTCTAAAAAAATAATTGCAGCATCATTTTCTGTATCATCTAATTCTCCTGTTTTATTTGCTGTTGTGACAAAGGATGGCACGCCTGCAGGAATCTTCCCTGTCCTGGTCTGCTGTTTGAGATAGCTCAAAATCTCTTTTGCACCTGTGATCTTATTTTCATATACAAGACGTAAAAATCTGGTGCAATCCGTGACCGAGGTTACGTTATCTTTACTGCTTGAAAAATCGAGCATCAAACGCCCCATAGAGGTAGCGGTAAATCCATGTTCTGCACAGTAGGCATTCACCTTATCCATCCCTTTCGCCGCACTGCCATCCCCCAGCTTTTTTACTAAGGTATTGCAGGCAGTATTATCACTGACCGTGATCATATTACTTACAAGCGAAGGCAGCTCCCCTTCATAGGAGGATGATAACGTGCCATTTTTCATTTCTTCGTATACTGTACCTGCGACAAAAAGCTTGATCAAACTGGCAGCCCGTCCGGCACCTGCATCAAGATTCACATAATCCTGCTCCTGCAAATCTTTTACAAATACAGAAACTGTCGCAAGATCAAAACCACTGCCGGAAATGTCATCCAGCAATTTCTGTTTCAGATCATCAAGACTTTCTTCGCTCGCTATCTCCTCTGTCGTACTCTCTGTTACTTTGGTTTCCGTCGTCGCTTTTTCAGCAATTTCTGTCTGCTCACTGCTGACGTCTTTTTCCATATTATTGGCAACAGTAATCTGCGGAGTTTCCGTTGTATTTTCTGCATTACGGGCAGTCTTTTTCATCTGCTTTGCTTGTTGCACTATCACACATCCGGAAACTACCACGACAAGCAGTACGATCAAGGAAATGCTGAGCCGATGTTTATTCTTCTTTTTCATCCTGACACCTAATTCTGATCTTCCTCGTCCAGTGGATACAGACTGCCATCACCAGCCTCCATCTCTGCTTTGACAAAATTCTAACATCCTTTGGCTATCATTTTTCCTTCATAAATTGTTCAGAATAATAATTATTTATTACCTTATAATGCAATAATGACAACTCATTTAACGTCAGATCATTCTTACTAAGATCACTTTCAAATTTTTTTACATCCTGTTCCATGATGTTTGCCAATCCACTGTTGTTCATAATTTCTTTTCCCTCAGCTGATAAATTATGCCAATCATCATCAAACATTATGCTCCATTTTTTTCTCTTTATTGAATACCTGACAAGTGAAAATTTCATTCCTTCCATTTGGCAATCCACATTTAGATAATACTGTTTTTTAATCCAATTATATGTAAATGTACTATCATTACCTATATCCTGACTTTCAAAAAAGGTAGCTAAGCAATCAAACACTTTCGGTTCATAAATCCGTACATTCTTCTCATATGATTTGTAAGTTAACAGCCATTCATCATTATAATTATATAAATACATATCATCTTGGGGAATTACATCGGAAATCATATCCAATTTTTCTATTGTTGCTTGATTTTTATCTTCTAAAGAACATCCACATAACAAAGAAAAGAAAAGAAAACACACGAACAAAAAGGCTACTTTAAAACCTATATTCTTTTTATTAAACATTGTTCCTCCATAACTCACTTTAACTTTGTATATCCCGTTTAATTACTCATTCATTTCTTCAAACTTTTCTTCTGCGTAATCACCATCCAGTATGATGATACGTTTCTGCAAAGGATCATATCCAAATGTAATGCCATCGGATGTAACATACAGATATTTATCATATGTCTCATCATATTTGTATTCATTCGGATCAACAGAACCTAATGTTTCTCCATTAACAGAAAAATCAAATGTTTCTTTTCCATCAGAGGGAGTCAGATCAATCCAATCATTTCCACCCAGCTGATCATATCGGGATATTGATTTATACCAATCTTCTCGAAAGGCTGATTTTTTCTCTGCTACATAATCAGAATCAAAAACTGATTTTTCACTATTTTTTAGTAGGAACGGTGTTCCCTCAACTTCCACTTCCAATAGAGACACATCGTCCGGGTCAAGGAATGCATAAATTCTTCCACTGGTTTCGCGCCCCGGAGACAAGGATACATAATCCATTGAATTATATACATCTGTATCAACAGACTGATTATCTGCATAAAAACTAAACATATCTATACCAATATACTCGTCATCTTCTCCAATATTTTTAAAAGTACAGTCAAGATATATCGCCTGTTTATAATCTCCGAGATCTCCAAGCTCCATAACCGATTCTGAACCCACTTCATTTATGGAAATTTCTAAGCAGGGAATCCCTCCACTCTCCTTAGTATACGTCTCTCCAGCCTCAAACCAAGCCTCTTTATCTGCTTTTGATTCGGTTGTCATTTCAGTTGTAGTGTTTTCCTGTTTCTTCTCTTCTGAAGAAACCACACGAATCAAATGCATAGTAAAAACTACAAGTATTACTCCTACAATTACTGCAACAACCACCGCAACTACACATCCGCAGACTATTTTTCTGTTATCCTGCCCTTTGTTTGTACCCTGATTTTGTTTTATCTGCTGCGGCTGAATTTCTGCCAAACTATGCGTGTCCTCTGTGTCCACTTTTGTTCCACACTTCGGGCAAAACATACCAGATTCAAATTCATTTCCACAATTTTTGCATTTCATAATATGTAACCTCCCAGCTCTTTTGTTCTGGAATCTATTATTTGGGCAACATTACTCTGCTACCAAATAATCTGCATTCACATAGCCCCATTGTTCCAGATCCTCAGAATATACGTACGCAAAGTTGCCAGTAACACTGTCCACCTGCACGGTCTGACCGTTGTACAATTTTTCATCTATGTTATCATCTCTTGTTTCCGGAGTACTCCGCAAGGCAAGGTAAGTTCCTTCTTTTACTTTCACACGATAATATCCGGCACTGACACTGGAGCTGCTACTCTTCTTAGAAGAACTCTTCTTCTGCATTGCTCCATTTTGATATTCGTATTTACCAGGCCATGTCTCATCAATTGACCAAGCCATTCCCAGCGTATCAGATGTGCTTAAGGTAAATCCTGTTTTCGTAGTCTTTAATGTAACATCGGTTAAATGATCATTCGTATCACCATATGTCCATGAACCGGTATACACACCATTTCCGGCATAGGATAAAAATGCTACTCCGGTAGCATCTGTACCAGATATGCAATATGTCTCACCATCCTGCAGTACAATGGAAAAAGTAAGTGGTCCCTTTGTATAATCTCCCTCCATCAGCTGATACTCTACAGGCGCACTTTTCTTCTTTTTCTTTGCTTTGGTATCCTTCTGGCTTTCTTCTGTTGTAGCTTCTTCTGTTGTTGGCTGTTCTGTCGTTGGTACTTCTGTTGTCTGCTGTTCTGTTGTTACCTGTGTGGTAGTCTGGGCAGCACTGTCACTGCCCTTATTCCCATTCAAAAATACAATGCATACAACTGCAATGATCACGATCACAGCAAGTACGACCGCACCTGCAATGATCATAATATTCAGATTTTTCTTTTCTTTATTATTTTGTAATGCGGAGGTTTGTACCTCTGCCCCACATTTGGGGCAGAATTTTATATTGTCCTCTAATTTTTCTCCGCAATGACTGCAATACTTCATGAGTCTCCTCCTTCTCGTCTGTCTCTACACGATTTCTCATAACCCCTTATTCATGCCTATGGCTTATTTGTTTAATTTTACTTTCTTCTTGTTGCTCCACTTGCCATAGTAGTACTTACCACCAATTGCCTTATACACTCTGACACGGATATAATAGGTCTTTCCTTTCTTTAATTTTCCTATGTATCCGGAGTTTTGCGTTGTTGAGCCTTTTTTTGCACCCTTCATGCTTTTCTTTGTACTCCACTGAAGCTGATAGCCGTCACATCCTGCTTTTCCTTTTAATGAAAATGAAACATATCTTTTCTTTACGGATTTTGCTTTCTTAATCTTGGCTTTTATCTTCTTTACTTTCGCAATCGCTGCAGCGTTGCTATTGGATGATGAAGTACTTGTATTGTTGGAAGCGTTACTATTTTTGTTGTTTTGAGATGGCACAGTATTCTGGTTCGTGGCATTTGGTTTTGTCGTATTGGTACTTTGATTGCTTGTAATAGTGATCGTAATCGTCTGTGGCTCGCTTTGATAATATGTATCTGTTTCCGCAGATGACACGGTGATGATTGCTTCTCCCTTTTTCAATGGAGTCACGTTACCTGCTTCATCTACAGAGATCACATCGCTTCCCTTTGTTACGCTATACACAATCTTTCCATCACTGTCTGTATAGATTCCATCTAACTTAAATGCTCCATCTTCCAGCAATTTTGTATATCGATATGTTGTAATGGAAAGCTCCGGCGTATATTTATTTACCGTCACCATACATTTTTCAGATACACCACTCTGGGTATATGCCGTGATTGTTGCAATTCCTGCACTCTTTGCAACTACGGTACCGTCTGTTACTTCTGCAACTGCCGGATTACTGCTTTCCCAAGAAATGGTATCTGTTGTTTCAGATGGTGCAATCTGTGCGGTCAATGTTGCACTGTCACCGCGATATAATTCCAGTTCCGTCTCGTTCAGTTTGACCTGCGTACTGGCAACTAACACTGTTACGGTACATTCTTTTTTCAAGCCATTGGCTGTCATAGCTGTAATCTTGGTTGTTCCCTTTTTGTTTGCCTTTAATAATCCATTTCCATCCACGCTGGCAATACTTTCATCATCGGACTTCCATGTGATCATCTTGTCTGTGGCATTGTCCGGTTTGATCTCCGGCTCAAACTGATACAGCTTGGAACGATATACCTCCAGCGTTTCCGGGATTACCAAACTTGTGACAGGAATTCCCTTCACTTCAATCTCAAACGTCTGTGACTTGTCTCCGTAGGTTACAGTAACATTCTGTTTTCCAATCTTGTGCATGTCGTAACCGCTTACCCGGTCTGCTGTAATAGCTGTCTTTTTCTCCTTACCATCCTCATAGGTTACTTTGACAGAACCACCTGTCAGATCCAGCTTGTCCCCCTGAATGTAGCTCTTTTTCGTTGGGACACTCGTAAGTTCTAAATCCTCTACCCGGACGATCCGGTTATCCTTCAACTGGATATATGGGTACGAGCAATCTGGATCAATCTCCCAGGTGTTATCAAAGTCGTAGCCTGTGTAGGTTTCTGGTTTTGTTAACTGTTCAGCAGTTTTCACTGTTGCACGGCTTGAATTCTGATTAGATCCGTTAAGAGAATAGCAATCTTTTGCACTGCCGCTACCCGCTATTGAGTTGTAGACTTTTCCCATGTTAATACAATTATTACAATCTGAATTATCTGCAATTCCATATGCATAATCTGCACTATACGTATTTTCTATATTTGCTTC
>JBNMLP010000012.1:0-92497 GCA_050874905.1 Lachnospiraceae bacterium
AGAAGTTGTGGTAGAATGTAATTGGCTCATGGGCATGCTCCTTTGATTGTGTTTTTCTAGTCAACTAACATTCTATCAAAGAAATGCTTCATGAGCTATTTTATTTAGTTAGTGTCCAACTTCATTATACAATCGGCGAAACTGTTAAAATGCAAAAATAGAACAGGAATCATTCAGCGGTATCTTTTATTTAGTTTTACTATAATCACCGGGATAATGACATATCTTTTATTATGCATTTTATTAGTAGGAAAAATGGTAAATATGCATTTCGTATTGGATGATACTTTCATACCTAATCTCTTTTTTACATATGTATGCCTTTTGGCAATAACGCTAACATACCTGGTTTTTGCAGTAATATTTTCCAGTAATAGTATGGGGATCGTTGGTGCAATGATTCCGATATTGTTTGAATTGATTGTTTGGAAAAATCATATTAAGAGCTTATTCAGGTATACTTTTTTTTATAATATTGTTGTGCAAGATGATGTTCAGATTACGGTTTCACAAAAAATTATATTTTGGATGATATGTCTATCCGTTTTAATTGTTATATTATTAATTGTAATCCGGTATGTGGATTTAGGTATAACCAGAAATATGAAAGAAGTGATAAAGTATATTTCTGAAAAAAACAATATTGATCCATACTTTCTGGGAAGTATTATATGGTCGTGTATCTATGTCGCAATGACGTATCATATTTCCAAAAATTTTTATAGTGATGCAACCGCATTTGTATATATTTGCTTTCGAGGTTTTTCTGGATGGAATGTTCAGGATTTGCTTTTTTATTTAGGATTGTGTATGCCTTTGTGGGTATTTTTGGTGTATTATTTTAGTAAATTTTTTACTACATTTTCTGTATATATGTTTATGAAAATGGGTGGAGTATTGAAATGCATGATGAAATGTATGCTAAATATGGTCAGGTACATTATCCTTTATTTTGTTATTATGATACTTTCTGCATATATGGGTGGAAGATTTATTTACAAGGGGAATGGTAAAACTGATATATACCAGAACCTGCAATGTGTAACAGATGGTATGATAGGCGTGGCAGCAGATTTTATTTTAGTAACTTTGTTGCTTGTTTTATTAATTATGGTGATCTACTTATTGTGTTACAGACTTGAGATTGCTTTTGTAATAGGAATTGGATGTCATATATTAAGTGTTATCATTGCTGGGCTTATCCCTCATGGAACAGAATTTATACCTTTCACGCAAAATATATTATTAATAAGGAATGCAAAATATAATATTTTATGGGCAAGGAGTTTTTTATGTCTGACATTGGTTTTGGGTTATATTATATTTTGTTATTTAATGAAACGGAAACAAGAAAAAATTTTGGTTGGTTATTATCAATAGGGAGAAATGAAAATGAATGCGGTAAAACTTTTAAATGTAGGAAAGACAATCAATGGGGAAACAATATTGAAAAATGTGAATATCACAATAAAGCAGGGTGAGATTGTTGGTTTTGAGGGGAGAAATGGTTCTGGAAAAAGTGTTCTTTTTAAGATGATTGCTGGTATCATGATTCCAACAGCAGGAAAGATTGAAGTTTTAGATGAAGAATTAAAAAAAGGAAAATTTCCAAGAGATATTGGTGTTAGTTTAGATAATACCGGTTTTATGCCTTCATTATCTGCTTTTGATAATTTGAAAACAATTGCAGATATCAGGGGGATCATAGATTCAAACGAAATCAGAAAATACATAGAATTGGTTGGATTGAATCCTGAAAGCAAAAAAAAGGTCGGTAAGTTTTCTGTAGGAATGAAACAACGATTAGCATTTGCGCAGGCAATTATGGAATCTCCTAAATTACTGTTACTGGATGAGCCTTTTAGTGGATTAGACGAAGAAGGTGTGGAATTAGTACGGAATTTGATCACAGAATTAAATAAGAAGGATAATATCACAGTTTTGATCACCAGTCATATAAAGGAAGACATAGAAGTGCTATGCTCCCGAACATTTCGTATTGCCTCAGGAAATGTATCCGAAACGTAGAGATATTTCTTAAATAGATTGCCTGAGTGTTTTTGATAATTTATAGGTAATTGTGAAACTTGCGATGCTCATTCCTATGCCATCACTGCCCAGCGCAGCTTCGTGGATCTTGCTCTTGGGTTTCTGAAACATTCTTCTTTGGAGGGGCGGATCACGTCCTCTGAAATGGCACGGTAAACGCCTGCTTTATAAAGTTGTTTAAACGATTTTTTAACCAGACGGTCTTCTCCGGAGTGGAATGTTAAAATGGCAACGCGCGCTCCGGAATTTAAGACGGTCGGAAGCTTTTCTAAAAAGGCATAAAGCACTTCAAACTCGCTGTTTACGTCAATACGAAGTGCCTGAAAGCATCGCTGGCTTGATTTTTTGACTGCCTCTGTTCGTTCTTTTTCCGGTAAAAATGATAATGCCCGTTCGATCACGTCATGGAATTGCCGGGTGGTTTCAATTGGCTGATGTTTTTTAAAAGTCTTTATTACTTCTTTTGCGATCTGGTTCGCATAAGGTTCGTCAGAATTTTCCACTAACAATGAGATCAATTCTTCTTTATCCAGTTCTTTTAACCGCTCGGCGGCACTTACTCCAACGGTAGGATTTAAGCGCAGATCTAAAGGCCCCTCCACCTTATAGGAAAAGCCACGTTCCGGGTTATCAATCTGCATGGAGGAAACACCGAGGTCTGCTAATACAAAGTCAAATTTGGTATCTGGGGCAACCTGGTCAATATTGGCGAAATTAAGAAGACGAACTGTTAAAATGTCCTCACCAAATCCGGCTTCCTTCAGCCGCTTCTTTGTCTTTTCTGACTCAATGGGATCTACATCTGTGGCGTACATATGCCCCTGCCCATGGAGCTGCTCCATCATTTTTCTTGTATGACCACCATATCCCAGCGTAGCATCATATCCGATTTCACCCGGCTTGATCTTTAACACGTCAAGAATTTCATCCACCATAATAGAAATGTGCATACCCGCAGGTGTTTTTCCCTTGCTGATGATCTTTTCAATATCATCCTGATATTTCTCCGGATTGTGCTCTTTATATTTTTCTGAATAGGTGCGGGGATGGGTTCCCTTATAACGCACGCGGCGTTTGTGTGTAGAGGCAGCAGGTGTTTGGTTTGGATCAGACATAAGAAGCTCCTTTCAAAAACATATTGTTTTTTGATTATAGCACAGAATGAACGGATGTGGATAACTAGAAGAAAATTGTTATAACCTTGTTTTAAGAAGTAAATTTAATAAAGATAAAAAAGCAAAACAAATGAAAATCAAAAGTGAGGAGATACAAAAAAGGCAACAAAAGACAAGAAAATTATATAAAAGTGTGACATTTTATCATACTGCATTGTTGTATAGGTAGATACCTGTTATAGATACATGAGGGATTTTTAGCTGGTTTAAAGACAGTCAATGTAAAGGAGGATACCTATGAAAATGCGTAACATTATTCCTATCTTAGTAACGGTAACGCTGTTATTTGGAGGCTGTGGCAGCACAACTAAAACAAGTGACAAAAAGAAACAAAAACGTTACACAACGGCAAAGGAGGACGCTGTGTTAACCAATCTTCCGGAAGCGAAGGAGGTAGAACTGGATGATGCTTATTATGAAGAACACTGGAAAGATGCAACGAAGCTTGTCTGGGTAAATGATGCCGTGCTTCCGTCCAATGTATTGATCGCGTTAAATGATCGTCTGGCCCGGGAGAAGGGCTTTGTAATACGGATGGAAAACAAAAGCATAACAGAGGATTACTATCAGGATGATCTGTTAAAAAGAAAAGAAGAAGGGGAAGCTACGGATCTGATCAATGTTGGCAGTTGTGCAGCAGCTTCAGATACCAACAGATATCAGGAGGCTGTTGAGAAGGGGCTGTTAGAACCGCTGGATCCTTATCTTACCGGAGAGAAAAAGAAGCTGGGATCGCATCTATATGAAAGTTATTTGAAAGAACAGTGGGAGGCAATGAAGGTAGATGGGAAGATCTACAGCTATGACTGGAGACAGCAGCCGGTGTCGGATGTCTGTGCCTTTGTAAACAAAGCCTATTTAAAAAAATATGATATGCAGTTAAAAGGAAACGAGACTTGTGAGGAGCTTCTTCAGATGGCAGAAAAGGTGAATAAAAAAGAAAAACGAAAAGGCTTCTGTCCGGTGTTGCTTCGTGCAGAAAAAGAGGAGATCGCAGACTGGGGGATTGAGGAGCTTACGACACAGGTAAAGGAACGCGGCGATCTGATCTGGGGTTATAATCAACCGGGGATGGACTGGTCCCTGCCAACAGATTTCTTTGTACTTTATGCAGAGGAAAACCGACAGGACAGCAGTGAGAATGAAGTGTTGTTAAATGAGCAGTTATTATATCAAACGCAAAAAGTAGTCATAAAGAAAGATACTTATCAGCCGGTAACTAATTGCCTGACAGCAGTAGCATCCTGGTCAGAGCATAAAGACGAAGTCGTGGAATTTTTAGATCTGATCCATGGGGATGCAGATTATGCCAATCTGTTACAGTATGGAGTAGAAGGGGAAAATTACGTGCTGGAAGATGGAAAAGCCGTAATCGATGAGGATCATCCTGGCCTTATGGCATTTAGCATTGGAAATAAGTGGATCACCTATCCAAGAGCGTTAGAACCGGATACGGTAGAAGAAAAGGAACAGTGGTATCGGAATTATATCGGTGAGCATTTCAAAAAGTAGTGGGAGGTCAGGTATGAAACAGATGACGTGTTGCAAATGTATTGGTATATATATCTTTCTTGCATTGCTTGTTTTGTTCTGTAATGGGTGCGAAAATAAAAACATAAAACAGATAAAGACAGCAGCGTATCCGTGGCCGAAAGATGACTCCGTTTCTTATTCGGTAGGTAATATTGCAGTATCAGGAGAGCGGATGGTGTATGTACAGAATGATATATTGCATATAAGAGATCTTACTACCGGAAATGATACCGTGCTTTGTTCCCGTCCGGATTGCAAGCATCAGGAAGATGATTCGTCCTGTGAAGCAGCCGCTCCTGCAGAAGCGTTTGGCAGTGGATTTGCAGCAATTGGAGTACATGGAGATGTAGTGTTTGAAGTGGTGACATCAAAAGACATGAAAAGTCTGATTTATCTTTCCAAAATAGGAGAGAATAAACGGGCAAAGGTGGCAGAACTGGATTATAGTTTTACCGGTTCCAAGCTTTTGTTTTCCAGTGATGTAATGTATGCGGCAGTTATGGTGCCGGTAACAGAGGGAGAAGAAGGAGAAGAAATAGTAAGTACCTGCGGAAGCAAAGCAGCAGTCATTTCCATGGATCTTACGGATTATAAAGTAAAAAAACTGGCAGAGTACGACAGTAAATACGGAGTGTCAGTAAGACGTCTGGATCTGTGTGATGGAAAACTGGTGTATGAAGTAGAGGGGTTAAATTCACTCTCGGATGATACTTCCTTCAGCGATATGTATGCCCTTTCTTTAAAATCTGGAAAGGAAGTAAAGATCGAACAGGAGATTCGGGAAGAAAATGGGAAGAAGAAAAGGATAAAAAATTATATCGGTTGTTACGAGGGAAAGCTTTATTTTTGTGATGAGGGAAAACACAGGATTGTTGCAAAGGAACCGGAGGAAAAAGCAGAGAGTCAAACGGTATATGAGCGAAAGGATAACCGCACGTTTATTGCGGCAGAACTTTCTGTTGATGGAAAACTACTTTACAACCTGGATGATAACAAAAGTGAGGATTATGAAAAATGCCGGGTCAATAATTATGTTTATGATATAAAAGAACAGAAGCTTTATGAAGCGAGTGAACGAAACAGCAAAGATTATAGTTCCATGATGATGTGGTGTGACAAGCTGATTGCTTACGATATGAAAGATGGCTCGATCGTGGAGCTTCCACTGTCTTCATATGCTACAGAGGTAAAACGGTAAAAAGGGAGAATTTAGAATGAAGCTTACTGTACGGGCATTTAGTATGGATTCTAAAAAGTATGAAAATATCGTCAGTTCCTATGCCAATCATATTTATCGCCTGGCATATGGATATTGCGGTAACAAAAGTGATGCGGAAGATGTCATGCAAAATACATTTTTGAAATTGTTGACCACGGATACGGTGTTTCAAGATGAGGAACATATCAGGAAATGGCTGATCCGCGTAGCTGCGAATGAATCGAAAAATATATGCAGATCATCCTGGCGGCGGAAGGTGGTATCTTATGATGCACTGGATCAGGAACTAAAAATGGAGGATTTTGACAAAGAAAAGCAGTATATCTTATTTCAGGCGGTGACATCGCTGCCTGAAAAATATCGTTTTATCGTTCATCTTTATTACTATGAAACGTATTCTGTGAAAGAGATCGCGGCACTGCTCGAATTAAAAGAAACGACAGTGCAGACCCGTTTGCAAAGAGCAAGGCAGAGGTTGAAAAAAGTATTAAAGGAGGAATGGCAGTATGAGCAATAGAGATTTTTATCGGGAAACTTTTGATCAGATCTCATTAGATGCCGATCAAATAAGTGATTTATTACATATACGTGAAAAGAATAAGCGGCAGGAACAAAAAAAGCTTTTTTATAACAAAAAAGCATGGGTCGCCGCTGCTGTAGTTTTGCTGTTGTTTATCATGGTTCCAACCGCTTATGCCGGAATCAGGTATCAATGGTTTTCTCTGTTTTTTATCAATTCTGATGATTATGCAACGGATTTAAAGGGATTGGCCGAATGTGCAGATACAGAACAAACCGTAACGGAAACGGATGATTTTAAGCTGACGATCTTAGGACATTTGTACAGCAAAGAACAGGAGCGCGGAATTGTGATCGCTTCCTTGAAATTTAAAACTGATCAGGTATATCTTCCGATCAACGGTGCACGATTTGGAGATATAGATGGAACAGATCCGGCGGAGTATCAATATACCGAGGAGGAAGGAAGAGAAGCAGCGGCCAGGTCTTATTCTATTTACTGTATTTCTAAAGATGGTGTTTTTGCCGGAAATCCGTCACAGCTGGAAGGAAAGGACCCGGTCTGTCTGGAATTTTATGACAGTGACGGAAAGATCATTTCCGGCTGGGCATACCCTTCCTACAAAGGAGAAAAGGCGGAAGATGGTGGTTATCTGATCGGAATCCGTTATGGAGAAACGCTTCAGATGGGCAATACCATGCTGTTTTGTGAGGAATATTTGCAGGAGGATCTGTTCCGGTATGTAAATGTTAAAAAAAGTTATGATCCGGACTATAAAATTCATGCGCTGGCGAAGTGTCATCTGCCGAAAGCCGGAAAGATTCCCTGCCGGAAGTTTTCCAATGGAGAAACGACTATTTATGTGACACCGATCGCTGTTGTGATAAAAGATCTGAATCTTTATGATCCCGACTGCAAACTTGCCAAGGCAGGGATTGATGAGGGATTGATAAACACATCCATAAATCTGGTAGTAAAGAAAAAACATGCCGAAAAGAAAGTTGTTCCGTTGAAAAACATGATACATGACATGAACTGCTATGACCATCTGACCAAATCGAGAGATTATATCAGCACGGATTATGGTATGGAGTTAGATTCGTTTCTGCGTTTAAAAGAAATAAAACAAATTGAGATTGGCTCAGAGGTATTTCACCGTACGATAAAGTAGTATGTAGTTTTATTTCTGACCCGAAAATGTGCTATAATATCCAAAAACGAAAAAGGGGCATTGCATATGGATATTACGGCAACATTGCAGCAACTGGATGCATTATTTGAACAGGATAAAACAGATCAGATCGAAGGCTTTTTGATGGAGGCAGTTTCTAAGGCTTTCGATGAGCAGGACTATGACAGTCTGCTTGCGTTATGGAATGAGTTGATCGGTTTTTACCGGGAAACGTGTGCTTATGATAAAATGCAGTCGGCGGCAAAAGAGGCGTTGTTTCTTTTAAAACAGCGTGGTTTAGAGGGCAGTCTTGCCTATGGAAATACACTGGTAAATATTGCAAATGGGCTGCGCAGTGCCGGACGCTTAGAGCAGTCACAGGCATTTTATGTGGAAGCTGAGGCGGTGTATGAGAAGCATCTTCCAAAGAATGACATGCAGTTTTCGGCACTTTACAATAATTTAAGTCTGCTCTATCAGGAAATGGGACAGTATGAGCAGGCATATGACTGTTTAGGCAAGGCACTTTCCATTGTACAACAGGATGCCTCACATGCATGGGAGACTGCGGTTACAAAGACGAATCTTGCCAATACCCTTTGTGAGATGGCAAGAAACGGACAGCCGGATCTGTTCCGGCAGGCAAAGCAGTATGCGTCGGAGGCGGTCGCCTACTTTAAAACAGGACACAAGGACACGCACTATGCGGCTGCGTTAGTGGCACTGGGACAGTGCGCCGAGCAGGAGGGGGACGATGCTTTGGCTCTCAACCACTATGAAACTGCCATGCACATGATCGAGACCTCACTTGGAAAAACAGATTTTTATGAGCGGACACGCGCCTATTATAAGGCGGTGAAGAAAAAGCTGGATGCCTCCTTTGAGCACGGGCTTTCGCTCTGTCAGGAATATTATGAAACCTGTGCTGCTCCTCTTTTAAAGGAGCATTTTCCTGCGGAATACGACCGTATGATCGCCGGATTGTGTGGAGAAGGCTCTGACTGCTTTGGATTTGATGATGCATTTTCCAAAGATCATGACTGGGGACCGGGCTTTGTGCTCTTGCTTGACGATGACTGCTATGAAAAGATTGGGGATGAGGTAGAGGCATGTCTTCAGGCACTTCCGGCGGAATTTAAAGGGATGCGCCGGCAAATGACGAAGGAGGCTTCCGGCAGGATCGGTGTGATGTCGTATGCGCATTTTTATGACCGGTTGTTTGGGGATCGTGTCTATGCTTATTTTAAAGAACATAAAACGCTTCCGGATGCGATGTTTTTATCTCTTCCTGCGGAGGCTTTGGCGGCTGCTTCCAATGGTACCCTGTGGTATGTGGGAGAGCAGGTGAAGGGGGAGAATCCATTTCTTTCCTTCCGCGCCTATTTAAAGAAGGGTTATCCGATGACCGTGCGCTACCGGCTGCTTGAGCGTTATGCCCGCCTGTTTTCACAGGGGGCGCAGTACAATGCGATCCGTATGGCAAGACGCAAGGACAAAAATGCGGCACTGCTCTGTCTGATGAATGGACTTGCAGCGGCGTTAAAGATCGGTTATATCGTGGAGGGGGCTTACCCGCTTCCTGAGAAGTGGCTGTTTTATGGCAGCAGGCGGTTTCAGGTGGCAGCAGAGCTTTCCTCCCGGGCAGAAGACATATTAGATGCTTATCATATATGGGTGGACAAAGGCGAAGAACAGCTTGCTTTTCTGACAGAAAAAATAGAACAGCTCAGTGAATATCTGATCGGGGTGCTCATCCGCGAGGGCTATCTTTTAGAATGGTATCTGATGGAACAGACGGCTGCGCCGGGGGATGCCTTTTATACTGACACGTATCTGGAGCATTATGCCATGGAGCTTTCCCTCCGGGCAGAGCTTTCTCTCATGACGCAGGAGGAGCTTACCAACTATATTGCAAAAATGGAATTTCAGGCATTTGATCTGGTGAAAAATGAGGGCGGCAGAGCGAGCTGTCAGGATGACTGGGAAACCTTTTATATTATGCGTTACAGTCAGTATATTCTCTGGACAAGACCGATGCTTACCCAGTATGTCATTGATTTTAAGAGAAATATGGCAAAGGGCTGGAATCCTATTATGGAGAAGTATGGGCGCATGGAACAAAGTACCGCGCCGGAGCAGTGGGAGCGTATCAAGGATCAGTTTCCGGTCATTCCGGAACAAAAAAAGGCAATCATGGAGGAGATCATCCGGCTTCAGGTTGCATGGATGGAAGAATTTGCTGCTGCTTATCCGAATCTGGCAGGGCAGGCGAGAACGATCCATACAGCAGACGACACTCCTTACGATACCTCGTATGAAACGTATCTGCGCGGCGAGCTTTCTACCTACGGTGACAATATGCTAAAGCTTTACGGACAGTACATTGTAGCGCATGTGCAAAATGGTGAAAATCTGGCAGAGCAGATCATGGAAGGTACGGTTAAGCAGTACGGTTATGCCAGTCTTGCTGCTGCAGAGCAGGATGAAAAACGTACAGGGATCGATCTGATCGGTCAGTGATTTTTTGTGTGACATATTCTGTCGGAAAACCTACTTGAGAATTGGTCAGAAATAGGCTACACTTTATCTAAAAAAACAAAAGAAAACAAAGGAGGTTATGAAAATGACGATGAAAGAGGAGATCAAACAGGAATTGACCGGGCACATTCTGCCATTCTGGGAGAGCTTAAAGGACGAGGAACAGGGTGGATACTATGGTTACATGGGAATCGACCGGGTGCTTGATAAAAAGGCGGAGAAAGGTGGCATTTTAACGAGCCGTATTCTCTGGACATTTTCCCATGCCTATTTAACGCTGCATGATGAGAGCTACCTGCCTTATGCCACGCATGCGTATGAGTTTATCAAGAACCATTTTTTTGACAAGGAACACGGCGGGATCTACTGGTCTGTGACCTATGATGGAAAACCTTGCGATACGATCAAACATTCCTATAACATGGCATTTTGCATTTACGCGCTGTCTGCTTATTATGATGCGGTAAAGGACGAGGAGGCACTCTCCCTTGCTGAGGGACTTTATGATCTGATCGAGAGCAAATACCGCGATGAATACGGCTATAAGGAAGCTTTTACCGTTGATTTCAAGCCACAGAGCAATGAGCATTTATCAGAAAATGGTGTCATGGCAGAAAAGACGATGAATACGATGCTGCATATTTATGAGGCATATACAGAGTTATACCGTGTGAGCGGACACGAGGGTGCTAAGGAAGGAATGCATTTTATTGCTGATCTTTTTAAGGACAAGATGTATCATCCGGAAAAACACCGTTTGGAGGTGTTCTTTGACAGCACGATGCATTCTCTGATCGATCTTCATTCCTATGGTCATGATATTGAGACCGCATGGCTTTTGGAGCGTGGATTAGAGGTGCTTGATGAGGAAGCATATCATAAGCAGTTTTTACCGATGTTTGCGGATCTGGAGCATGAGATTCTGACCGTGGCATACGATGGTGAGAGTGTTGCGGCAGAGTGTGAAAATGGTGTCGTACTTCAAAACCGTATCTGGTGGGTGCAGTGTGAGTCCATGATCGGATTTTATAATGCATACCAGAAGCGTCCGGATGAGGTGCAGTACAAGGAAGCTGTAGAGCATATCTGGAATTATGTAAAGAACTATATTATTGATACGCGGGAAGGTTCAGAGTGGTACAATGAGCGTTTTTATGACAAGACGGTGAATGAAAAAGAGCCGCTTCTTTCTCCATGGAAATGCCCGTATCACAATGCCAGAATGTGTTATGAAATGATCCACCGTTTAGGGGATGAATAGGAGGAAATGCAATGAGTACATTTTGTAAGGAGCCTGTCAATCCACAGGCAAGCAAAGAGGCAAAGGAGCTGCTTGCTTACCTTTGTGAGCACGCAGGAAAGAAGCTGATCACAGGACAGCATACGCAGACCAAGCCGATGGAGGAGCGTGCATATATCAAGGAAGTGACCGGAAAATATCCAAAGCTCGTGGAGTTTGAGATGCTTTCCTACAGCCCGAACATCAACTATGAGGATGCCGGTAAAGAGTGTCTGACCGAGGTATATGAAAATGAGGGAACGATGGACACGGCACTTTCCCTTGCCAAAGAAGGAGAGATCATTCCGATGCTCTGCTTTCACTGGTTTTCACCGATTGGCGGACGGGATAAGGCATTTTATACCGAGCACACAGACTTTGATCCGGAGCAGGTGCTGGTGGAGGGCAGTGAGGAACGCGAGGCGTTTTTCAGTGACCTTTCTGTGATCGCAGAACAGCTTTCCCACTTTAAAGAGGAGCATATCGCGGTGCTTTGGCGTCCGTTCCATGAAGTGGAAGGAACCTGGTTCTGGTGGGGCTCTAAGGGCGGCGAGGTTGCCAAACAGCTCTACTACCTGATGTTTGATTATTTTACGAAGGAAAAGCAGCTTGATAATCTGCTCTGGGTATGGAGCGCACCGACGAAGGAGAGTTATCCGGGTGATGACTACTGTGATGTGGTCGGATGGGATATCTATCTGCCGGAGAAGGAAGCGACGGATTATCAGAAGCAGTATGAGGAATTGACTGCTAATACCAGCCCGAATAAGGTGAAGGCATTGACGGAGGTGGGCTATAATCCTTCCATTTCCGCAATCGAAAAAAGTCATACCCCATGGGCGTTTTATATGACGTGGTCCAAGGAGTTTGCGCTGGATGGCGTGTATAACACGAAAGAGGAATTAAAGGCAATGTATGACAGTGATTATACGATCACACTGTAATCTATATGTCGATACCCGGCTGGTTCATGCATATTTGTATAGATACGCCCTTTTGTGGGATCAGCTTTTTTTCAGGCACGCTTTCGCTTTTGTTGCACGGCGTAGCGGTGCGTAATGCCCTAAAGTACAGGGCATAAGCACCGACGCGTGCAAATGAGCCTGAAAAACACCGGAATCCCACCGGGCGTTTATATAAAAAGACGTATGATGATATGCATGAAACCAGCCGGGTATTTCACTATAAAGAAAGTGGTAATAGGAGTTTTTGCGGTTGCAGTTTTTTAGAGGTATCCGGAAAGAGGGTGCTTAAATTGTGGCTGTAATTGTTGATGGATGAGGTTAGTGGAAAGTTTTTTATAGGAAAGAGGGTTTGTAACATGTATGAAAAGCTCAATAAAAAGGCGAGGAATCTGATGCTTCTTTCAGAGATCACGTTAAGTGTCGTGCTGACTTGTGTTGTGCTTGCCGGTTACTGGTTTATCAGATCGGTAGCGGAGCAGGATCTTTCTGTAATCTGGCTGCTTCTGGTTCTGCTTGTGATCTGGGTGATCACTCTGATCGCGCCGTTTGTGCGCTACGAGCGGTACCGGTACCGCTTTACGGAGGAGGAGATTGATGTCAAGGAAGGCTTC
The DNA here is from genome assembly GCA_050874905.1 of Lachnospiraceae bacterium. Taxonomy (GTDB): domain Bacteria; phylum Bacillota; class Clostridia; order Lachnospirales; family Lachnospiraceae; genus NC2004. The sequence goes on from JBNMLP010000012.1 coordinate 13,061, forward strand.
TTATTTGTGGAGCGCAATGTTGTTCCGATCGAACGGCTGCAAAAGGTTGCTATGGCGAGTGGTCCGTATGACCGGATGTTTGGTCTTTCCAAGGTGATCGTGACGACGGCTGGTGGTGATGTGACGATCCGTTTTCTGGAGGAAGAAAAGGCGGAGCGTATCGTGGAGCAGTTAAAGCAGAAGATCAATTCTTATGCGGTTGAGAGCCGGAATCATCCGGATACCAATCCGTTTGTACAGGAATAGGAGGCGCGTATGGCAGGGGAAGAAAACAAAACAGAGTTTCATGCAGAACAATTTTGTACGCGCAATGACCCCACATTTATCTTAGAACAGATGTGGGGTGCTTTGGTTGTATTTGTTGCGATTTTATTTGGAAACCAGCAGACGATTGTTTCTGCTTTTCTGTCGCTTCGCACGCAACAGCTCATTTATGGTCTGACAGTGCTGATCGGTATCATTTTCATCTTTTTCCTAATCTGTCTGTTTTATGTCAACCGCTGGTATAAGACGACGATCACAGTGGTGGACGGCATGTTGATCTCGGAACAAAAAACAATGCTCCGGAAGAAAAATTCAATCGCGCTTTCCAATATATCTAACATTAACTTAGAGCAGAATCTGTTTGAACGCGTGATCGGAACGTATAAGGTTAAGCTGGATACCAACAGTTTATCGACGGCAGAGCAGACGGATGTCAAGATCGTGCTCAACAAACAGCGGGCAGAGCAGTTAAAGCGGCTCATCATGCAGCGGGTGGAAAAAGCGGAGGAGCGGGAGCGGGAGTCTTCTTTCGAAGAACAGCAGGTGGTTCAATCAAAGGAATTTGATATTACTTATACTCCGGCACAGATTTTCCAAAATGCAGTGTTTAATACGTCGATCGCATTGATCATTGCAACGATCGCGGTACTTGTGGTCACGATTTTTGCAGTGGTGGAAACGATGGGATCTATAAAGTCGATCGGTTCGGCACTGCTTGGTATCGTGGTACAGGCGGGTGTGCTGCTTTCTTTGGTGAAGGGGCTTTTGGATGGATGGCTCAGGGATTATCATTTTCAGGCGAAGCGCAGCAAAGACCAGATCTATGTGCAGTCGGGACTTTTGAAAAAGGTAGAATATACAATTCCGCTTCATAAGATACAGGCGGTGTCTTTTTCCTCCACTTGTCTTTCCCGGATGTTTGGCCGCTATTATGTGGAAGTGATCAATGTTGGCGGAGAAGGAGAGGACGCCACGGGAAGAAAGATCCTTTTAATGGGAAAAGAAGAGGAGTTAAAAAAGAAGCTTGCGCTACTGCTCCCGGAGTATCCTTATCCGGAGGCGAAGGAAATGAAAAAGCAGCCGGTTTGTGTGCTGATCTGGAATCTGGTCTGGGCAATACTCATTGGGGGTGCACTCAGCGCAGGTGCTATATGGGGCTTTGAGGCTGCGACACATTCTGCTCTTTCTGACGGGCTGCTTTGGGGAATCCTGCTTATGATCGGCATTGGCATGATCGGAATCGTGATCGCCTGCTTTTCTTATATCACAGTCGGATTATATATTGATGAGGATTATCTGATCTTAGAGAGAGGATGCTTTGCGAAGAACCGGGTGACGCTTCCGTATAAAAATATGCAGTATATCAAAGTTTCACAGGGAATCTTTGGCCGGTTGTTTCATATGAGTACTGCGCAGATCCAGGTGCTTGCGAGTGCGGTCAACAGCAGTCAGTCGACCAGACAGTATCCAGTGGATCAGATCGAACAGATCATATTAAAATTTCAACAAAATTATCAGCGGAAATTGGTTGAGATAGACAAAAAATAGTGTTAAAATATAACACATATAACCAAAATATTTATACATAGGGAGGTTTTGAAATGGAGGAAAGAGTAGATTTATTACATTCCATGAAAGCCAGAATAGTTTTGGTGATCATGGTGCCGGTAATCCTGGTAGGGGTTTTGATGATGGTGAATTATGCACCGAACGTAAAGAAAAACGTAAAGCAGATGAGCCAGAATTATATTGAGGATCTTTCTACTGCGTACGGCAGTTCTTTAGAGAAGGAGCTTTCTATTGTAGGGGAAGACAAGGTTTTAAGTGAAGAGTATTTAAGTGAACATTTAAGTGATGTAGGTATGGAAGGCATTACATCCAGCTATGCCTATTTAGTAGGAGCAGATGGAACGATGCTTTACCATCCGACGGCAGAGAAGATCGGACAGCCGGTAGAAAATGCAGTTGTGAAAGGAATTGTTTCCGACATTGCAGCCGGGAAAAAGGTAAAATCAGGGCTGATCGAGTATGAATTTAATGATGCCATGAAATATGCTGCTACTTATATTGATAAAGATCAGAAGTTTATTCTGGTGGTAACGGCGGATGAAACAGAAGTGAATGCACCGATCAGAAAGATCAACCGGATTGGAATCATTGGTCTGGTATTTGTATTGGTGCTCTGCATGATCCTAGCAGAGATTTTCTCGCGGATCATTGTAAAACCGATCAAGTTGATGGTAGGGGTGATCCGGAAAGTATCAAAGATGGATTTTACATCCAACGAGGAGGCATCTAAGCTGAAAGACCGCAAAGATGAGATGGGCGTGATGGCGCGTGCGATCTCTACGCTGCGCGGCAGTCTGGTCAAGGTGGTGAATGACATCAAGGAAGAAAGTGATGCGGTCATTCAGGCGGCAGATGCATTGAATGTCAGTGCAACGGAAACTTCTTCTACGATGACACAGGTAGAAGAAGCGGTAGATGATATTGCACAGGGAGCAACGTCACAGGCAGAAGAAACACAGTCTGCGACGGAGCATGTGGTTGCAATGGGTAACATGGTAAAAGAAACTTCCGAAAAGGTAGAGTCTCTGCTTGGGGCAGCGGATCATGTAAATGATGCAAACCTGAATGCAATGAAGATCTTAGATGAATTACAGGAAGTCAATAACCAGACCGATGAGTACATTGATATGATCGCAGAGCAGACCGATATTACAAACCAGTCTGCGAAGAAGATCGGACAGGCTACACAGTTGATCGCAGCGATCGCAGAAGAAACCAACCTGCTTTCTTTAAATGCGAGTATTGAGGCTGCCAGAGCTGGGGAACAGGGACGTGGATTTGCCGTTGTTGCTTCCCAGATCCAGAAGCTTGCGGAACAGTCCACAGAGGCAGTCAAAGAAATTGACGGTATTATCCGTACATTGACAGCTGATTCTGAAAAGGCAGTAGAGACCATGGATCAGGTGCGTGACATTATTGAGAAGCAGAACGATCATATGTATCAGACCGGAGAAGCGTTTGCACAGATCAAAGATGGCGTGGATGAATCTATTGCCGGCATTAATGTGATCGCAGACCGCACCAGGGATCTGGATCAGGCGCGTACGAATGTAGTAGATTCTGTGAGCAGTTTAACGGCGATCGCCGAAGAAAATGCCGCTGCGACCGAGGAGACATCTGCTTCCATGGTAGAGATTTCCAGCATTGTGACAGGAATTTCCGATCAGGCAAATGCGCTCCATGAGGTAGCACAGCGGATGGATGAAAAGATGAGTGTATTCCAGTTATAAAGGAATATTCGTAAATTCTAAAATAGCATACGGTTCGTTGTCTTTATTTTCCAGACAAAGGATCGTGCGGTCTTTCAAGCAGGCCCGCTTCGTAGTGATAACATCACCGAGGCGTGCCTGTTTTTTATATTCCACACGCATCTGTGTATAGGTAAGATCCTCTGGCAGATGGTCATAAGCGATCGTGACATACTGGGCATTGTTCATATGGCCGAACAGATCCAGATGAGAACGGGTGACCGTGAGGGAAGACAGGGTTTCGTAATCATTTTCGGATAGTTCTTTTATTGCGATCTTTCGCGGAGCGTACTCCATAGGATACGCATCCTCCAGCTGATAGGCTTCGTACTGATCGTCGGTGATGCGGCACGGACGCTGCTTTTGCAGATCAAAATACGTCCAGATGGAATTGGCATTGATCAATACCTTGCCATTTGCGTCAAAGATCAAAAAATTACGATGGCCTTCGATTCCTTTGAACTGATAAGGTTTGGTGCCGATCGTGATCGCTTCATTTCGTTTCGGAAAATGCTGAAACTGCACCTGCCATGCATTTAAGATCCAGGCGTGGGTACCGAGTGTGCCAACTCCTGTTCCTAAGGAGTGGGACTGAAATTCGGAACAATCCTGAAAATAATTGATCACGGCAGGTAAGGATAACTGTCCGTTCGGGTCTGTTTCACTAAAGCGCACCCGGCTGTCAAAAGAATACATAGTGTCCTCCTTGTTATTTGCTTGTGTTTAAGATCAACTCCATAATAGTGTCTACCGGATTGGATAACTTACTTTCACTCATGGCGGCAATATAATCCTCCCGGTGGTTGTATACATCGTGGATCGCATCTAAAAGTGTTTCATTTGTTACCTCTTCTTCTGCAATGACTTTGCTGTAGCCGCTCTTTTCAAAGGAGGCTGCATTTAAGATCTGGTCTCCACGGCTTGCCTTTGCAGAAAGCGGGATTAAAATGTTAGGTTTCTTTAAGGCTAATAATTCGCAGATTGCATTCGCTCCGGCACGGGATACGACAAGATCTGCCAGTGCTAAGTAGCTTGCCAGCTCTTTTTTTACGTATTCAAACTGACGGTATCCCGGTTTGTCCTGTAAGGCAGGATCTAAGTGCCCCTTGCCACAGCAGTGGATGATCTGGAAATTTTCAAGGAGCTGGTCTAAATTGTTCCGGATCGCATTGTTGATCGCTACAGAGCCTAAGCTGCCTCCGATGATCATAAGTGTCGGCTTGCTTTCAGAGAAACCGAGCATTTTGCAGGCATCACTCTTGCTTCCTTCAAATAATTCCTTGCGGATCGGAGAACCGGTGAGAACTGCCTTGCCACTTGGCAGATGTTCTAAGGTTTCCGGGAAGTTACAGCACACTTTGGTTGCACTTGGGATGGCAATTTTATTTGCCAGTCCCGGTGTCATATCACTCTCATGAATGATACATGGGATGTGGCGGTGTTTTGCTGCCAGTACAACAGGAACAGAAACAAAGCCGCCTTTGGAAAATACAATATCCGGCTTCAATGCTTTTAAGAGTGTATTGGCCTCTGAAAAACCTTTGATCACGCGGAAAGGATCAGAGAAATTTTTGACATCAAAATAACGTCTTAATTTACCGGAAGAGATACCATGGTAAGGAATCTTGATGTCTTCGATCAGACGTTTTTCGATGCCGTCATAAGAGCCAATATAATGAATATCATAACCTGCCTTCTTTAGCTCTGGAATGAGAGCCATGTTCGGGGTAACGTGTCCGGCAGTACCTCCGCCGGTTAATACAATCCGTTTCATGAATGACCTCCTATTTTGCTGCTTTTAATGCCTGGGCGAGCTGGTCCGGACAGGATGTTCCTTTGAATCCGCATTGGATACCATCCAAACGGGCAATGGCATCATCTACATCCATGCCTTCGATCAGACGGGCAACGCCTTGTGTGTTGCCTGCGCAGCCACCTAAAAATTGAACGTTAGTTACTTTGTGATCTTTAATATCAAATGTGATCTTGCGTGAACACACGCCTTTTGGTGCATATTCCATTTGTAAACTCCTCCTTTGTTTGTGTGGGTGTTGTGAAATTGCAGGGTCGTTGCGGAAAGAGGATGATACCATCGCAGGCACGCTTTCGCTACTCATCGCTCGCAACGGTACATAGGATGCCATAATACGGCATCCAAGTACCGGCGGCTCTGAAGTACCTGCTTGTGGTATCATTCCTCTTTCCACAACTTACGCCATAATTCAAACAACTTATAAATAAACCCCTGTTATAGATTTCACAACGTTATATGCTGTTAGGGTTACATGATTGTATAAATGTTTGCAGTGTGATACACTGATTCCGTGTGAGTATAGGGCTTCTGATTGCTGCTCTATACATAATGACATGTAACTGTAATAACGATTATACCACATGAAGTAAGATGTGCAAGGCAAAGGAGATTGGTTTTATGAAAACGATTGGTTTGATTGGTGCGATGGAGGAAGAGGTTGCTGCGTTAAAGGATCTGATGACGGATAAGGTGGAGCGTCAGGTGGCTGGCATGGCTTTTACAAAGGGAATGCTTTGGGGCGTGGAATCTGTGGTCTGTGTGAGTGGTATTGGCAAGGTGAATATGGCAGTTTGTGCACAGATCCTGATCGATCTGTTTGGGGTAAATGTGCTGATCAATACCGGGGTTGCGGGCAGTCTGGATGCATCGATCGATATTGGGGATATTGTGCTTTCGAGCGAGGCACAGCAGCATGATATGGATGTTTCGGCACTGGGCGATCCGGTTGGTATTATTCCTCGTATGGAGACTTCTGTATTTCCTGCCGATCAGGAGCTGGTCGAGGCTGCAAAGCTGGCATGCGAGGAGGCAAATCCGGATATTTCCTGCATGGTTGGTAAGGTTGTCAGTGGGGATCAGTTTATTGCTTCTCCGGAGAAAAAAGAATATCTGGTAAAGGAATTTGGTGGCCGCTGTGCGGAAATGGAAGGGGCTGCGATGGCGCAGGTTGCTTATCTGAATCAGATTCCATATCTGGTGATCCGCGCTATTTCTGATAAGGCAGACAATTCCGGTTCCGAGGATTATCCGGTTTTTGCCAAAAAGGCGATCAAACATAGCCTGCGGTTATTAGAGCAATTATATCGAAATGAGGCGAAACGCTGGGCATAGCCGGTCATCTCCCCGGTTTTTGTCGGATATTAGAGGACGAAACAGCTTGTCTTTGGTTCTTTTTTTTGCGTATCATAGGGGTAGACCTGATAGGGCAGGAAAAGGAGGAGTATAAGATGGCATTTGAATTGGAATTATGGATGAGCAGATGGCCGGTTGTTTATGTGATGGCAGCGATCACGCTGCTGGGGATTTTGACAAAGGAGATCAGCCGTCTGTCGCTAAAGTCGCTCAGCCGGGCAGTCGCGAAGCTGAACCGCAATCCGAAACGGGTACGCAATCATATGGTGAGCCAGAGTATTTCCTGGTATGAGCAGAGTGTGAAGGCGGGGAAAACGCCGCAGGTGGAAGAGCATTTGCGAAAACAGCTTGCATTTTCAAAGATCGGGTTTATCCCGGTGTACCGGCTGGAAAATGGAAATCTGGTCGCGATGACAGCGACGGTGCTGCTTGGCATGGTCAGTGCTTTGCTCTCGTATGTGGATGGCTGTCGTATAAACGAGACGTTATTTTTGTTTACCGCCGGTTTTTTCTGTGCGGGACTTTGCCTTTTGTTTGAGGTGTTTTCGGGGACGGAATACTACCGGGGGTGCTTTCTGCTTGGCATGAAGGATTATTTCAGCAGTCTGCCTGAAAAAGAAGAGGAGCCGGTACAAAAAGAGGCAGAAGCGAAGGAACGCGTGCGTCCTTCCCTCGATGGAGATATTGTGACAAGAAAAGAGCGGGAACAGCTTGGACTCGTAAAGCCGTTACATAAGGAGCAGCCGGCATTTTCTGCTGCAAAACAGGAGTTTAGTGCAGCGGCAAAAGAAGCGGTGCCGGAGCCGCCAAAGATAGACAAGGAGCTTTTAGAGGATTTGCTCAAAAGTATGCTGATGGAGTGATCCATATATCTGGAATAATTAGTAAAATGGCTCATATCTTGTACTAAGAACAAGAGTGGGAGTACGGTATGAAGCATCGGGAAATAAGAAATCGAACCAGAGAAAGGGCGGCAGCAGTGCTGCTTTGTTCTCTGGTTTTTTGTTTCGTTTGCGGCTGCCAGATGAAAAAAAATAACGAAGCAAAACAGGGGGCAACAGGGACGGCTGCGACAGAGCAGACGAAGCAGGATACTTCGGTGAAAAAGCAAAAGAGGAAAAAACAGAACCGGCTTTTGGTAGAATCGGATTATGAAGGCATTTCCAAGGCATATAACTCCTGGTGGTTTAAGCGTAATATGGATCATATGCCAAGCGGTGCACAGGAAGAGATCGACATTGCAAAGTATAATGCTTTTTATAAGGATGACAATGCCATGCAGAAATCTGAGCCGGATAAGGTGATCTATCTGACCTTTGACTGCGGTTATGAAAATGGTTATACGGAAGGGATGCTGGATGTGTTGAAAAAGCACAAGGCACCGGCGGCATTTTTTGTGACACAGACCTACATCCGGGACAATGTGGCGATCGCCAAGCGGATGAAGGAGGAGGGACATATTGTGGGAAATCACACGATCACACACCCCAATCTTTCGGAGGCTTCTCTGGATAAGATCATGGAGGAGATCCTGGGGTGTCAGGACTATATGAAGGAAGCGACAGGATATGAGATGGATCTGTTTTTCCGCCCACCCAAAGGGGAATACAGTGAATATCTGTTAAAAGCCGCACAGGATCTAGGCTATGCTACGATCTTCTGGAGCATGGCTTACCTCGATTATGATGTAAACCATCAGCCGAGTGTGGAGCATGTGATCGAGCATTTTCAAAAATATTATCATCCGGGTGCGATCCCGCTGATCCACAATGTGTCTTCCGCCAATGCCGGAGCACTCGATACGGTGCTTACCAATCTGGAACAGGAAGGGTATCGGTTCGGCTCTTTATATGAACTGCAGCAGCCGGAACAATAGTGGCTTGTGCCTGTCTGCACCGGTTGCGCAAACAACGGGAACATGCTACACTTGAAATGGTAATAACGTAAGAACAGGAAGGGATACGCATGAGTTTTATAAGCAGACAGGAATTACAGACATTTGATTTTTCACAAAGTGTAGTGCTCAGTATGAAGCAGAAGCCGGATACATTTCAGATCACGGTCAGCGACGTGATCATATCTGCTGACAACAGCCAGAATCAGGAGCTGCGCAGTATGGGAACGAATGAGATGAAGATAACATTGGAGCAGGTATCGGAGTTTTATTTCCTATTAGACGGTTATACACTTTACAATATGGATGATACGATTGCAGAAAAAACGGAGGATACCGCACTTTCTAAGGAAGCGTACGAACCGTTATTTTCCTCTTTAAAGGAAGCTCCGATCGAACAGATTGAAAAACGGGATGGTTTCTATTTCATTTATCTGGATACGGAGGAACAGAAAGTAAGCTATACGATCAAGGTCAAAGCAGAGCAGGATCGGACAGAATGGGAGCGATTTCGTAACCTTCCGAGCGAGTACCGCCGGTAAGTATCGTGAAAATTGCATAAAAAACACGATAAAAATATGGAAGAGAAAATCTTGACGGCGCAACATTTGGGTGATAGGATAAGGTATCCAGGCGTATCATTTATATGCCGGATAGGAGCAAAGCATGATATCAGCGCTATTGGGGCGTGCAGATATCAAGTGAGAAAGGAGATAGTAACATGGCAAGAAGGTCAGAATTATCAGAGTGTGAATTAGCAACAATGAAATGTATTTGGGATGCAGAGGAGAACGCTACATGCAGCGAGATCCGTGACCGTCTGGAATCACAGTACGGAATGGTATATAAAGACACCACTGTTTACACCTTCCTTAAGAATCTTCAGAAAAAGGGATTTGTAGACTGCAAGCAGCGTGGCGTAAAATTTTATTTTGCAACACGTGATGAAGAATCATTTCGTGCAGCACAGTTAAAGCATATGGAGTCTTTCTGGTTTGAGGGAAATACCAGCAAGCTGATCACTGCATTATTCAAGAACAAAAAAATGACAAAAGAAGAAAAAGAGGAGGTCAAAAAGGCCATTGATAAACTGGGTTTGTAATATTACGATCCTGATTTTGTTAACGACCGTGACTGGAAGTGTTTTAACGCTTACATGGCTGTTTATCAAGCATTTTCTAAAAAAAATTGTGAGCATCCGGTTTATGCATGATGCGATCTGCCTGGTACTGGTGGGGTATTATGTTCCGGTTGCATTTTTCCTGATGTCATTTCAGGGATTTTCCGTCAATAACATGGTAGGTGTACATACACCTGTTCTGGATGGCATTATGGTTCTTTTGTTCCTTGTATGGCTTTGTGGCATATTGATACAGGGATATTTGCTGCTGATGGAGTTTCGCCGGATACAGCGGGTCAAAAAAACGAGTTATCCGATGCCGCTGCCACAAAAAGAAAAATTGCTTGCTTCCATTCAGGAAAAGCTTCCTTTGAAACGTCATATCACGGTGAAACAGGGGTATGGCGTAAACAGCCCTTTTGTAAGTGGTGTGTTTTTTATTAAGATCTATTATCCGGAGGTGCCGTTGAATGACAAGGAGATGTCCAATGCCATGCTTCATGAGCTGGTGCATGTGGTACATCTTGATACGGTATGGAAACCACTGGGGATACTGCTTGGATGCATTTACTGGTTTAATCCGCTGATGCGGATCGTATATGACGATCTTGACCGGTGGAGTGAGGCGTATTGTGACAATACCTGTGCAAAGCTGCTTGGAAGTGCAAAAGAGTATTATGAGATGATCTTTTCTTTCAGTGAACGGGTGGAACTGGGGAAGCGCTGTTATCTGCCAACCTGGGTTTCCGGGAAATCTGAGCTGGTGTGGCGCATTGACTGCATCCGGCAATATGGACGAAAGAAGATGCACCAGGTTGCAGCGATGGGACTGGTTGTTCTTCTTGTGGCAATGAGTGGATGTACGACCTATGCGGCAACAAAAGAAGCCGGAAGAATTTATAACACGATCTGGTATAGCACGATGCAAGGGGAACGTCTGGAACTGCCCCCGCCTTTGAAGGTTAAGGAACATGTGGTTGATGAAAAGGTCATTACCGAAACATATACTCCTGTTACAGCGGGAGCTATAGAGCATATGTTGCCTGCCTGCGATTTTGCATCACTGGACGTTGTTGTGATGGAGAAAGACACTTATTATATCGGCAATGCATTTTATCGGGAAAAAGGGCAGCAGATACATGTTGCCTGTACGAGTGATCCAGATGAAGAAAAGCTGATGGTAGGTTTTTTGGATCCTGATCATACCATTACTTATATTACAGGAAAAGCAATACAAGATCATGCGTTCCAGATCAAAAAAGATGGGATGTATCGTATATTTCTTGCAAATAAAAGTGGGAAGAAGCAGGAGACGAGCGTATTATTTACGCATCGTTCAGAAGACGAGAATTAATCATACAAAAGAGAAATCTTCAGGATTTCTCTTTTTTTTAAAGAAATTATTAAATAAAAACAAGTCTGGTTGACATATTTATGAATCGGTGTTAATATTGACTAAATAATTTTATTTACATAGAGGGTACAATAATGATGGGGGTATGCTTATGAAAAAAAGAAAAACTTTAAAATCAGACGAATTAGTGACAATGAAAGTGATCTGGGATGCGCAAGGCGGTATTACGAAAGAAGAGATCGTCAGGCAGCTTCGGGAACTTTATGATGTGGTGTTTAAAGAGGGAAAACTGGAACGGTATCTGCAAAGTTTAGAAGAGATGGGGCTTGCTGCCCATGATGAGGGTGCAGAAGTGACTTATCATGAACTGGTATCGCAGGAGGATTACTGTGCAGAACAGATGCGGGAATATGACCGGTTGTTTGGGAAGAAAAGCCTGTTAAATTTTCCATTTTACTGTTTTGAACATTTGCCATGGTATACCGAGCCGATTTCGGAGGAGCGTCTGGAGCGTATGAGACTGACGATGGAGAAAATGAAAGATTCGTAAACAGAAGAAGGGATGTGCGTTGCGCACATCCTTTTCTTTTGAAAAGATTTCGCAGATCATTGGGAAATATGTTATAATCTCAAAGATTGAATCATTAAAGGAGCGAAGATTATGGCAACGTATGACGCAAGTAATATTACCGTGTTAGAGGGATTGGAGGCAGTGCGGAAGCGGCCGGGAATGTACATTGGTTCGACCGGACGCAAGGGACTGAATCATTTAGTATATGAGATTGTAGACAATTCGGTGGACGAGCATCTGGCAGGCTACTGTGACCAGATCGAAGTGGTACTGGAAAAGGATGGATCTGCTACAGTCAGTGATAATGGAAGAGGTATCCCGGTGGAACTTCACGAAAAGGGAGTGTCTGCAGCGCGCCTTGTCTTTACGACGCTGCATGCCGGAGGTAAATTTGATAATGATGCGTATAAGACAAGCGGTGGACTGCATGGAGTGGGTTCTTCCGTAGTAAATGCGCTGTCTTCTTATATGGAGGTATGGATCAGCCGGGGCGGCTGTGTCAGTTATGACCGCTATGAGCGGGGGATTCCGACGGAAGAACTGAACAAGGGGCTGCTTCCGGTAGTAGGAAAGACCAGAAAAACGGGAACAAAGATTCATTTTCTGCCGGATCCGGATATATTTGACCGGACGGATTTCAGTGGGGAGGATATTATGAGCCGCCTGCATGAAACGGCTTACTTAAATCCGAATCTTACCATTTCCTTTACGGATCGCAGACAGGAAAATGCTGTCACAGAGGTGTTTCACGAACCGGAAGGGATCGTTGGTTTTATCAAGGATATCAACAAGAAAAATGAACCGCTGCACGATCCGGTTTATTTTTCCGGAGAAGCGGACGGCATTACCGTAGAGTGTGCCTTTCAGTATGTCAATGAATTTCATGAAAATGTATTGGGATTTTGCAACAACATTTTCAATGCCGAGGGCGGCACGCATTTAACCGGTTTTAAAACCGTATTTACCACCATTTTAAATAATTATGCGAGAGAGCTTGGCATTTTAAAGGAAAAGGATGCCAATTTTACCGGAACGGATATCAGAAATGGAATGACGGCGGTCGTTTCGATCAAGCATCCGGATCCGCGGTTTGAGGGACAGACGAAGACGAAGCTCGATAATCCGGACGCCGCAAAAGCAACCTCAAAGGTGGTTGGAGAAGAAGCGACACTTTATTTTGACCGGAATTTAGAGGTATTAAAGACGATTTTAGAGAGTGCGCAAAAGGCGGCAAAGATCCGGAAAACAGAGGAAAAGGCAAAAACCAATCTGCTTACAAAGCCGAAGTTTTCGTTTGACAGCAACGGAAAACTTGCCAACTGCCAGAGCAGGGATGCGAAGGAATGTGAGATCTTTATTGTCGAGGGAGATTCGGCGGGCGGTTCTGCCAAAATGGCGCGGGATCGTATGTATCAGGCAATTATGCCGATCCGTGGAAAGATCTTAAATGTGGAGAAGGCAACGATCGATAAGGTGCTTGCCAATGCGGAGATCAAAACGATGATCAATGCGTTTGGCTGTGGATTTTCGGAAGGATACGGAAATGATTTTGATATTACGAAGCTGCGGTATGACAAGATCGTGATCATGACAGATGCGGACGTGGACGGCGCGCACATTTGCACGCTGTTACTGACACTGTTTTATCGGTTTATGCCGGAGCTGATCTACGAGGGACATGTGTATGTAGCGATGCCGCCGCTTTATAAGGCAGTGCCGTCAAAGGGAAAGGAAGAATACCTTTACGACGATGCAGCACTGACGAAGTACAGAAAAACACACAAAGGAAAATTTACACTGCAGCGGTACAAGGGACTGGGTGAAATGGATGCGGCGCAGCTTTGGGAAACGACACTTGATCCGAAGCGCCGGATGCTTAAAAAGGTGGAGATCGAGGATGCGCGAATGGCATCCGATACGACGTCACTTCTGATGGGAAATGATGTGCCGCCGAGAAAAGCATTTATTACAAAGCATGCAAAAAGTGCGACGCTTGATGTGTAGTGGAAAGGAGACCGTACTATGGATACAACAAAAGACCGTATCATACACTCCGAGTATTCGGAGCTGATGGAAAAATCATATATTGATTATGCAATGAGCGTCATTGTTTCCCGTGCACTGCCGGATGTCAGGGACGGATTAAAGCCGGTACAGCGGCGTGTGCTTTACGATATGAAGGAGCTGGGAACCTACTTTGATAAGCCGTATCGGAAATCGGCACGTATTGTCGGAGATACGATGGGTAAATATCATCCGCATGGTGACAGTTCCATTTACGATGCGCTGGTTGTTATGACACAGGATTTTAAAAAGGGGCTTCCTCTGATTGACGGACATGGTAATTTTGGTTCGATCGAGGGCGATGGAGCTGCTGCGATGCGTTATACGGAGGCACGTCTGACGAAGATCGCACAGGAATACTATCTGGGAGATATGGATAAGGACATTGTTCCGTTTGTCCCGAACTTTGATGAAACGGAAAAGGAACCGGAGGTGCTTCCGGTGCGTATTCCGAATCTTTTAGTCAACGGAGCGGACGGCATCGCCGTTGGTATGACAACGAGCATTGCCCCGCATAATCTGGCGGAAGTGGTCGATGCGGTAAAGGCAACGATCAAAAAGCCGGATATTACCTTAGAAGAACTGATGTGTTACCTTCCGGGACCGGATTTTCCAACGGGCGGCGTGATCGTAAACCAGAAGGAGCTGGCAGCGATCTATGCTACCGGACAGGGCAAGATCAAGCTGCGCGGCAAGGTTGCGGTTGAGCCGTTAAAGGGCGGCAAGCAGCAGATCGTCATTTCTGAGATCCCATATACGATGGTGGGCAATAACATCGGTAAGTTTTTGCAGGATGTTGCCAATCTGGTGGAGACGAAGAAAACGACGGACATTGTGGACATTGCCAATATGTCTTCCAAAGAAGGCGTGCGGATTGTGATCGAGCTGAAAAAGGGCGCAGATGCGAACAAGATCATCAACCTTCTTTATAAGAAAACGAAGTTAGAGGATACGTTTGGTGTCAATATGCTTGCGGTTGTCGATCAGAAGCCGGAGACCTTAAGCTTAAAGGGTATTATTGACCATCATATTGATTTCCAGTTTGAGCTGTGTACGAAGAAATACCAGACGATGCTTGCCAAAGAGCAGGCAAAACGGGAAGTGCAGGAAGGTTTGATGAAAGCCTGTGACTGCATTGATCTGATCATTGAGATCTTACGTGGAAGCAAAACAAGAGAGCAGGTTAAGAACTGTCTGATGACCGGAGAGACAAAGGACATTACTTTTAAACACGCATCCTCCAAAAAAGAGGCAGCGACGCTTTGCTTTACGGAGCGGCAGGCAGATGCGATCCTTGATATGCGCCTGCACCGCCTGATCGGGTTAGAGCTTGACGCACTGAAAAAGGAATATGAAGAAACGCAGAAAAACATTTCCGAATATGAAGACATTTTAACGAATTATGATTCCATGGCGAAGGTGATCATCAAGGATCTGGATCGGATCAAAAAGGAATTTGGCAGAGAACGCCGCACCAAGCTTACGGATGCCGCAGAGGTTGTGATCGAAGAAGAGCCGGTGAAGGAGCTTGATGTCGCCGTGCTGATCGACCGTTTTGGATATGCGAGATGTGTGGATGAATCGGTGTATGAAAAAAATAAGGAAGCCGCCGAGGAAGAAAATAAATACATTCTGCACTGTAAAAATACGGACAAGCTGAGTGTGATGACGGATGTAGGAAAACAGCATTTGATCAAGGTGATGGATCTTCCGTACGGCAGATTTCGTGACAAGGGTGTGCCGATCGATAACGTCAGCAATTATTCTGCTGCACAGGAACGTATCGTCAGCATTTACCCGCTGGAGAAAATGAAACAGCAAAAGCTTCTGTTTGCGACGGCACAGGGCATGTTAAAGATCTGCGACGGCACAGAGTTTGATGTGAGCCGGAAGGAGATCGCAGCCACGAAGCTGATGGAGGAAGATACGCTGATCGCTGTGCTTCCGACGACACTAACCCGCACGGTCATGGTAACGGATGACAGCGGACAGCTTTCCTTTACCGGGGAGCCGAAGCAGGAGGTGCAGGAAGAGGAGATTCCGGTTACCCAGCTTGTGCTGCAGACGAACTCCGGTATGTTCTTACGTTTTCCACTTTCAGAGATTCCGGAAAAGAAAAAAGGCGCGATCGGAGTAAAGGGCATTACGCTTTCTGCCAAGGATCAGCTGCTTATGGTACATGCGCTGACAGAAGGGGAAGATGCGGTCGTGCTGTATGAGGACAAGCAGGTGCATCTGAACCGGTTAAAGATTGCAAAGCGTGCCGGAAAGGGAACGAAGCAGCGGCTCTAAAGCCCTTGACAAGTATAGTATACTTAACTTAACGAGATTATGTAGAAAGGATGCGTAAGTAGATATGACAAAAGTAGATATTGTATCTGGATTTTTAGGAGCAGGTAAAACGACATTGATCAAGAAGCTGATCAAGGATGGATGGAATAATGAAAAGCTCGTTTTGATCGAAAATGAGTTTGGTGAGATTGGTATTGATGGCGGTTTCTTAAAGGAGGCCGGTATACAGGTAACAGAGATGAACTCCGGCTGTATCTGTTGTTCTTTAGTAGGAGATTTTGGTACGGCATTAAAAGAGGTCGTACAAAAATATGCACCGGACCGCATCATCATTGAGCCTTCCGGAGTAGGAAAGCTTTCTGACGTGATCAAAGCTGTACAGGGTGTGGCAGAGGATGCCGGAATTGTAGTGAACAACTTCGTTGCTGTAGTAGATGCGAAAAAATGTAAAATGTATATGAAGAACTTTGGAGAGTTCTTTAATAATCAGATCGAGCATGCCAAGACGATCATTTTAAGCCGTACACAGGATATGAAGCAGGATAAGCTGGAAGCGACGGTAGGGCTGATCAAGGAGCACAATGACAAGGCAGCGATCATCACAACACCATGGGATGATATTACAGGAAGCCAG
This sequence comes from Lachnospiraceae bacterium, assembly GCA_050874905.1. GTDB lineage: Bacteria > Bacillota > Clostridia > Lachnospirales > Lachnospiraceae > NC2004. The sequence goes on from JBNMLP010000012.1 coordinate 29,737, forward strand.
ATCCTTTCTGCCATGGAGGAAAAGAGCAAATTCGAGGAAGAACTGTTAAAGCAGGCTGAGGTATGTCCGGAGTGCGGACACCATCACCATGATGGAGAGTGCTGCGATCATGACCACGATCACGACGACCACGATCACGACCATGAGCACCACCATCACGATCACGACGACCACGACCATGAGCATCATCATCACGATCACGACGACCACGACCATGAACATCATCATCACGATCACGACGACCACGACCATGAACATCATCATCACGATGGCTGCGGCTGCGGTCATGACCACGATCATGAAGGACATCACCATGCCGATGAGGTATTTACAAGCTGGGGCAAGGAGACGCCACATAAATACAGCGAGGAAGAGATGAAGCAGATCCTTGACACGCTGGCAAATGAGGAAGATGCTTACGGTGCTGTTCTTCGTGCCAAAGGTATCGTTCCATCTGTGGACGGAACATGGATCCACTTTGATTTAACACCGGGAGAATACGAGATCCGTCACGGTGCAGCAGATGTCATTGGACGTATCTGTGTGATCGGTGCAAAGCTTGAGGAAGAGAAGTTAGAGAAATTATTCCAGTTATAGAAGGGAGAACGCGCAAATGGCAGAGCCGAAAGAAATTCCGGTGTATCTTTTCCGGGGATTTTTGGAGAGTGGAAAGACAAGCTTTATCATGAACACGATTCAGGACCCTTATTTTTACAACGGAGAAAAGACATTGATCATCGCCTGTGAGGAGGGCGAAGAAGAATATGATCCTGCCGTCCTTGCCAAGTACAACTGTGTACTGGAGAGTGTAGAGGAACAGGAGGATCTTTCCGCTGCATTTCTGGAGCGGCTGAATGACAAATACAAACCGGATCGTGTTATCATTGAGTACAATGGAACATGGATCTTAGGGGATACGTTGATGATCGTTTCCCCGGATGACTGGGTATATGTGCAGACGATCTGTACCGTAGATGCCAGCACCTATCAGAGCTACATGGCAAACATGGGCTCTCTGATGGTGGAGCAGTACCGCAATGCGGATATGGTTTTATTTAACCGCTGTGATGAGAACAGCAAGAAATCTTTCATGCGAAGCAATGTAAAAGCCGTAAACCGTCCGGCGCAGATCTTATATGAGGCAGCAGAAGGACATGAGTTTAACGACCAAGAGGATGATCTTCCGTTTGATGTCAATGCCAGTGTGATCGAGATCGCAGATGACGATTATGGCCTTTGGTATATGGATGCGCTGGATCATCCGGACAAATACAAAGGAAAGACCGTACGCTTTAAGGCAATGGCATACCGTGGCCCGCGTTTTGCGAAAAATGTGATCGTACCGGGACGTCATGCGATGACGTGCTGTGCGGATGATATTGCATTTGTCGGCTTTATGTGTAAGGGAGATGCGTGCAAAAATGTGCAAAAGCGTGACTGGATCACGGTTACTGCACAGGTGAAGGTAGAGTTCATCCCGGCGTACAAAGAAAAAGGGCCGATGTTATATGCCCAGAAAATAGAAAAAGCCGAGCCGCCAAAAGAGCAGCTTGTGTATTTCACCTGATGAGCGTGTCATTTGACAGGTGCAGCATAGCAGAAAGGAGCATCCATGAAGTTAGCCTATTCAAATAAAGAGTTATTTGAAATTGCAAAAGACAATTACCAGACGCTGGTGTTTCATTGTGTCAAACTGCATACGGAAGGCTACTGGACAGATCCGGAGCGGTTTTTGAAGCAGACGATCCGGCAGCAGTTGGATCTTTATCTGCAGGCGGTGCTGCTGATGTTTGCAGCACACAGCGGTTCCTTTTCTACAGAGAGGAACCATTTTGTGCGTGCAATTCCGGACAGCAATATGCTAAAGATCAGGGAAGATGGGGAGATGTCTGCGGAGGACATCCGGGATGCCAACCGCGTCCTGCATACGCCACCGATTCTGCTGCAGCTTTTTGCGCTTCGTGACCGGGAAAAGCATACACATCTTACCGTGATGTTCCTTGATACGCTGTTAAACATTGTCATTGCAATGTCTTATTTGGAGGAGCAGAACGGACAGGGTGTCGTGGAGTTTATCCGGGAATATATCGAGGGTGTCAGTGCATTTTTGAACGAGGAATGCAGTTACTTAAAGACGATCGATGACCGCTATGTGTTCCGCAAGATCGCAAGCCCTACCTTTAAGACCGGGTATATCCGTGATGAGATCGAATATGCAAGGGAAACAGTAACCGTTTCTGAAAGTAAGAAAGAAGATGAGCAGACCGCTGACAGCCCAAAAAAGGAAGAACAGGAAGAGGCAGTCGTTTACAACGAGGAAGACATTGCAAGAGAAACGGCAAAAGCGCGTTTGAGTCTTGAACAGGCCAGAGATGCGAAACGTGCGGCACTCGCCGAGAAGCGGCTGGAAGAATTAAATGCCTTAGTTGGTCTTGATAAGGTGAAGGAAGAAATGCAGTCCTTAGTGAATCTGATCAAGGTTCGGAAAATGCGGCAGAATTACCAGCTTCCGCAGATGGATATGAGTTATCATATGGTATTTACCGGAAATGCCGGAACCGGAAAGACGACGGTTGCCAGAATGGTGGCGCAGATCTACAAGGAGCTTGGGGTGCTTTCTAAGGGAACGTTTGTGGAGACCGACCGTGCCGGTCTGGTAGCCGGATATTTAGGCCAGACGGCAATGAAGGTCAAAGAGGTTGTCAAGCAGGCAAAGGGCGGTGTGCTGTTCATCGACGAAGCCTACTCGCTTACGAGCCGGGATGCCGGCGATGATTATGGGATCGAAGCCATTGATACGCTCGTAAAGGAAATGGAAGATAATCGTGGCGATCTGGTTGTGATCGTGGCAGGATACCGTGATGAGATGGAGCGGTTTTTAAAGGCCAATACCGGTCTTGTGTCCCGTTTTAATAAATACATTGATTTTGAGGATTATACCCAGGATCAGCTGCTTGAGATTTTGCGCATGATGGCAGAAAAAGCAGGCATGACGATCAAAGAGGAAGCCCTTATGCTTGTGAGGGAGTACCTGATGGAAATGGATGAAGAAAAACGGCATGACTTTGGAAATGCCCGTGGAATAAGAAATGTATTTGAACGTATCGTGACGAACCAGGCCAACCGTCTGGTCGGCTTGGGAGAACCGTCACTGGAACAGTTAAAAACTATTTTACCGGAGGATGTTGCGGAGCTTGACTAAAACCGGAACGTATCGCGGTAATCCTTGGATTTCTGGAAGAACTCCCGGATGCCCTCGGTATCGTCGATCACCAGCATCTGTTTAAATTCCTCCAATACAATCTGATATTGACTTAAGAATTGCAGTACCGCCGTTTTGTTATCCTGCACGATGTTTTGCCACATCTCAGGAGACGAAGCGGCGATTCTTGTCATATCGCGGAAACCGCCTGCAGCAAACTGTTTCATATACTGTTTGTCATTGTCATGCTCCCGCACCGTATTGACAAGGGAGTAGGATAAAATATGTGGGACATGGCTGATCGCAGCGGCAGCAATGTCGTGTTCTTTTGCGGAAAGGGTCAGGGTACGGCACTTGCAGGCAGCAGCAATCTCTTTCATCGTTTCAATATCTTCTGGCTTGGAAAACTCCGTCGGGGTAAACAGGTAAAAGGCTCCCTCAAGCATTTCGGCGGAGGCGTGCTCGTAGCCTGTTTTTTCAATGCCTGCCATCGGATGTCCGCCGACAAACTGTGCGCCTAAGCCCGCTTCTAAAATGCCGGCTTCCATGCTTCCCTTTGTGCTTCCGACATCGGTTAAAAGGCAGTCCTTTCGCATGATCTTTTTTAAGGCAGGGAGATAGGAAATGTTGGTAAGTACCGGGGCACACAAAAAGATCAGGTCACAGTCTTGAAAGCGGCCATTCAGATCCGGTTCCAATCCATCTAACACACCGTCATCAAGTGCCATTTTAAGTCCGGGCTTTACCGTCGGATATCGGTTGTTTAACGCAAGCATAGTGATGTCCGGATAGGCTTTTCTTAAGCATTTGGCAATGCTTCCGGCCATAAGTCCAAATCCGATAAATCCGATGGTTTTTTTATTCATATCCACACACTCCTTTTCTTTTTCTGGTTTTCATTGTACCGCATTTAAAAAGGGGATTCAACACTTTTTTGCTTTAAAGCGATAAAACAGCGGCGGACAGGCGTTTTTTCCGCTTGCTGTGGTTTTTGGTAGTCAGATTTTACGGAATGTGGTATGATAAAGGTAAGACACAATAGGCAAAAATAGCATAAGATAGTTGAGGATATATGATGAAGGGATTATTGATCAGTCTGGAAGGACCGGACGGCTGCGGAAAGTCCACCCAGATTGCCTATATAAAAGAATTTTTAGAGGAAACGGGTTATGAAGTGATCCTCTGCCGGGAGCCCGGTGGAACGAAGATCAGCGAACAGATACGGGAAGTGATCTTAGATAAGGACAACCGGGAAATGGATGATGTGACGGAGATGCTTCTTTATGCGGCTGCCAGAGCGCAGCTTGTCGCTGAGGTCATCAAACCCGCACTGGAAGCGGGAAAGATCGTGATCTGTGATCGGTTTGTAGACAGTTCTGCGGTTTATCAGGGTATTGCCAGAGGACTCGGTATTGATGCGGTCTATCAGGTCAATTCCTACGCCCTGCACGGACTGACTCCGGATGTGACATTTTTACTTGACCTTCCGGCAGAAGAAGGGATCAGACGCAAGGACAAGCAGCATGCACTTGACCGGATGGAATTAGAGACACTTTCTTTTCACGAGCAGGTGGCAGAGGGCTACCGGACACTGGCCAAGGGACAGGAGCGCATTATTTTAGTGGATGCCATGCAACAGAAAGAGCAGATCCGGGACATTCTGCTTCAAAAGCTTCGTACCCTTCTTTAGGAATTGTTCCTTTTCTGCCGATAGGAGTAGTGAGGACTGAACCATTCGTAAAGCAAAGAGAGGGAAGATATGGACTTAAAGATTAATGATATGAAAGCGGCGGCTGCAACGAGCAGTACCGCACCGAAGAATCAGGAAGTGGATAACGGATTCAAATTTACCCTGATCAGTAACATCAAGAAGGATGATCTGGCACAGAAGCTGACTTCTTTGATGAAGGATATTGAGGAGCAGGGCAACAAGATCGCCAAGCATATGGATATTAAAGATATGAGAAAATACCGGTCGACGATCAAGGAATTTATGAATGAAGTGGTCAGCAATTCCCATCAGTTTTCCCGTGAGAATTTTCTGGATCGGAGAGGACGCCACCGTGTCTACGGCATTATCAAAAAGGTGGATCAGAATCTCGATGATCTGGCGCAGGAATTGATGAAGGAAGAGAAGGATCACATTGCGATATTACAAAAGGTAGATGACATCAGGGGATTACTGTTGGATATTTCCACCTGATGGGCATTAGGAGGTGACAGCGATGTTAAAACTAGATGATATTATTGGAGAAGAGCAGATCAAGGAGCATTTTAAAACTGCCATCGCGCAGGATAAGGTCAGCCATGCGTATATTTTTGAGGGGGAAGCAGGCTGCGGAAAGAAAACACTGGCATATGCATTTGCCAAGATGATCCAGTGTGAGAAGGGGGACGGAACTGCCTGTGGAGTGTGCCACTCCTGTATACAGGCGGATTCGATGAATCATCCGGACATTATAACGGTGACGCATAAAAGTGTATCGACGATCGGTGTGGACGATGTGCGTACCCAGATCGTCAATGATATCGACATCAAACCATACAACGGCAGACGTAAGATCTATATCGTGCCGGATGCGGAGCTGATGACAAATGAGGCGCAGAACGCCCTGTTAAAAACATTTGAGGAGCCGCCGGCGTATGGCGTGATCATGCTGCTTGCCACCAATGCCGGACGTTTTCTGCCAACGATCTTAAGCCGTAGTGTAAAGCTTACCGTAAAACCGGTAGATAACCGCAAGGTGTATGATTATTTGGAGCAGCATTATACCCTTTCCAAAGAGGAGCTGCGTTTTGCGACAGAGTATGCGTACGGCAATATCGGAAAGGCATGCCGTGCCGTGGAGTCCGAGGAGTTTCAGGAGATCAAGGAGATGTGCCTGCACATGGTGAAGCACATTCCGGAATGGGATATTCCGGAGATGATCTTTTCGGTGAAAGAGGCGGCAAAGCACAAGATTTTAATGGATGACTATCTGGATGTGATGAGCATGTGGTTTCGGGATGTGCTGCTTGTCAAGGTAACAAAGAACCCGAACAAGCTGATCTTTCGTGAATACTACAGCACGCTAAACAGTCAGGCAAAATACATTTCCTATGAAGGGATCGAGGATATCATCCGTGCCATTGACAATACGAAGGTGCGGTTAAATGCCAATGTTTCGCTGGAGGCGGCATTGGAGCTTTTACTGTTCCGCATCAAGGAACATTTGAAATGGATGAAATAAAGGAGACAGAATATGGTAGAGGTAATTGGTGTCCGTTTTCGGACCAATGGAAAAATATATTATTTCGATCCGCTTGCGATGGATGTGAAAAAGGGCGATCACGTGATCGTGGAAACCGTCCGCGGAGTGGAGTACGGTTCCGTTGTAATGGGACGCAGATCGATCGGAGAAGGGGAAGTGGTTGCTACCTTAAAGCCGATCATCCGGATCGCGACGAAGGAGGACGATGCGCAGCAGAAAAGCAACGAAGAAAAATGCAAGCGGGCATTTGACATTTGTCTGAAAAAGATTGCCAGACATAAGCTAAACATGAAGCTCATTGAGGCGGAATATACCTTTGACAATAACAAGCTTTTGTTTTATTTTTCAGCGGATGGACGCGTGGATTTCCGTGAGCTGGTAAGAGATCTGGCCAATGAATTCCGCACACGTATCGAGCTGCGGCAGGTCGGCGTGCGTGATGAGGCAAAGCTGCTCGGCGGGCTTGGTATCTGCGGCAGACCATTTTGCTGTAACACGTATCTGTCTGAATTTGCAAGCGTATCGATCAAGATGGCAAAAGAGCAGAATCTTTCTCTCAATCCATCCAAGATCAGTGGTGTCTGCGGCCGCCTGATGTGCTGCTTAAAGAATGAGCAGGAGACGTATGAATACTTAAACAGCAAGCTGCCGAATGTCGGAGACCGTGTGAAGACAAATGATGGCTACACGGGAGAAGTGCAGAGTGTGAGCGTGCTGCGCCAGAAGGTGAAAGTGATCATCACAAATGAAGAAGATGAAAAAGAGATCGTGGAATATAAGGTGGAGGATTTAAACTTTAAGCCACGGAAAAATAAAAATGGCAAGAAGTTTACCGGAAACCATAAAAATGGCAAAAAAGACGATGTGGATATGAAAGAGCTGAAAGCATTGGAAGATGCCGGAGAGTCAAAGCTGGAGTAGGACTATGCAGACAGGGAAAAAACCAAACGAGCGGATCGATGATCTGATGACAAAAGGATACCGCATCATTCAGGATCCAAAGCGGTTTTGTTTTGGTGTAGATGCGGTGCTGCTTTCCCACTATGCGCTGGTAAAGCCGGGAGATCGTGTACTGGATCTCGGTACCGGAACAGGGATCATTCCGATCCTGTTACATGCGATCACGGATGGAAATGGAGATTTTACAGGGCTTGAGATCCAACCGGACAGTGCACGAATGGCAGAGCGGTCGGTGCTGTTAAACGGGATTGAGAAGCAGGTGCATATCGTAGAGGGTGATATAAAGGAAGCTGCGTCACTGTTTGATGCAGCTTCTTTTGAAGTGGTGACTTCCAATCCTCCTTATATGCCGTCAGATGGTTCTTTAAAAAATGATTACGAACCAAAAACGATCGCCCGGCATGAGGTGCTGGTGGAATTGGAGGATGTGGTAGACGCAGCTTCCCGGCTATTAAAACCAAACGGACGGTTTTATATGGTACATAAGCCGTTTCGCCTTCCGGAGATCATAACCTTAATGAAGCAGTATGGCATCGAGCCCAAACAGATGCGTCTGGTACATTCCTATGTGGACAAAGAACCGTCAATGGTACTGATCGGGGGCGTCAAGGGAGGGCGGCCGATGATGAAGGTGGCACCGCCGCTGATCATTTACAAGGACGTCGGTGTTTATTCGGATGAGATTTACGAGATTTACGGAAAGCCGCGAAACGGAGCATAAAAAGGAGAAGGACGATGGGACAATTATATTTATGTGCGACACCGATCGGCAATTTAGAGGATATGACCTACCGTGTGGTCAGAACATTAAAGGAAGTGGATCTGATCGCGGCAGAGGATACGAGAAACAGCATTAAGCTGTTAAACCACTTTGAGATCAAGACCCCGATGACGAGCTACCATGAATACAACAAGGTGGAAAAAGCAAAATATCTGGTGGGGAAAATGTTAGAAGGCAAAGATGTGGCATTGATCACGGATGCCGGAACTCCCGGTATATCCGATCCCGGAGAGGAGCTTTGCCGTCAGTGTCATGCGGCAGGTGTTTTGGTTACCTCGCTTCCCGGTGCCTGTGCGGCGGTGACGGCTTTGACGCTGTCAGGAAAAAGCACCAGACGGTTTGCATTTGAAGCCTTTTTGCCGGCGGATAAAAAAGAGCGCAGACAGGTGCTTCAGGAGCTGGTCAATGAAACACGCACGATCGTGCTCTACGAGGCACCGCACCGCCTGCTCCGCACACTTTGTGAGCTATTGGAAACGCTCGGCGACCGTGAGGTCACGATCACGAAGGAGCTTACCAAACGGCATGAAAAAGTGGTGCTGACAACCTTTTCCGAGGCGATCGCTTACTATGAAAGTGAGGAGCCGCGTGGCGAATATGTGCTGGTGATAGCCGGAAAAAGCTATGAAGAACTGAAACAGGAGTCCATCAAAGAGTGGGAGAAAATGAGCATTTCAGAACATGTGGACTATTATCTTTCGCAAGGGTTCAGTAAAAAAGATGCCATGAAGCAGACAGCAAAGGATCGGGGCTGTTCCAAGCGGGACATCTATCAGGCACTGCTTTCTTCTGACGAGTAAGGAGGGGAAAGATGAAGCTTACATTACAAGCACCAAGAGAAAAAGGCGACTGGCTGCAAAAGCCGCTTACCCTCCCGCTTGAAAAAGGACGGGTAACGGGACTGGTCGGTGTTCCCAGACGGGAACAGGGCGCACTGCTTGCGGATCTGTCAGCCTCTTTGACGGAGGAGGAAAAGACGCAGACCGCGTATGTTCTTTCTGACTGCCCCTATGTGAAAATGCTGAGCGGATGGGATAATGCGGACATTCTTGAGAGTGTATATCCGGATTTTGACAGGGACACATTTGCACAGTGGGGACAGCGGTTTGGACTGCCGCTTGATGAGCCGCTTGATACGTATACGAAAGGGGCGCAGGCATTATTTGGATTGGCAGCCGCCCTTTGCCGCACACCGAAGCTTCTTTTTCTGGATGTGGAGAAAAAGCAGTTTCAGGATGCGGAGTATGCTGCACTAAAAGAAGGACTTTTGGCTCTTTGGGAAGATACCCCGGAACTTGCAGTGTTGCTTTTCCCTTTAGAGCTTGCCGCACCGCTTGATGAGATCGTACTTTTAGAACAGGGGAAACAGATCTATGCAGGGACATACGAAGCATTATTTGACCGTTACCGGTGTCTTACCGTGGACGAAGCAAAATTTCAGTATCTGAAAGGTCAGTATGAGGACGAGCTGTTGTTTTATCATGCCGTGGCACGAAATGTAACGATGTATTTGAAAAACAGTGAACGACTTCACACACTTTATGGAGCGAGAGCGCTTACCCTGCCGGAGCTGCTTGCATTTTTTGAGGCATATCACAAGGAAACCGGGCATTATTTATTTGGGGAGGAGATTTTAAATGAGATCACCTCGAAATATAAAAAGATACCGGACACCAGATGGAAACAGGAAACAACTGCCGCAGAAGATAAAGACAAAAAGCGTCTGCCGTTTGAAAGTCCCTACGAATAGAAAAGGAGAGGAAACATGCCAAAACAAATCTTGAAAGAAGTCATATGGGAATGGTCAAAACTCCGCTGGTTCTTCTTTGCCGGAGCTATGTTTTACTTTTCCTTTGTGAGTGTGCTTTCAGACAATACCTGTTACGTGACGTTATATAGTGTCAAGGCAATGGTAGTGCTGCTTTTCTTTCTGCTCTTTCCGACGAAAACAAACCGTGCACTCGTCTTTTCTTACCTTCCTCTAAAAAACATCACCCGCGAAAAAAATGCAGCACAACGCTATATCTGTACCCATGCCCTGTTCTTTTCCCTGCTCCTATTTGTCATAACCCTTTTGATGGAACTGGGAGTATCCCTTGTCAAATGCTTTGCACTTCATAAGAGTTATGTGATGGCAGCCCTTGGAACGACCGGGATCGCACTTCTTTGTTATCTGTTGTTTTTATTCCGGCTGACATTTGGCTGGTGGCACAACCGCCTCCGGGGAAGCTGTTACGTGAAAAAAAAGCGGGGAAAAGCAGGATTCATTATCAGTGTACTGTTTACGATGCTCGTATTTGCCTTGTTTGATGCCAATGCGATGCTGACGGTGAAGGGGATGTCTCTGTCTGCACCGCTTCTTTATGGAGCCGCAGTCTGTGTGCTGCTGTTATTGCTCTATCAGATCCGTACCCTGATCTATTCCCTTTTTTATAACTAGTTCTAATACGTGTCCATGTGGTTACTACCCCCCTGCTTGCGGAGTGTTATATACAACCTTCGCTGATATAATCTTGTTTATAAGATACCTATGCTTTGTCTGGAATCAGCCTGTTTCCTCATGTTTTTGTTATTTTGGCTTAAGCACGGTTCTGCATCTTTGATGTCAACGTCCCCCCCTGTTGGGATTTGGTTGTTTTTCAGGCTTATTTGCACTCGCCGGTGCTTAGGTCACGTATTTTGTGACCTTATGCACCGCTGCAGAGTGCAACCAAAGCGAAAGCGTGCCTGAAAAATAACCAATCCCATAAACAGGGGGCTACAGGGAAAAAAGTGCATTTGCAAATAACTTTCTTGTCGTGGAAGAGGTGTCCATGCTAAAATGGGAATGGAAAATATAAAAAAGGAGAGAAGCCGATGAAACAAAAAGTAAAAAAGAGTATCAAAAGCCGTATAACGATCCTGACAGGACTACTGGTATCTGTGATCATTCTTGTACTGGTCATAAACAGTGCCATACATCTTCGCTCTGCTCTGATCTCAAATGAGGAGCAGGTGCTTGAGATCCAGGCACAGAATAGTGCCAATCTGGTAAATCAGTGGTTAAGCGAGCAGGAGGAGGTCGTACACTCCATCCGCAATACACTGGGACATCGTTATAAGAAGGAAGATACGGATGCGATCATGGATTATCTGAATATGTGTCTTTCCGAGAATGAAAATGCCCTGATGTATTACTGTTGTTACGATTATGACGGCGGAGTATTCCCGGCAGATCATTCCAAACTCGATCTGGATCCGACCACCAGGGACTGGTGGAAGCAGGCTGAGCAGGCAAATGATTTGATCTTTACCGACCCGTATAAGGATTTTGCAACGGGGCAGATGATCGTAAGTATTGCAGAGCCGGTCACGATTGGAGATCAGAAAGCCATGATGCTGGCAGATATTACGATCGACAAGCTGTTGAAAATGACAAAGTCGATCAGTGATGAGAAGACGGTCAATACCTTTTTGCTTGCAGCAGATGGAAGCGTGATCACCCATGCCAATCAAGCATTCCTTCCGAAAGAAGAAGGTAACACGATCCTGCAGGATCAGGTTTCTCTTTCTATAGACAAAGATACAGTACAGCGGTTTAAAGATTACGATGGCAAATCCAAATATGGTGCGGTTGGTACTGTAAAGCGCACCGGATGGAAAGTTGGGGTCTGTCAGGAAGCGAGTGTGATCCAGAAAAAAGTGCTTGGCAATGTGCTGTACCCACTCATTTTAGGTTTTGTGCTGCTGATCGTGACGGTTATCATTCTGGGAGCAGCGATCAACCGGCTGCTTACTCCTGTGGCAGTGCTTAAAACATTTGTCAGGGAAAAGGTCATTGGCGAGGAGCATTTTGTGGCACAGAAAAATGAAAAAGAAGAGATCAATTATCTGGTAAGAGAGTTAGAGGAGCGGTTTGTTGCCACGATCCGTCAGACGAAGGAGGAATCCGGTGTCATTTCCGATAAGATGTCCGATACCGCAGATAAAGTAGCAGCGATCAGCGGACATATCATGGAGATTTCTGCGACAATGCAGGAAACAGGAGCCAATGTGGACAGCCAGACAGACAGCATCAAAGAGATTGACCGTACCTGTGAAAATATTGAAGAGGCGGTGGATCGACTGGCAGAAGATGCACAGGATATGGCAGAAAAATCCGGTTCTATCGTAGAACGGGTAGAGGCGATGGTGCCGCAGCTCATCAAGGAAAAGAACGATGCCGTAATGATGACACAGGAAACAAGAAGCCGTCTGGTGGCAGCGATCAAGGGAGCAGAAGTCATCCACGAGATCACTGCAGTGTCCGGATCTATCCAGGATATTGCAGGGCAGACCAATCTGCTGGCACTCAACGCATCAATCGAGGCAGCCCGTGCCGGAGAAGCCGGAAAGGGATTTGCGGTAGTAGCCGACGAGATCAAGAATTTAAGCGAAGTGACCAGCACCGAGATTGGAAAGGTTGATGCGATCACGAAAAATGTATTGGACAGCGTACAGGTATTGGCAGATGAAAGCAATGCGATCCTTACCTTCTTAGATGAGACCGTGCTTCGTTCCTACGATAAATTTGAAGCACTTGCGAACCAGTACAAGGGCGACTCTGACTACTATGCAGAAGTCAGCAGCACACTTGGTGCAAGCGCGGAGGAGCTCAGTGCGTCTGTGCAGGAGATCACGGGCATTATTGACAGTGTGACACAGTCGCAGGAAGAACTGGGAGGAGCTGTGCAGTCCGTCAATGAAAATCTGCAGGAGATCACCTACAACAGTGAGTCCGTATCGGAAGAAGCGGGCAATGTTTTGACAAGTATTGAAACTCTGCAGGAAACCATGGGAGGATTTCAGGTCTGATTGTGAAAGCCTTATTGTAAATAAGCAGGGAAAATGCTATAATAATGGAAATTGTGACGGACATTCTGCCCGGTAGAAAAAAGGATATAGACAAAGGAGAGATGAAACAATGGCACAGGTATCATTTAACTACAAAAATGCCGGCGTTGCAGAGCATGAAGTAGAGTACATGAAGAAACTTGTATGCGACGCAAAGGAACAGCTGGTGGCGAAGACAGGCGCAGGTAATGATTTCCTTGGATGGATCGATCTTCCAGTGGATTATGACAAAGAAGAGTTTGCACGCATCAAAGAAGCAGCAAAGAAGATCCAGAGCGATTCAGATGTATTATTAGTGATCGGAATCGGTGGTTCTTATCTTGGTGCAAGAGCCGTGATCGAGGCAGCAAGACACAGCTTTTATAACAATCAGCCGGATCGCAAGACACCGGAGATCTATTACTGTGGTAACAATATCAGCTCCACTTACTTACAGCATTTGATCGAAGTAGTAGGAGACCGTGATTTCTCTATCAACATGATCAGTAAATCCGGAACAACTACAGAGCCGGCGATCGCATTCCGTGTATTCCGTGAGATCCTGATCAATAAATATGGCTTAGAAGAGGCAAATAAGCGTATCTACGCTACTACAGACAAAGCCAAAGGAGCATTAAAAGAGTTAGCAGATGAGCAGGGATATGATTCCTATGTTGTGCCGGATGATGTCGGAGGACGTTTCTCTGTATTGACCGCTGTTGGTCTGCTTCCGATCGCAGTAAGCGGTGCGGACATCGACCAGTTGATGGCAGGTGCAGCAAGTGCCAGAGAAAGATGCTTAAATAATGACTTCGAAAATAACGATTCCTTACAGTATGCAGCAATCCGTAACATTTTACTGCGTAAAGGCAAGAGCGTAGAGATCTTATGTAACTACGAGCCTGCCCTGCACTATGTATCAGAGTGGTGGAAGCAGTTATACGGCGAGTCAGAGGGTAAAGATGGCAAGGGCTTATATCCATCCAGCGCAGACTTTACCACAGACTTACATTCTTTAGGACAGTTCATTCAGGAAGGTTCTAAGAATCACTTCGAGACCGTGATCAATGTAGAAGCACCAAAGTGCGAGATCACCATGGGAACCGAAGCTGTTGATACGGATGGATTGAATTACTTATCCGGTAAGACGGTTGATTTCATCAACAAATGTGCCATGAACGGTGTAGTATTAGCTCATGTAGACGGTGGTGTACCAAACTTAATGGTAACCGTACCAAAGATTGATGAGTTCTACTTAGGTGAGTTGATCTACTTCTTTGAGTTTGCATGTGGTGTATCCGGATATACCTTAGGTGTAAACCCATTCAATCAGCCGGGTGTAGAGTCTTACAAGCGTAACATGTTTGCACTGCTTGGACGTCCGGGATACGAAGAAGAAACCAAGAAATTACAGGCAAGATTAGCAGAGTAATCCATCTGCTGGCCCGTATGTGAATTTTCAAAGACATATCTGCGCAAAACTTTGACGTGGATATGTCTTTTTCTTTGCGAAAAACATAGTCAAACCACCCATATTATGGTAGAATAAAGTACTATGACATAGTCTGTTTCAGAATGATTCAAACAAAAAGAATGGAAGTAGAAGATATATGAATATTGTAGTATTAGAGGCAGCGTCTATCGGACGTGATATTGATTATGAAAGTGTTTCCCAGTTTGGCCACACGGTCTGTTATGACGTGACCCCGCAGGAGCTGGTGGCAGATCGTATCAAAGAGGCGGATATTGTTCTTTGCAACAAGTGTCTTTTGAATGAAGAGGTGCTGCGCGAGGCAAAGAACGTAAAGCTGATCTGCGAGTGTGCAACCGGATATAACAACGTGGATATTGCTTACTGTAAAGAGCGCGGCATTGCGGTAACGAATGTAAAGGGATATTCCACAGAGGTGGTTGCACAGCATACATTTGCGATGCTGCTATCTTTGTTGGAGCATTTGGATTATTATACGACCTATGTGGAGGATGGTGATTACTCTTCCCAGAATAATTTCTCCCATCTTGCCAAACCGTTTCACGAGCTTTCCGGTATGTGCTACGGCATTATTGGACTGGGGGCGATCGGACGCAAGGTAGCAGAGATCGCTACGGCATTTGGCGCACAGGTCATTTATTATTCCGCCAGCGGCAATACGTATGACGTGCCGTATGAGGCAGTCTCCTTTGAAGAACTTCTGACACGTTCGGACGTGGTCAGCATCCACGCACCGCTCAATGAAAAGACGAACGGACTGATCGATAAGTCTGCATTTGAAAAAATGAAGAAAACAGCGATTTTACTGAATGTGGGACGTGGCCCGATCGTGGTAGAAAAAGATCTTGCCCGGGCATTGGAGGATTGTGAGATCATGGCAGCAGGTCTTGATGTTTTTGAGATTGAACCGCTTGCAATCGATAGTCCGCTCAGAAGTGTCAGAGATCGTGACCGCCTGTTTTTAACCCCGCATATGGCATGGGGCAGCATTGAGGCACGCAGACGTCTGGTGGATGATGTGTGCCAGTCGATCCAGGCATTTATAAATGGAGAAAACAGAAGCCGTGTAGTATAACTGTGGCACAGGAGAGTGAAAAGCGAAAAGAAGGGAGGTGCAGCTATGGTTCCTTATGCAAGTATCCGGTACGGAATATTTTTCTGTTATATGTTTCTTTTGATCGTCTTTTTTCTGACAAGAGGCAACCGGAAATCCGGGGCGATCCGGTTTATGCTGGTGGATTTTATCGTTTGGGGAATCTGCGAATTTGCTGTCATCTTTTCGTTGAAACCGGGTTTTACCTTCTGGTTTGAATGTGCACTGCTCGTTATGGGACTGCTTCCCTGTGCGTTGTTTTTCTTCCTTTCAGAAGTATTACATGTGGATGTCAGACGATATATCTGGCTGTTTGGAATGATTTCTTATGCAGCGATCCTGATCAATGGCATTTTCCCGTGGATGATCGGTTCCTCTAACACAGGCGGACAGGTATTGGGACAGCAGCTGGAGGTTCATTCCGGATTTTATATCTACATGTTCCTTCAGATCGTATCTTTTGTCATTATTTTTAGAATCTTTTTTCAGGAAAATGACCAGACAGGGCGCGTTTTAAAACAATGTTGGCCAATCCTTTTCGGATCAGCGCTGGTTTTTCTGGGAATCATATGCTCCGCCTTCACTTCTAATTTTTTCCCATGCGTGTCAGTAGCCGGAATTTTCTTTATGTTCGGTATTATGTATGTGGTTTACCACTATAATCTGGTGGTAGTGAATCTTAGGATCCTGCGTATTACCATTTATGGTCTGGTGATCTTATTTGGAGTGTGCGGTCTGATTAATATGGAGCGTCTGTACCTACGTCTGGAACAAAGTACGGGGTTATCGGCACAGGTGTGTATGATGATCGTCTGTGTTGCTTCGATCATCTGGTCCTTGTTTTTATTGACGCTTGCCCACATTGTGATCAGTCATTTTCGTTATTTGTGGCAGGATCGCAAGAAGCAGGTGTTAGAGCAGTTTCAGGAAAATGTGGCAGCTACGCTGAAGAAAGAAGAGATTTACGATTATGCGATGCAGGCGGCATATGATCTGTTCCCGGCGATCGCACTTCGGATCCGCTTGCGTCAGCCGGAAACGGACCGCTTTCAGGTAGTGCGGGATTCCTCCAGAGGCAGTCAGCAAAAGGAGGACAAAGCCTATGATACGGCACTTAGTAAGATTGAGCCGATCAGTAAGTCTCGTGATGATGCGATCAGTAAAACATGGGATCCGGAGGCGACGGTCCACATTGGGGAGATTCCGGGTGACAAAGAAGTGGCAGGTTATATGGATCTTTGCATGAAGAAAGGGATCGTATTCCAAAGAGAAGATCTTGATACGTTTAAGCAGCTTTGTTTCACAATGGGAAATGCACTCAAAAATGCAAGCCTTTATGAGAAAGTGTATGAGGAATCTATCACAGATTCCATGACAGGGCTTTATAACCGTATGTATGCCAACCGGGTGATCGTGGAGCACTTTGATCGTAAGAAACAGGCAAGTGTGATCTATTTTGAGATTGATGATCTGCGTCTTTATAATGAACTTTATGGAACAGTGGAAGGAGACCACCTTATTTTATGGATGGCGCGTCTGATCAAAAGTATGGTTGGAACCGGAACGGCATTCCGATATGGAGCAAATGAATTTCTGATCCATCTGCCGGATACCACCTATGAAGCGGCTTATGATATTGCTGAGGCAATTCGTGCCACAGTGGAAAAACAGAGCCTTGATGAAACAGAAAGGGTGCATGCGGTCACTGTATCTGCAGGTGTAGCAGAGTATCCACATCATGCTAAAAAACTGGAAAAACTGATCGGTTACGCACAGCGCGGTGGTTTTTACAGTAAGAAAAATGGAAAGAATAAAGTGACGGTTTATTCAAGAGAACTTTCAAAACACAGTACGTCGAAACATTCCTATGAGCAGATCGCTCCAACGATCTATGCGCTTACGGCGGCGATCAATGCGAAGGACAACTATACGTTCCAACATTCACAGAAGGTGTCAGAATATGCTGCCATTATGGGAGAGGCACTGGGGCTTCCGCCAGAGGAAGTAGATACATTAAAGCAGGCGGGCATGCTGCATGATATTGGAAAGATCGGTGTGCCGGAGGCAATCTTAAAGAAAAAGGGACGCTTAACAGACGAAGAATATGAGATCATGAAAGGGCATGTAAAGAACTCGATCAAAATGATCTATTATCTGCCGGATATGAATTATGTGATCCCTGCGGTTGTGGCACATCACGAACGCTACGACGGAAAGGGATACCCGGAAGGATTAAAGGGAGATAACATCCCGTATCTCGGACGCATTTTAGCCTTGGCGGACTGCTTTGATGCCATGACGGCGATACGTCCATATAAGCCGGCATTAAGCAGTGATTATGCGATCAGTGAGATAGAGAAGAACAAAGGAACACAGTTTGATCCGGAGCTTGCCGATGTCTTTATCCGGCTGGTAAAAGAGGGCAGGATCGTACCGGACAGCGAAAAAGAACAAGTGCAGCAAGATAACGCAGGTTAATCTTTCAATAAAATATTTCTAGGAGGAATTATGAGTCAGACAACATTTACAGGAACCAAGAACTACATTGCATCGCCGGAGCTTATGAAAACCGTGGATGTGGCCATGGCACTGAAGAAACCATTGTTGATCAAGGGAGAGCCGGGAACCGGTAAGACCATGCTTGCCGAGGCGGTGGCTGAGGCACTGGATCTGCCGCTTTACATCTGGAATATCAAGTCTACAACAAAGGCACAGGACGGTCTTTACACGTACGATACGATCCAGCGTCTTTATGACAGCCAGTTTGGTGAGGAAGGTGTCGATGACATTTCCCACTATATCAAACTCGGTAAATTGGGTGAGGCATTTAAACAGGACAAGCAGGTCGTGCTGCTGATCGACGAGATCGACAAAGCCGATCTGGAGTTCCCGAACGATCTGCTCTGGGAGCTTGACAAGATGGAGTTTTATATTCATGAAACAAAGGAAACGATCAAGGCGACGACCCGTCCGATCGTGATCATCACGTCCAATGCAGAAAAGGAACTGCCGGATGCCTTTTTGCGCCGCTGCATTTTCCACTATATTGAGTTCCCGGAGCGCGAGCAGATGGCGGATATTGTCCATGCACATTTTGAAAATCTGGAAGATCATCTGTTAAAAGAGGCAATGGATGCATTTTACTGGATCAGAAGTCTGCGTGACATGCGTAAGAAGCCAAGCACGTCAGAGCTGGTAGACTGGATCCAGGCATTGCTGATCGGTGGCATTGATCCGGAGCGTATCCGCAAAGAACTGCCATTTCTCGGCGTACTGGTAAAGAAGGATGAGGATCTGGCTCTGATCAAAGAGCGTCAGTTGGATTAAGGATGAGGTGATTCATGTTTACGACATTTTTTTACCTGCTGAAAGAACGCGGCCTTGATGTGTCCACCACAGAGTGGCTCACATTTATTGAGGCACTGGATCAGGGGCTTTGTCATGCAAGCTTTACGGAGTTTTACTACTTAGGACGCATGATCTTAGTGAAAACGGAAGCGGACTTTGATAAGTATGATATTGCTTTCAAGGAGTATTTTTACAATATCAAAGCAGAGGATGAGATTCCGCCGGAGATCCTAAAGTGGCTCGATAAGGGAGACAAAACGACCGATCAGTTACAGCGGGAATTATATGAATACAAAAAGCATAAGGATGCCAATGAGGTTAAGCGTTTGTTTAAGGAACGTGTCAACGAACAGGACAGCGAGCACAATGGAGGTAACTACTGGATCGGTACGAGCGGTGGTTCTTCCTATGGTCATTCCGGTGTCAATTCCGGTGGTATCCGTGTCGGTGGTCAGGGTGGATTAAAAACAGCTTTTTCCGTGGCAGGTGAGCGGCGTTATCGTGATTTCAGAGAAGATAAGGTCTTAAGTATGCGCCAGTTTCAGGTTGCGTTCCGCCGGCTGCGCCAGTTTTCCACAAAACTCGATGTGCCAAAGACGGAGCTTGATCTGGATGGCACGATCGATGCCACCTGTAACAATGGCGGTTATTTACAGTTAGAATTTGAAAAACCAAGAAAAAATACCGTAAAGCTGCTGCTGTTATTTGACTGCGGTGGTTCGATGTATCCGTTCAGCTCGCTTTGCAACAGTCTGTTCCAGGCAGTGCATAAGGCGAATCATTTTAAAGATGTAAAGACGTATTATTTTCATAACTGTATTTACTCACATGTCTACCGTACCGCAGAGTGTGAGTATGGTGACTGGGTGGATTTAGAGTATTTATTCCGCCATACTGACAAAGACTATAAAGTGATCATTGTAGGTGATGCTGCGATGGCTCCGGAAGAACTTTTGGATGTCAACGGCAATTACCGCGGACCGAACAAGGGACGATCCGGATTACAATGGTGTCAGTATTTTAAGACAAAGTATAACAAGATCATCTGGCTAAATCCGAAACGGCACGAGCGGCTTTCCTATCTTGACTGGATGCAGACCGAGGATACCCTTGCCAAAGAGTTTCCGATGTACCAGCTTTCTGTGAAAGGATTAAAGGAAGGAATTACGGATCTGATGTCTCCGAAGAAAGCAAAGCGGTGATCGAGGGGGTACGAAAAGGAAAAAACTTGCATTATCTCCGATATTTGGTAAAATGTATATCGTACTGTCGGATTTTGACGAAATGTGAAAGATGTTATGTACTTTGAGAAAGGATCTATGAAAATGGTGAAGAAAATATTGTTTGGGATCGCGCTGCTGCTGAGTCTGATCGGCGGCTGCTACGCAGGTAAGATGACTTCCACACTGGATTTGATGAACCGTGACACGGGAAACAAGTTATCGGATGTAGATTTGGGAGACATTCAGGTGACCACGGATAATGACATCGTCAATATTTTGCTCGTTGGTTCGGACACCCGTTCTGAGCTGGGCAAAGAAAAATACGGACGAAGCGATACAGTCATGATCGCCACGATCGATAACAAACACAACTGCCTCAAACTGACTTCTCTGATGCGTGATATGAACGTAGAGATTCCGGGATATGGCAAACATAAATTCAATGCCGCATTTTCTTATGGCGGTCCGGAACTGCTTTACAAGACGATCGCGACAAACTTTGGAATTTCCTTAGATGGATATGCAGAGGTTGACTTTGAAGCGTTCAAGGATATTGTCGATGAGGTCGGCGGCGTCGAGGTTGAGCTGACCGAGCAGGAAGCACAGTATTTGAACACCACCAATTATATTCACGGCAAGTCGAACCGTAACGTGGTGGCCGGATGGAATACCATGAACGGAGCGCAGGCTCTTGGTTACTGCCGTGTCCGTAAGATTGCCAATATCAACGGCACCAACAACGATCAGGGACGTACCGAGCGTCAGCGTATGGTGATGAGCGGTATCTTTGATAAAGTAAAGAAAATGCCGATGTCAAAATGGATGAAGATCATCGATGTGGTACTTCCAAACATTACGACGGACATCAGCAATTCTGAGATCATTTCCTATGCAACCACTGTGGTAACAATGGGAACGACCAAGATCAACCAGTACCGCATTCCGGTCGAAGGTCATTATCATGGTGCACAATCTGCAACGGATGGAGATGTATTGGAACTGAATCCGGAAAACAAAGATCTGTTACAGACATTTTTATTTGATTTTGACGGAAAAGAAGAAGCAACGACAGAGAGTGCAGGTGAATAAAAGATGGGAAAGAAAGTATTTCGTATATTTATAATGGGCTTTGTCAAGGCAATTGTTGTACTGCTTTCCATGATCCTTTGCGCTATGATCGGATTTTTTGGAACCCGTTTTTATTACAAGCAGAAACAGAACAGTGCCAATAAAAAGGAAGCGGAATCCCTGATTGGAAAGGCACAGATGGATACGGTTTCCAAGAACCTGATCTATGTGTGGAACGAGGATAAATCCCGCATTACCTCCTGTGTGTTAGAGGTGTTTGATACAGAAAAGAATACGATGACATATATTACAATCCCGGTCAGCTCCCAGATCGTGATGAATGCATCCATGTATAAGAAGATCTCCCAGGTCAACAAGGAGATCCCACAGGTATTTACATTATCCAAGCTGTGCAGCTATTTTGATGATGGAGATACGAAGGCATACGGCTATGGTGTGCTGATCTTAGAGGATACCTTCTCTATTGATATTTCTTACTATACTGTAGTCGATCAGGATACCTTTGAGGAAATGTTTGAGACAAAAGAAGTAGAGATCGATGGAACAGGTGTGATCAAGGGAGATACTGTTTCGGCATCAGAGGATGATACTTCTAATGACAAGTCCAAGTCGGCAGATCCATATGCCCACGATGACCGTTTTGCAACCAGTGACAATTATGCCGATGCCACGACAGCGGCGAACGGAACAACGACAGAGACCGAAGCCACAACAGAGGCACCGGAGGATGTTGTTACTACCGTGAAAGTTCAGCAGGTAAAAGCAAGCTATCTGGAAAAAGTATCAGCATACACGGATAAATCCGCGATGACAGATTATGTCAAAGAGATGTGTGGCAAGATAAAATCAAACTTAGACACGAAGGACAAGCTTTCTTATGTGGATAAGTATTTAGAGTGCAGCAAGGACTTTTCTTACCGCTGTGTACCGGGAAGCTATTCCGGTAAAACGTATGAAGTGGATCTTGCACAGGCAACAAAGATGTTCCGTAACTGCCGGGTAGAGGCCGTTGCAGATGCTTCCTCCTCTTCGGATGATTCGGACAATTCGGATGATGCAAGTGGTGTAGATTCCCAGCTCTTTAACATTGTGATCTTAAATTCGACTGGCGTGCAGGGCGTTGCAGCCAAATGGTCGGACACGCTGAATATCGATGGCTATAATGTCAAAGAGGTCGGCAACTATTCACAGAAGTTAGAAAAAACAAAGATCGTTGTCAAAGAGGATGGTCAGGGTACGGAGTTTTTGAAGTATTTTGATAATGCAGAGATTGAAGTCGGAACGGTGCCGGATGGTGCCGATGCACAGATCATCATTGGAACGAATGATATAAAACAGTAAAACAAATAAAGAAGCAGAACAGTCATCCCGGCGGATGGTTGTTCTGCTTTTCTTTTTGTCCTATTCATTTTTGGCAGCGGCTTCTGCCTCTTCTTCCTGTTTTTTCAAGTTTTTAATGACGATGATCTCCTGATTATAAATGTGGGTACGCATGATCTTTTCTGCTGCTTCCTTATTACCGGAGAAAATAGCATCCAGGATTTCTTTGTGTTCCTTCACCAGCGTTTCGTGGTAACCGAAGTCTTTGATGTATTCGATCCGGTAGCGGTAGATCTGTTCCCGCAGATTGTTGATGATCTGTAAAAGACGTTTGTTTTTCGTTGCCCGGAAGATCACGTCGTGAAATTCGACATCCCTTTGGGCGATCAGGCGCAGGTCCTTGTCTTCAATCGCCTGTTCAAAGGCTTTGAGCGCGACTGTAAGTTGTGCTTTTTCTTCTTCTGTGATACGGTCACAGGCAATGCTTGCTGCAAATTCCTCCAGGTGGCAGCGCACTTCTAAGACGTCTTTTAAGTCACTTACTGTAATGCGGGCAACAGCAGCTCCCTTTCGAGGAATCATGACAACCAGTCCTTCCAGCTCCAGTTTGCGGATTGCTTCCCGAACCGGGGTGCGGCTTACGCCAAGCCGCTTGGCCAGTGTGATCTCCATTAGTCGTTCTCCCGGGAGAAAATCTCCGGTTAAGATCGCCTGCCGTAATGTGTTAAATACGACATCGCGCAGAGGCAGATATTCATCAACATTCATTTTCATGTTTTCTTCTAGCATGCCTTCCCTCCTTTTTTATGGCGGATCACGTTATAAGGAGCCACCGTATAGATCTGTTTTGCCAGCTTGCTCTCACTTACTTTTTCAGCAGCCGCTTTTGCGGTGTCTTCGGAGTCAAACACACCGAAGACGGTTGGACCACTTCCGCTCATCAAAGCGTTCATCGCACCTTGCTCTAACAGGATCTCTTTGATCTGACGGATCTCCGGGTACTGGACTTCGGTGACCGACTCTAACACATTTTCCATCCGGTCTGTAATGCCCTTTAAGTCGCGGTTGGAAAGGGCATCTTTCATGCCGTTGATATCCGGATGGTGGCTTAAGTGGGCAAGATCCAGATGCTCGTATACATATTTAGTAGAAACGCTGATCGGTGGCTTGGCAACCACGATAGAGCAGTCCGGCATCGGAGCAAGTGGTGTTAAGATCTCGCCGATTCCCTCGGACAGTGCGGTTCCACGCATCAGACAATAAGGAACATCAGCACCAAGCGTGACACCACGTTCTTTTAATTGGTCCAGATGAAGTCCCAGCTCAAACAGACGGTTGATTCCAAAGAGAGCGGCAGCACAATCGGAGCTTCCTCCGGCCATTCCGGCAGCTACCGGGATGTGTTTGTCTAAGTGGATGGTAACACCGGAGGAGATATGAAATTCCTCCAACAGCAGCCGGGCGGCTTTTACTACAAGATTGTTGTCGTCAACCGGAAGAAAATGAAGATTGGTCGTTAATGTGACGCCGGGTTCCTTCCGTTTTTCAAAATGCAGGCGGTCATAAAGAGAAACGGTCTGCATGATCATACTGACTTCGTGATATCCGTCCTCTCTTTTCCGGACCACATCCAGTCCTAAATTGACCTTGGCATAAGCGCGTAAGTTTAATTCGTTCATGTAAGAATCCTCCTGTGTATGCAAAATGCACGGTGTGTACAGTGTATACAATTACTTATAGTATAGCATACGCCGGAGGGGATTTATAGAAAAAAATAAAGTTTCCGTTGACAAATATCATTTCTGTGATATACTTTGAATGTCAAACAATTATGAATTAAAACAATTTTATAAAGCAACTATTTGAAAACAAATGTAATAAACACATGGAGAACAGATATGTTTGGAAAGATCATCGGAACCGGTTCCTACATACCGGAGCGGGCAGTAGATAATGACGAGTTGGGAAATTACGTGGATACCTCAGACGAATGGGTGAGAGAGCGCACAGGCATTGTCAGGCGCCATGTCATGGGGGAGGAAACGACAAAGGAGATGGCAGCGTGTGCGGCAGAGCGTGCGCTAGAAGCATCAGGACTAAAGCCGCAGGAGCTTGATATGATCATTGTTTCGACACTCTCGTCTGATATTGCGCTTCCGAGTACGGCATGTTACGTACAGGAACAGCTGGGGGCGGAAAATGCATGCTGCTTTGATCTGAATGCCGCCTGTACCGGATTTTTGCTTGCTTATAATACGGTGCAGACCTATCTTGCGGCCGGAGTGATCAAAACAGCGTTGATCATTGGGGCAGAGGGACTTTCCCGGCTGGTGGACTGGACGGATCGCAGCACTTGCATCTTATTTGGAGATGGAGCCGGAGCGGCAGTTTTAAAAGAAGATTCCGCAGCTGACTTTCAGACGGTAATGCATGCAGATGGTGCGGGCGGAACTGCACTTACCATGCAGACCGGATGGGCACTGCGCCGGCGTGCGATTGATACGGGAAAGGAGTCCAAAGACATCGATCCCCTTTTCAGGAAGGACACTTATATCAAGATGGATGGGCAGGCAGTATTTAAATTTGCAGTAAAAAAAGTGCCGGAATGTATCAAAGAGCTGATGCAGAAATGTAAGCTGGCAGAAGACGAGGTGGATCTTTATCTGTTACATCAGGCAAATGCAAGAATGTTACACTCGATTGCCAAACGGCTGCATACAACCATGGATAAGATTCCAATGAATGTGCTAGAATATGGTAACACTTCTTCGGCAAGTATTCCAATCCTGTTGGACGAGGTGGTACGGCAGAAAAAAGTCAAAGTGGGAGACAAGATCATCATGGCAGGCTTTGGTGCCGGACTTACCTGGGGGGCGACGTATTTAACGTTTTAATGGTAATTCCCGTTTTTGCGGATTACATAGATTACATTTTTCAAAAAGAAAGGAAAAACGACATGTTAGAGAAAATTCAGGAGTTAGTTGCAGATGGTTTAGGTGTAGAGGCAGAAAAGGTAGTGCCGGGAGCATCCTTCAAAGAGGATCTCGGAGCAGATTCCCTGGATCTGTTTGAGCTTGTGATGTCATTAGAGGACGAGTTTGGCGTCAGTATTCCAACGGAGGATCTGGAAAAGATCGAAACGGTGCAGGATGTGATGGATTATATTGCCGCGCATCAGTAAGAATAGGAGAAGGTTATGAAGACAAGAATTACCACATTGTTTGGAATAAAAGAGCCGATCATTCAGGGCGGCATGGCGTGGGTGGCGCAGTATCCGCTTGCTGCTGCCGTATCAAATGCCGGAGGTCTTGGCATCATCGGAGCCGGAGGTGCTCCGGCCTCCTGGGTGGAGGAACAGATCCGGCAGATGAAAGCACACACCAATCGTCCTTTTGGTGTCAATGTGATGCTGATGAATCCGGAAGCCGAGGAGATTGCGAAAGTGATCGCAAGAGAACAGGTGGCGGTAGTAACGACCGGAGCCGGTAATCCGGAGCCCTATATGCCGATGTGGCAAAGTGCAGGGGTCAAGGTAGTTCCCGTCGTTGCGAGTGTCGCATTTGCCAAACGCTTAGAACGTCTGGGAGCAGATGCAGTCGTGGCAGAAGGAACCGAGTCTGGGGGACATATCGGAGAAAGTACGACAATGACACTGGTTCCGCAGGTGGTGGATGCGGTATCCATTCCAGTCATTGCAGCCGGAGGGATCGCAGATGGACGTGGCATTGCTGCAGCATTTATGCTGGGGGCGGAAGCCGTGCAGATGGGAACCCATTTTGTGGCAACGAAGGAATCCATTGTACATCAGAATTATAAAGACCGCATTTTAAAGGCAAAGGATATTGATTCTAAAGTAACCGGAAGATCGACCGGGCATCCGGTGCGTGTCCTTCGTAACAACATGACAAAGGAATATTTAAAGCTGGAAGAAGCAGGTGCGGGCTTAGAGGAATTAGAGCGTTTCACGCTGGGCGGTCTCAAAAAAGCAGTGGTCGATGGTGACGTGAAAAATGGAAGCGTCATGGCAGGACAGAGTGCCGGGCTGGTAAAAGAAGAACTTACCTGTCAGGAACTGATCGATAAGCTGATGAAAGAGACAACCAAGCTTTTGCACAAGGAATGGTAGGAGGAGAACCAATGGGAAAACTTGCATTTATCTATCCGGGACAGGGTGCCCAGAAGGTAGGAATGGGCAAAGATTTTTACGACAACAGTGAGAGTGCGAAACAGATCTATGATCTGGCAGAGGAGGTGCTTGACTTTTCCGTCAAGCAGGTCTGCTTTGAAGAAAATGATAAGCTTGATAACACCGCCTACACGCAGGCGGCACTTGTGACAACCTGTCTTGCAATGACGGCGGAGCTGTTAAAATACGATATTGTACCGCAGGGAGCTGCTGGTTTAAGCCTTGGCGAGTATGCGGCGATCTGTGCAGCGGGCGGTATGAGTGTCAGGGATGCGATCCTGTTGGTCAGAAAGCGCGGCATTTTAATGAACGACGCTGTGCCGCAGGGAGAAGGTGCCATGGCGGCAGTGTTAGGTCTTGAAAAGGAACAGGTGGAAGCCGGGATTGCAGGAATCGAGGGAGTCAGCATTGCCAACTATAACTGTCCGGGACAGATCGTGATCACCGGAAAGAAGGATGCGGTGCTTCAGGCGGAGGAACCGTTAAAGGCACAGGGAGCCAAACGCGTCATGTTGTTAAACGTGAGTGGCCCGTTTCATTCTCCATATTTAAAGGAAGCGGCAGAAAAACTGTTTCAGGAACTGGAGCAGGTGGAGTTAAAACCTCTGCAGTTTCCGTATATCACGAACGTGACCGCAGAGTATGTGACGGACAGTTCTGTTACCAAAGAGCTGTTAAAGGAACAGATCTGTTCTTCGGTGCGCTGGGAGCAGAGCATGCGCCGCATGATCGCCGATGGTTTTACTACGTTTGTGGAGATCGGTCCGGGAAAGACGCTCAGTGGTTTTATGAAGAAGATCGACAAAACAGTGACGATGTATCACATTTCCCAATATGAAGATGTGGCGCAGGTTGCAGCAGCGATCAAAGAAGAAAAGTAGAAAGAAGGAGCGGATATGCAAAAGAGTGTTGCTATCGTTACAGGCGCAGGCAGAGGGATCGGAGCAGCGATCGCAAAAGAGCTGGCAGCCAAAGGACATATAGTGATCGTCAACTATCAGGGTTCCCAAGCGTGTGCGGAGGCTGTGGTCGGTGAAATACAGAATGCCGGCGGTGAGGCAAAGGCGGTCTGGTGCGATGTGTCGAAGGAAGACAGCGTGGCAGATATGATAAAAGAAGTAAAGGAAGCCTATGGGCGCATTGATGTTTTAGTCAACAATGCCGGGATCACAAGAGATGGTCTTATCATGATGATGAAGGAAGAGGATTTTGACCAGGTGGTTAATACCAACTTAAAGGGTTGTTTTCATACGATCAAGGCGGTCAGCCGGATCATGATGAAACAGCGGTACGGGAGGATCATCAATATCTCATCCGTATCGGGAATCGCCGGAAATGCAGGACAGGCCAATTATGCAGCATCCAAAGCAGGGGTGATCGGTCTGACCAAATCGGTGGCAAAGGAGCTGGCAACAAGAGGGATCACGGTCAATGCAGTGGCACCGGGATTTATTGAAACACAGATGACAGATGTGTTAAACGAGGAAGTAAAGGAACTTGCTAAGAAGCAGATCCCAATGGCGCGGTTTGGAAAACCAGAAGAGGTTGCCAAAGCGGTGGCATTTTTCGCATCGGAGGAAAACTCTTATGTGACCGGGCAGGTGCTTATGGTCGATGGCGGCATGTGTATGTAGCAGGACAATACAGGAAAAGGAGATCTGATATGAGACGAGTGGTGATTACAGGGATGGGGGCGATTACCCCGATCGGCAATAGCGTAGAGGAATTTTGGCAGGGATTAAAAGAGAAAAAGCTGGGGATCGGGCCGATCACACGCTTTGATACGACAGACTATAAGGCAAAGCTGGCGGCTGAGGTCAAGGATTTTGATGCCAGGGCTTACATGGATGCCAAGGCAGCCAAGCGGATGTCATTGTTTTCCCAGTATGCGGTGGCGGCAGCAAAGCAGGCACTGGAGGATGCAGGGCTGGAGCTTTCCAGCGAAGATCCTTACCGTGTCGGCGTGAGTGTCGGCTCCGGGATCGGCGGACTTTCAGACATGGAGGAAGCACATCAGCGTCTGACAGAGAAAGGGCCGGGACGGGTGAAGCCGCTGCTGGTTCCGATGATGATCACCAATCTGGCGGCAGGAAATGTAGCGATCGCTTTCGGCTTAAAAGGAAAATGCATCAACGTAGTAACCGCCTGTGCAACGGGAACGAACTCGATCGGGGAAGCATACCGGAGTATTCAGTGCAAAGAAGCCGATGTGATGGTGGCAGGAGGTACGGAGAGCTCGATCACCCCGGTTGGAATTGCAGGATTTCAGGCACTTACGGCATTGACCAAAGAGGAAGATCCTGCCCGTGCTTCTATTCCGTTTGACAAGGATCGCAGCGGATTTGTCATGGGAGAAGGAGCAGGCATCGTTGTACTGGAGGAGCTTTCCCACGCAAAGAAAAGAGGCGCCCGCATCTTAGCCGAGGTTGTCGGTTATGGAACAAGCTGCGACGCCTTTCATATAACCTCACCTGCCGAGGATGGAAGCGGAGCTGCAAAGGCAATGGAGCTTGCCATGAAGGAGGCCGGTGTGTCACCGATGGAAGTCGATTACATCAATGCGCATGGAACGAGTACGCACCACAATGACTTGTTTGAGACAAGAGCGATCAAGCTGGCACTCGGAGAAGAAGCGGCGCATCACGTTGCGATCAATTCCACGAAATCCATGGTCGGACATCTGCTTGGTGCGGCAGGTGCGGTTGAGCTGATCGCCTGTGTAAAGTCCATCGAAGAAGACTATGTGCATGTCACCTTAGGATCGAAGGAAGCCGACGCAGAGTGTGACCTTGATTATACGTTTGGCGAGGGGGTACACCGCAAGGTAGCGGTAGCCTTAAGCAATTCCTTAGGATTTGGCGGACACAATGCAACACTTGCGATCCGCAGATATGAAGAAGCATAACAAATGCAAAAAGGAGAGACCCATGACAGTTTCAGAGATCAAAGAGCTGATCGGGGCGCTGGATGCGTCCGGTGTGACCAGTCTCGAATATAAAGAAAATGATGTCAAGCTTGTACTTGCAAAAGGAAATGGTATCGTTTCGGAGGCGGCAGCTCCTGCTGTGAGTCCAAAGGAGAATGGCGCACCGGCACCCGATACAGAGGAAGGCCACATTGTGGCTTCTCCGTTAGTCGGTACGGCATATCTGGCTCCGGCGGAGGATGCTGAGGTGTTCGTAAAGGTGGGAGACACAGTGAAAAAGGGACAGACGCTTGCCATTATCGAAGCGATGAAGTTGATGAATGAGATTGAAAGTGATTATGACGGAGAGGTTGTTAAGATCCTTGTGGAAAATGAGGAGACGGTCGAATATGGCCAGCCGCTTTTCGTCATCCGTTAAAAGGAGAGAGTGCATATGCTGACAGTAGAGGAGATAAAAAAGATCATTCCGCACCGGCATCCGTTTTTGCTGGTGGATTGCATTGAGGAGTATGAGCCGGGACAGTATGCGATCGGAAGAAAATGTGTGACTTACCGGGAAGATTTCTTTGCGGGGCATTTTCCGCAGGAACCGGTGATGCCGGGTGTGCTGATCATTGAAGCACTGGCGCAGGTCGGTGCGGTGGCGATTTTAAGCAAGGAAGAATACAAAGGTAAGATCGCTTATTTTGGCGGCATCAATAAATGTAAGTTCCGGGGAAAGGTTGTTCCGGGAGATACGTTGACACTCTCCACAAAGATCATCCGTCAGAAAGGACCGGTCGGCGTGGGAGAAGCGGTGGCAAAGGTAGGCGACAAGGTCGTTGCATCAGCGGAGCTTACGTTTATGATCGGATAACAGAAACGAGGATAGAAACATGATTGAAAAAGTCTTGATTGCAAACCGCGGAGAGATTGCCGTGCGGATCATAAGAGCCCTCCGGGAGATGGGGATCGCATCGGTTGCGGTTTATTCCAAAGCGGATAAAGAAGCCCTGCATGTGCAGTTAGCCGATGAGGCGATCTGTATTGGAGACACCAAGGCGCAGGACAGCTACTTGAATATGGAACGCATCATCAGTGCCACGATCGCAACCGGGGCAGATGCGATCCATCCGGGATTCGGATTTTTATCGGAAAATGCTAAATTTGCCGCACTTTGTGAGCAGTGCCATATTACCTTTATCGGTCCCGGTGCCAAAGTGATCGAAGCACTGGGCAATAAAGCGGTTGCCAGAAAAACAATGGTGGATGCAGGCGTTCCCGTCATCCCGGGAAGTCAGGAAATGATCACGGACGCAGCACGCGCCGAGGAGGTTGCCGAGGAGATCGGCTATCCGATCATGATCAAAGCGGCACTTGGCGGTGGCGGAAAAGGCATGCGGGTAGCAGCCCGGAAAGAGGAACTTGCTTCTGCATTTTTGACAGCGCAAAAAGAGAGCGAGCTGGCATTTAACGATGGTCGGATGTATCTGGAGCACTATGTAGAGCATCCGCGCCATATCGAATTTCAGATTCTGGCTGACCGTTACGGCAATGTTGTACATTTGGGAGAACGTGACTGTTCCGTGCAGCGCAATCACCAGAAAATGATCGAGGAAAGTCCTTCGATCGCATTAAGCGATACCCTTCGGGAAAAAATGGGACAGGAGGCAGTAAAGGCTGCTAAGGCAGCACATTATGAAAATGCCGGAACGATCGAATTTCTGCTGGAGGCGGACGGCAGCTTTTATTTTATGGAAATGAATACAAGGATTCAGGTGGAGCATCCGGTAACAGAAGCCGTGACCGGACTGGATCTCATTAAGGAACAGATCAGGATTGCAGAGGGAACGCCGCTTTCTGTGACGCAAAAGGACATTCACTTAAGCGGTCATGCGATTGAATGCCGGATCAATGCCGAAGATCCGGAAAAGCAGTTTCGTCCGAGTCCCGGTGTGATCAAAGAGCTGTACCTGCCGGGAGGCAATGGCGTGCGCATTGATTCTGCGATCTACAGCGGCTATGAGGTCACTCCGTATTATGATTCCATGTTGGCAAAGGTGATCGTAAAGGCGGACAACAGAGAAGCGGCGATCAAGAAAATGCGCAGTGCACTGGGAGAAGTGATCATTGAAGGAATTCAAACCAATATCGATTACCAGTATGACATTTTAAACGATCCCGTTTACTGCTCGGGACAGTATAACATTGATTTTATTGATGAGTTTCAAAAGAGGAGATAACAAGCCTTGAATTTTAAACGAATTTTAAAAAAGAAAGATAGAAATCCAAAGAAGGATGAGGGACAGACGCCGCAGGTGCCGGAGGGACTGCTTAAGAAATGCCGGTTTTGTAAAGAGCCGATCCTTGCA
Organism: Lachnospiraceae bacterium; assembly: GCA_050874905.1. Lineage (GTDB taxonomy): Bacteria > Bacillota > Clostridia > Lachnospirales > Lachnospiraceae > NC2004. The sequence continues at coordinate 61,810 of JBNMLP010000012.1, forward strand.
GCAGAGGTCAGAGCCCTGCATTATACCTGTCCGAAATGCGGCGGTTACTTCCGGATGCATGCTTTAAAACGCATCGAAATGATCACAGATGAAAAGAGCTTTGTTCCGTTATTTACCGGTATCGCACTGCAAAATCCGCTGGGACTTTCCGATTATCCGGCACAGGCTGCCGCCTGCCGGGAAAAGACGCATCTGGAGGAGGCCGTAGTGACCGGAGAAGCAAGGATTGAAGGACAGAGAGTGGCACTTGGTGTCATGGATACCCGGTTTTTGATGGCAAGCATGGGACAGATCGTGGGAGAAAAGATTACCCGGTTAGTTGAATATGCCGCAAAAGAATCGCTTCCGTTGATCCTCTTTACCTGTTCCGGCGGAGCGCGGATGCAGGAGGGAATGGTATCCCTCATGCAGATGGCAAAAACAAGTGCCGCACTGAAACGGTTTCATGATGCAGGCGGACTTTATATTACGGTACTCACCGATCCGACAACAGGTGGCGTCACTGCAAGCTTTGCGATGCTTGGCGACATCATTTTAGCAGAACCCAATGCCCTGATCGGATTTGCCGGACCTCGTGTGATCGAGCAGACGATCGGACAGAAGCTGCCGAAGGGCTTTCAACGCTCCGAATTTTTACTGGAGCATGGATTTGTGGATGCGATCGTTTCGCGCGAACAGATGAAAGAAACACTGGCAAAGATCATCCGGCTGCATCAGCCGGGAACGCTTATAAAGAAGGAAAAGGAAGCGTACCGCAAGGAACAAAAGCAGATGTTTAAAGAACCATTGAGTGCGTGGGAGCGGGTACTGGTATCGCGGAAAATGGAGCGTCCGGTTGGAGATGACTATATCCATGCGTTGTTCGACGATTTCATGGAATTTCATGGAGACCGGTATGCCAAGGATGATCCGGCGGTGATCGGAGGCATTGCGACATTTCAGGGGCTTCCCGTGACGGTGATCGCACAGGTCAAAGGACATAATACGAAAGAAAATATGCAGCGCAATTTTGGTATGCCCAATCCGGAAGGATACCGGAAAGCACTCCGTCTGATGAAGGAAGCAGAGCGGTTTGACCGCCCGGTCATTTTGTTTGTTGATACGCCGGGAGCGTTCTGCGGTTTAGAAGCAGAGGAGCGGGGGCAGGGAGAAGCCATTGCCAGAAATCTGTTTGAGATGTCTGCCCTTACCGTTCCCGTGCTTTCCATTCTGATCGGAGAAGGAGGCAGCGGCGGAGCACTTGCAATGGCGGTGGCAAATGAAGTCTGGATGTTAGAAAACTCCGTTTATTCCATTCTCTCCCCGGAGGGGTATGCCAGCATTTTATGGAAGGACAGCAAACGGGCGAAGGAGGCGGCAGGAGTAATGCGGATGACGGCGGCTGATCTCAAAGAAATGGGAATGATCGAGCGGGTTTTTCCTGAACCAAAGGAGCTTACGGTGGCAAGCTATGGTCCGGTCGTGATGCGCATTGCCTGTCAGATGCAGAAATTCCTGTTGTCCATGCAGAATAAAACAAAAGAGGAAATAGCCAGAGAACGTTATGAGCGTTTCCGGAGGATGTAAGATGAAAGAAATAAAATGGAAGAAAAAGAAACTTACGGTACCTGTGATCCAGGGTGGTATGGGCGTTGGGATCAGTCTGAGCGGTCTTGCCGCAGCCGTGGCAAAAGAGGGCGGTATGGGTGTGATCTCGACGGCACAGATCGGATTCCGGGAACCTAATTTTTATGACGACCCGATGGCGGCAAATCTTTCGGCAATTCCAAAGGAAATTGCCCGTGCGAAAGAGCTTTCACAGGGAAATGGTCTGATCGCCTGCAATATCATGGTGGCATTAAACGGATATGAGGAGTCGGTAAGAGCCGCGGTGAAAGGTGGTGCGGATGCGATCATTTCCGGAGCCGGACTTCCGGCAGATCTGCCGGGCTATGTGGCAGGCAGTGAGGTTCTGATCGCACCGATCGTAAGCAGTAAAAAAAGTGCCGCGGTGTTATTAAAACTCTGGCACCGGAAATTTAAACGCACCGCAGATTTTGTGGTGATCGAAGGACCAAAGGCAGGCGGTCATTTAGGATTTTCCCTGGAGGATATGAAGGCGTATGAGGAAGGGCTCTACGAATCCTTTTATGAAGAGGAGGTCAAAGAGATCATTTCTGTTGTGCAGGGCTACGGTGCACTTTACGGACATCATATTCCGGTCTTTTTAGCTGGTGGTATGGAACATCATAAGGATCTTTTGCATGCGATGGCGCTTGGGGCAGATGGCATTCAGGTAGCGACCCGGTTTGTGACGACCAAAGAATGTGATGCACATGTGGCATTTAAGCAGGCGTACATCGGCAGTCAGAAAGAAGATATTGCAATTGTAAAAAGTCCGGTCGGAATGCCGGGGCGTGCGATCGTCAATGCTTTTATGGCAGAGGTACAAAAAGGGAAAAAATTTCCACCCAAACGCTGTCTGCACTGCTTGAAAAAATGCAATCCCGCAGAGATTCCGTACTGCATTTCAGAACGGCTGATCCTATCGGCACTCGGGCAGGTGGAACAGGGACTGCTTTTTTGTGGGGCAGGAGCTTATAAAGAAACAAAGATCACTTCAGTAAAAGAAGTGATGAAAAGCTTGTTGGAACAATAAAAACATGCAGGATGCTTGACAAACAGGGGTTTTTTACATTACATTTAGCATAGGAAAAAGGTTTTTTGGGACGAAGGAGAGATAGCATGTCTGCATTTGAAGAAATCAATAACATCTGGGTCGATCTGTTTAATGAAGTGATGGAGTTGGAAGAAAAGGCGATCATCACAGAAGAATTTAAAGATATTACGAACAACGATATGCATATTATTGAAGCGGTAGGATTAGGCGAAGGCAACAACATGTCGACGATTGCACAGAAATTAAAGGTGACACCGGGGTCGCTTACAACCTCCATGAATCAACTGGTGCAGAAAAATTATGTGATCCGTACCAGAAGCCACAAGGATCGGCGGGTGGTGAACATTTCCCTGACGGAAAAAGGGGAAGCTGCTTACTACCATCACAAGGAATTTCATGAGCAGATGACGCGCGCCGCCTTAGCTTCTTTGCAGGACGAGGAGGTTCCGGTACTGGTGCGAAGCTTAAGCTCTCTTACCAAATTCTTTAAAAGCTACGCCAAAGAACCGGAGAAGTAATACATGAAGCGCAAATGAGCCGCATAGCCTTATAAAAAAGGCTGTGTGGTTTTTTTATGCTCAATCGGCTGTTTAGCGGCATGTTGCTGCTTGGAATTATTGTGGGTGCATGCACCGGTCATATCGGGGAGGTATCACTTGCCTTTTTGGACAGTGCAAAGGAAGCGGTCACGCTTTGCATCACGATGCTTGGAGTGGTAGGGCTTTGGACAGGGATCATGAAGGTGGCAGAGGATGCCGGATTATCGGAAAAACTGGCACATCTGATGCGTCCGGTCGTCTCCTTTTTATTTCCACGTTTAAAGGGAAAAGAAAGTGCGGCGGCACGTGCCTATTTATCGGAAAATCTGGCAGTGAATCTGTTGGGGCTTGGCTGGGCGGCTACTCCGACCGGGTTAAAAGCCATGCAGGAATTAAATCAGCTAAGAATACGGCAGCAGATGGAGCATCACAGTCCCAGTGATGAAATGTGTATGTTTCTGCTGGTCAACGTGTCCTCCCTGCAATTAATCCCGGTCAAGATCATTGCCTTTCGCAGCCAGTATGGGGCGGTGGACCCTTCTGCGATCATACTGCCTGCCATCCTTGCTACCACGGTATCAACGGCAGTTGCCGTGTGCTATGGAAAATGGAAGATGAGGAGGTGAGGGGATGCAGTTTTTTCATACATTATCTGATTTTTTACTCCCCGCCATTTTATTTTTTATCATTGGTTACGCTGTGTTTCAAAAAATGGATGTGTACCACTCTTTTTTGGAGGGAACGAAGGAGGGCTTTGGCATTGTGGTATCGATTGCCCCGACTCTGATCGCCCTGATGGTCAGCGTCGGAGTGCTGCGGGCAAGTGGCATCTTTGAGTGGTGTTTTTCCCTGTTGTCCCATGTGCTGAAACAGGAGGGGGATACGCTTGGTGTCGGTTCTTTGTTCTTTCCATTGTCGGTGCTTCCGGTCTTTGTGATCCGTCTGTTTTCCACCTCTGCCGCCTATGGACTGCTGCTGGATCTGTTTAAAAGCTGTGGAGTGGATTCGCTTCCATCAGTGATGGCAGCCATCAGCTTAAGTAGCACCGAAGCGATCCTTTACTGCCTGAGCATCTATTTTGCCTCCATTGGTATCACAAAGGTGCGCTGGACGCTGCCGGGAGCATTGCTTGCCACATTTGCCGGAATGGCGGCATCGGTTGTGTTAGCCAATCTTTTTGTGGCGGGGTAAAAAATAAGAAGATAAGCAGATCATGTACTGGATTTAATACTTGCCAATGCGCAAAGTGAGTGGTATAGTCACAAATGGATGGTATTCAACCAAGTTGAAACTGTACCCTTGAAAGCAAACAGAAGAAGCAGAGACGGCAGGAAACTGCCGGACTTTTATGTATGTGAATGCAGGGATAGAGCCATCGACTCTATCCCTTTTTTAGGAGGAACATGGCATATGAACCGTCGGATCGGATTTATCGGAGCAGGGAAAATGGGAACCGCTTTAGGACTGTTTTTTCAGAAACATGGGGAGCAGATCGCCGGATATTTCAGCCGTTCTTATGAATCCGCCAAAAAAGCGGCAGCCGTTACGGAAAGTGCAGCATTTGATCAGATCGCAACGCTCATAAAGGAAAGCGACAGCATCTTTCTCACAGTACCGGATGGACAAATTAAAGCCGTATGGGATGAGATCAAAGATATGCCGGAACTGACTCATAAATTTCTTTGTCACACCAGTGGCTCGCTGTCTTCTGAGGTGTTTCATGGAGCAGAATCACGGGAGGTAGAAACAGCCTCTCTTCATCCAATCTGTGCGATCGGCAATGCCGAAGCATATGATGCACTGAATCAGGCTGTATTTTCTTTGGAAGGAAAAGAAAGCAAAGCGTGCAAAGCTCTGAAAGAGCAGCTTACCTCGTATGGCAATGAAGTCGTGCCTGTGTTAAAAGAACATAAGATGCTGTACCATGAGGCCTGTGTGGTAGCGAGCAATTTTCTTGTCGGATTGTCATATCTTTCCGAGCGGATGCTGATGACCTGCGGATTTTCAGAAGAAACCGCAAGAAACGCACTGCTTCCACTGATGAAAGGAAGTCTTTCCAACATCGAACGTCTCGGAAGCATTGAGGCACTTTCCGGGCCGGTGGAACGCTCGGATGCGCAGACGCTTTCCGGACACTTAAACGCACTTTCTTCACTGGAACAGGAACATGCTGCATTTGATATATTACGTGCATCAAATATCTATAAACAGATGTCCGGGCTTTTGCTGGAAACGGCGCAAAAAAAGCATCCGGAAAAGGACTATGAAGCATGTAAGGAGATTGTAAAATGAAAAACACTGTAGCAACATTTCAGGAAATGAAACAAAAGGGCGAAAAGATCACGATGCTGACCGCCTATGATTATTCGACTGCCAAGCTGATGGATGAATGTGGGATCAACGCGATCCTGATCGGAGACAGTTTAGGCATGGTCATGATGGGATATGAAGATACCCTTTCCGTTACCATGGAGGATATGATCCATCATACTGCCTGTGTCGCAAGAGGCGCAAAAAATGCATTGATCGTAGGAGATATGCCGTTTATGTCCTATCAGGTCAGCGTGGAAGATGCTGTAAAAAATGCAGGTCGTCTGATGAAAGAGGGAAGAGCCAACTGTGTGAAATTAGAGGGCGGTGCAACCGTCTGTGCACAGATCAAAGCGATCACCGATGCCTCTATCCCGGTTATGGCACACCTTGGACTGACTCCGCAGAGCATCAATGCCTTTGGTGGATTTAAGGTGCAGGGAAAAAGCGAGGAAGCTGCACAAAAGCTGTTAGACGATGCTTTAAAGATTCAGGAAGCCGGAGCATTTGCTGTTGTATTGGAGTGTGTTCCTGCCAAGCTTGCAGAGCTGATCTCGAAAAAACTTACGATCCCGACGATCGGAATCGGAGCCGGAGCAGGCTGTGACGGACAGGTACTGGTATATCAGGATGCCTTAGCCATTTATGGAGATTTCACACCAAAATTTGTCAAGAAGTTTGCAGACGTGGGCAGTCTGATGCGCGAGGGTATCACCTCTTATATTGAAGAGACAAAGCAGGGAACATTCCCGGCACCGGAACACACCTTTAAGATTGACGATGAAGTCATTGAGAAGTTATATTAAAAACGAGAAGGAGGACATAGAAGATGGAAGTAGTAAGTACTGTAGCAGAAGTAAGAGAGCGTGTAAAAGCATGGAAAAAAGAGGGATGTTCGGTAGGACTGGTTCCAACGATGGGATACCTGCATGAAGGGCATGGAAGCCTGATCACGAAAGCCAGAGAACAGAATGACAAAGTGGTAGTCAGCATTTTCGTAAATCCAATGCAGTTTGGACCGACGGAGGATCTGGAAAGCTATCCGAGAGATTTAGAAAAGGACAGTGCTTTTTGTGAATCATTAGGTGCAGATCTGATCTTTCATCCGGAGCCGGAGGAAATGTATCACAAAGGCTTTTCTTCCTATGTGGATATGTCTGTGCTCACCGAGGAACTTTGCGGATTGAGCCGTCCGGTGCATTTCAGAGGTGTGTGTACCGTCGTTTCCAAACTGTTTCATATCGTTACCCCGGATCGTGCTTACTTTGGAGAAAAGGATGCCCAGCAGCTTGCTGTGATCCGTCACATGGTCGATGACCTCAACATGGATATTGAGATCGTGGGATGTCCGATCGTAAGAGAGGCGGACGGACTGGCAAAAAGTTCCAGAAACACGTATCTTTCCAAAGAGGAGCGCACGGCTGCATTAGTTCTTCACCGTTCGTTAGAGAAGGCGCAGGAAATGATCGATGCCGGCGAAAAATCCGCCGAGGTGATCATTGGAGAAATGACAAAGCTCATCGAGGCAGAACCGCTTGCCAAAATTGATTATATTAAAATGGTAGATGCACTTACCATGCAGCAGATCCCTACGATCGACCGTCCGATGCTGCTTGCCATGGCAGTCTACATTGGAAAAACACGTCTGATCGATAATTTACATGTGAACTAGAAAGGATACCGTTATGTTAGTAAATATGCTGAAAGGGAAAATACACCGTGCCACAGTTACAGAGGCGAAGCTCAATTATGTTGGAAGTATCACGATCGATGAGGATCTGCTTGATGCAGCAGGAATTTTAGAATACGAGTATGTACAGATCGCCGATGTAGATAACGGGGCGCGATTTGAAACCTACACGATCGCCGGAGCGCGTGGAAGCGGCATGATCTGTTTAAATGGAGCTGCTGCAAGACAGGTGCAGTTGGGAGACAAGGTGATCATTATGGCATACGCACAGATGACGCCGGAAGAAGCAAAAACACACAAACCAAGCGTTGTATTTATCGGAGGAAAAGACAACAAGATCGAGCGTGTGACAAACTATGAGAAACATGGATGCTTGACGGATCAGCCGTGGAAGCAGGAGTAGGAGGGCGTATGTTAAAAGGAAAAACCGTTGTGCTGGGAGTGACCGGCTCCATTGCGGCATATAAGATTGCAAATCTTGCAAGCATGTTAGTAAAAGCACATGCCGATGTCCATGTGATCATGACGAAAAATGCCACCAACTTTATCCATCCGACGACGTTTGAAACATTGACGCATCACAAATGCTTAGTGGACACTTTTGACCGGGATTTTGAGTTTAAGGTCAATCATGTCGGCATTGCGCAGCAGGCAGATCTGTTCATGATCGCTCCGGCAACCGCCAATGTCATTGCCAAACTTGCCCACGGTATCGCAGATGATATGCTGACTACAACAGCACTCGCGACCAAAGCACCGATCTACATCTCACCGGCGATGAACACCGGAATGTACACGAATCCGATCACACAGGACAATATCAAATGCTGTGCTTCTTATGGTATGACGATCATTGATCCGGCGGACGGGTATCTCGCCTGTGGCGATGTCGGAGCCGGAAAAATGCCCGAGCCGGAAACACTTTATGAGTATATTATAAAAGAGCTGGCATATGAAAAAACACTGCTTGGCAAACGGGTGTTAGTAACAGCAGGACCGACGCAGGAAGCGATCGATCCGGTACGCTATCTCACCAATCACAGCACGGGGAAAATGGGGTATGCCATTGCCAGACAGGCGATGCTTAGCGGCGCACAGGTAACACTTGTGACCGGGCCGGTAGCCTTAACCCCGCCTCCCTTTGTAACGGTTGTTCCGGTTGTCTCCGCTGCGGATATGTATGAGGCGGTTGTAAGCCGGGCGAAGGAGCAGGACATCATCATCAAGGCAGCAGCCGTAGCAGACTATAAGCCGGCGACGGTGGCAGAGGATAAGGTCAAGAAAAAAGACGATGATATGAGCCTTGCCCTGACAAGAACCAAAGACATCTTAGGGGCATTGGGACAGGAAAAAGAAGAAAATAAAACAGGACATACCCCATTTTTATGCGGATTCTCCATGGAAACCAAAGATATGCTTGAAAATTCCCGGAAGAAACTGGACAAGAAGCATGTGGACATGATCGTCGCCAACAATCTGAAGCAGGCGGGAGCCGGGTTTGGAACCGATACGAATATCGTAACGCTGATCACCAAAGAAGGAGCAGAAGAACTTCCAAAGATGAGCAAAGAAGAAGTGGCGCATGCGCTGCTTATGCACATTGCAGCACAGATGGACAAAAAATAGAAAATACAGGAAAAGACCACTATTGTTCAGAAAAGTTTTTATAATGAGGAGGATGAAATAATGAACTGGAGGAGAAGACAACAGGCACTTTTTTTCGTAATGTTGCTGGTAGTAACATGCTTAGCGCCGGTGCAGCAGGGACGGAACACTTATGCAGCTGCGAAACCAAAATTATCGACAGCGACATTGTCCCTCACAGTAGGAACAGAGAAAAAAGTAACGTTAAAGCAGGCAGGGAAAAAAGTCAAATGGAAAGTGACTTCTGGAAAGAAGTATATCAAGCTGAATAAAAACAAGGGAAAAACCGTAACGGTGACAGGAAAGAAAAAAGGGAAAGCGAAACTTACTGCTCAGTATGCAGGAAAGAGCTATACCGTACGGGTTACTGTAAAAGCCAAAAGCAAGATTTTTCCAAAAAAAGTAACAGTGGACATTGGAGAAACACTGACGCTGAAGCTGCCGGGCAAACAAAAGGCAACAAAATGGAAGAGTACGAACAGTAAAATTTTGCGTATAAAAAAGCATAGCAAGCGCAGTGTAACCATAGTGGGCGTTGCAGCTGGTAAAGCAACATTGAAGGCAACAGTGAATGGCAAAGTCAGAAAATGTGCGGTGACGGTGAAAAAAAGTAAGAAAACCGAAAAAGGATATTCTTATTCGGTGACTCCGCTGGCAGATTCTGTTTGTAGTTATTTTTATGTAAAAACGGATAATCCGGATCCGAAAAGTTTTGTGTTCGTAGATCAGGAAACACCATATACCGAGTCCGGCAAATGTACGATCAGACAGTATAAGTCTGCATTTGCTGATGTGGATTATGTAGATGAAACTACCAAAAAGGTAAACGGAGGGTATTTGTTTTACGGCTCCGGCACGGATGGCGGCACATGGCATCTTGCCAATGTAACGGACGAGAAGGAACAGGTCACAGACATTACGGTTACAGTGCCAAAGCTGCAGTCAACAACAGATTATCTGATCAATACCTATACGACACCAAACATGTCCTTTTTTGAAAAAATGAATGCGGTGCAGAAAGGTCTGGATGAAATCTGTTTGTATTCCGGGGTGTATGTGCTGGGAGAGAGAAAGAAAAGTACAACCTCACCATTCTATGGATTATCTACTTCGCCGCATGTTGACCAGACCTTCTATATTCAGGATCCTTATTATCGAACCGGCAGTCAGAGAATGCTGGTATCTGATCTGTATCCATTTCGTCTGGATTCCATAGGATTTCCGTCGCAGATGGCGTCGGTTGCCAAGAAACTCGATGCAAGCGTAACGTGTCAATGGAACAAGCAGGTGCACTGGCTGGTTGACATTACCTGGAATGGGACAACCAAAGCCTACGGCGGTGCCGGCACCGGAGGTGGTCAGGGAATTACAAAAGATATGATCACACATCGATATAATTTTACCGGGCAGGGTGCTGACACCTCGACCAAACACTCCTGGTCAGAGATTGAGGCTATGATCAAAGAATACGGGAAGATGACTGTTGCGGAAGAACCAACCGATCTTCCAAAACTCACATGGACGGATATAGCAAATACCGTAGGAACCGAAGGAAGCTATGTGCGTCTTGTGCTGATCAATTCAATCTTTGGCGGTGGTGGGACTGGATACACTTTTCTGTATGGAAAAAGTACTGGCGGAATTGGCTATTTTTCAAATGCATGGTATGATGGCAGATATTTTAATTCGCATGAGTATTTTGAAAAAGGGACCACTTTTGATGATGAGACAGCATCCAAGGCTTCCATTATTGTAAAAGATGCCAAAATACCATTTCCGGAATCTACGGAGGACAAAACATACCTGTATAATTATCGTACAATTGACCAGGCATCAGAATACGATCCGCAGACAGGTACGTGGAGTGGCTTTACCAGATATAACTATCATGCAGACAGCAATACATGGGTCGCATCTGTTTATGACAATGCGAGGTATTATGATGAAAGCTCCCGTTCCTATAACCCAATCGAAGACGAAGCATTTAAGGATGCCTGTACATTAACAAAGGAAGAAGTTGCAGCAATGAATATAGACTGCAATGCAAACATTGACCCAACCTCATATTATATTTATGATATGACAGTGGCACCCGGAACAAAAGTGCAGTAATGGCAGGGGCTGCCCGGGTGTTTTTGGGAAAGAACAGGAAAGCATTGCGAATCTTCCCGGTGTTATGTTATGATAGAGGCAGAAATTATGAGCAAGCGAGGAGGGAGATTTATGGCAGACACAACAAAATTTTTTGATGCAAGCGATTTAACAGATGTGTTTAAAGAGCTGGATGAAGCAAATGAAAAAATAGAAGAGATAGAAGATGACGTGGAAATGGCGGCATCCCAAAGACGCTTCGAGGAGATTATTAAGAAACACCGTCAAAATGGTGGCAAGGGAAATGAATAACCAAACAAAGATCCTACAGAATCAAAGTTGTTGATTTTGTAGGATTTTTAATGATTTGACGGTAATCACAGATAAATAGTGGTTGTATATCTGGTATAATTGTGTTATTTTATAATTGTAATATAAAAATAGTTACAATTATAAAAATGGTGGGCATATGAAAGAATTTTTAGAAAGAACATTACGTCAGAATGTTTTCATAGAAGAAACACAATGCATGAAAGATGAACTCCCATTAGTTTATCATGCAAGATATACTTTTTTTAGAGTTGAAACAAACAATTTGCTATGGATAGCGATTCGGCCCAAGCAGGAGGTAGGGCTTGTAACACTTCGTAAAGATCGTGCCAGAATAGAAAAACTGGCAGGACTGAATTGTGCAATTTTTTTAAATGCAACAACTTTTTATATAAAAGAAAAAATGATTGAAGAAGGCATCCCGTTTGTATTGAAAGACAAACAAGTGTATTTGCCATTTATAGGATGTCTGTTGTCACATGAAAACGAGAGAGAGATTCCTCCCGTTCATCTGATTTCTTACTTAACGCAAAAGCTCATTTTTGTGGCAATATATGAAAGATGGGAAATGGTAACCGTATCCGCAGCAGCAGAAAAGCTTGAAGTTTCAAAGATGTCAGTTAGCAGATGTTTTGATGAAATAGAATATCTGAATGTAAACATTATTGGAAGAAAAGGTAAATCGAGAGTGATAATAATACCGTCAGATATAGAAAAATTATGGAATGATATGCAGTTGATCCTAAGAAATCCGGTTATTGCAAGATATGAATTGAGAGAAGATATACAGTTACAAAAAAAAGCGGGGATTTCCGCATTATGTGAATACTCCCTATTATCAGATAACGAATATCCTACCTATGCGATCACCAAAAAAGAAATAACAGATACAGGTGTAAAAAAGATGAAGCAGGTTCATCCGGGAGAGGAAATAGGATGTGTGGTTTTAGAACTAGGCTATTTTATTGATTTTAAGAAAAAGAAGATAGAAGATCCCTTAAGTGTAGCGTTGACACTTACAGAAACAGAGAAACTGGAGGAACGAATTCATATTTCAATCGACGAGATGTTAAAGGAGTATGTATGGTAAAAGGATTAGATACGTTCAGAAAATATTTTGAAGAATATGAAAACCAGTATGTGCTGATCGGAGGTGCTGCTTGTGATATTGTATTTGAGAGCAATGAAACGTCCTTTCGGGCGACACGAGATTTGGACATGGTTTTGATTGTTGAGGCACTCACTCCACAATTTGCAGAAAAATTTTGGACATTTATTCAGGATGGGAAATACAGAAACAAGGCAACAAATGGAGGAAAACCACAGTTTTACAGATTTGATAAACCGGAAGAAGACTCCTATCCCAAAATGATAGAGTTGTTTTGCAGAAGTAATTTTAAACTGCGGGAAATGACAGGGATTACGCCAATACATATTGACGATACAGTATCAAGTTTGTCAGCAATTTTATTGAATGATGACTATTATAAAGTGCTGCAGGAGGGAAGATTTATTGCCAATGGTTTTTCTGTTCTTCGACCAGAGTATTTGATTTTGTTTAAAGCTAAAGCATATCTTGATATGAAGCATAGAAGAGAAAATGGTGAAAAGCTTGACGGAAAGGATATGAAAAAGCACAAAAAAGATGTATTAAAGATTGCTGCAGAACTATTACTCAAAGAAATGGGTAACCTTCCTGAAATGGTAAAAGCGGATATTGATCTATTTATTGCTGATTTAGAAAATAACCCGTTTGATGACAATTCTCTGAAAAACTATGGGCTGAAAAATGAGGAGGTTATTGCGGTATTAAAAAAGGTGTACAATGATAAAAATAGTATCAATATAAATAAGGAATAACCCCACAAAGATCCTACAGAATCAAAGTTGTTGATTTTGTAGGATTTTTTAATAAAAATATCATTTTATATTCATAAAGTAGTATTGACATATTAAAAAGCAGGGTATACAATGAATATGCAAAATGTCCAAAAAAGCAGTTTGGTTTTGGACGAAAAATACAAAACAAAGGGAGGTCCTACGATGAAGAAATCGAGAATCGCAGCATGGGCGCTGGCCGCTGTTATGGCAGTATCAACCGCCACAGCATATGTACCAGCCAATGCAGCAGTCAAGGTGAACAAAGTCACCGTTGCCAGCAGTTTATCTGGTAACAAGAAGACTGTAGTAGTAGCAAAGGGTAAGTCAGTAAAGTTGGCAACAACCGTAAAGGTAAAGCCAAACAAAAAGGCAAACAAGAAAGTATCTTATTCCGTAAAGGATAAGAAGATTGCTACCGTAAATGGTAAGGGTGTAGTAAAAGGTAATAAGGTTGGAACAACCAAGGTTACCGTAACATCTGCAAAGAACAAGAAGAAAAAAGCTACCATTACCGTAAAAGTCGTAAAGGCAGCAGTAAAGAAAGTAACAGTAAATAAGAAAAAAGCATCATTAAATGTAGGTCAGACATTAAAATTAAAGACGACCGTAAAAGCAGGCAAGGGTGCAAATAAGACGATTGCATTCACTACTTCTAAGAAGAAAGTAGCAACCGTTAACAAAAAAGGTGTGATCACAGCAGTAGGAACAGGTTCTGCAGTCATCACAGCAAAAGCAATCGACGGATCAGGAAAGAAAGCAACCTGTAAAGTAAAAGTTGCTAATCCGATCAACTTAGCAGCAATGAATGTATTAAATGCAAGAAGTGTAAGCTTTGCATTGGATAAACCACTTGCATTAACTCCGGATCAGGTAAGTATTAAGAAGAAATCGTTTGCTTCTGGTACATATAACAATGTATTAAAGATCAACAACATGACAACTACTGATAATGTAAATTACACCGCAGTATTAGATAATGATAGTTACATTGGTGTTGGTGCATTTGTTCAGGTAGCGGTTCCGTCTTTAACAGGTACAGTAAAGAGTCTGGAAATGGAATACAAAGATCAGGTATGTGCGTTTACTGATGAGGAAGTATCTGCTTGGACGGTAGGAACCTATAGATCAACGTACTTCAACTTTGGTGAGGCAAGGGGTTATAGCAGCTATGCACTTTCTGGCGTCCCTGCAGGATTGACTGCTGAAGTAAAAGGTGACAACGTTGTTGTCAAAGGTGTTCCGACTACTCCTGGGGCATTGGATGCAACTTTAACTGCAGTGGATGAATTAGGCAATACGCTTACAAGAACGATTCATTTTATCGTAGGTGATGATAATACGGTTGTAGCCGCATCTACGCAGCGTTATGATTTGATCGGAACAAAAGAAATTACTCCTTCTAATAGTATTGTAGCAACTGGTTGTGGAAACAGCTACAAATATTCTGTTGTAAATGATCCTTCTGGTATTGTTACAAATAAGGCAGCTGACAATTCATTATATAATGGCACTGTCAATGTTAAGATTCTGGTTGCAAATACGTATACAGTGACTGTGCGGGCAACGAGTACAAAGGATCCTACTAAATTTGCGGATGCTAACTTGGTATTTAATGTAAAACAGGGTATTTCTATTGGTGGCGCATTAAAGGATGCACAGGGAAATCCGATGTCAAGAGGAACAATTAATTTTACAAATAAGGATCGTGCATCAAAGTATTGTTCATCATTATCTACATCTGTCAATTCTGAAACCAGTACCTATTCTGCAATTGTAGATCCGGGAGTATATGATATCGATGCTTCATATAGATATTATTACTATTACTATGATGATGACGATGATTATTATTATGATGATGCTGCGGATGAGTATACCTTATCAAGAAAGTATTTATATTCACAATCATTAACAACAACTGCAACAGGATATGATATTCAATTAGATAATATTTATAAAGTAGCAATTTCTGTTCCAGAAAAAGAAGATTTTAATTGGCGCATAAATCATGTATCTGTAGGATCTACCTATGGTTCTGGTGCAATCTACTTAAAGAATGGAACATATACCTTAGAATCCAATGAAAAGACAGAAGCTGGTTCAACGGTTTTTGATCCAAATAACAATTGGTTTAATGGTTATACAACTACTTATACACCAGGTGGTAAATACAAATATGCAGCAACATTTACAGTGAATGGTGGTGCAGTAGCAGTAGCACCTGCGAAGGCAGCTGTAGCATCAACACCAGCAACACCTAACGTTACACGTACTCCGGGTGCTAAAGATACATATTATACTGTGGAGGAATTAGATACGTATTATAATTTGAATGATGCGAAGTACTATTATGGTGAGGATGACGAATATACCGGATATTACTCAGCATATAAGTTTACACCTTCTGAAACAGAAACATATGAGATTACATCAGATTCTTCTTCAGTAGCATTTTATGATGCATCTGGTACCAAAGTACAAGAATCAGATGGAAGTTATAAGTTAGAGGCAAATACAACCTACTATGTTGCAATTGGACGTACTCTCTATTCATCTGATTATAGTTATAGATTCAAAGTTACAAAGAAGGCTGCGACAACTCCAGATCAGAACACTGAGCCAACTGAGTAGGAGTAATCTCAAATCCTGATTAAAAAACTTCATAACGAAGCAAGCAAGGAAGTCTGTTGCAGCGATGTAGCAGGCTTCTTTTTTATGCTCGATTCTGACCGACTCGGATGAAACCGAATGAAAAGTTGGCAAATAAAAAGAAAAAAGTTATAATGAAAGGCAATGAGCCAGTCGTGAAGCATTTGGTGAAGGAGATCGAGATTTCATAATAACAATAGTATTCTGGCATATACTATAAGAAGCACCCCGAGGTAGGAGATCGTATGAAAAAGAACTATATTCAAAAAGGCGTTGTAAGTCTGCTGCTTGTGATCACATTGCTGCTTCCGTCCGGATGCAGCCTGCCGCAGTTTACAGACCAAAATGGCACAGATACAACAATAAAAGAATATCAGGCAGAGCGTGACCAAAAACAGGTAAAACAGGAGCAGCAGCGGTTTCAGAAATGGTGTGATGCCCAGTTCCTTGATACCCTGAAACAATCCGGAACACTGAACCTGCACTATACCATTGACGACCTGTCAAAGTATGGCATCACAGAAAGCAAGGACGACATCACGTTTGGAGATCTTTCTCTGGAAAGTGCCAGAGAAGATGCCAAAGAAGTGAAAAAATGCTATAAGGAATTGAAAGCATTTGACTATGACAGTCTGACCAAGGATCAGCAGGACACTTACGATATATTAGATTATTATCTAAAACTCAACTGCGATTTTGAAGGATATGAATTATACGGTCAGTATTTGAGTCCGGATCTTGGGCTCCCGGCAAATATTCCGGTGGAATTAGCAGAATATCCTCTTCGATCCGAAGAAAATGTTGATACGTATCTAATATTATTGTCAAAATTACCGGAATATTTTGCACAGCTTGCGCAGTATGAAAAGGAAGTGGCAGAAGAAGGATTGTTTATCAGTGATGACACCTTAAATGAAACAGTAAAACAGATGGAAGAATTTGTGAAAGATCCGGAAAATAACTATTTGATTACCACCTTTGCAGCGCGGCTGGATGCGATCGATGGTCTTGGCAGTGCAGAAAAAGAGAAGTATATTGCAGCGAATAAAGACGCTGTCAGTACCTATATCATACCTGCCTATAAGACACTCATCAAAGAACTCCAGAAATTAAAGGGCAAAGGAACCAACGAAGGAGGACTTTGCGGCTATAAAAAGGGGAAAGAATATTACAGTCTTCTAACAAGATCAAACACCTGCTCCAACATGAAAGTCACACAAGTCGAGAAAATGGTAAAAAACAGGCTTAAGGTACTGATGAAACGACTGCAAAAATTAGTGACAAAAAACCCCGATATATTCGATCAATATGAAACATCAACATGTAAATGGACAGATCCGGATCAGATCCTGACCTATTTAAAAAAGGCGATCAGCGACTATTTTCCGGAATGTCCGGATGTTACCTATCAGGTGAAATATGTCGATGCGTCGCTGGCGGAATATTTAAGCCCGGCATTTTATATGGTGCCGCAGATCGATAATTACAAGAACAACACCATTTATATCAACAATAAGAGCAGCAGCTATTCTGCGGATTCCCTGTACCAGACATTAGCACACGAAGGCTTTCCGGGGCATCTGTATCAGACAACATACTATAACGAAACCAATCCGGAACCCCTCCGCCAGATCTTAAACTTTGGAGGCTATTCGGAGGGATGGGCGACCTACGTCGAATTAAGCTCCTTTGAGCTCTATGATTATGGAGAAGAAGACGCAGATATTACCGACTTAAACCAGATAGAAACCGAGCTGTCATTAGCACTATCCACATTGGCAGACATCGGAGTCAACTACCACGGCTGGAACAAAAAACGGCTGAGACAATTTTTAGACGACTATAACATGAGCGAAGCAGTAAATGACCTTTATCAACTGGTCATCAATGATCCGGCCAACTACCAGCAATACTATGTATCCTATCTGGAAATCTGGCAGTTGCGCTGCAAAGCCAAAAGCGAAGCGAAACACTTTAACATTAAAGACTTCCATAAAGTGATCTTAGAAAGCGGACCATCCCCGTTCCCATACTTAGAGCAGAAAGTAGAAGCATATATTGCAGGAAAATAGTTTCAATATTATGGAATATAATAAAAGATGGCACATATTAAAGTGTCGTCTTTTGTTGTATTATTTAAACTAAGAAAAGCATATCAGATTGTTATGATTTTAAGGATGGTGAAATAGTTACTAAAATGGTATAATATTTTAAATGTTGATAAAGAGAGGGGAATGCATATGAATGAATTAGTTGTTCGTTTGGGGTTGGAGAATAGCGACAATGGCATAGGAATAGATCAGGTGCAAAAAGCATATAAATATCCGACGGCTAAAAATCTAAAATGTGTGCCTAAAAAAGATCAAACAGAAGATTTGGTTAAGCATGTTTGCTCACATGATGGATTAGCATTAAGATATGTTGCTAAAAAATTGGTGACAATTGATTTGTGTGAAATTGCGGTTACACAAAATGGACTTTCTTTGCAATATGTTCCACAAAATCTAAAGCCTCGAAGGTTGTGTGATATTGCGGTTTCAAACAATGGAAGGGCATTAGAATATGTTCCAGAATGGAAAGTATCTTTAGAGCTTTCGCAAAAAGCAGTGAGCTATTATTTAAATATTCCTTATCAGAGCTATTATGAAACATGGGAAGATTATCAGAAAAAATGTGAGAGACATATTGCTGATTCACAGAAACATGGTTGTGGCTTAGGGGAATATCAAAAATATCCAATTGCGTTTGTTCCTAATGAATTTCTTACAAAGGAATTGTTGGAGAAGTGTGTGAGGTATTCTCCGTTGTCATTGAGAGATGTGCCTAGTAAAAAAAAGACTAAAGAACTTGTTAAACTAGCAGTATCTTTAAATGGACTTGCTTTAAAATATGTTCCACCAAGGTGGTACACTGAAGAAATGGTTGCCATTGCTTTAGAAAATAATTCACTGGCTATTAAATATGTACCTGCTAATTATATTACTCAAGAACTTTGTGATAGACTTTTTGATACAGATTATCGAACGTTTCCATATTTTCCAGAGAACTTTGTTACATTTGAAATGTGTCTAAAAATAATTGGACAAAAACAATTTTCTGTGATGAATTTGTCTATTGCAGAATTAATCGAATTATATGGAGAAACAGATATAGAGCTTATCACTTTTAGTGATATTCCTGAAAATATTAGAAATAATAAAGAGTTTCTTGATCGTGTCATGAATTTGTATACATATAAGGCATTGCCTATATTAAACTGGAATCAAGAAATAACTGAATCTAGAGAGATTAGAAAGTCATCTTTATTTGAGATGCCAAGAAACAAACGTGGTGCAGAAATATTTCCGTTGACAGAAGAAGTGGTAGAATATTTAAATGCAAATGCATTATATCCAGAAGAAAAGCAAGATTCTAGTATAAGAATAAAATTTGATAGAAGTAAGCAATATATTGATAACAAAGATTCATTTGTTGTTCCAATTAAGCCTCTTGTCTCTAAAGAATTGCCGGCTGTGCCTGTAGATAGAAATATAATAGTACGCAATTTGTCTGATGATGAAAATATAAAAAATATTTATTATATATCTGATGTTCATGTTGAATTTCAGTTATATGGTATTGCAAATCAAATTCTTAAGAAAAAGAGAGAAATTGAAGTATCTCTAGAGGTGGATTTTAATGCAATTGTAGAGAAGCTTTTAGATGAAAAAATTGATGAATTGATAGCGAATAGAAGCGGCATTCTTTTGGTTTGCGGAGATGTAGCAGATAGTACGGAGTTGTTTCATATGTTTTATGAAAAGCTTTCTAGTAAATGGAAAGGGAGAATAATTTGTATTTTAGGGAATCATGAATTATGGGATGGGACTACACCGACCGAGTGGAATGATTCTGGTTATACTGCACGTGAAGTTGAAGAAATAATTTTAGATTATAAGGAATCACTAGATACGTGCTATAATTGTACATTGCTTGAAAATGAACTATTTATTATGTATAAAGGACAAAATGAGAGCATTATATGTGAGGAAGATATTTTAAATGCTTCATTGGAAGATTTGAGAGAGGTGCTAGAAAAAAGTAGCTTAATTATATTAGGTGGAATTGGTTATTCTGGACTTAATGTGCGCTATAATTCTAAAGCGGGATTATATCGAAAAACAATAACAAGTTTTGCTGAAGATAAGCGAAGGTCAAAAAAATTCTTTCAAATATATGAGAAAATAAAGAAATGTGCATGTGACAAAAGAGTTATAGTTATGACACATACACCGGTGTATGATTGGTCTAATGAACGATGTAATCCTAATTGGATATATGTTAATGGACATACCCATAGAAATACAATACAAAAAGATGAAAATGGAGCAATGATAATTTCTGATAATCAAGTTGGATATGAACCTTGCAAATGGAAGTTGAATGCATTTTCTATTGGGGCTTTGTGGTACGATCCTTTTTCATCTTACAAGGATGGTATTTATAAGATTACATCTGATGAATATGGAGAATTTTATAGAGGACGTGGTATGTATAATATAAAGTGTAAATATAGTGGCACTTTATATGCAGTAAAACGTAACAAAATGTATATGTTTTTGCTTGAATCTCCTAATAGTTTATGTTTAATGGAGGGGGGGAGAAGGAAAAAATTAGAGAAACATGATATACAATATTATTATAATAATATGCAGAAGTATGGACAGCTTGTTCTAAAAATTATAGAACCATATCGCCAAATAATGCAGCGGTTGTCCGATGAGGTGAAAAAAATAGGTGGAATAGGAACGATTCATGGATGTATTATAGATATTACATATCTTAGTCATATATATGTAAATCCTATGGATGGAAAGATAACATGCTACTGGGCATTTGATATGTCTTCTAGAGAGGTATATGACAATATTCAATTGCTTGTAGAGCAGAGAGAATCACATCTTGTAAATCAATTTATGATAGAAATGGGAAATCATGCTTTGCCAATGATGGAGAAATATTTGACAACGGTTAATTCTTGTTCAGATATTGCAAAATTACCTTGTTGGGTTTGGGACAAAGAAATATATAAACCATCTGCAGCTTTGAGATCGCTTCAATATGTGTGGGAAGAAAATGTGATAAGGGTATGGAACGATAATGTGTTAAATTGTACAAATAATAGACTAAATCAGGGTAATATCCTTCCTCCCTCCTCTGTTCCCAGCGATTCACGGTTCATGGAATCCAAGGAGGAGTATTTGTGACCGCCGGTGCACAGCACCGCAGCGCGTCACAACGAAGCGCAAGCGTCTCCGGATTGGAACCATGAACCGTGAATCGCGTCACTAGAAAAGCATAAAGCATAAAGCAGGGGAATCCCCGTTGCCAAACCCCGTAAAAAGATGTATACTAAAATTTACTTGAATACGGCATATATTTCATTCGTATATGACCATAAAGGAGGAAGAGAAATGAGTAAAAAACCATTCTACATGACAACCGCCATTGCGTATGCATCCGGCAAACCACACATCGGAAACACCTATGAGATCGTCTTAGCAGACAGTATTGCCCGCTTCAAAAGACAGCAGGGCTATGATGTGTTTTTCCAGACCGGAACCGATGAGCACGGTCAGAAAGTGGAACTGAAAGCAGAAGAAAAAGGCGTCACACCAAAAGAATTTGTAGATGACGTGGCAGGACAGATCAAGAGCATCTGGGATCTGATGAATACCTCATACGATAAATTCATCCGTACCACAGACAGCTATCACGAAAAACAGGTACAGAAAATTTTCAAAAAGTTATATGAGCAGGGGGATATTTATAAAGGGGAGTACGAAGGCATGTACTGTACTCCATGTGAATCATTCTTCACCGAGTCACAGTTGGTAGACGGCAAATGCCCGGACTGCGGAAGAGAAGTAAAACCGGCCAAAGAGGAGGCATACTTCTTAAAGCTTTCCAACTACACCCAGCGTCTGATCGACCATATTAACAGCCATCCGGAATTTATCCAGCCGGAATCCCGCAAGAATGAGATGATGAATAACTTCCTCCTTCCGGGACTGCAGGATCTTTGTGTATCCCGTACTTCATTCAAATGGGGTATTCCGGTAGACTTTGATGATAAGCACGTCGTATACGTCTGGTTAGATGCGCTCACCAACTATATCACCGGAATCGGATATGATCTGGACGGAAACAGCGATCCGAAATTTGATAAATTCTGGCCGGCAGACCTTCATCTGATCGGAAAGGACATCTTACGATTCCATACCATTTACTGGCCGATCATGCTGATGGCATTGGGACTTCCGCTTCCAAAGCAGGTATTTGGTCATCCATGGCTGCTGCAGGGAGACGGTAAGATGAGCAAATCCAAAGGAAATGTACTCTACGCCGATGAACTGGTGGAAACCTTTGGCGTGGATGCCGTTCGTTACTTTGTATTACATGAGATGCCATTTGAAAATGATGGTGTGATCAGTTGGGAGCTCATCATTGAGCGTGTCAACTCCGATCTTGCCAACACTTTGGGAAATCTGGTCAACCGTACCATTTCCATGTCCAACAAATATTTTGGCGGTGTGGTAACCAATAAAAACGTGACCGATACCATGGATGAAGACCTGAAAAAAGTCGCGACCGAATGTGTCGGTAAAGTCATCAAGAAAATGGATAAGCTTCGTGTGGCAGATGCGATCACCGAGATCTTCACACTGTTCAAACGCTGCAACAAATATATTGACGAAACAGCACCATGGGTACTGGCAAAGGACGATGCCAACAGCGATCGTTTAAATACCGTGCTTTATAATCTCTGCGAATGTATCAGCATTGGAGCAACACTGTTGCAGCCATTTATGCCGGAGACTTCCGAGAAGATCTTAAAGCAGCTTAATACGGAAGCGCGTAAATTCTACGATTTAGAGCGTTATGGCATTTACCCATCCGGCAATAAAGTCGTAGAAAAACCAGAGATCTTATTTGCCCGTCTGGATGCAGAAAAGGTAATGGAAGAAGTCAATGCGCGTGCGGAGGCAGCCAAGAAAGAGGCAATGGGACCTGTGATCGACTTAGAGCCAAAAGAGGAGATTACGTTTGATGAATTTGGAAAAATGCAGTTCCAGGTAGGACATATCATTTCCTGCGAGGAAGTCAAGAACTCCAAGAAACTGCTCTGCTCACAGGTACAGGTTGGTTCTGAAGTGAAGCAGATCGTATCCGGCATCAAAGCCCACTATTCTGCAGAAGAAATGGTAGGAAAAGATGTCATGGTTTTAGTTAACTTAAAGCCGGCGAAATTGGCAGGTGTATTATCCGAAGGAATGTTACTCTGTGCAGAAAATGACAAGGGTGAATTATCCTTGATGGTACCGGAAAAGAAGATGATTCCGGGAGCAGAGATCTGCTAAGAGGTGCGCACTGTAAAAGCAGGCACGTTATAGAAAGAAAAAACAAGAGGGGGATTAGTGATCTAATCCTCCTCTATTACTTGCATTTCCAAAAAATCAAATGGGATTTCTTCAATGAAGCTGACCTGATAAAAACGAACCTTATCGTGCAGGATAAATTCCTTTTTATTCTGATCCAGCCAGATCGGCTTGCCAAGATCAAATGTATTACAGATTTCCTCCAGACAGTAATATACTTTTCTTGTCCGGTTTAACGAGCTGTCATCACATTCGATCACCACATCGTCAAGCATGTGATTTTCCTTCCATATTTTTCCCCAGATACGAAACATGTAAGCCTCCTAATAAAAATAATGTAATATGGAAATAGTATACCATAACCCACCGAAAATCGACCATCACTAATTGCGGCTTTTTTGCAAATATGGTAGGATAAGGAAAGAAAAAATCGAGGAAAGCCCTGTTTTCAAAAGGAGATACCATGAAAAAGTTAAAATATTATTTAAATGATATATTTGTAGAGGGAATGACGGGTATGGCATATGGCTTGTTTGCGACATTGATCGTAGGAACGATCCTTGCGCAGATCGGCACAGCCATTGGTGGTACGGTTGGTACTTATGTGAATCTTGCAGCGACCGCAGCCAAGATATTGACCGGAGCCGGAATCGGAGTCGGTATGGCATACCGTTTTAAAGAGCCGGTTTTAACAACAGTTTCTGCCGGTATTTGTGGTCTGACGGGAGCGTATGCCAGCCAGATGATCGCAGGCACCTTTCTGGTCGATGGGGTAGTTCACATTTCCGGGCCGGGAGAGCCGCTCGGTGCATTTTTGGCTTCCTATGTGGGGATCAAATGTGCAAGACTGGTGGCAGGAAAAACAAAGCTTGACATTCTCGTGACGCCGTTTATGACGATCGTGCCGGGGGCGGCAGTCGGATTTTTGGCGGGGCCGCCGATCTCTGCTTTTATGAACATGCTGGGCAGTCTGATCGTATGGGGAACCGAGCGGCAGCCGCTGTTAATGGGAATCGCGGTATCCGTGCTGATGGGAATGATCCTGACGCTTCCGATCAGTTCGGCGGCACTCGGTGTGATTTTAAATCTGTCCGGAATTGCGGCTGGGGCGGCAACGGTAGGCTGCTGCTGCAACATGGTCGGTTTTGCGGTAGCAAGCTTTCGGGAAAATGGCTGGGGCGGTCTGTTTGCACAGGGTATTGGAACCTCCATGCTTCAGGTGCCGAACATTATGAAAAAACCGGTGATCTGGCTGCCGGCGATTTTCTCCAGTGCGATCTTAGGGCCTGTCTCGACCATGGTGCTCGGCATGACCAGCAATGCGACTGGTTCCGGTATGGGATCTGCAGGACTGGTGGGACAGATCATGACCTATCAGACAATGGTTGGCGAAGGCTTTCACGGGGTAATGGTGTTGATCGAGATCGTGGTGATGCACTTTGTAGCACCGGCACTTCTTTCTTTCCTGATCTCAGAGTTTATGCGCAAACGCAAATGGATCAAGGAAGGCGACATGAAACTGGAAATTTAAAGACAAAGGGTGTGAGTTCATGGCAGAAAATGCATTTGATAAAGGAATTGATTACTTAAGAGAAGCACTGCAAAAGGTGCAGGAAGTGGATGCGAAAAAGGCGGCACTGGCTTCTGCCAGGCAGGAGTCCAAACGCTTGAAAAAGCAGATCGCACAGCTTTCCAAAGAGAAAAATGAGGAAACGACAACGGCGATCAAAAAGCGGAAAGCCGAGATCCATGCCGCATATGACAAGGAATTGGACGTGATCTGCGGCAAAGTGAAAAAAACAGATGCCAGCCGCTCAAAGCACAAAGAGCGGCAGCAGGATGAACGTTATGATGTAGAAACCGTCGATTTCAGAAAAGAGATCGAAGTATGTGAGATGGAGATCAAAAACATTTTAAAACAGAATCACATTATGCGCTTTTGCCGCCGGGATCTGTTTTACAGCTTGTTTTTGCCGCGTGGGGCAAAGGATATTCTGATCCTGTTTCTTACGGCGGCACTCTGCCTGTTTGTGCTCCCGTTTGCGGGCTGCCTTCTGGCAAAGTACGTGCTGCTCAAAAATGTAGCCTCACTCACTGTCTACTATGTGCTGATCTTTGTCTGTTTTGTGAGTCTTTCCTTTATTGTCTATCTATTGATCGTCAACCGGACAAAGGTGCGTTATCCGGCACAGTTAAAGGAATGTCGCAACCAGAAAATGAAGATCCGTGCGATCAAAAAACAAATGCGTGCCGTGCGCAATAAGATAGAAAAAGATAAAGACGAAAGTGGCTACGATCTGGCCTCGTTTGATGACCAGCTTGCCGCATACCAGCAGGAGATGGATGAGATCGGTACACAGCGGAAACAGGCACTGTTGCAGTTTGAGGAAGAAAAACGTGCGGTGGTAGAGGCAGAGATCGCCGGACCTTATGAGGAAAAGATCCACACCTGCGAGGAGCAGTTAAAGAAAGCAGAAGACCTGATCGATCAGGAAACCAGCGCACTTGCTGCTCTGCGTCTTGCCATTACCAATGAATACGAGGCATATCTGGGAAAAGAATTTGTCAACGAAGAGCGGTTAGAAATTCTGATTTCCATTATGGAGGAGGGCGCCGCTACGATCGGAGATGCGATTCAGGTATACAATGGCAAAATGGAGATAGAGCCGCCGGAGCGAAGCTAGAATGCCTTCACTGATGAATTCCGACAGTTCGACCAGCTCCGTCAGCCGGGCATTTTTTAAAGATAATTGACATTTACGGGTGCTGCCTAAGGACTCGCCAATGATCCCTGTAATGGAGATTTGGCCGACCTTAGGCAGTTTTTTATGCACGCCCTCTCCCGGAGCAAGCGGCGTGTTTGAAAGAGTGACAAGTCCGATGTGTCCGGGGTAGCCAAGAGCAGCATCGATCACCAATGTTAGACAATCATCAAATGAAAATCCCTGTTCTTTTGATACACGGCGAAGATGATGCAGCGTATCGTTTAAGTTGAGCGCGTGTACGGGCTCTTTTAAAGTGCCGATCACCGTGATTTCTGGCAGATGAAGCATCCGGAACTTTTCATTTAACGAAGCGAGCTCCTTTTCAATGGTATGTCCGACAAAGGGACCTAAGCTGTCTCCGGTTACTTTATCTGTTCCGATACAAAGAATGTAGATCGGAGTCTGCGATACCGCATTTTTTTGTAATAGATGAAACAGCGCATTGATAAAACGTTTTTTATCGTCTGTTCTTTCGCATTTATAATAACGTGTCTGTTCCTGCATGGGTGTTCCGCCTTTCTTGTCTTTCCCCAATAGCGTTTCCATAAAAGCATCAGACTATGCCGGACATGTTCGTATTTTTTTGTCACAGCAGGGAAAAACTTGCGTAAGAAAGGTGGTTCTGCTCCAACCCTTCGTCAAAATGCGCCACGCTTTTGGTGGTATGGTTAGAAAAAGACAAGCAGGTGGAGGTAACATATGGAACAGAAAACAGAAAAAAAGAAGCAGGGAACCATTACCTATAAAAAGAAAGAGATCAAACGGGAGATTCCGAAAAATGTGCGGCAGATCGGAGAGCCGAAAGGGACATTTCGTATTTACATAGAAGATTATGTCATCACCTATTTAAACCAATTGGCGCATCCGACCAATTCCATCGCCAGAGGGGCGTTGCTGCTTGGAAATTATGTCGATTACGGGGAGCAGAAGGTACTCTATATCAGCGGTGCGATGGAAGCGGACAACCTCTCCTTTGATATGAAAGAGGTTCATTTTACCGACAAGGACTGGTCTAAGATCTACGATCAGGTCACAGAGTATTTCAAAGAGGAAAAAGTCGTCGGCTGGTTTTTATCCCGTCTGGGTTATTCGGTGGATATGACAGAATCAATGCGGACACAGCACCTTTCCCATTTTAAGGAGGAACACAGTGTGCTTTATCTGCTGGATGCGCTGGAGCAGGAAGATGCTCTTTATATCCGGGAGGCGGATCAGTTAAAGCAAATGCCGGGGTACTATATTTATTATGAACGAAACACCCCAATGCAGAATTATTTGATCGAGCATCAGGCGTTGGAGCGTGGTGTGGCCGGTGATAAGAGGATCGATTATAAGGACGGGCAGCTACTGCACAGCTATCATGAAATGATGGCGTCCCGCCGGGGACAGAGGGAGGATCGCAAGGTGGCAGGACTGCTCTATGTCACCAGTGCGCTTATGGTAGCGGTATTTCTTGCCTTGTCCATCAGTATATTTAATAACTATGATAAGATCGATCATATACAGCAGACACTTGCCCGGCTGACAAATGGTTCGGAAGAAGGAGGAGAGCAGACAGTTGCGATCGCAACAACAGAGCTTCCTGCGGTGACAGAGGAGGAGAGTACAACAGATCATCCGGTGAAAACGGATTCTCCTGTTACGACAGAGGCAGTTTCTGAGCCGCTTGCTCCAACGGAAGCACAACCGGCTGCCGGGGCAGAAACAACACAGCAGGTTGAGGAAGCGTCGGCGATGGCAACGGACAATTATTACACCGTTCAGGCAGGTGATACGCTTGCAACGATCAGCGAAAAAATGTATCACAGCACCGACTACATTGATATGATCCGTGAGGCAAATGAAATCGGTGCGTCAGATTATATTTATCCGGGGCAGCAGATCGTCATTCCGCTGATCCAGTAAAAAGGCAGTGCATTCATCAGGGAAATAGTGTATAATAAGGACACTTCATGAGAAAATGAAACAGATTTTGACAGATCTCCGCTTTTATGGGAGACAGGGAGGAACCTTATTTGATCAGAATAACAAACGACAAGGAATCGAATAAAAAGCAGCCCAAAAAGAGAAATGGCTTTACGGTGCTTACCGGTGCAGAATCCAAAGAGGATCCGATCCTTTCGGATGAAGAGGATGACAAGGAGGATATGAGCAGCCTCTATGAGGAGGACGATGCCAAAGAAGAACCTCCTGCGGACAATGTCATCCGGTTAAAACAGCACTCCGGCAAAGTATATGTGATCATTGCCGTTCTCGTTGCAGCGGTGCTTCTCGTTGGCGGATATTTTTATGGCAATCGTACCCGGACCTCGTATGTCGTGGATTCCAAGGTGAACCGTAACGATGAAACGGCGATGGAGTATTTTTCTTTCCATGGCGGTTACATCAAATATAATGAGGACGGTATTACCTATGAGGACAAGACCGGAACGATCGTATGGACAGAGGCATTTACGATGACGGATCCGAAGGTGGTCAGTTGTGGAGATTATGTTGCCGTGACGGATATCGGGAACAATTCCTATACCTTATATAATACCAGCAAAAAACTCGGCAGCTTTCAGACGGATTATCCGATCACGGATATCCAGGTTGCCACGCAGGGACTGGTGGCAGTTGTACTGGAGGATGAAAAGACCAATTTTATCACCGCATTTGACCGGGCGGGAACCAAGTGTGTTGAGATCAAAACAACCATCAGTAAAAATGGTTACCCATTTGCCATTGCCCTGTCGGAAGATGGGCAGAAGCTGGTGGCATCTTATGTTACGATCGATCATACTACCGTGGAGAGTTCGCTTACCTTTTATAACTTTGGTGATGTAGGAAAAAATGAGGTGGACCGTCAGGTAGGATATAAGAAATTCAGCGATCAGCTTTTCCCAAGTGTGGAATTTTTGTCAAATGACACGGTGTCTGCGATCGGGGATACCCGGATGGTGATCTATTCCATGCGGCAGAAGCCAAAAGAGTTGCTCAATAAAAAGATCAAGGATGAGATCAAAAGTGTTTTTTATAACAGCTCTTATGTAGGATATATCTGCCGTTCCGACGCGAAGAGCAAAACCGGAGAAACCAGTGAAGTCTCAGAAAATACGGATTCTGTAACGGATGATGATACCCGGTATGTATTAAAAGCATATAATCTGAAGGGCAAACAGATCTTAAAAAAGGACATCAACTTCCACTACACCAATGTACATTCCAACGAACGTGAGATTATTGTGCTGTCTGACCAGCATTGTGAGGTTGTCAGTTACAGTGGATTTGAACGTTTCCAGATGGATACCGAAGACCTTGTTGACTTCTTTCCGTCGAACCGGAACAATCACTATGTCATGATCACACGGGATGCTACGAAGATGATACATACCAAATAGAAGAAAGAGGAACATCATGAATCTGCTTTCCATAATCTTGTTAGCCTATATTGCAATAGAAGCTCTGCTTGGAATGAAGCGGGGCTTTTTTCGCTCTGTCTTATCTTTGGTGATCATGCTGGCAGCCGTTGTAATAACCTATCATTTTAGTCCTGATGTAGCAGCCTTTATCCAGAAAAATACCGATATAGAATCTACCATTGAAAAACAGATAATAAAGCATTTTTCCGATGCCGAGGAAGAACCGCAGAGCAGAAAAGAGAAAAAAGAATATTTGAAAGAGCGGAATCTGCCGGAATATATCAAAGACCAGATCAGCCAGAACAATAACAGTGTATTTTATGAAGCGTTGGGGGTAACCAGCTTTACCCACTACATTGCTGCCTATATAAGCAGCATCATTGTAAATATCGTAGCGTATCTGATCACTTTTCTGACGGTATGGATATTGCTCCATCTCTTAGGACATATGCTGGACTGGATCTGTCATCTCCCGATCTTAAATGGACTAAACCGTGTAGGCGGACTGTTATTTGGTGTAGCCAAAGGCGTATTGTTTGTGGCAGTCTTCTTTTTGCTTCTCACCCTGTTTAGCAGTACCGCACCCGGGAAATGGCTGCTCGCCCAGATAGAAGGAAATGAAATACTCCGTTACATCTATGAAAAAAATCCATTGCTCGATCTTGTTACAGACATCACAAAGCAGATCTTTTAATAGTGCAGGAGCACCAGCTTGTTGATTGCAGTATAATAAAATATTACAAAACATAGTTCCCTTGATTTCTGACATACTACTTATAGGAAAAAACAGGGAAAAAACCCTACATTTCGTGGTTGCAAAAAATGTCCAAAAAAAAATGAAAAAAGTTGTTGACAAAGGGGAAATGAGATGGTATTATCTAATACGTTGTCGGCGAAAAGCCGAGACAACAACCTTGATAATTAAATAATGAGACAAACCTGAAAATGACTTAAAAGTTTCACTGGTCTATTACAGATCAGAGTGAACAGGTTGTTTATAACAACACCTAAAAACAGTAAAAAAGAACAGGTAAAAATAGCTAAGTGTTATTTTGAACTGGTTCGGACGAAGAAACTACTGTTTTACTAAGTTCATGAAAACAAGTTTTCATTCGCTAAGTAAAAAGTAGTGGATTTTTCTAAACATAAGAAAGAACGAAGTTCTTTCTTCTATAAAGAAAAATCACAACATGAGAGTTCGATCCTGGCTCAGGATGAACGCTGGCGGCGTGCTTAACACATGCAAGTCGAACGAAGCACTTACGACAGAACTCTTCGGAGGGAAGATGTATTTGACTGAGTGGCGGACGG
>JBNMLP010000013.1:0-88445 GCA_050874905.1 Lachnospiraceae bacterium
GATCTGACGGATTATGTATTGTCCCAGACGATCAAATTAGATCCATCCAGAAAATTCTATGTACCGGAGCAGGTATTAGAAGCAACGATCGCGATCAAGGCAGATGATCTGCCGGCAATGGGTTATGTGCAGTACAGTGTAGATCCTGAGAAGGACGAGGCAGTTGCCGTTACAGAGCAGTCTGCATTGGAAAATGACTACTACCGCATCGAGGTAGCAGAGGATGGTTCGCTTACGATCCTTGACAAGGAAGCCGGATTTACCTATGAGAATCAGGCAGTCATTGTAGAAAATGGTGACGATGGAGACAGCTTCAACTACTCTCCACCAAGAGAGGATCTGGAAGTATATTCCACAAAGGCCGCACATACGGTTGCAATTAGTGGAAATGAGTTATACCAGAAGGCAGACATTTCCTTCACTATGGTAGTACCAAAGGATTTGGAGGAGCGTGCCAAAGGAGAGGTAAGCGTAGAGCTTCCTGTCACACTGACGGTTGCACTGAAAAAGGGCTCCAAGGTGATCGACATCAATGTACATGTGGATAACCATGGTTTATCCCATCGTCTGTGCATCCTGTTTGATGCGAAGCTGACATCCAAGTTTAACTATGCAGATGAGCAGTTTGGTTCGATCAAACGTCCAAACTATTATGAGAAAGAAATGGCACTTTATCAGGCGGGCTGTAAGGCAGCCGAGAAAGAGCCGAAGAAGAGTGGAATTCAGGAGCTTGCGAACTGGGCAAATGACCAGACGACCTGGCAGGAGCCACCGATCGCAATCGAGCCAACCCAGTCCTATGTTTCATTAAATGATGGAGTAAGAGGAATCGCTGTACTCCCACAGGGTGTCAGAGAATATGAAGTATTAAACGATCAGGTGATCCGTCTGACGTTAATGCGTACCTATGGATTTATGGGAAAAGAAAATCTTATTTACCGTCCGGGACGTGCCAGCGGTGAGCGTATCATCGAAACTCCGGCTGCACAGCTTTTAAAGGAAATGGATTTCTCGCTCGGCTTTACGACTTATCAGGGTGACATCAACGAGGCTGGAATTGACACACTGGCAAAGACTTACCACACCAATGTGGAAGTGTACACCTATGCAGAATTTTTAAATGGCCGTCTGATCTTTTCACAAAGAGAAATCGAGGGAACCAAACCAAACAGAATGTCCTTCTTTGAAACCGAGGATAAGCTGGTTGTATCTGCGATCAAGAAAGCAGAGGACGGCGAAGGTGTGATCATTCGTCTGTTCAACGGAAAGAACCAGAAGAATGTTGCAGATTCCATCCAGTTCCGCTATGATATCAAGGAAGCATATTATACGAATCTGAAGGAAGAGAAGCAGGAAGCCATTCAGATCGTAGACAACAAAATTCAGGTAAAGGAGCTGTCACATTGTAAGTTTGTGACTATATATGTGAAATGATGAAACATGCGATTGCGATTGACATTGGCGGCACCAATACAAGAGTGGCGTTAGTGGACGAGAATTATGAAATAATTGATCGACAGCAGTTTGCCACAGATTCCAAAAATCCGGATGCAACACTGGATCAGATTGCTGCGATCGTAAATGGATATGAAGAAGAATTGGTGGGGGTAGGTATGTCCTGCCCCGGACCGATCGATCTGATTGCCGGAAAAGTATTAACCCCGCCAAACTTAACGGACGGCTGGCATAATTATCCGATCAGCGAGGAGCTGAGCAAGCGGATTCACGGACTTCCGGTATATTTAAACAATGATGCCAATCTGGCGTGTCTGGCGGAAGCTGTGATCGGAGAAGGAAAGGATTACCGTTTTGTACAGTATTTTACGGTATCCACCGGACTCGGAGCAGGCTTTGTCATCGACAAAGAAATCTATATCGGGGCACACGGATTTGCCAATGAAGTAGAGAACAGTATTATGATCCAGGACGGCCCTTCCCACGGTTCGATCATTGCCGGAGGCATTGAGGCGATCTCCAGTGGTACGGCGATCACGGTGCGTGCACAGAAAGCAGGGCTTGATGTGGCACATGCCGGAGAAGTCAATGATCTTGCCAAAGCAGGAAATGAAACAGCCAGACAGATCATGGATGATGCCAAAAATTATCTGGCAAACTATATTGCCATCGTATATGCTTATGCAGACCCTGAGATCGTGATCTTAGGCGGTTCTGTGGCATTGAAGATCGATGGATTTGCAGAAGAAGTAGAGGCTCTGGTAAAAGAAAAGATCCATTACGACGTGATGGTTCCATATATTAAGGTCAGAAAATCTACATTAAGTGAAGACTCCGGTTTATTAGGAGCAGCATGTCTCGCCTTTTCTAAGGCAAATTAAAAATAACAAACACCTCACACAAAGAAAAGCACGATCCCAGATTGGAGATCGTGCTTTTTAATACTCAGTTGGAAGCCCGTCATTACTGTTCCTGATGTTTTAAGGATGCTTCAATGAAGCCCTTGAACAATGGATGTGGACGGTTTGGACGGCTCTTAAATTCCGGATGTGCCTGTGTGGCAACAAACCATGGATGAGATGGAATCTCGATCATCTCTACGATACGTCCGTCCGGAGAATAACCGGAGAGCATCATGCCATTTTCTGTTAATACATCGCGGTAGTCATTGTTGACTTCATAACGATGACGATGACGCTCGGTAATATTTTTAGAGCCATATAACTCATAAGCTTTGGAGCGCTCATCCAATACGCAAGGGTAAGAACCTAAACGAAGGGTTCCACCAAGATCGGTCACACCATCCTGATCCGGCATGATGTGGATCACCTGATGGGTGGATTTGTCATTGAATTCCTGACTGTGGGCATCGGCATATCCGATCACATTTCTTGCAAATTCCACAATGGTAAGCTGCATGCCGAGACACAAGCCCAAATATGGGATGCCGTGCTCTCTGGCATATTTGATGGAGCAGATCATACCCTCGATACCACGGTCACCGAAACCACCCGGTACAATGATACCATCTACGTCGGATAATACTTCTCCTACATTATAAGAGCTTACCAGCTCGGAATCGACCCATTTGATCTCGACATCGGCACGGTTGGCAACTCCACCATGCTTTAATGCTTCTACGACACTGATGTAAGCATCATGAAGGGCAACGTATTTACCAACTAAAGCTACCTTAACCTTCTTTTCCGGATGCTTCCAGGTATCGATCATGCTTTCCCAGTCTTTTAAATCCGGTTCCGGACAGTCAAGCTGTAAACATTTGCATGCTACTTTTGCAAGTTTTTCCTTCTCCATGGCAAGTGGTACTTCGTAAAGGATGTCCACATCCATGTTCTGGATAACATTGTGATGATCCACATTACAGAATAAAGCAATCTTATCGCGGGTGGACTTGTCCAGTGGATAATCAGTACGGCAGACTAAGATGTCTGGCTGGATACCCATTCCCTGCAGTTCCTTGACACTTGCCTGTGTCGGCTTCGTCTTCATTTCCCCGGATGCCTTTAAGTAAGGGATCAGAGTAACATGGATCAGGATGCAGTTCTCATGTCCTACTTCGTGCTGGAACTGGCGGATTGCTTCGATGAATGGCTGACTTTCGATATCGCCGACCGTACCACCGATCTCGATGATCGCGATCTCTGTCTCGGTTGCTTCATCGTTGTGATAGAAACGGCTTTTGATCTCGTTCGTGATGTGTGGGATCACCTGTACCGTGCTTCCGGCAAACTCTCCACTTCGTTCTTTGTTCAGAATACTCCAATATACCTTTCCGGTAGTGACGTTGGAGCGGATGTCAAGATTTTCATCGATGAAACGCTCATAGTGTCCAAGGTCTAAGTCTGTCTCGACACCATCTTCGGTTACGAATACTTCACCGTGCTGGATCGGATTCATCGTACCCGGATCCATATTGATATAAGGATCAAACTTCTGGCTTGTGACATGGTAGCCTCTGGCCTTTAACAATCTTCCAAGGGATGCTGCGGTAATTCCTTTACCAAGACCGGATACTACGCCGCCTGTTACAAAAATATACTTTACTGGCATAAACAGTTCCTCCTGAGTTAACAACTAATATAAACATAATCTTATATATTATACAATAAGAAAGAATTTTTATCTACTACTTCTTTCAAACCTTTTTCATTTTACGTCGTGAACACATAAAATTCAAGATTTGTGAGTTGATTTTACGCAGGTCTTTCCGTATAATTTAAAACAGAGATTTAGATTGTAAGAATAAAGTGTTACAAAGGAGCATATATGGTTGATTTAAATAGTACCTTAAACAAAGACAATAAAATGCATATGGGAATGTTTGACTGGGACGATGATCCCTCTGAACCGTCCGGGGGTTCCGGTTCCGGCGGCAATGGCGGAAACAATAATAACAATAAGAAAAATGGATTAAAATCCATGCTGGCCTGTCTGGTGGTAGCACTGCTCTTAACCGGAATGGTGGGGCTTGTGGCTCAGAAATACCGCACCGGAGAAGTACAGGAGATCAAGTATTCTGAATTTTTGAAAATGCTGGAGGACGGCAAGATCGAGAGCGTGACGCTTTCTTCGTCCAAGGTAACGGTTACGCCGAAGGATCAGAAGGATGCCAAGAGCAAGGTAACCTATTACGCGGTGCTTGCCCCGGACTATGACATTGTAGACCGGCTGCATAAGGCGGGGGTTACCTTTGAAGAAGTGCAGGAGAGCAACTGGTCACAGATCCTCTGGTACATTGTGCCATTTATTTTGTTCTGGGGATTTTTGATCTTTATGACAAGAAATATCAGCAAGGGCGGCGGCATCATGGGTGTCGGCAAAAACAATGCCAAGCTTTATGTGGAAGATAAGACCGGAGTTACGTTTGCCGATGTGGCAGGACAGGATGAGGCGAAAGAATCCTTAACGGAAATGGTAGATTTCCTGCACAATCCGGATAAATATACGCAGATTGGAGCAAAGCTTCCAAAGGGTGCCCTTTTAGTCGGTCCTCCGGGAACCGGTAAGACGCTGCTTGCCAAGGCGGTTGCCGGAGAAGCAGGCGTTCCATTTTTCAGCTTGTCCGGTTCTTCCTTTGTGGAAATGTATGTTGGTGTCGGTGCATCGCGGGTGCGTGATCTGTTTAAAGAGGCACAGAAGATGGCGCCGTGTATTATTTTCATCGATGAGATCGATGCGATCGGAAAAAGCCGTGCCAGTGACCGCAGTGGCGGTGGCAATGACGAGCGTGAGCAGACATTGAACCAGTTGCTGGCGGAGATGGATGGATTTGACAGCTCCAAGGGACTGGTGATCTTAGCGGCAACGAACCGTCCGGAGGTATTAGATAAGGCATTGCTTCGTCCGGGACGTTTTGACCGCCGGGTGATCGTAGAGAAGCCGGATCTAAAGGGACGTATTGATACGCTGAAGGTACATTCCAAGGATGTGCATATGGATGAAACCGTAGACTTTAATGAGATCGCACTGGCGACAAGTGGAGCGGTAGGTTCTGATCTTGCCAATATGGTAAATGAGGCGGCATTAAATGCAGTCAAACATGGAAGAAGCCTGGTATCACAGGCGGATATGTTAGAAGCGGTAGAGCTTGTGATCGCAGGAAAGGAAAAGAAGGATCGCATTTTAGGCGAGCGGGAGAAATCCATTGTTGCCCATCATGAGGTGGGACATGCCCTGATTATGGCACTGCAAAAGGATTCCGAACCGGTACAGAAGATTACGATCGTACCACGAACCATGGGATCTCTGGGTTATGTCATGCAGTTCCCGGAGGAAGAAAAATATCTGGAAACGCAGGCAGAGATGGAAGCAGAGCTTGTTTCCTTACTGGGTGGACGTGCCGCAGAGGAAGTGAAGTTTGACACGGTAACGACCGGAGCGTCTAATGATATTGAAAAAGCGACGCAGCTTGCCCGTTCGATGGTGACCCAGTATGGTATGTCGAAAGCATTTGGACTGGTAAATCTGGAATCTGTTGAGAACCGTTATCTTGATGGCAGACCGGTACTTAATTGTTCAGACAAAACTGCAGCCAAGATTGACAAGGAAGTACAAAATATGCTGGCTGCCGCATATAAAAAGGCACTGGCGATGATTCGCGACAACGAAAAGACACTTGATGCGATCGCAGAATATCTCATTGAGAAGGAGACGATCACAGGCAAACAGTTTATGGAAATTTTCCACGAGGTCAGAGATCATGCGTGATTTTAATATTGAAGAAGAATTAAAGAAACTCCCGGATAAACCGGGAGTTTATCTTATGCATAATGAAAAAGATGAGATCATCTATGTCGGCAAGGCGGTAGTATTAAAAAACCGGGTGCGGCAGTATTTTCAGAGCAGCCGGAACCAGACTGCAAAGATCCGCCGCATGGTGTCACAGATTGCTTATTTTGAATACATTATCACGGATTCCGAACGGGAAGCACTGGTATTGGAATGTAATCTGATCAAGGAGCATCGCCCCAAATACAATACGATGCTCAAGGATGATAAAAGCTATCCGTATATCAAGGTGACGGTGCAGGAGGACTACCCGCGGGTTTTATTTTCCCGTCAGTTAAAGCGGGATAAAGCCCGTTATTTTGGACCTTATACCAGTGCAGCGGCAGTAAAGGATGTCATTGATCTGCTGCACAAGATCTATCAGGTGCGGCATTGTAATAAAAACATGGATCGCGTCAAGGACAGTGACCGTACCTGCCTGTATTATCATATCGGGCAGTGCAGCGGACCCTGCAAGCAAAAGATCAGCAAAGAAGCCTATCAGGAGTCGATCCGCGAGGTACTCCGGTTTTTAAATGGGGATTATCATAAGGTGACTGCCATGCTGGAGGAGAAAATGCAGAAAGCCTCGGATGCACTGGAATTTGAAGAGGCTGCCGGGTACCGGGATCTTTTGGCAAGCGTTGCGCAGTTAGAACAGAAGCAGAAGGTAAATGTCTGTGACGGCGATGACCGGGATGTGATCGCACTGTGCCGTCTGGACGAAGAGGTTGTAGTAGCGGTCTTTTTTGTCCGGGATGGAAAAGTCGTAGGACGGGAACATTTTCATATGAAGCAGGTGGGGGATGAGAGCAAGGAACAGATCATGACGGCATTTGTGAAACAGTTTTATGCCGGAACGCCATATCTTCCAAAGGAAATCTTGCTGGAATATGATGTGGATGAAAAGGAAATGTTAGAGGAATGGCTCAGTGAAAAACGGGGCAGGCGGGTACATTTTGTGATTCCGCAAAAGGGAGAAAAATACAAGCTGGTAGAGCTTGCAAGGCGCAATGCGCAGGTCGTGATGACTTCTGATATGGAGAAATTAAAACGCGAGGAAGCACGTACGATCGGAGCGTTAAAACAGATCCAGACGCTGCTTGGACTTCCGTATCTGAACCGGATGGAGGCGTTTGACATTTCCCATATCAGTGGAACACAGACGGTAGCATCAATGGTAGTGACGGAAGGGGGACGCCCAAAACGCAGTGACTACAGACGTTTCCGTTTAAAAACCATAAAAGGACCAGATGATTACCAGAGCATGCAGGAGGTGCTGACCAGACGGTTCCTTCACGGCATGGAGGAAAAGGAACAGCTCCGGCAGCAGAACATGGAGAACTGTTATGGAAGCTTTTCCAAATTTCCGGATCTGCTTTTGATGGATGGTGGCCGTGGACAGGTCAACATTGCACTTCAGGTACTTGATCAGCTCGGACTTTCTATCCCTGTATGTGGTATGGTAAAGGATGATCACCACCGGACAAGAGGACTTTATTTTAACAACGTGGAAATGGATCTTGCCACGGATTCAGAAGGCTTTCTGCTTATTACGAGAATGCAGGATGAGGCGCACCGGTTTGCAATCGAATATCATCGTTCTTTAAGAAGTAAGGAGCAGGTGCATTCGGTATTGGACGACATTAAGGGGATTGGTCCTGCCCGGCGGAAAGCATTGATGAAACATTTTAAAGACATTGAAAATATAAGGAATGCCGACATTGCTTCTCTCATGGAAGTAGAGGGAATCACACAGAGTGTGGCAGAAGAAATTGTTGCATATTTTCGCTGATTTTTCTGCCTTGGTGTGGTATACTAAAAAGGTCACAGAAGAAAAAGAAAAAAGGGAGAAAGGCAGGGATAAGATGAGCGATAAATTAACCGTAACCCAGTTGATCGAACATCTGGATCTAGAGAATCATACCCCGCAGATCGACACCGATGCAATCGAAGTGGAAACTGCGGATATTAACCGTACTGCTTTACAGCTGACGGGCTTCTTTGAACATTTTGAGACAGACCGTGTACAGGTGATCGGATATGTGGAGTACACTTACATCGAACATCAACTGAAAGAGAATCCACAAAAGCTCAGTGAAACAGTAGACAAGCTGATGAGCTACAAATCCCCATGTATTATTTTCTGCCGTGATCTTAAACCGCAGAAAGAATTTTATGATGCAGCCGTGAAATACGGGGTACCGCTTTTGACGACCAAACGCGCAACTTCAGATTTCTCTGCGGAGATCATCCGTTGGCTGAATGTAGAACTGGCACCGAGTATTTCCATTCACGGTGTGCTTGTGGATGTATATGGTGAAGGTGTACTGATCATGGGTGAGAGCGGCATCGGTAAAAGTGAAGCGGCTCTGGAGCTGATCAAGCGTGGCCATCGTCTGGTATCTGACGATGTGGTAGAGATCAAAAAGGTCAGTGAGCAGACACTGGTGGGAATGTCACCGGACATCACCAGACATTTTATTGAACTTCGCGGCATCGGCATCATTGATGTAAAGATGCTATTTGGTGTAGAGCATGTAAAGGAAACACAGAATATCGATCTTGTGATCAAGCTGGAGGACTGGAACCGGGAGGCTGACTATGACCGCCTTGGATTGGAAGAACAGTATACCGAGATTCTGGGAAATAAGGTGGTCTGCCACAATATTCCAATTCGTCCGGGACGAAATCTGGCGATCATCGTAGAGTCCGCTGCGGTAAATCATCGTCAGAAGAAGATGGGATATAATGCGGCACAGGAGCTTTACAACCGCGTGACCGGAAACATCCGCAAAAAGGAAGAAGAGTATAAACGCGAGCAGGAGCAGCAGGAAAAGAAAAACAAGTAGGAGGAGAAACAATGGCACAGCAGTATTTATTTGGCGTAGATTTAGGTGGTACAACCGTAAAGATGGGACTGTTTGAGAAGGACGGAACCTTACTCGAAAAGTGGGAGATCAAAACCCGCAAAGAGGATAACGGTTCTTACATATTAGGAGACATTGCAGATTCCATCAAAGCAAAGATGGAAGAAAAGAAACTGGAGAAATCCGATGTGATCGGTGTTGGAATGGGCGTTCCGGGGCCGGTGAAAGAGGATGGTACCGTTATGAAATGTGCCAACCTTGGATGGGGCATTTTCAATGTAGAAGAGGAACTTAATAAGCTGGTCAATTTAAAAGTACAGGTTGGTAACGATGCCAATGTTGCAGCTCTTGGCGAGATGTGGCAGGGCGGCGGAAAAGGCTATCACGACATGGTGATGGTAACACTGGGTACCGGTGTTGGCGGTGGTATCATCGTAAATGGTAAGATGGTCTATGGTGTACATGGAGCCGGTGGAGAGATCGGACACATGAAAGTAGACAATGATGAGACCGATGTATGCGGATGTGGCAAGAAGGGCTGTTTAGAGCAGTATTCTTCTGCTACCGGAATCGTTCGTCTGGCAAAGAAAGCACTGGCACAGTCTGAGGAGCCATCTAAACTTCGGGAACTTGCAGAAGTGACTGCAAAGGATATTTTTGATCTTGCAAGAGAAAAAGATGCGCTGGCAATGCAGTGTGTAGAGACGCTGGGGTCTTACCTTGGAACAGCGATCGCAAACATTTCCGCAGTTGTTGAT
Organism: Lachnospiraceae bacterium; assembly: GCA_050874905.1. Lineage (GTDB taxonomy): Bacteria > Bacillota > Clostridia > Lachnospirales > Lachnospiraceae > NC2004. The sequence goes on from JBNMLP010000013.1 coordinate 9,872, forward strand.
CCGGAAGTCATCGTGATTGGTGGCGGTGTGAGCCGTGCCGGAGATATTCTGATCGATAATGTACGCAAGTATTACCGTGAAAATGCATTCCACGCATGTAGGGATGCCCAGTTTGCTGTTGCTTCTTTAGGAAATGATGCCGGTATTTACGGAGGAGCGAAACTGATCCTTGATTAGCAGTTCATTACAAGGGTTTTTGAAATATGTGCAAAAAGTCCAATCCAACTTGAGGATTGGACTTTTTTTAGGCATTTTTGAATATTGAAAGCCCTAACTACATATTGTATCATAGTAGATAGAGTGCGTAGATTCTGTGGTTCGCGCCTCTTTCTAAAAAACCTAGGGAGGACAGCCATGAAAGAGTTTATTGATGCACTAAAACAGGCAGTGGGCGTTCAAAACGTCTTATGTCAGGAACAGATGAAGGAACATACCACATTTCGTGTGGGAGGTCCGGCAGAATACTATGTCAGCGTGACGAAAAAAGAGCAGCTGCAAAAAGGACTTCTCTGCTGCAGAGAGTATCAGGTGCCTTATGTGGTGCTTGGAAATGGCAGCAACGTATTAGTGTCAGATGCCGGGATATCCGGTGTCGTCTTTCAGATGAGTGCGCAGTTTTCTGCATTGTCCTATGAGGAAAAAGGGGAGCAGGTCTATGTGACGGCTGAGGCAGGAGCGTTGCTTGGCAGGATTGGACAGGCTGTCTATCAGGAAGGCTTGACGGGCTTTGAATGGGCAGCAGGAATTCCGGGGACAATCGGTGGTGCCGTATATATGAATGCGGGTGCATATGGCGGAGAAATGAAAGATATTGTGACCTCTGTTACGATATTAGATAAGGATCTCACATACAAAACACTTGCAGTGGAGGACCTTGCGCTGGGGTACCGCCAGAGTGCTCTGATGGAAGAAGAAGCTTATGTGGTATCTGTGACATTTGCTTTACAAAAAGGTGACAAAGATGCGATTAAGGCAAGGATGGAGGAACTAATGCGCAAGCGGTTAGAAAAACAGCCGCTCAATTATCCGAGTGCCGGTTCAACTTTTAAACGTCCGGAAGGCTACTTTGCCGGAAAGCTGATCGAAGATGCAGGACTGCGTGGATTCCGGGTAGGAGGAGCGCAGGTATCAGAAAAACATTGTGGATTTGTGATCAATGAAAAAAATGCCACAGCCAAGGATATTTATGATCTGACCAATGAGGTGCGTGCCATTGTGGAAGAAAAGTTTGGTGTCACCTTAGAGCGTGAGATCCGGCTGCTGGGTGAATTTTAAAATAGTTTGAAATACAGAAAAGGAGGAAGATGCCATGCGTTTTGTCATTGTATCCGGAATGTCCGGAGCGGGAAAAAGTACAGCACTGAAAATGTTAGAAGATGCCGGATATTTCTGTGTGGATAATCTTCCCATCCAGTTTATAAAAACCTTTGCTGCAACTGCAAAGGAAAAAGAAACAGAGCAGCAGAATGTTGCCATTGGAGTAGATATCCGAAGTGGTAAAGATTTAGAGCAGTTGGAAGGAATCTTAAGTGAGATCAGAAAGTTGAAATATGACTATGAGCTTCTGTATCTGGATGCCAGTGACGAAGTACTGGTACGTCGATACAAGGAGACCCGACGCAGACATCCACTTGCTCAAAACTCCAGAATTGAAAATGGAATTTTATTAGAACGGGAAAAAACCGCATTTTTAAAGCGGGAGGCTACCTACATATTAGATACCAGCACGATGCTCACAAGAGAGCTGAAAATGGAGCTGGATAAAATTTTTGTGGAAGAAGAGAAATACCGTAACATTTTTATCACGGTACTTTCCTTTGGATTTAAATATGGTATTCCGGCAGACAGTGATCTCGTATTTGATGTACGATTTTTGCCGAATCCCTATTATGTGACTGAGCTTCGGCATTTGACGGGCAATGATGAACCGATCAAACAGTTTGTGACGAAGAGTGGAGAGGCGGATGCCTTTTTGGAAAAGCTGACGGATATGATGGACTTTCTGATTCCGAGATACCAGAAGGAAGGAAAATATCAGTTGGTGATCAGCATTGGATGTACCGGTGGCAAGCACCGGTCGGTAGCGATGGCAAATGGTCTTTATCAGGCTCTCAAGGAGCAGGGCTACAGCGTGAAGATTGAACACCGCGATATTGAAAAGGATGCCATTGTAAAAGGTGAAAGATGAGGTGAGAAGACATGTCATTTTCCCGTGAAGTGAAGGAAGAACTGGCTTCAAACCTGCCCAAAGCAAGACATTGTCAATTAGCCGAGATCGGTGCGATCCTTAGTATGTGCGGCATCATCAGTCTGTCACAGGAATATGGAGCGGAGATCGAAGTGCGGACGGAGAACTCTGCTGTTGCAAGAAAGTTTCATGCACTTGTATTCCGTTGCTTTCACGTACGTCCACAGGTGTTAGTGCGAAGTCATTCCAGCAACCGCCGGGTGCATACTTACATTCAGACGATTGCAGATCACGAGGAAGCGGAACGCATTTTAAAGGCGACGAAGCTGATGCGTCATGACGGTGAGATGGACACGTATCTGACGATCATTGATCCGCTCTTGACCAAACGTTCCTGTTGTAAGCGTGCCTTTATCCGTGGCTGCTTTTTGGCGACAGGTTCGATCACGGAGCCGGAGAAATCATATCATTTTGAGATTGTCTGTAACGACGAAACCAAAGCCGGGCAGCTAAGGCAGATCATGAATTGCTTTGATCTGGAAGCCAAGATTGTAGAACGCAAAAATTATTATGTGGTCTATATCAAGGAGGGCGCTAAGATCGTGGATGCGCTGAATGTGATGGAAGCGCATGTGTGCATGATGAAGCTGGAAAATATCCGTATCGTCAAGGAGATGCGAAACAGTGTAAACCGCAGAGTCAACTGTGAGACTGCCAACATTAATAAAACGGTATCGGCAGCCGTCAAACAGGTAGAAGACATTTTATATATCAAAGAGCATATGGGATTCAGCAATCTGTCAGACAGTTTGCGGCAGATGGCAGAGCTTCGGTTAAAAGAACCGGATGCACCATTAAAAGATCTGGGAACCATGCTTAATCCACCGGTAGGGAAATCCGGTGTTAACCATAGATTAAGAAAACTAAGTAACATTGCAAATGAGTTAAGGGAACATAACTCGTAGTAAGGAGGATACCATGACAACAAGAAAGATGGAGATTCAGCTTCCAACCGGATTAGAGGCAAGACCGCTGGCCATGCTGGTGCAGGTGGCAAGCCAGTTTGAAAGCAAGATCTACGTGGAATCAGAAGATAAGAAGATCAATGCAAAGAGCATCATGGGAATGATGGGGCTCGGTCTGGCAACAGGGGAAGAAATCCAGATTATGGCCGACGGTGCAGATGAAGAAGCTGCCTTAGACAGCATCGAAAAGTACCTGAGTAATAAATAAAAAGAAATAATAAGAAGTAAAAGGATGCGAAATTCTTTATCCCGCCCGGATGACAGGAGGGAAAAGGAGCTTCGCATCTTTTTTTATTCGATTTCAAAGGAATTACTTTTGGGTTTGGTTTTGATCTGAAAATCCTGATCTTTGGTGGCTGCTTCCGTAGTTTTCTTCTGCCTGGCAGCTTCTGTAGTTGCCGGGGCTTTCGTTGTTTTCTCCGGTTGATTTAAGCTATCCGTGGTCTGCTCTGTGGTCTTTTCCTCCTTTTGTCCCAGACTGACTGTGAGTGTGATGGAGGTGATCGATCCGGCATAAAAAGTGGTCCCGTATGCAATGGACTGGTCACATACATAGCCTTTTTTGGTATCCTTCCGGTAGGCGTTTTCAACCTTGATCTGTAAGGCAGGATCAAGGAGGTTGATCTTTTCTTTTGCCTTTTGTTCTGTAAGTCCGATGACATTTTCCATGGTCAGCTGGTTGGCAGACTCTGTCGTATTGGAGGAGGTGGTAGAGGAAACTGCCACCTTTTTTGCTGTATGCTCTTGCAGATCTTTGTTGTGATTGGCCAAGAGGACCATACCACCAGAAAAGAGGAGCAAAACGAGCAGGAGCAGAAATGCTGGCAGGCGTTTTGGGGAACGATGCCTTTTTTTAAAAAATGGCATTTTTGCAGAAGCAGGCAGGTCGATCACGGTGTGATTTTGTTCCGCTGTTTCCGGATGGGTGAGTGCATAAGAAAGTTGTTCTGCGGTTTTATAGCGGTCAGCGGGATTTAAGGAAAGCCCCCGTTCCAGCACACTGGCAATGTGTGGCGAAATGTTGACCAGAGCAGACAACGGCACAAATGCAACGTTTTGCAGCCGCTCCAAAGCAGGAACCGGTGCATGTCCGGACAAGGCGAAATACATAGTTGCACAAAGCGCATAGATGTCACTCCATGTTCCGATGTTACCGGAGGATTGATACTGTTCCGGTGGAGCATAGCTTTTTTTCAGGATGATCGTATGGTTCTTAGGAGAAGCAAGAAACCGTTCTTTGGCGGCACCAAAGTCGATGAGGGTAAGACGGTTATCCATTCCAAGGATCAGGTTATCCGGACTGATGTCACGGTGAATAAGTCCTTTTTCATGGAGCATTTTCAGGGAACGCAGCAGTGGCAGAAACAGATCTAAAAGCTCCGAAGCAGAAAGCACGCCATTGGCAGATACATACTGCTCAAGCGTCGGACCATCAATGTATTCCATGATAAGATATGCGGTGTGATGCTCTTTGAAGAAATCATAGACATGTACAATACCGGGAAGCTCCTGACATTCCTTCAGGATCCGCGCCTCCTCTAAAAAATGTGCATGTCCGGATGCAAATTCCCGGGCGCAGGAAGGAAGCGGCTGCACGTAAAAAAGATCCTGCTTATCCACCCGTTTGGCAAGATCAGAAGGAAAATATTCTTTTATCGCTACGATGTTTCCGGTGGCGAGCTCTGTGGCCTGATAGATGATGGCAAATCCTCCCTTACCGAGAATCTGTTCGATGCGGTAGGAGTGGTTTAAAATGCTGCCGGCAGGCAGGGCATAATCCCCGCTGATCGGTGTATCCTGCATGAAAATACCTCCTTTTGTCAGGGAAGCTAGTTGGTCTGATCCCAGTGAAAAGATGCGTTGCAAAAGGCAGCAAATGTAAGCATGCAGCTTCCGAGCGTGAGCGTGTCACGATCCTTCAAAAGAGTCGGTGCGTGACATTCCTGCTCCTTGATTTTCACGGTGGCATTTGCAGTTAACGTAAAGGTGTAGTCGTGTGGATCATAGGTGATGACGGCGTGGTTTTCTCTGGATACGCTGTTTTCATAAAGCAGACTGACATCCATTGCGGTCGAACGTCCAATGTGGTTTGCTCCCTCTCTGAGAGGAAAGCTTTCACCGAGCATGTTTCCACTGGTGCAGACCAGCCAGCCCACCGTTTTTTGAAGGGCGTGGCTGATCTGTTTGACAGCATTTCCAGAAGGAACGGCAGTCGCTATAGCTGTCTGATCCTCAGTGGAAAGTGCGACAACAGGAATATGATCACAGTGTGGGCAGGAGAGGAATTTGTCTTTGTCATAATAGTGTCCCTGAGGGCATTTGGCCATATTCATAATGTAGATCCTTTCTAGTATCAGCAGTGTGTGTCAGTTGGTCATGCAAGCCTGTAAACAGTCTCCAGATCTCCAAAGCTTAGTGTGGTATCCTTTGGCAGCGTGTATGTAATGCCGGGAACCAGACGCTTTGACTGTTCAATATAGGTGCCATTGCTGGAATAGTCTGTTACTTCATATTCCTGCCGGTCGGCGTGATATAAAAGCTCGCAGTGCAGGCGGCTCGCCAGCGGATAGTTGATCGGAATGTCTGCCGCCCCCGCTTGTCTGCCAATCGTGATCGTTTGCTCCGGACAGATGCGGATGATGGAACCAAGGTAAGCTCCCTTTGTGCAAATGAGCGCGCCATAATTCTTCTTTTTTTCTCCGACGGTAGGAGGAGTGCCGACAGGGTACTGTTTTCCCTTGCTTAGAACTTCCTTTATCACATTCTGGTAGCGGCGGCTGATCGGTATTTTTTCTTCGGCGATCTGTAGAGAGGTCAGAGAAGAACCTGTGATATGGCGTAAGGACACCAGAAAACTCTGGTGACAACGCACAAATCCATAGTCGCAAAGAGAAGTCTCTAATTCATTGAGTTTCTGGTAACTGATGTAATCCTGACGGGAAGTGTGTATAATGACCGTATGTCCCTTGCTTTCCGCATACTGGATCAAAGGAATCGAGATATTTTGTTTCTGCCCCTTACAGGTGACGGGCAGAAATTGCGAGAAAGTGTGAAGATCCTTTAAGTAACGCTGCAATTCCAAAGAAATATCCACCTCTGATACCGGCTTCAGCAGATAGGCAAAGGTGTGATAATGATAGGACTGATAAACAAAATCCTTGGATGCGGTAATGAAAATAATATCTGTAGGGATTTCATTGGAAAAAATATACTGGATCGTCTGTAATCCGCCTTTGACCATAATATCCATAAATAAGAGCTGGCAGTCAAAGGTATGCTCCGCTATGGCGTTTTGAATCTCGCTGCTGCTTGAAAAGCTTTGTGTTTCCCAGTCATCAATGGAAAAAAGTGTGTCCCGGATAATCTTATAAAGCTTATCTACAAATGTTTTGTCTTCGTCTAAAATTCCGATTTTTATCATGCCTGTCACCTGTCACTCTATGTTTTGCTTAAGCTAGTATAGCATAGTTTAAGAGAATAGGCAATTTATAGATGAGATGCTAAATTTGCCAAATCAGGTGTTAACTTTGCTTTATTTTGTGCATAAAGAGTATTTTTTATTTAAAAAAAACAATATTATTGGTATAATCAATGTGGGAGTGATTTCAAATGAGAGAAGGAGCCTGGTAAGAAAATGAAAAAAAGAACGCATGGGAAAAAGATAAAACGTCTGTTGGCAATGCTCTGTATTGCTGCACTGCTTGGAAATGTATGTAGTATGCAGGTGGATGCGCATTATTCTACAGATGTCAGATATATGCAGATTCCGTCCCTGACCTTTGAATTGTTGAGTGATGATCAGGTACGTTTGTGCAAATATCAAAAAGAAATGAACCAGGAACCATATGTGCTTGGCATTCCTTCCGGAATCAATGTGGAAGCAAGAGATAACACGCAAAGGGTTATTGGAATCGATAATAACGTATTTATCAACGAACAATTTTCCATGATCTATGTCGAAACAAACAACGGAATGGAGATTGGGAAATATGCGTTTAATAAAGTAAGAGTAAATCATACGAATTCGTATGTGACGGATATGGATGTAAATTTCTTAGGCGGTAAGAAAAAGGGACCGATCACAGACATTGGCGAGTATGCATTCGCCTATTTTTACGTGCCGGGCGGCTATGTACATATTGATAATGTAACAGGAAAGATCGGGGCGCATGCGTTTGAACAGGCATCAATTTTAGAAAGTTTTGATATCGCAGATGGTCTGATCGAGGAAATCGGGGAGTCCGCCTTTCGCAGCTTCCACGCATCCAGCTTTCATATTCCTGATTATAAGAAGGTGGATGCATGTGCGTTTAGTAGAGCCAATTTTAAGACGTTTCAGCTATCCGATAAGGTAGAATCTATCGGAAGCAGAATATTTGAGGGCTGTGACGCATTAGAAGAGATCACACTGCCGGCGGAGAATCATATCAAGGAAGTGTCAGCCGATGCATTTCCGGATAATAAAGGATTGCGGATCAATGTTCCGGCAGGCTATGAGGATCTGTCTGCTTACCATTTTGACCAATATCAGAATCTTACTTTTTGCTTGTCACCGAAGTATACTACGGAAAGTGAGGTATATAAACAGCTTGCTGCAACCGGTGCCGAGGTAGTGATCCAATCCTTCGTTGCGGCGACCACGACAGATTCAAAGACTACTACAACGCAGGCAACGACAACAGAGCCGGAGGCTACTACAACGCAGGCAGCGACAACAGAGCCGGAGGCTACTACAACACAGGCAACGACAACAGAGCCGGAGACTACTACAATGCAGGCAGCGACAACAGAATCAGAGGCTTCTGCGGGTAAGACAACTGGCTCGGATACGTCTTCGCAGTCTTCCACAGTCACTAATGTATCGGTGATCACCAATGTGGCATCGTCAGCGTCAGCTTCCGCGAGTGCAGACAAGGGAAAGAAGTCCGGGAAGAAAACCTCAGTGGTTGGAACAATGCTGACCAGAAAGGGCATCTCATACCAGATCACAGGAAAAAATACAGCAGTCTGTATCGGTGCAGCCAGCCCCAAAAAGAAGGTAACAGTTGCAGCTAGTATCACTTATAAAGGAAAGAGTTATCTTGTGACAGAGCTGGGGACGAAAGCATTTTATATGGACAAAACACTCGAATACCTAAAACTGGGAAAGAATGTGAAAAAAATAAGAAGCAGTGCACTGGAGCGGTGTACAAAGTTAAAGAGGGTGACCTTTGGTAGGAATCTGACTACCATCGAAAAACGTGCCTTTTATAAAGATAAGAACCTTATTCGGCTGATCTTTGATGGAGAGAAGCTTCGCACAGTAGGAAAGCGGGCGTTTTCAAAGGGAAAGAAATCCAAGAAAGTAATTGTCCCATCCACGGCGGATCAAAAAAGGTATTATAAGCTGCTGCAGGGGTCTATCGTTGATTGAGAAAAGCCAAATATGTCGGAACAACCGTTAAAAATGTCTCCTTCCCCATTTTGAAACTGTTTTATGCTATCCTTCAGAGGATGGCGATAATGCATTCAAAATATGGAAGGAGATTTTTTATGAAACAACGAGGAAAGCGAATAGTAAGCATGCTGCTGGCGGTTGCGCTGCTGGCAAGCAGTTTTACGACGGTGAGACCCGGAGTGATCACTGCGAATGCGGCTGATGAAACAGCAGGTCAGGCGAAAGAAAGTGATTTTGAGGTTGATTCAGGTGATGGTGGAATCATTATAAAGAAATATACCGGTACTGCACCTGAGGTGAATCTTTGTGAGATTTTTAAAGGAAAGAAAATAGTGGGGATTGATTCAGGAGTCAATTACTTAGGAGTCAATAAGGATAACACCATTACGAAGCTGGTGATTCCAAACACCTGTGCCACGATAGGAGATTATGCATTTGATGGATGCACCAGTCTTGAAAGTGTAACATTTGCAGATGGTTTCAATGCGGATGGCAGTATACAGGAATCTGCGGATGCTGTGACAATAGGTTCAGATGCTTTTCATGGTTGTACAGCTCTTAGAAAGATAGAGCTTCCAGATAAGACGACGGTGATTAAGTTAGAGGCTTTTTATAGAGCAAGAAACCTTACCGAGTTTACTATGCCTAAAAATTTAACTACAATTGGAGACATGGCATTTGAGGATTGTGATGCATTAACTGCGGTTACTTTTGGTGAAAAAGTAGAAACCATTGGAGTGGGTGCATTTCGAAACTGCGATAAATTATCTAAGGTTTCCTTTAATGACACCCTAAATACAATAGGAAAGGCTGCATTTACAGATTGTATTTACGAAAAAATTACAATTCCAAAGGGATGTACTTCTATTGGGGAAAGCGCATTTAACACAGGCACACTTAAACGCGTGGATCTTGGAAGCAATAATGCAACAATTGGAAGTAAGGCATTTGACGGAAGCAATGTGATCTTATATGGAACCGATGCCTGCACGAATGCAACAGAGTATGCAAAAAAATATGAGAAATGCAAATTTCAGATCTATTCTGATAAACTGGAAATTACATCTAAGCCAGACAAGACAGAGTATACATTAGGAGAAAATCTGGACACTACTGGTTTAACACTTCAGGCAGCCTATACTAAGACCGGAGATAAGAAATCAAGTGAAACATATGGAATTCCTGATTTATCCAACTGTGTGATCACTGGTTATAACAAGGATCAGTTAGGACCACAGACCATTACGGTAGCGTATGGCGAGCAGAAGGCAACCTTTGAGGTCAAGGTTCGTTTGGATCTTGCTAAAGCAGGAAAGGATGGTGATGTTACATTAGTTTATTCAGATGATAATCCAAGTGCTATTTATACAGGAAAGGCAATTACACCAACTGTAAAGGTAACTAGTAATGATATTGAGTTAAGCGCAGAGAAGTATAATGCCCCAGTATATAAAAATAATGTAAATGCATACACCGGATCAACAAGCTCCAGTTCCGCATCTGCTACAGCACCATCTGTAATGGTAAGTGGAGATGGCATTTATACGACAGGAAGCATTACTAAGTATTTTAATATCAAAAAGCGTACTATGGATGACGTTACCGTTACCGTAGCAGAGACATCAAAGTATTCCGGAGTAAAACAGGAACCGGCGGTTACCGTTACTTATAATGACGAGAAAGTACCGGCATCTGCGTATAAAGTGGAGTATACTTCAAATATAAATGCGGCAAAAAAAGAGGATACATGTGCCTATGTCACGGTGTCTGCAACGACTGACAGCAACTTTAGTGGTTCAAAAAGAGTTTATTTTGGAATTGAGCAGCTGGATTTAAAGGATGCTGGTATTACAGTAAATACAGGAAAAGCTCAGGTTTATACCGGAAAGGCAGTAAAACCGGCAAAGGTAGAAGTAACCCGTCCAGATCCGGCAGTAGAAGGGGATACGATCACCTTACAAGAACGAAACGATTATGTGGTAAGCGGATACAAGAACAATGTGAATGTAGGAATCGCAACAGTTACCTTAACGGGACAGGAAAATTATACTGGAACATATGATGCTTCTTACGAGATTGTTGCACGTCCTTTGACAGATGCATCCATCACAGTAAAGGATATCGATGATGTAACATACGATGGTAAGAATCATAAGCCAGAGGTAGCAGTGACATACAATCGTGCGGACGATGATGCTCAAGAGCTAAAAGAGGGAACAGATTATAAAGTAACGATCAAAGACAGCAAGGATGCAGAAGTCAACAATGCCGGAACCTACAAAGTAGTGGTAGAGGGAATGGGCAACTATTCCGGAACCGTAGAAAAAACATTTGTAGTGAATGCATATAACATTTCTGATGCGAAGGTGACGGTAGAAGAAACGGAATTCGTATACGATGGAACGGAAGCCTGCCCGAAGGTAACAGTATCAGCAGATGGTTTTGCACTGGAAAAGGATCAGGATTACACTGTTTCCTATGCGGATAATGAAAAGGTCGGAATGGCCAAGGTAACCATTACCGGTAAAGGCAATTGCAAAGGAAGCTGTGAAGCTTCTTATAAGATCACTGCACGTCCTTTGACAGATGCATCCATCACAGTAAAAGACATCGATGATGTAACATACGATGGTAAGAATCATAAGCCAGAGGTAGCAGTGACATACAATCGTGCGGACGATGACGCTCAAGAGTTAAAAGAGGGAACAGATTATAAGGTAACATTAGTTGCCAGCGCAGATGCTGTCTTAACAGAGGAGACAGAAGAAAAGACTGACGGTGCTAACGAGAATGAGGCTGAGACAGAGAACGTTACCGCAGTAGGAAAAGTGGGAACCTATAAGGTAGTAGTAGAGGGAACAGGCAATTATACCGGAACTGTAGAGAAAGAGTTTGTAATTGCTTATGACCTTTCCGATGCAAAGGTGACAGTAGAAAAGGAAATCACATATGCAGGAACAAAGGTATGTCCGGATGTGACAGTATCCGTAAATGATAAGGTACTTGTAAAGGATCAGGACTACACCGTAGCTTATGAAGATAACGAAGCAGTAGGAACAGCTAAGGTGATCATTACAGGAAAAGGTGATTACAAAGGAACAGTGACAGAAGCCTTTACCATTGTAGCACCGAAAACAGAGTCAACAACAGAAGCACCAGCCGCAACAACAGAAGCACCTGCGGCAGCAACGACAGAAGCACCTGCGGCAGCAACGACAGAAGCACCTGCGGCAGCAACGACAGAAGCACCGGAAGCAGACGAAGATCTCGATGGAGATGATGATGCAGTTGTAATTCCAACCGTGAAGAAAGTAAAACAGGTAAAGGTAACTGCAAAGAAAAAAGCATTGGTGTTAAAATGGAAAAAGATGTCAGGAGTAGCCAAGTATCAGATTCAGTTCAGCACTAAGAAGAACTTTAAAAAGGCAAAAACTTACAATGTGAAGAAGTCCCAGACATCTGTAAATATCAAAAAATTAAAGAAAGCAACAAAATACTACGTGCGTATCCGTGCTTGCAAGACATACACAGATGAAGACGACAATGATAAGACAGTATATGGAGCATGGGTAACTGTAAGCAAAAAGACAAAGTAGTATAAAGATTAAAAAAACACTTGATTTTTAGTGCCGTATTCGGTACAATAAAGCAGTCGGTCAAACGACTGCTTTATGCTTCGATAGCTCAGTTGGTAGAGCACTTCACTCGTAATGAAGGGGTCGAGGGTTCAAGTCCCTTTCGAAGCTTGTCTTGAAAAAGCCGCTAATCCTTGTATTTTCAAGGGTTAGCGGCTTTTGTGTTACCTTTTGTGAAAGAACGATAGTTCGACAAATAAGCATGAATAAACACGTTTTTTTACATCCGTTTTCGTCAAATTTTCGTCAGTAATCTGATGCGAGAAATGCTTCTAGTTTGCTTGTTGCAGAGGATTTCTTGGAGTCTAACTCTGCATAAATTTCTAAAATCATTTTAATATCGGCATGTCCCATCAACCTGGCAGCTTCTTTTATATCTATTCCGGAGTAGTATAAAATAGTGGCATATTCATGACGGAACACGTATGGGGTGAGATCTGTGGCATGTATACCTTTGATTATGCTGCCCTTTTCTGATCGGTCGCATGTTCCACCCATTGCAATGTTTATTTTATCGAAGCACTTGTCCCAGAAGCGGCGGTACGTGGTTCGTGTGTGCAGATTACCGCTTGAATTGGAAAAAAGGTATAAATTATCTAATGAACTAAGATAATCGCTTAAAACGGGAAATAAGGGACTTAATATATCGATCGTGCGAAAACCAGCATCTGTTTTTGGTGGAGACAGTACCGGTTGATTTTGCGTAAAGGAAACAGCTTTGTTAATTGTGATGGTTTTTCGGTGCAGATCAACATCATTGACCGTAAGGGCGCGTGCTTCCTCCGGTCGAAGTCCGGCATACCACAGTATCCATATAAAGCATTTTTCTTCTGCAGAAAAATCAATGGTAGGAAGGACGGATCGCTCTTTGGGTGTCAAGGCTCTGGTTTCTGCCTTTGGTTTTCTCGGCAGCGTGACACCTCTACATACATTTTTACTCACAAGCCCATCATCGATGGCAACTTCAAGCATTTGGTTAAGCGTGTTTTTAATGCGACGCTGAATGTCGTAGTGACCTGAAGCGTTATTGATGCACTGCTGCACGTCGGATTTATGAAGATCGCGAAGTCGGATGCCGTGAATGCTTTTAATATGGTTCTTAATAATGTTCTCGTAACCGGAAACAGTAGAGAAAGACTTGTCTTTTTTGTAGGTATCAAGCCAGTGGTTTGCCCACTGCAATACAGTAAGTTTCTGATCATCTGCATAGGTTCCGGATGAGACAGCAGATAGGATCATGGCCGCCTTTTGTTCCAGTTCCACACTTGTGCGGGCATATATCGTTTTGTAAACAACCTTTCCAGCATCGTTAGTGCCGAGTTTGATTTTCTTTTCGTAGCGGCCGTCTTTTCGTTTGTTGTATTTTGGCATAGTATCACTCCTTTTGAAAAATTGCACCGGTGCAATGGATAGAAAAAGCCCTCATGTGAGGGCTTCCCTGATTAGTGATAACTAAGCTTTTGCTTCAATGCTTCCTGTAACACCTGGGAGAAGTTGATACCTGCAGCTAAGGCTTCGTCATTCATCCATTCCGGAATAGAAAGAGTTTTCTTTACGGCTTTATTAGAAAACTTTTTGCGGTACTCCATTGTGTCGCAAGCAATAAGTGTGGCGAAGGAATCTCCTTCGCATGTTAGATCGGATAAGCGGCTGGCAGCAGGGATTGTGTTTCCGTCGCTCTCATATTCATATAGAGTAAGTGCCAGTACATCTCTTGCCATATCCATTGCTTCTTCGATCGTATCACCGCATGTATAACAGGACTCTAAATCTGTAAATACTACGGAAAAACCTCCGTCATCTTCCGGAGTGAAAATTGCTGGATATACATATTTCATTAAATCAACCTCCATTCATAATATAAAAAATATATATGGGATGTTGCAGAGCTTAAAGCCCTGCATCCCGCTTGATACTGTTTAGTGTTCCCTTTTTGACATCCTCGGACGGATGTCTTGGAACGGGGAATCTTTTCTCGGTAATCGGACTGTACCACATGTCATGATTGGAACCATGTCGTACGATGTAACAACCAATTGATCGAAGCTGCTTGGTCAACTCGGAATACTTAATGAGTATCACCCCTTTCTTTAATTCTATAGTCATTATAATACGTATCGGGGCGTATGTCAAGAGAAAATAATACATAGGAATACGTATATTTTAAAGTGAAATGATTTCACTTTAAAATATGTGTTACAACTAAAATCAGAAAAAATATGTGTGCACCTACTATAAAACAGGTTGTTTTTGTGTTAGAATACAAAGGCAAGTAAGAAAAATATGAAAAATACAAAATAATGAAGCAGATATATTACATCTCACATATAATCTGGAAGATATATAAATGGAAAGGGGACAGATTATGGGGGATATAATAAGCTTTGTACGAAGGAAGGGAAGAACAATGAAAGATTCGGTTCTGCCAGTTGTAAGCGACATCAGGAAAAGAAAATATACGTTTGAACAGAGTGCCAGACAATTGATTAAATGTGCTGGAATAACAACGCTTCCGATCAATGTCCTAAAGGTAGCAGAAGCACTGGGCTTTGCTATTTACAAAACAGATCTGAAGGATGGAATACGTGGAGCAATGGTAGATTCTGACCGAGCCTTTGTGGATGATAAGAAGCGTGTGATTGTTGTTCCAAAAGGGGATTCTTTGAAAAAAACTTTCTTCACAGTGGCACATGAGATTGGTCATTTTTGTTTGCATTGCAATGATCAGGAAAATTTTTATATGAGAGAAACGATACATAAAGATGAACAGACGGAAGCTATGGAGAACGAAGCAGATTTATTTGCTGCTACTTTACTGATGCCGGAAGAGTTATTTAGAAATTATGTAGAAAGTGTGCGTTATAAATACAATTCCAGAAAGTCATTATTGAATGATATATGCGAAACATTCTGTGTGGAGCAGGATGCGGTAGAACGTCGCTTTACCGAGCTGAATATATCAATATAGCGAGGTGGGCAATGGAAAAGGGAAATACGCAATTAACATTTGAATTTGATGATATAATACTCAGCTCACCTAAGGAATCAAAAAATAAAAATTATGATATGTTCCAGAGTAAAGACATCAATCAGGACAAGGAGATACAAATTGATTTTGTAACCAATATGGATGACCAATTTGTAGCCATATTGAAAAATTATAACGATATGGACAAAAAGAAGAGTGATATGGTGATGAATTTGAAAACGGTATTCTTCTACATGGTGTGTGTAATATTATGCATATTGGTGTTGGCTCCGTTTGTGATGATACTCCTATGTCATTGTTTGGGTGTAGGTGATGCTGCCATGCTGGCAGCAGTGATTGCGTCAGGCGCAGAAGCATTTATTGCGTTTCTGATATTGCCAAAAATAATTGCAAAGTATTTGTTCAACAAAGATGAGGAAAAGAACAAAATAAAACTGATCAAGAGTATGCAAAGATATACAACAGAACATAGAAATTAAAAAGAAGCCTTCAGGGGAATCCTGAAGACTTCTTTTTTAGAATTGCACCGGTGCAATAAACATCGGCATTTCCAGCATTTGCTTGTAGATTAGTACCCACGACATCTTTATAATGGGAAAGCACCCGGCCAAAGAAAGGTCGTGAGGGAAAAGGTGAAAAAGAAACTGGTACACTATCGCTCGAATGTAGGCATATATGCCGTATACTATAGACGCACAAAAACAATGTACATCAATATCGATTTCGCCGAAAAAGGGGCGAAAAAAATAGTGCTAAAAAAATAAAGCGGAGCTGCCGGGTGCATAATGTCCGGTCAGCGACGCTTTTTATTTGCGATGCCGATCAACCGGCATCGCTTTTGTCGTCCGCCACGCTTCCGATCGGCGGGAACATCTTTTCAAATTCGTCCGGATCATCCGGAATGTCGTCATATCCGGGAACAGGATCAGAGACAGACTGGTATATGTCTATCATATGTTCCAGAGCTTCCCAGTCGCTCTGGTCGAATGCTGCGAACGTCTTGAACACGTTCTTTGCAAACTCGTTTTCACCGTTCATGATTTGATCAATCATGCTGCCGGTTTCGTCTGACTGATCGGCGTACATGTCGCCTTTCCCTTCGAGCAGCCACTCCTCACTGATGCCAAACTCTTTACATATTAGCTTGTACAGCGAGAGTTTCTGCTCTGGCTTGGCTAAAACATTGGATTCAATGTTGTTGATGACTGAACGGCTGACGCCGAGGCGATCTCCAAAAGCGGTTTGGGACATTTTGAGATGTTTTTTTCTAACCTCTTTGATTCTGTCGTAAATTTCCAATTATCGCACCTCCTTTCTCAACTGTTCTTATTATATAGTACACAAATGTATTAGTCAAGGCAAAAAGATGGAAAAATATTGGAAAATGGCTTGACAAAGGCAAAAATGTAAGCTAAAATGACAGTGTCAAGTCAAAGAGGAAGTAAGAAAGATTGTGACGAAGTCAAAAAAAGGAGGTGGAACAAATGGAAGATAAGAAAAAGGAAACAATCGAAAGAACGGCTTCAAAGTTCAAGAAGCTGGAAGAAAAAAACAAGATGTTCATCCTCGGATACATGATCGGTATCCAGCAGGAGAAACAGAACAGAAAAACGGCATAAGGAGAGGGAATATGACGGTAAGACAGAAGTTTTACTTACAGAAGATGATTATACAGAAGTAAAGAGTAAAGGCTATTATTTAGCTTGAAAAATCAAAGAAAGGAACAGGGCGCGCGCATAAAACCTAGGTTCCCTTTTAGTGATATGAAATGATAAATAAGCACACGATACAAGAACTTAAGCAATGGCAGGCACTTCCGCTTATCTGGAAGCCGCAGAACGTGAGATAAGTGCACCGACGTTGTTTGATTTCTTGGGAGGGGATGTTGAAGATGCTAATTCCGAAGGTTAAAGCCAAAGAATTTGAAAAATTCGGATTTAAGAAATGCAAGGGTGAATATGGCAAGAGTGGTTGTTATTATCTTTGCATTGCAAGGGGGGTGAAAATGCTTTTTTTGAGCGACGTGTATTTTGGTGTTATGGATTGGGAAGATGGCGATCCAAGAATACACAAAGACGCAAATTGTAGATACAAAGACCATAGGACATACCTTGATATTATTTATGAACTTATCAAGGCAGATATGCTTATGGTCGATTACAACAAATAAAATAAAGAAAGGATTAGGCTTTTAAAATATGGATAGTTATTGGAATTATGAAGATGATGAAAAAATAATTTGCCCTTATTGTGGCAATGAATACGAGCCATCATACGGATATACATTCATAGGCGATGATTGCGTAGATTGTTACACGGAAGATACCAACACGTACACTTGCGATAAATGCGGCAAGAAATTCACAATGTATGGTTATCAAGCCGGGTGGAAGTATCGAACCGAAACGATTGACGGACAAGCAACAGAGAAAGAAGTAGAAGATTTAAAAGATGAATAAAGAAGAAGCGAGAAAATGGCTTAAATTGAATGCCTGCGATGAGATCGCGCCGCGCATTGGTGATCGCAGAAAGATGGCGGAATGGCTGGAAGAATTGAAAAAAGAACGAAAAGAAATCGAAGCCTTGAAGGAAGGATACGTTGATGCCATGGCGAATGCCAAAATGGCCGGAGCCAACGAAGCGATGAAGAGACTGGCGAAACGGGCAAAGAAGGACATTGAGATCATGAGATTAGCCCCGGCATTCTGGCTGTATCACGCCATCGAAGAGGTACTGGTAGAAATGCAGATTGAGGAGGCAGAGAGTGCGATTAACGAGAAAGAGCAGTAACGGCGCGTACTGGATACCGCTTCAAGTACTGGGCGGTGTCGAGAGAATAATGGAGATCGACGGCGGACCATCGCCGTGTGTGATCGGAGAGCTGGTAAACCAGCTTGGACGATATGAGGAACTTGGCGACTATGACCAGCTTAAGAAGCTGGTAAGAGAACATGCAAGATAAGGAGGAAAAAAGATGGGATATCCATTAAAACTGATGTCGATCGCCCAGCTGATGGAGATTGGCTTTCCGGAGAGAATGCTGTATGAGTTGGCGCATATGCCAAGAGCAAAAGCAGCATTGAGAAGAGGTAGAGGCGGGAAGATCCTGTTTGACACAGACAGACTGGACGAAGATATCGATACATGGAAAAGACTGAACCAGAGATAGGAGGAAGAAGAGTGAAAAAGAACAAAAAAAGACCCCCGGTCTGTAAGCAGCAGATCCGGAGGAAACAAAAATATACGTTGGTATTAGTATATCACGCTGCCGCGTAAAAAGCAAGGACAAAAAAAGAACGGAAGAGATCCGTTTTAATCGTCCTTTTAACCATTAACTTTACGACCAAATATTAGTGGCAAAAAGTGGCATGAGATAGGGTAAAACCCTATCGGAGAGAAAAAGGCAGGTGGTAAAAAATATACTTCGTAAAGGAAATAATATCCGGGAGAATGGTGGAGGTCGTGAAGAGCTACACCAGAGGAATGGCAAAAAATCCGGAAAGAGGTTGCAGGGTTAAAAAGACACCGGAGGAGCAGCAAAAAGAGAATGAAAGAAATGCTACGAAGGAGCTGGCAAGAAAGCTGGCATGCAACTTCAAGGACGGCGACCTGTGGACAACACTTACATACAGACCGAAAGCCAGACCATCACCGGAGGAAGCGAAAAAAGAATTGATGCGGTTCATTCGAAGGACGGGTTACAGATTTAAGAAAGCAGGATATGAGTTTAAATGGGTCGCTGTAACTGAATACGAGAACAAAGCCATACATCACCACATTGTGATGAACAATCCGGACGGATTGAACGTGGCAAAGATTATATTTGAACAATGGAAGCAGAATGGAATCGCACACCACAAGCCGTTGTATTCGAACGGGGACTATAGAGCCTTGGCCGAGTACATGGTGAAAGAGACAAGTAAGACCTTTCGGGTTCGGGACGGAGGGCATCGCCAGCGATGGAGCTGCTCCCGCAATCTGACCAAGCCAACCGTGAGATACCGGTTGGTGAAGAAAGCTAAAAAATGGTCACCGAACCCAAAGGCAAAAAAGGGCTACAGGATAGACACTGATTCAATCGTGAATGGTGTCAACAAGTGGACCGGAAGGGAGTACCAGTCGTATACGATGGTACGACTGGAATGACGAACATGGACATAGTGAACGTATATATCAAGGTAAGATGGAAAGGAAACCTGCGAGGATCAGGAAGAGCGGCGGCGATCATTGTGTTTGAGGACAGAGAAGGAAACGTGTATAAGCGAACAGAGACGACAGAGGTCGAGGATTCATCGAAGAATCGGTTGAATCTGCAGATCATCACCAAAGCGTTGCATGCGCTTAAACGTCCATGCTCTGTAGGCATCTACATGGATGGAGCGGAGAACATCGCAGGGCAGATCAAGCAGGAGCTTCCGGAACAATGGAAGCGGAGTGGCTGGAAAAATAAGAAAGGGAAAGAAGTGAAAAATGTGGATGTATGGAAACTGCTAGTCCCGTTGCTAAAACGGCACGAGATTGGAATGGTGGGATATATCAGCACATTCGACTTAGAGCTGGAACGTATATTGGAGGAATGAATATGGCGAAAAAAAAGAATGAAAAAGAGAATGAAAAAAATAAGAAAAATGCACCGGTGCAACTTTTTAGCAAGTTTGGCGAGTTCAATTCCGTTGAGGAGCTGAATGCAGCAGCGGCCGGACAAAAGGAAGAAGGAGATCTGGAAGCATTAAAGGCACTTGCCAAAGAGAACGGTATCGATGATGGATCGGTAGAGGATTACATCAACGAGTACGTCGATGAGCTGGCAATGCCGATCATTGCGGCAGCAGGACGGATTGCCGTGGAAAAAGAGACGTTCAAAGATCTGGAGACCAGAGTTAAAGCTCCGTGCATTGCTATAGCAGCCATGGCGGATTCGATGATCGTAAATCTGGGATTTGCCAAAAACGTAATGAAAAAAGGCAAGCGGATCAAGCGAATTGCGGAGCTGATGTATCAGGAGAGGTGCATCATGGGGACGGATCAGGAGCTGGAGGACATTATCCGTGCTTATTACGCAGAAGGAGAAGGAGGAGCCAAGGGAGCCGTAGCGGTGATCCGAAAAGTGGCGAAGCGATATAGCGGACAGGAGGCGGATGCTTAATGTTGGCATATAAAGCATTCAACAAGGATCTGACCTGCATGGGGTATCAATATACCGCGGACGGCTGGAACGAGGAGCCGGAAGCGAACTGTGCAAGAAACGGCTTCCACTGCGCAGAGAATCCGCTGGACTGTCTCTTTTATTATCCGAGCTTCAAAAAAGCGAGATATTGGCTCGTGGAAGCGGAAGGAGATATTGACGAAGATGCGATAGATTCAAAGATATCATGTACCAGAATGCGGCTGGTTCGTGAGCTGGACTTGCAGGATTTTGTGGTAGAGGCGGTCAAGTACATGTTGAAGCATCCGGGGGAACGGAAAAGGTATCACAATGAGCATAACGGCATCGATATCAGAAGCGGCAAGCATGTAAAGGCTAAAGCCAGCGTGGGAACGGTGCTTGGTCTGATAGAAGAAAGAAACGGGGTGGTTCTGGCAGCAGGAGTAACGACGGTCAGAACATCAAAGATGACATACTGCATAGAGGGAGGAAGGATCGTAGAGAAGGAGGATGAAGCGGTTGGCCAAAAATTGGAAAAAAGAATATGAACAGTGTGAGGAACGGTGCCGGAATATGCCGGAGCTGCCAGACGACTTCGAAAGATGGTGTGAATCACTGTTCGGTGATCTGAAATGGATGGTCTACAAGAAGCATGGAGCATACGCAGATCTGTTTTGCTGCGAATGCGGCCACGAAGGGACGCTAAAGATCAAACGTGGTCAGAGCTACGAGGAGCAGATGGCGGCGAAGGTCTTTGATATGCCGGCACGGAATGAGGTAGGGGAATGCCCGTGGTGCGGAAAAAAGGTGATGTTCAAGGCAGGGGTAAGGACTGAACACACAGAGAAAGAGATCGCATGGATTGGCCAGAGATACCAAGACAGAAGCTATGTGCTACGCTACTTTATTGTAACGGAAGAATATGGGCCAAGAGAGAAAGCGAGATACGAAGCGGAGGAAATTGGGAGAATCTTTTTCCTGGAAGGAAAACGAACGGTGAAAAAGGACTACTACCTGCACGATACGTACAGAGGAACGAACAGCTGGTGTCCGCACAATGTGGGCGGGCTAAGCAACATAATATTGAAAGAGGGATGGATCTATCCCATGACATACAAAAACATGGAAGGAACGGCGGTGGAGTACAGCATGGCGAGAGAATACGCATATAGCAGATATGACCACCCTGCGTGCAGGTACGGGGAATGGGAGTGGAATATCGGATACTATATGCAGGCGTACTGGCGGTACCCTGTGCTTGAAATGCTGGTAAAAAAGAAAGCAAAGAGGCTGACGGAGGCAGTTGTAAACAACGCCGAAAACTTCTTGGAACTGAACAAAAGAGCAAAGAAACCGTGGGACATGCTGGGCGTGAGGAAAGACAGGCTGAAAGGTCTGTTGCAAAAAGATAGAAAGGTGGCATGGAGATGGTATCAGTATGAAAAAGAGAAAGGGATCAAACTGAAAGACGACCTGATAGAGTGGTACCAGAGTTGGGGAATCACGCCGTGGATGCTGAACGAGGTCGTAGATGTTGTGCCAATGTCACTGCAGCAAATAAAGAACTATCTGCAGAAGCAGGAAGAGGTCACGGGCAGGATACGCAAAGGCAGTCAAGCTCCGGCGGTGGTAAATCTGCTCCGAACGTGGGAGGACTATCTTACGATGGCAAAAGAGCAGGGGCATGACATGGCAGACGCCATTGTATATAAACCGAAAGATCTGGAGCAGGCGCACGCAAGAGTGGTAGCGGAAGCCGCAAAAAAAGACGCAAAGAGCGAGGCAGAAAAGTACTATAAAAAATTCCCGGATGTCAAGAAGATAATGAAAAAGGCGAAAGAGCGGTACAGCTACAGTAACGACAGGTATAGCATGATTGTTCCGGAGAGGATCGAGGATGTGATGATCGAAGGAAGAGCACTGCATCACTGCATATCAGCATCTGACAGATATATAGGGCGCATGGCAGCAGGAGAAACATATATTGGGTTCGTCAGAAGGACAGAGAAACCGGATGTACCATTCTATTCCGTAGAATTCGAGCCGGGAGGAACGGTACGGCAGAAGCGTACATACTACAATCGGCACGACGAACATTTGGACGACGTGGTGGAATTCCTGCGGGAGTGGCAGGAATGGGTACGAAAGACAATGACACCGGAAGAAAAGAGAAAGGCAAAGATAAGCGAGCGCAGGCGGCGGGAAGATATGGAAGCGTTCTACAAGAGCGATCCGGCATTCGCAAAAGCAACAGAGGAAGATTTGCTGGTGAATAGCAATGTACCACCACAGATCATGCTGGATGTCAGCAGATACATATTGGACGGAGCAGGCAGGACAGGAAACAGTGAAGCCGGGCAGCAGGCATTGGCACCGGCAATGTAAGAAAGGAGAGAAATGATGATCTGGAGATTGCAGAATTTCAAAAAAATGTTAAAAGAAGCATACAAAGGAGCAGGGCTGATCGTAGCCAAAAGAGGGACGGAGTACGTTCTGGCCAAGGAATGGAGCTGGGCGATGACGTTCAATGAATTTATCTTCGAAAAAGAATATAAAGCGGCAGTGATCGAACTGGCGGGAGACCTGCCGGAAGCCGGCGAGATATTAAAGGCGATGAAAGATGAACCGGTACAACATGAGCTTCCGGTAAGCAAATGGATCATGGACGGACTGCCGGAAAAAACGTGCGAGTCAGATATTACGCAGGTGGCGATTCGAGGATATAGAGTGGTGAGAGGCGGGCAGCATCTGCATATGGTCAACGAAAGCCACATTTCCGCGATTGACAAAGAAGGAGAAGAAAACGAAAAAGGGGAGATCGGAGCATCCGGCCTGATGCTGGATGAAGCAAGGCACATTGGATGCTTCTATACGAACTTGAGTACGTTCAAGTTTAGGATCGATGCAGATGTGAGGGATCTGGATCAGGAGTTACTTATCAATTTGGAAAATGCGGACTGGGAGATTGAACAGGAGGTATAGAGATGGACGAATTAAGCAAAGACACATATATCAGTTTCAAAAAGAAACTTGACGCAGCGATGCATCAGGCGGCGGAAGCCTTTGTGCAGATCGGTTACCTGCTCCGGAAAGCGAAGGAGACGGATGTATTGACATCTTCGGGATACGATAACGTGAACGATTTCGCAAAAGGCGAATACGGTCTTTCGCCCGATCAGGTAAGCCGGTACATAGCTATCAACGAGCGATTCAGCGTCGGAGGGTATGCTCCGGAGTTGCGCGATGACATGAAAGGGTATGGCATCGGCAAGCTACAGATCATGCTGACACTGCCGGACGAGGTAGTAGAGGTCATTCCGCAGGAAGTGACCAAACAGGAGGTAACAGAGATCCAGAAGGAAGTGAAACAGGAACAGAACATCACTGACATCGAAGTAATGCTGGAAGAACCACAGACACAGCCTGCATATCTGGGCAGACCTATGGACCCACTGGAGAAGTTCTATGTGGAGTATTTCTATGAGCAGAAAATGAAATGGGCACGCCTTTACGATGCGCTGAATGTAGCATTGCCAGATGAATATGACAAAGAGGTGGCAAATGCCCTCTGTCCATCCGGTATCGGTGTGATCCGTGCGCGTGTACCGGGTGAAGGAATGATGATGCTTACCTTTAGAGGAAAGCAAAACAGCATCACGCTTTTAAATGTTCGAAGCGGAGAGAAAACAGAATATGCTTGGGACGAGCTGGCGCATCCATTTACAGAGATGTATATGAAACATATCGGAGACAAAGAGGAAGCGTGGTTTAATGCTTATAACGAGCATTTTACGGAACAAGCGGAAGAATCGGAACGATCAGAGGAAAAAGCACAGGAAGTGGTGGAAGAATCGGAACGATCAGAGGAAAAAGCACAGGAAGTGGTGGAAGAATCGGAACAGCCAGAGGAAACGGAGCAGAAAAAAGAAGAAGTTGCACCGGTGCAATCGTTACCGGATAGAGAATCAAAGAGAGATAAAGGATTGACAACAGTTGAGGTCGTTCCGGGTGTAGAGGTGGAAATTGATGTAGAGAAAGCATCGGAAGCTGCAAAAAGGGAGCGTCTTAAAGGCGAAATACAAGCTGATAATGGGATGCATTGCACAGAAGAAATTACTGTGACTGAAAAAAATGTCAGAGATGAAGTTAGGATCCGACATCTGGAGGCAGCAGAAGGTGCGATTGCTGATATAAAGAGATACATGAAGGAAGAGAGATGGATGGATGCCATAGTCAGTGCAGAAGCATTGTCGCATTATCTGACGGAAGTGGTCAAGGAGGTGTGCGAGCATGGGGAAGAGTAAGTACGACGTCCGGAACATTCGGACATACTATAACGACAACTACTGCGGTGTATGGACAGTCAGAGAGCTGTCCGAAGAACTGGACTTGGAGCCCAGGAACATCGTAAATCACGCCAAAAAAGAGAAACCACTGGATAGACTGCTATTCAAAACAGGAATTACCCAAAAAGACACAAAGCATAACCAGAAATGCCGGAAACGCTTGGGAGAGATGATGGACTGGTGTAAGGATATTGCCTTGCCAGAGTCAAAGGAGCAGGCAGCAGAACAAGTAGAGTCGGAACAAGCAGAGCCGAAAGAAGAACAAAAGGAAACGAAAGGGATTCCATGGGAACGGCATATCGTGAAAGATAAGCCGAAGATGACAGAATGTCCGTATTACCTAAATGACTCCGGGAGGGAGGAACGGCCATGGCTAAATCGATAATGGAAGATCCGGAGGTCAAGACATGCTATGCCTGTGGATGCTATGCCACACAGGGCTTCATGCATGTACATCACGTATTTGGCGGATCAAATAGAAGATGGTCAGAAAAATTCGGGTTGAAAGTCCACCTCTGCTACGTTTGTCACGAAGACAACGAGAAAGGTGTACATGGGCGGAACAAGGAACTTGCGGAGCGGCTTCACCGGGAAGGTCAGGCCGCATTTGAGCGGGTACATGGGGATCGCAATGTTTTCATGCAGATATTCGGAAAAAATTATCTTTAGAAGGAGAGAATATGGAAAACAGATATTTATTCAAGGCAAAAAGAATTGATAACGGGGAATGGGTGGAAGGATATTTAATTTATTCAAATAAGGATTGTTATATATGTGAAAAGCCTTATGAGTGTATGGACGAATATTCTTCACTCAATGGGCAGTCTTACGGATTTGGCGGTTTTAAGTTGGTAGACCCATCAACCATCTGCCAATGCACAGGATTGAAAGACAAGGACGGTAATCTGATTTGGGAGAATGATATTGTAAAAGACTTATTTAGTGATGCTTGTGCACAAATCAAATACGGCAGTTATCAGAGTTGCTTTGATAGCACCAAAACTGAACATGTTGGATTTTATGTAGACTGGTCAGGCAAGTGTACTAAAGGATACAGAAAAGATTTAGGTTATTGGATAAATATGGTTAATGCAGAGGTTATCGGCAACATATTTGACAATCCTGAGTTGTCAGAAAGCGAGGGATAATATGACAAAGAGTGAAAAACTAATACGCAACGAAGCAGAAGCTATTGAATGTCTCAAAAGCAATAAGCCGACAAGTCGCTATCTGATGTTACAAGAGTCTGTCGATATGGCAGTAGAGGCGCTTGAAAAGCAGATCTCGAAAAAACCATCTTATGAAGGCGATGGATACGCAGATGGACATCTTGTATACGACGTATGGATCTGTCCTTGCAGTGGAAAGCGTTATGAGGTTGATTATGATAACTATGACCACTGCCCGAATTGCGGGCAGAAAATAGATTGGAGGTGAAACATGGAACTAAAGCAACTAACCGAAGAAGTGTGCAAATTGCTGGGAGTAAAGGGTGCGGATGAAATAACTGATCGGCTGTATGAAATCGTAACACACAATGAAACCGAATTTTACGAGAAATTTGCAAACATTGTAGATAACGATCTGGATACAGATTGGCTGCAAATGATATTTCAGTATTACCAAGCAGATCGGGAAAGCAAAAAGCAGGATTATACGCCTAGATGCATAGCAAAGCTAATGAGCGTACTTGCAGGGCAAGAACGCTGCGTAATGGATTTATGCGCCGGGACCGGAGCGTTGACGATACAATGTTGGAAGATGGACAAAGAATCATATCATGTGATGAGAGAGGTAGATCAAAACGTAATACCGTGGTTGCTGTTCAATATGGCGGTAAGAAACATAGATTGCGAAGTGTATCACGAAGATGCATTGCAGCAAAAGCTGTATGCTTTGTATAGGGTATACAAAGGCGAGAAATTTGGAACATGTGAGGTGATATATCAAGATGAGTGTATGCATATCTAACCCGCCGTATAACATGAAATGGAATGTACCGGAGGATGCGAGTGATCAAAGACGCTTTCGGGCATGTGTGCCACCGGCTTCCAATGCCAATTATGCGTTTGTATTAAGCGCACTGGAAGACACGGATCGATGCGTATTTCTATTGCCCGGCGGAGTGTTAAGCGGCGGAACGAAAGAAGAAGAGGAGATACGAAAGCACCTTGTGATGTGTAACTATGTGGAAGCAGTGCTGCTTCTTCCCGGAAACATGTTTGAATCCACAAACATACCAACATGCATTTTGGTGTTGGACAAGCGGAGAAAAACGAACTTAGTAGAGATGATAGATCTTAGAAGGCAATGCCTTAAAGAGGAAAGAGAACAGCGCGGGCAATACGGAGGGGCAAGTCACACAAAAAGAGTGTACAAGAAGATGGTGAATGTGATTCCGGATGAAACAATAGCAGAGGCAGCAGGGTACATAAAAAGCAATGCCAATATACCAAGTGTATGCCGCTCTGTACTCACGTTTGAGATCGAACAAAATGACTATGATTTAAGGCCAAGCAGGTACATAGAGTTTGCAACAGAGGAAGAACCGCACAGATCCTACAAGGACATTGTGGAAGATATAAACAGGATCATCAGAGAAAAAAATAATTGCAAACTCACGATAAATGAATCACTGGGGCGCAAAATAGGGTTGGATCTGGAATCATTAACACGAAAAGATGATAATGAAGGACTAAATGAATTGCTTTCCAAACTGGGCGCAGATGCTTTGGAAGAGAGTGACTATTTCAGAACGTCAAAGAAAGCCAATGAGGTAAAATTTGAAAATGGAAGCAAAGAAAAGGTGTCAAGCATATTTGTCATGATGTTTAACACATGGAAACAGCATATCTATTATCTGAATGAAGAAGAAAACAGATTACTGATAGAGCTGAGAGATGCACTATTGCCGGAACTAATGAACGGAACGATAGATATGGATGAGTAGCACGTCCGAAAGGACTTATTATCACACAGTAATATGCCATGATGCATACGCTCCCTTCGGGGAGCGAGAAAGGAGAAGGAATGAAGGTATATATAAGCGGACCCATTACAGGGGTAAAAGGATATATGAAACACTTTGCCGATGCTGAAGCAGAGATTATGGCAGCAGGATACACGGCAATCAATCCTGCAAAAGTGAATGCCATGTTACCGCCAGAGTTATCTCACGCAGATTATATGGCAACAAGCATAGCCATGCTGTCGATATGCGATGTTATCTACATGCTTCCAGGATGGCAGGAAAGCAGAGGGTGTAGCATTGAGTTTGAGTATGCGTACGAAAACGGCATCACGATATGCTTCGCCAAGGAACAGAATAGAGACGGTCTAGTTGAAGGAGTAGAGTTCGGCAAGGATTTTGGGATGGAGATAGATGCAACTGATATGGAGGAATACCAAAAACGTGTATTACACTTTCCTGAAATGTGTAGTACACAATCCCAAAATGTGTAATACACAATTTGAATTGTGTAATAACCTATACACATTTCTTAGAGGAGGTGATGTAGTGGATAGGAACAGGAAGAATGAGCTGAAGCGGTTTTGCTGGCAGTATGCAAAGTTCCGGAGAAACAGGGACGATAGAAAGGTGCAGATGATAGAGGATGCGATGCACCAGGCAGCAGAACCATGGCTATATGCCTACACATTAAAAGCAGTCACACAAGGTATTCCATATGAGAAGTTGAATGCCCAAACGAGAGTGCCATGCAACAAGAACATGTTTTATCGCACGATCAACCGCTTTTATCTTATCCTTGATAAGTTACGAGATTAAAAAGATAGCCGAAAGGCTATTTTTTTAATGCAATCAAATCAAAATGTGGAAAAACGGAACGGAAAAGTTGCTAAAATTTTAAAAAACAGGGAAAGGAGGCAGCGTATATGACAAAAAAAGAAAAGGTTTTTATCGACGAGTATATGGTGGACTTCAATGGCACGCAGGCGGCGATACGTGCAGGCTACAGTCCAAAAACAGCAGGTGTCATTGCCAACGAAAACCTAAAAAAACCTAAGATCAAAATGGAGATAGAAAAACGGTTGGCAGATCGTTCTAAAAGGACTGGTATCACGGCAGAAAGAGTGCTGATGGAATATGCCAAGATTGCATTTCTTGTACCCAGCAATGTGGTTGACCTAAAGACGGGAGAGATCAAGGAAGGTGCGACACAAGAAGATCTAAGTGCGATTGCAAGTGTGAAGGTAAAAAAGACATCGGGAGAATCAGCAGACACGGAAGAGCGTGAGATCAAGTTTGCAAACAAGATCCAGGCATTGAATGTCCTGTACAAATACCTCGGTATGGATGTGATCAAGATTGACATAAAGAGTGAGGAACAGAGTGCGGCAATGAATAACATCTCGTCCATCCTAGAGCAGATGCAGAAGGCAAAGAGTTCAGATATAGCAGGTGATAAGAATGAGTAACTTAGTGCTATCACCCAAGTACATTGACTTCTTGAAGGTGGATACCGAGAGGGAATATCTGGAAGGAACGACGGCAGCAGGCAAGACTACTGTAGGTATCTTTAAATTTATGCTGAAGGTCGCGGCAAGCCAAAGGAAATATCACGTCATTGCTGCAGCAGATGTTGGAACAGCAGAAAAGAACCTGATCAATCCGGAAAATGGATTACTGGAACAATTTGATCCACTGGCTGTGTACTATCCATCCGGCCATTCCTCTATTAGCATCCCACATATCGAATTTTCCACCAACAATGGGACAAAGATCATATACATTGCCGGGTATGACAACAAGTCCAAATGGAAGAAGGTGCTGGGAAGCCAGTCAGGATGTGTCTACATTGACGAGGTCAACACGGCCGACATGGAGTTTTTACGGGAGATTTCCCACCGGTGCGACTATATGATGACAACATCGAATCCGGACAGTCCTGATCTGGATGTATATAAAGAGTTTATCAACAAGTCACGACCACTAAAACAATATGTATCACAATACCCTGCAGAGCTGTTAAGGCAGTTGGATGCTTCGCCGCAAAAAGGATGGGTACATTGGTACTTTACCTTTTATGACAACGCTGCGCTGACCAAAGAGGATATCGAGCGAAAGATCAGATCCGTTCCTAAAGGCACGAAGATGTACAAGAACAAGATCCAAGGTCTGCGTGGTCGTGCTACAGGACTGGTGTTTATCAACTTCGACGAACAGGTGCATATCAAAGATAAAGATTGGGCAAAGCAGTTTTGCACAAAAGAGCCCGGAAAGGAACATTTCGTTAAATTTTCCGTGGGCATTGATACCGCATATTCACAGAAGTCGCCGGATACCATTGCTATAGCCTTTCTCGGCATTACGAACAGAGGAAAGCTGATCGTGCTGGACGAACGCGTATATAACAACGCAGAGCTCGGCACACCACTGGCACCATCCGATACTGTTCGGAATCTGGTGGACTTTGTGCGCCGCAACACGGAGGAATGGGGAATGTGCCACTACATCTTCATTGATTCCGCAGACCAGGCGACCAAAACAGAGTACAAAAAATACAAGCGAAAAGATCAGACGTGCACCTACAAGATGGAGGACGCATGGAAGAAAACCACGATAGTGAGCAGGATCAACATGCAGATAGGGTGGTTTCATCATACCGAAGAGAAAGAACCGGATATGTATGTGTTAAGCCACTGTACCAACTACATAAAGGAGCTGAACACATATAGCTGGAACGAAGAAAAAGACAATGAACCGGAAGATGGCAACGATCATATGGTAAATGCCGTGCAATATGGTTTTCTGCCATACAAAGACAAGATAGGAGTGACAACACGATGAAGGTAGTAGAGAGGATGAAAGAAAGAGTGAGAAAAGGACTTAGAAGTTTTTTACAGATTCAGCCGGCAACGGCAACCACGATCATGATCAACGAGAAACTGGACTATACCGCCAATGCAATAAAAAACCGTATCTGGTACGGAGGGGATGCATCAGAATTGAATGACCTGTACCATCAGATCGGTAGCTCTGACACAAGATGCTTTTGGGCAGCAGTACCAACGGTTGGAAGAGAAGTGCGAAAGATCCACACAGGCTTACCCGGAATCATGGTAGATGCACTGGTGAACATCATCATGACAGAGTTTAGTGCCATAGAGGTAGAACCCAAAAGAAAAGATGTGTGGGAAGAGATCGCAGAAGAGAACGGTTTTAAAGCATTGCTGGGAAAGGCGGTACACGATTGCCTTATCGTCGGCGACGGAGCCTTCAAGATCTCTTTTGATTCCAGAATATCCAAGTATCCGATCATTGAATGGGTGCCGGGTGAGAACGTGGAATACATCTACGAAAGAGGGCGATTCCGAGGAGTGACCTTTAAGACCAGATACCAGAAGGGATACAAAGTGTATGAGCTGAACGAAACCTACAGGTACGGATGTGTGGAGTATGCCTTGTATGACGGGGACCATGAAGTGCCAATGAGCATGGTGGAAGACCTGGAAGGATTAGATAATGTCACATATGACGGGAACTTCTGTATGGCGGTGCCATTGCGTATATTTGACTCTGACAGATACCAGAACCGTGGTCGAAGCATCTTCGACCGGAAAGCGGATGATTTCGACGCACTGGATGAATCATGGTCACAGTGGATGCAGGCATTGCGGGATGGACGATCCACAAAGTATATACCGGAAGATCTGATTCCGAAAAATCCGGAAGATGGAACCATGATGAAACCAAACCCGTTTGATAACCAGTTTGTAATGATAGAAACACCGATGAGCGAAAGCGAGCTTCCAAAGATTGATTTGCAGCAGCCGGAGATTCCGCATGACTCGTACCTCGCCACATACGTCACAGCATTAGATCTGTGCCTGCAGGGAATCATCAGTCCCTCTACCATTGGTATCGATGTCAAGAAGCTGGATAATGCCGAAGCACAGCGGGAGAAAGAGAAGACAACCCTGTACACCAGGGGCAAGATCATTGATGCACTGCAAGACCGTATCCCGGTTCTGGTAGATACCGTATTCAAGGCACTTGATACGATGAACAGAAACCCATTGGAGGATGTATCGGCGCAAATCGATTTTGGGGACTATGCCAACCCGTCCTTTGAGAGCCAGATCGAAACGATTGGAAAAGGCAAACAATATGGAATCATGTCCAATGAGGCGGTCGTGAATGAATTGTACGGTGACACAAAAGAGGAAGAGTGGAAGCGGAAAGAGATTGAACGGTTGAACCGTGCAGATGGCATGGAAACAATGGATATGCCACAGGTAGCATCAGAGACATTGAACGGGGCGCAGATCACATCTCTGATGAATGTGATCCAGATGGAGAAAAACAATCAGATATCCAGACAGGAAGCAATCTCAATCATAACATCTACGTTAGGTATTAACGAAGAAACAGCAGAGCGGTTTATAGAAAATCAGGAGGCGACGGTAGAATGAAAGTAAAAGTAGCGAACAGAATATACCGGATGGGGAAAAAGGAATATGAAGGCTTGTTAAAGATGGCAAGTGAGATGGTGCCGAAAGGAATCTACGCAGTGGAGCAAGGAGATTATGCAGAGCTGCGGAATGATCATGCAGAGTCGAACACACACTTGAAGAAGATGATCCGGGATTACCGGGCAGCAGGATTTAAAGTAATGTACAACAGGGGGTAGCGGATATGCTTGACCTTGATTATTACAACATCGAAGGAGCGTTTGCACAAATCGAAGAAGAACTGATCTCCTCCATGATGCGCAATATGAAGCGTCACACAATGCAGGAGGTAGAAGAAGGAAAGGAATGGGCGCAGTGGCAGGCGGTATGTCTGGCGGAGCTGGAAGAATACAAGGCAGCCAACAGAACACGATTCAAACGGGAGTTTAGTGAGATTAACACACTGCTGGAGGAAGCGATCACGCAGGCACGAGAAGATGGAGCGTTGGATCAGGAAGCAGAGATACTGGAAGCCATAAAAAATGGATATGGATACTATAGACCGGGCGATGCAGTCAATGGACGTTTCTTTCAGGTGAACGATCGGAAGATGGAGGCATTGATCAAAGCAACAACGCATGACATGAAGCGTGCAGAGGTAGCGATGCTGCGTAGAGCTAATGATCAGTATCGAAAGATCATATATGCCACACAGGTACATATGGCGAGTGGTATGACCACATATGAAAAGGCAGTGGATATGGCTGCCAGAGACTTCCTGATGCAAGGGATCAACTGCGTAAAATACAAAAATGGTTCAGTGCATAACATCAAGGATTATGCAGGGATGGTGCTGCGCACAACCACCAAGCGAGCCTATCTGACCGGAGAAGGAGAGATGCGGCAGTCGTGGGGTATGCATCTTGTCATTATCAATAAGCGTGGAAATGCTTGTCCATTATGTGCTCCGTTTGTGGGGAAGGTAATGATTGATGATGTATGGTCCGGTGGGAAGCCGGATGGAAAGCATCTTCTTATGAGCAATGCCGTGGCAGCAGGATTGTATCATCCAAACTGCCGAGACAGCCATACGACATATTTCGGGGAGGAAGAAGATCCCTACACCAAAGAAGAACGGGAAGAACTTCTGGAACAGACGAAACAGCAGAACAAACAGCAATATGCCAAACGGCAGGAGAAGAAGTACGAGCGGTTGGAAACATACGCGCTTGATGAGTCGAATCAAAAGAAGTATGCTGCCAGGAAAAAGGAATGGAATGCCATAGCAAAGGAAAACGCAGAAGAACGTTTAAAAAGTTTGGAAAAGGAGTTTTCTAACATAACAGAAGGCTATTCATACGATGATTTTATGAAAGATTTTGGTTCGGTCGAAGAAGGCTTTGATGGGGCAGGAGAAGAAGAAATAAAAAAAGCAAAGGAAATCGCTGATGAGATAAAAGAACTAAAAGCCGGCATGAATATAGAAAAGAAAAGCAGGTCGAAAGAAGAAGCAATACATGCGCTGGATATGGTAGGGATTGAATTAAAAGACAAGTCGGTTGGTGTTTCTGCTGACGTAATGAACAAGTTTGCAGATTTTATAACAGGATTTGAGCAGAATCATGCTGGTTATTTTGTAAAGAATGAATTGCAGTTACACTCCATAACGATAGTGGACGACTTTAAGGCAGGACTTAGTAAAACACCTGCTGGAGCATATTTTTCTGAAGGTAAGGCTATAAAACTTAGAAGAGAAGCAATAATGAAAAAACCAGGATCGTTGGTGACGTATTCAAAATCAGATGATTATCAGATGCATTTCCTTGCGCATGAATATGGGCACTACGTAGCGGATAGCTTGGAAAAAACTGTGGGAATAAAAGATTATGATATTGCCCAGAAATGTATATTGAAATATTTTGACGGAGATATTTTTAAAGCGGGAAATTTAAGTAATCTCCCCAAAGAATTTGGATCTTACGGGAAGACAGGCGGATTGCGTGAGGTGTTTGCAGAAGCATTTGCAGAAGCGTACACATGTGAGAAGCCTGGAAAGTTAGCAAGCATTTTTAAAGAGGAACTGGAAAGCCTGCTGGATGTCCGAAATAACCAGAAGAAAGGACTTTCTGCTAAAATAGGAGGGAATAAAATTCCACTTCATGAAGAGCCGATTATATTGAATAAAAATGTAAAAGACTTAAATGAGGAAATAGGAAGATATGAAGCACGTGCTATAAAAGATGAATACGAAACAGCACTTGTTTATACCAAAGATGGTGAATTATATAAATGTTTCGGTGTGCAAACAGGGGTATTTCCTGATTACGATTTGCATGATAAAATAGAAGGTGCAACGATATCGCACAATCATCCAATCGCAGTTACAGAGTTTTCATTTAGCAACGCGGATATTGATTTGTTTGAAAAATATAGCTTAGAGGTATTACGTGGATGTGATGAAAAATACACTTATGAATTAACGAGAAATGCAGAAGAGATTGATGATGTTCCGGATGACTGGCAAAATTTTGAAAATTTCAGGCATGTGCAAGTCATAAATATTGCTCAAAAACATGGAATAGGCTATAGGAGGTGGAAGAATGACAAAAAAAGAAGCTGATGAGAAGGCAAAAATGATTTTTGAAGATCTGAATAAAAAATGTGAAGAAATTATAAAGCAGGCAAAAAAAGATGGAATTTGGAAAAGCGGTCTTGATTCAAACAAAGAATTGTTTTTTGAAGTAGAAAATGAAGCAAAGGAAGAACTGAGAAAATTATCATTGCAGATTAACGAAGTAGATTAGAATAATAATGATGTGTGAAATTTGATAGGGTAGTAACATAATACGGACAGTACCATCAATCAGAAATGATTGGTGGTATTTTTTTATGTCAAGACATCAAAATTAAAAAGTGGAAAACTGAAACAGCTTTTTTGATAAAATCAGAAACAACAGAATTGCACCGGTGCAATTCGACGGAGACACCGTAATAACTGAATGTGGAGACACCACCAAAACTGAAAGGAGCACGAAACATGAAAACAGAGAACAAAACATTACCGTTAGATCTGCAGATGTTTGCAGAAGATCCGGAGGATAAGGGAGGAAAGGGCGGCGATGGTAAAGACACACCGGGTACATCATCGCAGGGCGCACCATCCTTTGACTACGACAAGCTGGCAAGCATCATCAGTGGCAAGCAGGACGTCGCCGAGAAAACAGTGTTAAAGAACTATTTCAAAGAGCAGGGCCTGTCACAGGATGAAGCCAATGCAGCCATCGAAGCCTTCAAAAAGCAGAAGAAGGAAACAGAACCAAATGCAGGAGAGCTGCAGAAAACGCTGGAAACGGAAAAAGCGGCATTGCTCCAGCAGAAGATCGAAAACACAGCGATCATGGAAGCAATGACACTGGGACTGGATCAGAAGACGATTCCTTACGTGATCAAGATGGCAGATATGTCAGATGTGATCGTGGATGGAGAGATCAAGTCTGAAAATGTGAATAAGGCACTTAGCAAGGTGCTGGAAGACGTTCCGCAGCTGAAGCCGACACAGCAGGATAACGCAGGTTTTAGAGTTGGAGGCGGCGGAAACAAAGACAGCAGCGGTAATGAAGAAATGCTTGCCAAGATCTTTGGCAACTAACACAGAAAGGAAGATGATTTATGGCTGTATTTGAATATGCAGAAATGTTTGCGAACCAGCTTCAGCAGAAGTATGCAAGAGAACTGACGTCGTACGAACTGACGACATCACATCCGGAGATCAGTTTTATCAATGCGCAGACGATCAAGTTACCACGCTTGACAGTATCCGGATACAAAGATCACAACAGAGGAAACATGGGATTTAATGTCGGATCTGTCAGCAGTGACTGGGAGCCGAAGAAGTTAGAGCACGATCGTGATATTGAGTTTGGTATCGACCCGATGGATATCGACGAAACGAATTTAGTGGCAGCGATCGGAAATATTCAGAATGTGTTCGAGGAAGAGCAGGCGATCCCGGAGAAGGATTCTTACCGCTATTCCAAGATCCTTACAGAAGCAAAGAAATTCAAATCGGATGGAGCTGTGGTAGATACCACAGTACTGGATAAGTCGAATATCTTAGAGTGGTTCGATGAACAGATGGCAGTAATGGATGACGCATCCGTGCCAGA
Source organism: Lachnospiraceae bacterium (assembly GCA_050874905.1). GTDB lineage: Bacteria > Bacillota > Clostridia > Lachnospirales > Lachnospiraceae > NC2004. The sequence continues at coordinate 46,217 of JBNMLP010000013.1, forward strand.
AGAAGGTCGTATGTTCTACTGTATCTCAAGGATTGCGAAGCTCATGAAGGAGGCAGAAGGCATCACCAGAACAATCAGCGTAGGGGCAGCAGGAACGATTAACAGGAAGGTACACGGAATCGATGATGTAACGATCAAAACAGTGCCTAGTGCACGTTTTAAATCAGCATATAACTTCACAGACGGTTGCGTGGCAGCAGAGGACGCAAAGCAGATGAATGCAATGCTGATCCATCCGACTGCGGTAGTGTCCCGTGATAAATATAGCTACATCAAGCTGTTTACACCGGGAACAGATAGCCGTACTGCGGATAAATATGTATACCAGAACCGTTACTTTACGGACACGTTCCTTTTGCAGAAAAAGGCACCGGGTGTATCCATCAATATGGAAGCGTAGGAGGTTTTTATGAAAGCAAAAAAGGGAAACAAAGAGTACACTATCGAAGAAGCGCAGAAACAGACCTATGTCAAGCAGGGGTTTGACATTTATGAAGATGGTGAACTGGTAGAACACGGAACCGGTAAAACAGTATCCGTAAAGGAGTTTGAAAGTCTGAAGGAAGAGCTGGAAGCCGCAAAGGAGCAGAACGCCAACTTGCAAAAAGAACTGGCCGGACTCCAGAAAGAAAAAGCCACGAAGGAAGCAAAGGAGAAATAGTCATGGAACCGTATGCAGATAAGAACTATTACCGAACAGAATACGAAGGCATTGCGATTCCGGAAGAAGACAGGGAGAAAGCTTTGAAACAGGCCACACGGCATATTGATACGTTGACATTCCGACGAATCAAAAGCGTAGATGAGTTGACACCATATCAGCAGGAAGTAGTAAAGACCTGTTGCTGCCGGCTGGCAGAATTTGAGTACGAGAACAGTGATGTCATTGAAAGCATCCTGCAATCCTATTCCATCAACGGAGTGTCAATGAGCTTTGGCGAGAGTTGGAATGTTAAGGTGATAAATGGCATTGCGATGCCAAGGGACATCTATTCTTATCTGCGTACGACAGGACTATGTTGTAGGGTGGTGTTTTAATGAAGTATCCGTGTCTGGTAGCAAAGAACATGTGCAGAACCCAAGCGCATCTGGAGATAGAGCAGGAAGGATTAAACGTTTATGGAGAACCACTGGAGGCGGTCGTGATCGATGCGTACTGCAACTATCAAGACCGTGCCAAGACGGTGCTGACCGCAGAGAAAAAGCTGATTACCTTGTCAGGGGTAGCATTGTTTCCTGGGGATATAGCTCCGGGACTTCCTGTCATCACAGCAGGAACCATTACGGTGAATGGTGTGGGACGACAGATCTACGAAGGAACAAAAGCGAGAAATCCGGATGGAACCGTAAACTACACAGAGGTGAAGGTACAATGAGAGTCACATCAACCATAAACATATACGATGCCGTGGTAGGAGAGCTGGAGCAGGCGGCGCAAACCGCCCTTGCAAAGACTGCCGAAGCGGTACATACGGATGTGGTGCAGGCACAGGTGATGCCGAGAGATACAGGTACACTGCAGAATGAATCCACATATGTGGATATGTCGGAGCTTTCCTTGGGGAAAGCAAGTCTGGTATCCTCTACACCATATGCCAGACGGCTCTATTATCATCCGGAGTACCACTTCTCCACAGTGGAGAATCCAAATGCCAAAGGAAAATGGCTGGACGACTATGCTTCCGGCAAAAAACAGGAATTTGTAAAGGAAACATTTGAAAAGCTGTTCAAAAAGGAGAGTGGTATGTGATGTATTTAGCCGATGTTCGGGATCTGGTAGCAGGACTTGGCATTACTGACCATTGCTACATGGGAAAGCTCCCGCAGAAGCCACAAAAGGCGATCGGGTGTTATACATTGAACAGAGGTGATTATAAAACACACCATGGAATCGGCTGTGACAAGTCCTATGGTGTATATCCGGCATCCTTTTTGGTGCATTGGAATAAATCACCACGAGACACGGAACAGGCAGCGAGAGAGCTGTTTGACACGTTAGATGCTGTTGAAAATATGGAAGTCAATGGCAAGCAGGTAAAGTGGATCAATATGGTCACACCATTTCCGCAGGATGTGGGAACAGATGACCAGGGGATCTATGAAAGAGTGATTGAAGTAGAGATTTATTACGAAAGGAGCGAGTAACATGGCGAAATCAGGAGTATATCCGGTTTATGAGAACCAGTTTAAAGTTGGTGAGAGCGCAGAGAAGTCAAATGTACCGGCTGACATGGAGAGCTTTTCCGTGAACATCGATAACGGTGTGGAGGAATGGACACCAATGAATACGGAGGGATGGAAGCGTCGTTTGCAGACCGCAAAAGCAATTTCCGTTTCAGTAAATGGAAAGCGAAATGTGGGTGATCCGGGAAATGACTATATCGCAAGCAAGACGTTTGTGAATGGACGCAATGCAGAGGGATACTTTGCATGGACATTCCCGGATGGCACCGTAGTGTCATGGGATAATGCCATTTATTCCGTATCAGAGAACTCCGCAGGTGATTCCACGGCAGTGGCACCTCTGGTCGTTGATATCATGTCGAATGGAAAACCAACCATCACCGAACCGAGCGCGAACGGTGAGTAACTTTATTATAAGGGCTGCCGGATAGCAGCCCTTAAAGAAAGGAGTACAAAATGAAAGTAGTAGACATTACGAACAAACTGGATCTGGATGAGAATCCGCAGATCAAGGTGAAAGATGAGCTGATCACAGTGCATGCTGATGCCAAGACCGTCCTTAAGATGGTAGGAGTATATGGTGATCCTACGATTACCGAAGGCGAAAAATCCATGAAAGCGTACGAAATGCTGATCGATAAGAAAGACCGGGAGAAGCTGGATGCCATGAACATCTCCTTCAAGGATCTGAACGTGCTGATTGAGACCGCAGTGGATCTTGCAGTAGGAAATGATGAGGATGACGAATCGGGGGAAACAGAGAGCCATACTACGATGTCATAGAAGATTATGATCTGATCGTGTCCTCCATGCGGAAAGAGTATGGAGTAGCACCAAGAGAGTATGGCACGATAACGTTTCAAGAATTCAAGGCATTGCTGGCAGGAATGGGACCCAACACAGCACTTGGCCGAGTGGTCAGTATAAGAAGCGAGACGGATCAGGAGATCATCAGAGGGTTTTCTGGTGATCAGCTCCGGATCTATTCCACTTGGCAAAACAGAATGGCAGAGAACGTAAAAGAGCAAAAATTAAACGATTTTCTGGATAATATGCTGGCAATGTTCACCAACATGGGAAAGGAGGATTAAACAATGAAATGAAAAGAGAACGGCTGACATGTCCGTACTGTGGCTACCGAATGCCCATAGAGATTGGGCAGGAAGCGGTAGCAAAACAGATCTATGTAAGATGTAAAGGAAGAAATTGCAAAAAGAAATTTGAAATCAAGGTAGGAAAGTAGTGCCATTATGAGCCGATTCGCCGAAGAAGGTGGTGGCTTATTATGGGCGCAACAAGCGTTGGGGCAATAGCTCTTGATATAGGGCTGAATAAGAAGGGCCTCGGAAAGCAGATACAGCAGACAGCAAATGAAGCATCAGGCAAACTGAATAGTAGCTTTAATAAGATAGCAGCAGCAAATGGAGGTGTAGAGAAGAGCTTCCAGAAGGTAACGGGGATGGCAAAGAAAGCCGGTGTTGCCATCGCTGCTGCTTTTTCAATCAAGGCACTTGCGGATTTTGGAAAATCGTGTATAGATCTAGGATCAGATTTAACGGAAGTGCAGAATGTGGTAGATACCGTATTTCCGCATATGTCCGAAAAGCTGAATCAATGGGCAAAGGATGCACAGTCTACTTATGGTCTGTCTGAAACGATGGCGAAACGGTATTCCGGAACATTTGGAGCTATGGCGGAAGCGTTTGGCTTCACCGAAAAGCAGGCATATGATATGAGCACTGCACTGGCTGGACTGTCAGGCGATGTAGCGTCATTTTACAACATATCGCAGGACGAAGCCTACATTAAGTTAAAGTCAGTGTTCTCTGGAGAGACAGAAACGCTGAAAGATCTTGGTATTGTCATGACGCAAAATGCGTTGGATGCTTATGCACTTGCCAATGGTTATGGTAAGACAACAAATGCCATGTCGGAGCAGGAAAAGGTATCACTTCGTTTGGCATTTGTGACAGAACAGCTTTCCAATGCACAGGGAGATTTTGCAAAAACATCCGATCAGTGGGCGAATCAGGTTCGAATCCTGTCACTTAATTTTTCGTCGTTAAAGGCGAGCATCGGGCAAGGGCTGATCAACATCATGGCTCCTGCGCTTAAAATGATCAATACGGTGATAGGACGGTTATCAGTCCTTGCAGGTAAGTTTAAGGCGATCACAGAGGTGCTCACCGGAAAGAAAACCGATTCTGGACAGATAGCGGCCACGGCAGCAGGAGCAAAGGAAGCGGAAGAAAATCTGGATGGAGCATCAGGAGCAGCGGATAATCTGGCGAAGTCAACCAAAAAAGCTGCAAAGGCATCCCGTGACCTGATGAGCTTTGATAAGATCAACAAGCTAAGTGAGAAGAGTGATACATCTTCTGCATCATCGTCACCGTCAGGAAGCTCCGGTACATCTTCTGCATTGGATAGCATGTCTACTTCGTGGGACAGTTCGTTGAGCAAGATGGATCAGTCAGCGGAGAAGTTTGCCAAGAAGCTGCAGGCATCTCTACGGCCGGCGCAGAATGCATTGAAGCGGTTGTACAGCCAGGGATTCAAAAAGCTGGAAAAATTCTCAATAGGAACATTAAAGGATTTTTACAAAAACTTCCTGAAGCCAATGGGAAGCTATGTACTGGGTGAAGGATTTCCAAAACTGGTGGATTATACCAACCAGTTTTTCAAGAAAGTAAAATGGAACAAGCTGCAGAAAAGCCTGGCAGACTTTTATAGTGTGTTATATAAGCTGGGAAGGTTAGGATTCACTGCAATCGAAACCTTTTACAACAAGGTGCTGCTGAAACTTGCCGACTGGGCATTGAGTGAAGCCATTCCAACCCTTTTGGACATCTTTACGGATTTCAGTGAGCGGATCAATTGGAAAGCATTAAACAAAGCGGTCAAAACATTTATCACAGCTATCGGTTCAGTCGCCAAAGGAATCGGGCAGGGACTACTTGACTTTATGTCAGGGTTGTATTTGGTACTCCGAAAGGTAGCGGCATCTGCGATCAATGCAGCAGCCAAAGCGATCACAATATTTGCGGAAGCATTAAACAAGATCCCTAAAGCGGGATGGGATGTCATCGTAGGCGGTCTTGCAGGTGTGTTTACGGCAATCACTGCATATCAGAAGATTACTACAGCAGTGACAGCAATTAAATCAGCGTCTTTGGCGATCAAAGGCTTATTTACAGTGTTTACCGGATCACCGGTCAAGCTGGCAATCACGGCTATCGGCATGCTGTCAGGTGCATTACTGGCACTCAAAGGGAATAGTAAAGTATCGGTCAAGGCGGAAGGTTTGGAAGCTCTGGAGTCGTCAATGACACAGGCAAAAGATGCAGTAAGAGCTACAGATCGCGCCATCTATGATTTTAACAAGAATCAGAACAGTATTGAGCTGGAATATGGTGCGGTCGAAGATATGGCGGATGAATACTACAAGCTGTCACAGAAAACAAAGTTATCTGCTGACGAAAAAAAGCGGTTAAAGACCTATGCGAAGCAGCTGGTGGATAAGATACCTGAATTGGCAGGAGCGATCGATACTGAAACTGGGGCATATTCGGGTACCGAGGAGCAACTGAAGAAGACGATCAAAAAGACCAAAGAGTATTACATGCTGCAAGCAGCCGAAAAAGATATGGCTAATGTATCGCAGAAACTCTATAAGTCGAAGAAGAAGATTCAGGAAGCACAGGACAGTTTAAACGATGTCACGGCTAAATATAACAAAGTGCGAGCTACTTTGAAGAAAGATGATGAGCAGCAGAACACGGCGTTACAAATGAGCTCAAAAGAATATGATAAATTGGTTGAAAAGATGAACCAATATAAGAAATCCATGGACAGCGCAAAGAAGACATTAAGCTCAAGTCGTGGAGAATATACGAAGCAGAGCCGCGAGTACGATAAGATCACCCAAGCAATAGGTGATATGCAGGAATCCTACGATGACCTGAACAAAGATTTAGATAAAACAGGAAAGAAAGCTAAAAGTGCAAATGAAGAACTGAAAAAGACACCATCATCCAAGAAGATCACATACGAAGCCGATACCACACAGTGCGCTATTGCAACAGAGGAAGCGAAGAAAGCAGAATCAAAGCAGATTACGATGGAAGCCAAGAAGTCGAAGAACTTTGATAAGAGTGTTTCGACGGCTGCAAAAGGACTTAAAGCAGATGTTCTTTTCAAACCTAAAGAAAGTATGAAGAGTAAGGCGAAAGAATGGCAAAAGGAGTTTGAGGAGAATTTTAAGCCTAAATGGACAATGAAGATCAATGGAGTCAAAGGTGATGTCATGCAAGATGGCAATCACTATACGTATTTTCTTCCAAGAACCAAAAAAGCCAAAGGCGGTGTATATGACGGAAAAGCGTGGAAAAAGGTACAAAGATATGCTTCAGGAGGACTGCCGGCGGCTGGTCAGATGTTTGTAGCAAACGAGAATGGTCCGGAGCTGGTAGGAAAGATTGGAACAAATACCGGAGTGGTAAACAATGACCAGATCGTAGCATCGGTGGCATCCGGAGTATATGGAGCCGTGAGCAGAGCATTGGCATCTGTCACATCCGGTATGCAGATGGTGGCGCAGCGTGTGGTAAAGGGAAGCACCCCACCACTAGCATCGGTAGATACGTCCAACAATGTGTCTATGAGTAAGCTGGTGGAATTGGCGCAGCAGGCAGCAGGTACAAGTCAGGAGAACCAGGGCAGTAAAGAGTTGATAGAACTGTTAAAAGAGATCCTTGCGCTGCTTAGAAGTATGGATCTAGACATTTATATGGATGGAGAAAAGGTAACAAAGAAGATCGTGCGGGTGATCAACACACACACGAAAGCGAATGGCAGATGTGAGATAGTAATGTAAGGAGGAACGGTATGCAGATAGGAGTACAAAGTGGAAGCACCTACATTGATCTGTCGCAGGATCTTGTGTCGATGAAGGTCGATGATGAGATCATATGGTCCAGTAACACGGGTAGATCCACGACAGGAAAGATGATCGGAACGGTCATTGCGGAGAAGAAAACCATTGACCTGACGTGGGGGGTACTGGAAGAAACTTTTGTGAAAAAGATAAAAAAGTATCTGTGTGCCGGCTTTTTCCCGATCCGTATTCACGATGCCGGAGAAGATGTGGATATCAAGGTATATAGAGGTACCTTGAGCAAAGAACATCTCGGATATATTGGAGATGGGAAATACTATTACAAATCAGCAACAGTAAACATTGTACAACAGTAGGAGGCAGGTATTATGTTAAGTAAAACCAGAAGTGTAAACAAACAGGGAACCATCACAACGCAGGCAGGAGATGCTGTTGCAATGTTATCTTCATATGTGGAAGAAAGCAATGCAAATATGAGCGTCAATATTCTTGATAAGAAGCTGCTTGTGGAAAACAAAGAGATGGTAGCGGAAGATGTAAACCAGTTTATAGGCGAATTTTTAAACGAAGCAGGAGGTAGTGAAGCATGAAGAACATTGAACTGTTAGAACACCAGATAGCGTTACAGAGGGTACGGGATGCAGGGATTGAGATGGAGATTGATGCCGCATATGCGGTGGCATACAACATTCATAACATGAAGCAGGCATTAGATCCTTACATCGAAAGCAGAAAGACGATCGAACAGAAGCATATGAGAGAGGATGGAGAGATCGACACGATTGCCTTATCGTCGGATGATGACTTGAACAAGCTCAACGACATTGAGGTAGAGTGTGACATAAGAAAGGTTCCATTAGATACGCTTCCGAAAACGATCGGAGTGGATATCATGACAGCACTGTATTTTATGATACAGTAAAAAAAAGAATACGGAGAAAGTAGTGCCATAACGAGCCGATTCACCGAACAGACAAAAAAGGTGGTGGCTCGTTTTGGCTTTTCAAGACATAGATTTAACAGAATATATATACTCCGGGAATGCCTACTATGATATTGAGGTATATGTGGATGGAACAAAGAGAGAGATTAACGTGATCAATCTGACTGTGTCCGGAAGTGATGCAAGTGTGTATGTGCCTATCGGGAACCTGTTTACCAGGTACATTAACATTACGATCGAACACAACTTGCTTAATGAAGGAGAGCAGGTGTTCCTTCGATTGATCCCAAAGAAGATCGGAACTCCGATCGATATCGGAGCATTTTATGTGCAGGGAGAACCATCCGTGAGCGGAACATCTTACACCTACACGGCGCACGACAAACTCCTGTATGCGGATATTCCGCTTGATTTTCTTCCACAATCAGAACCGGATATATCGGAAGATCCTTTGGAAGAATATGATATTGAGCAGGCAACAAGTGTGTTCTATGCCTTTGTCGAATCTGTAAAGCAGTTAGGCATGGTGCAGAATGTACCTCTTACCGACACGCTATGGAAGAGTGCCATGGATAGCGGCATCATGATTCCGGTAAAGCGATACGTGAAAAGGATGATGCTTAACGATGGAAACCGTTTCATGTGCCAGAACACCTATGTAATCAACGATTTAAAGCAGATCACGGTATCTGCTCTGTTTTCTTTCGTTGCGATGATAACGGGAACGAACATCCGGGTAGAAGCTACGTTGCAAGACGGAAAGGTAGTGGAAGAACTGCAGGCCGTCAAGGCATTCAGTGAGTCGATCACAGATGAGTTTGACCAGCCCCTTAACCTGTCCGAAGATGATGTGGTCTATGCGGAAAATGAGATCACCCGAAAGATCACATACATTCTCGGAAGCGTGACCACCAGATGTAAGAAATATAGTTGTACCGCCGAAGCATCCGGAGAAGATCTGGAGAACCGGTCGTTAAACTACAGTGAGGAAGAGATCAGCGACGTGTATGCCAAAGAAGGAGCGTCTGGTAGCATGGAGGTGGAGCTCCCATTTACATTTGCTGCAGATGAGGCGGGTGGACACAACAGCGCGCAAGCAGCATTTAATCTCATACATGCTGCGGTGGATTATGCCAGATCGATAGAAAATGTTTACTACAAATACTCCATAGAAATGGTGGGAGATCCACGTATCCGGGCAGGCTATACGGTATCATTCGCCGGTGGATATAAATACTATGTAGGGCAGCTCACACAGACGTTTGATGGCGGATTAAAGATGGATATATCATCCGGCAGCAGTGACAACAGCTCTGTATCTATGGGAAGAAGTGCCATTGCATCCATCGTGGAAAAGACGAAGAACATCGAAATGAATCTTAACAACACCGCAAACAACATGATGAGTGTTGAGGAGGTCAATGCGCGTATAGCATCGTTTGGTTATTTGAAAGCAAAAGAGCTGGCAGCAGAAGTAGCCAAGATTGATGTGTTAGAGGCGGATTCTGCTTTTGTGACGTATTTAAAGACGGAAGTGCTGGATGCAGATACGATCAAGGCAGCAGTAGCGGATATAGATATATTGACGGCACAGGAAGCAGATTTAAAGTATGCATCCATTAACAAACTGGAAGCGTTAGAAGGCTCATTTAACGCATTAAATGCCAAAGTAGTAACAACAGATAGCCTGTCAGCAGAAAATGCCAAATTAGGCTATCTCACAGCGTCACAGATAGATGTATCCTATGCATCCATTAGCAAGCTGGAAGCGTTGGAGGGCTCATTTAACACATTAAATGCCAAAGCAGTAACAACAGATAACCTGTCAGCAGAAAATGCCAAATTAGGCTATCTGACGACGTCGCAGATGGATGTAAAATATGCACAGATTGATAGTTTGAAAGCAAAATATGCGCAGATTGACCTTGCCAATGTGACCACTGCCACAATCGGTACCGTACTTGCCAGTGCAGGATTGATCACATCTGCTACGATTGAAAACGGGCATGTGACTGGCTATCTGGATTCGGTTAGCATCAATGCGAACAGCATCAAAGCTGGAACGCTTTCCGTAGATCGACTGGTGATCAATGGAACCACAGGAAGCATTATCTATGCCCTGAATAATGCAGGCACATTAACATCGACCAACACTAACACATTGGATGGCGGTTTATTGACGAAAAGGACGATAACGGCGGATCATCTGGTAGCTGGAACCATAACGGCTAATGAGATCAATATGACTAACCTGGTGGGTAGTTCTGCATTTGTAAATGCAATCACCACAAACAGTGTAGTGGTAACAGCATCCAACAATGCTAGTAGTGCATTAAGCAAGGCAAACAGTGCGGCAAGTGCAGCCAGCAGCGCAGCAAGCAAGGCAGATAGTGCGTCAAGCACTGCAAGTAGTGCAGCGAGCAAGGCAGATAGCGCAGCAGCCACGGCTAATTATGTTGGTTCAAATTACATTTCTTATGTAGATTTGTCGAATTCTAAGTACGACGCTAATACATATTATCCAGCAGTGTTTAGCACGGCTATACCAAGAGACGCTGGCATGCACCACTATAAATGTTTTGTGGAATTGAACTCCGGTACCAAGCCGAGTTGGAGTACACATGGTAGTGGATTTTCCGTATATGTGGATGCCGTGTATTATAACAACGGCTGGGGTTCAAATGTGTTAAAACAGTACGTTGAGAACTATTCGTATAACTGGTGCGGCGGCAAGCTCTCCGTGTATCCTGCTGGCCAAATCGCATATAGCTCTAAAGTAGTGATGTTCTTTCGCGGCGGCGGAAAATATAAGATGTTTACACCGGATTCGGGAAGTTGGACAGTGTATACGTCCAAAACAGATGCATACGGAAGCAGTGCCAATCCATGGTATGTGACACCTATAGCTGATCCGGCCACACTTACAAGTCCGGTATCAGGATCTAACCAGTCGGCGGTACTGAAGCTATCTAAGGGTGGTGAGTCAGTATCAGAATGGACAACAGCAGGTACCACAACCATTAACGGTGGCTGTATCACGACCGGTTCGATCACGGCCGATAAGATCAACGTAACAGATCTGTTTTCCAAGAACATTGTGGCAACAGGAACGATCACATCACCTGTATTGAAGTCGGCAGATTATGCGGAAAGCTCTGGTTGGATAACAGGCGGGATGATTGTAGACTTAAAAAGCAAAGCCATAAAAATTGCAAACTCAGCAGGATCTACGGGTGTCAAAATCGATAGTACTGGTATCTCGACGTGGAATGTGCTTGCTGACAAATTGTATTCATACTACCAAAAAGATGCAGGTAGTGGGCAGCAAGGGTTAGTTGCAATGTCAAGAAGTGATGCTTACCAAGTGTCGATAGATCCAACGTTAAGTAATGATATGATGGGGCTGTATAAGGATTATACATTAAATGGATATATCGTTACATCACCAACTACTAACGAGCTTACATTTAATAAAAAGCTCAAATTAAACACTAGCGGAAGCATAGAGTCTGGAAACAAATATGCAATCACAGGAGGGGACGCTTACTTTTATTTAAATAACATATTGCCTTGTATTGGCAAATGCAAGAATTTGATGAACCCAACCGTGCAATCTGCTACCAAAAACGGAATTACTGTCACAAGCAATGGAGATGGCACATATACAGTAAATGGTACAAACACTGCTAGTTCGGTGACTTATATTCAGTTAGGAACGGTGTATGTTCCGACGTCAGGGAGCCATGTAGTACTAGGAACAAATAAAACGACGGTAGGAGTTTATATCAATGGTCAGACTCCAACTGCATATAACACTACTGTAACGGTGCTGCAGTCAGAAGTAGGAAAAAATGTGGGATTTGGTATCGCTGTTCAGGCAAAAGCAACAGTGAGCAAAGCGGTTGTAAAACCAATGCTTACAACAAACGTTCTTGCGACGTATAATGATTTTGTGCCGTATACAGGCGAAGGAGAAACGTTGGCAGCAGACGTTGCTAGAATAAATAATAATTTATATATAAAAAAGCTGGGAACAGAGACAACAACCGTAACTGCCATACAATTTGATGGGCGGCCACGGCAATATCGCTACAATTTTTCCAAAAAATATCCCACTATATCATTTGTGCTGATTCGGCCATACATCAATAACGACTGGATGTTATGTACCGTGTTGGCATGGGATTCCACATATGTAAATTATGCAATAGCCAACTACTATTCAGCACTAAGCGGCACCATAGCTTTCGATATATATGGATATTAAGATTTGATGATCGACCATGTATTAGAATTGCTTGCCCAAAAAGCCATCTGACCTACGACGGACATATATATGGCTGTTGGATATTGTTCATTTAATATAAGCAATGTACCATATTCATTAAGTCCGCCCAATGAGCCTGGCTTTGCATTAGGATTGGTGCTGTATACTCCTGCAGCTGCAGAGTAAATGTTTTTCCCATTAGGGTACCATCCACGGAAAGCTTGAAACACCTTATCCGGCGGTAAATTATTATTTCATTGAAATGTGGAAAAATGAAACCACTTTTTTGATACCATAAAAGAGAGAAAGGAGGCTGGTAATATGACAGAAAAAGCAAAGTGGCTCTTATCGATCATGGCAGGAGCAATAGGAGCCTTTTCCAAGCAGTATGGTGTATTGATCGTGATGGTCTGTACCGTGATAGTGATGGACTGGGTGACCGGTATAATTGCATCGGCAGCAGTTGGTGAACCGATCACATCCCAAAAAGGGACAAAAGGATTCTGGAAGAAGATGGCATTGCTGACAGCATTGTTCTTTGGGTTCTTTCTTGATTACTTTGTACCATATGCGATCAAGGCGGTCGGTATTCACGTAGAGGCCAATGTGGCAGTATTTGGCATGGTGATCGGATGCTATATTGTTCTGAATGAATGTATAAGTATATGTGAGAACCTGTACAAGACCAATCCGTCCATCATTCCCGGATGGATCGTAAAGCTTTTAATCAATGCCAAAGGTCAGATAGAGCAGATGCACGAAGACAAGGAGGAAGAATAATGAAGAAGTTATTATTGATTAGTGGACATGGCCATGGTGATCCAGGGGCATGTGCTAAACTGGGAGGAAAGCAGTATAGCGAAGCTGCAGAAACCATTGTGATGGTTAAGAAGATCAGAGATGCATTGAAGCATTATAATGTGGATGTAGATCTGTACGATACGTCACGTAATGCATACGAGGACTTAAAATCAGGGAAGAACATCCGCTTTCGGGACTATGACTACACGTTGGAGATTCATTTCAATAGTTGCGTCAACGATTTGAAAGGAAACGGAAAAACGACCGGTACAGAGATCTTGCTCCCTACATACAACAATGCCAAGGCAGGAGCTTTGGAGAATACGATCTTAAAAAATGTAGCCGGTTTAGGTCTTAAGAATAGAGGTCCGAAGAACCAGCAGCTCTTAGTGATCAATACCGCAGCACGTCAGGGAATGAAAGCATCATTGCTGGAGGTCTGCTTCATTGATGATCTGGATGATATGAAGATTTATTTGAAGGATAAGGCAGCAGTAGCAAAAGCGATTGCAAATGCGTTCATCACCGCTTGGAAGTTAAAGATGCTTGCTACTACAACAGAAAAAGTAATGTTCCGATCTGCCAAAAAGGTGGACCCGTCAACAAACATTAAGTGGATCAAAGCTGGAGCGGTTGTTGAAGTATTGAAAATCTACGAAAAGTGGGTTAAGATTGTATGCGGCGGAAAGACGGGGTATATCGTGAGATCTAAGACTACATTATAATATAATGCAAAGTGTATAAAGCGGTATGTAAGTATTAAAATTAAAATAATTCGTCAATAATTCGTCAAGATGAATAAAAAACCAATAAAATGCGGCTTGTAAAGGGAGCAAAAATTCACTCGTAATGAAGGGGTCGAGGGTTCAAGTCCCTTTCGAAGCTGGTCTTGAAAAAGCCGCTAATCCTTGTATTTTCAAGGGTTAGCGGCTTTTGTGTTACACTACAAAAATTAGATCTATTGCATATTAAGGAGTCATCATGAAGAAAATACTACCTATATTACTGTTAGTCTGCCTGATCGCAATTGGTGGAATCGTATTATATTGTTATAATTTTATTCCACATAAAAAACATACTCAGCAGTCTTTTCACATTGCTGCCTATATAAGCAAAGTGGATAAAGATGAAGATGGCGTGGACGATCAGACGGATCTGTTCCAGTCGGTGCGTGCTTACCTGGATACAAAGCCTAAATACAAAAGCAAGTATTATTCCAGCGGATACCCGGATGATACATATGGAGTATGTACAGATGTGGTTGCGTTTGGTATGCGCGGCGCAGGGTATGATATACGAGAATTGATGGATGAGGATATAAAACAGGCACCAGAAGCATACAACATAGAAAATCCGGATAAAAATATTGATTTTAGACGTGTGCCTAATATGGCGGTATACCTGAAAAGGCACGCGATAGCACTGACCAAAGATACTAGTAAAGTAGAGGAATGGCAGGCGGGGGATATTGTGGTATGGAAAAACCACGTGGGTGTAATTTCTGATGTAAGAAATAAAGACGGTGTTCCCTTTGTGCTGCACCATGCTTCTCCGGTACAGCCGGATTACGAGCAGGATATTTTAAAGAGCTGGGGAAAGATCATCGGGCACTATAGGATATCCTAAAGCCATCTGCCATTGCCTGCCTTTTTTGTTTGTGATAAAATAAAAGCAGTATGTCAAGCACAGACATAAGGATAATTTCCTAATAAGAGAAAGGGCAGAGTCTATGAAAGAATATGTAATGGGAAATGGAGCAATCGCATTAGGAGCATTAGCGGCCGGTGTGAATGTTGTAGCTGGTTATCCGGGAACTCCATCTTCTGAGATTATCGAGACTATTTCCAAATATCCGCATGAAGGTGTGCATTTGGAGTGGTCTGTCAATGAAAAAGCAGCAATGGAAGTAGCAAGTAGTGCTGCATATAGCGGAGCAAGAACACTGGTGACAATGAAACAGGTTGGACTGAACGTGGCATCTGATCCGCTGTTATCACTTGCTTATGTAGGAGTAAAGGGTGGTATGGTGATCGTTTCAGCGGATGATCCGGGACCAATTTCTTCCCAGACGGAGCAGGATACCAGAAGATTTGCTGATTTTTGCAGGATCCCGGTATTTGATCCGGTTTCAGCGGAAGAAGCATATGACATGATCCAGGACGCATTTGCTTATTCAGAAAAATATAAAACACCGGTATTGTTCCGACCAACGACGAGGATCTGTCACGCATATGCATCGATCACGGTACCGGATCATTATGGACCAAAAGCATATGATGGATTTCAGAAAGATTCGAAAAAGTGGGTGATCTTTCCAAAACTTTCCTACCTCAATCATGCCAGGATCGAAGATCGTAATGTAACGATCGGTGATGATTTTTCTGCTTGCCGTTACAATACGGTTTCCGGCGGTGAAATGAGCGAAAAAGCAATCATTGCTTCCGGTGTAAGCTATGCTTATGCCATGGAGACGCGGAAAGAATATGAAAATGTGCGCTTGATCCGGGTAGGAACAGCGTATCCGTTTCCAGAGGAGTTTATGGGCAGAGCACTGGATGGAGTGAAAGAGGTGCTTTGCTTAGAGGAGTTAAGTCCATACATAGAGGAACAGGTATTAAAACTTGCCGGTAAAAAGCACCTGGATTTAAAAGTCTCCGGAAAGCTTGATCATATGGTGCCTGCCAGTGGAGAAAATAGTGCCAATCTTGTGGCATCAATCATCCGGCACTTTTTAGAAATCCCCGATGTTGCCAACAGTAAGGAAGAAACGGATCAGCCGTCTCTTCCACTCCGACCTCCGGTGCTTTGTGCCGGATGTCCGCACCGTGCTTCTTTTTATGCCGTAAAACAGGCAATGAAAGGGAAAAAGAGTTATTTTTGTGGGGATATCGGATGTTATACTTTGGGAAATGCCATGCCGCTTGATATGGTAGATACCTGTCTTTGTATGGGAGCTGGTATTACGATGGCACAGGGATTTCAGTGGGTAGATCCGGATGCGTCCTGCTTTTCTTTTATTGGTGATTCAACTTTTTTTGCTTCCGGTATGACCGGGGTGGTAAATGCGGTATACAATGAAGCCAATATTACAGTTTGTATTCTGGATAATTCTACGACTGCTATGACAGGACATCAGCCACATCCGGGAACCGGACGGAACATGATGGGACATATTGTAGAAAAAGTCAGTATTCAAAAGGTATTGGAAGGTATTGGAGTCAGACATATTGTAACAGTAGATCCGTTAGATCTGACTGCTTCTATTGCTGCCGTGAAAGAATGTGATGCACTGACCGGTGTAAAAGCAATCATTTTCAAGTCACCATGCGTAGCAATTACGAAGCCAACCGGCAGTTGTACGATCAATGATAAATGTATCAATTGTAAAAAATGTATTCGTGAGATTGGCTGTCCGGCAATTACAGTCGTGGATGGGCAGACAACCATAGATCCTGCACTTTGTACCGGATGCTCGTTGTGCACTCAGATTTGCCCGGTGCATGCAATAGGAGGTGAATGCTGTGAATAAAGATATCGTAATATGTGGTGTCGGAGGACAGGGAACGGTGCTGGCATCTAAAATATTAGCATCTGCAGCAATGGAATGCGGAGAGGTCGTACACTCTGCTGAAACGATAGGTATGGCACAGCGTGGTGGTTCTGTAACGAGTCACGTCCGCATTGGAGAGCATGCATATTCTCCTTTGGTGCCACATGGCAGTGCAGATATGATCCTGGCATTTGAACCGGCAGAAGCGGTTCGGAATCTAATGTATTTGAAGAAAAATGGACTTGTGATCGTCAATTGTGTTCCGACGAAACCAACGACTGAGGCACTTCAGGAAACCGGATATGACGGAAAGGAGATGCTTTCTTATCTGGCAGAAAAATGCCGTGTGATCGAAGTAGATGCGGATGAGGTTGCCAATAAGTTTGGTTCTGTCCGATACTTTAATATCATGATACTGGGTGTTGCTGTGGCAACCGGGGAACTTGGCATCGAAAAAGAAGTATTTATGAAAGAAATAGAAAAACGTGTACCCCCACAGTTTGTTGAGAAGAACAAGGATGCATTTCTGGCAGGTTATGAGAAAGGAAGCAAGGTATGAAGTTAAATGATACACAACTGAAACAGGTTGATCAACAGGTAAAGCGTCTGCTCCAGTCAGACAGTTATTACGGCAAGGTATACCGGGAAGCAGGAATTACCGGAATCACGAGTCAGGAGGAATTTGAGCAGCTTCCGTTTTCCAGCAAGGCGGATCTCAGGGATGCATATCCGCTTGGTATCCAGGCAGTGCCTGATGAAGAGGTCGTGCGGATCCATTCTTCTTCCGGCACAACTGGAAAACCGGTGATCATTCCTTATACTGCAAAGGATGTAGATGATTGGGCAACTATGTTTGCGCGGTGCTATGAAATGGCAGGAATCACAAAAAAAGACCGGATCCAGATCACTCCGGGGTATGGACTCTGGACGGCAGGAATTGGATTTCAGGCGGGATGTGAAAAACTGGGAGCCATGGCAGTTCCAATGGGACCTGGAAATACAGACAAACAACTTCAGATGATGATAGACTTGAAAACAACAGTTCTTACAGCCACTTCTTCTTATGCATTATTATTGGCAGAAGAGATCAACAAACGGGGGCTGAAGGATCAGATCTGTTTGAAAAAAGGGGTATTTGGCTCGGAACGTTGGAGCGAAAAAATGCGGGAATATATTCAGCGCGAATTAGGAATTGAGCTATATGATATCTATGGTTTGACAGAAATATATGGTCCTGGTATTGGAATCAGCTGCCAGGCTGAAAATGGAATGCATTACTGGGACGACTATATTTATATTGAGATCATCGATCCGGTGACAGGTAAGCCGGTTGCGGATGGAGAAGAAGGAGAGATCGTCATTACTACGCTGGTCAAAGAAGGCGCACCATTGCTTCGTTTCCGTACGCATGATATTTCCCGTATTATTCCGGGGGAATGTTCTTGCGGCAGCCATTATCCGCGTCTGGACATGATCAAAGGACGTAGTGATGATATGTTTAAGGTGCATGGTGTGAATATGTTTCCTAGCCAGGTGGAGGAACTTCTTGGCCTGGTTGATGGAGTATCCAGTGAGTATAACATCAATATTGCACATGACGATGAAAAGAACCGCGATGTGATCCTGGTGACGATCGAGGCAGAGGGGCGTGTGAATTTTGAACACACCGGAGCAAAGATCCGTGAGTTGTTTAAATCACGGATGAGTGTAACACCAAAGATCACAGTAGTGCCGATCGGCACGCTGCCACGGACGGAAAAGAAAGCCAAGCGTGTGATCGATCACCGCCAGCAGTAGAAAGAGAGTTTTTAGGAAAGAAGGAGAACAGGATGAGTAACGTAAGCGAAGACTGGCGTCAGGTGATGGCGGAAGAATTGGAAAAACCATATTATAAACAGCTTTCTCATTTTGTATTGCAGGAATACCGCAGTCATACGATCTATCCGCCGATGGATGACATTTATAATGCGTTTCAGGAAACCCCACTTTCTAAAGTAAAGGTGCTTCTTCTGGGACAGGATCCATATCACAATGTGAATCAGGCACACGGCATGAGCTTTTCTGTGCTGCCAAGCCAGACCGAGATTCCTCCTTCTTTGCAGAATATTTATAAAGAACTGCATGATGATCTGGGCTGCTACATTCCGAATAACGGCTATCTGGTCAAATGGGCAAAACAGGGAGTGCTCTTATTAAACACTGTACTCACCGTGCGGGCACACAGTGCCAATTCCCACAGGGGACATGGCTGGGAGCAGTTTACAGATCGTGTGATCGAAGTTTTAAATGAGCAGGATCGCCCGATTGTATATCTCCTTTGGGGAAAGCCTGCACAGAGTAAGCGCAGTATGTTAAATAATCCGAAACAATTGGTTCTTACAGCACCGCATCCAAGCCCATTGTCTGCGTATCGTGGTTTCTTTGGCTGCCATCATTTCAGCAAGGCAAATGCTTTTTTACAGGAGCATGGAGTGGAGCCGATCGACTGGCAGATTGAGAATATCCCGACAGATGAGGCATAGATTGACAGAAGGAAAGGGGGCATTTCATGAAACGAAAACTTACCCTGATCATAAACGGTATGTTTTATGGTGATTCTTATACGAAACGTATGCTTTGGAGTGTGTTTTTCCTCTCTGTATTTGCTATTGGAGCAGTGATCAGCGGACTTGCATTAAGCCAGTGGGTGTGTTATGTGATCGCAGCCGTGCTGGCAGCAATTGATCTGTATCTCATTTTTTCCATTCATCTGGATGTAGCAGTGACCGGAGAAGAGGAAGTGTCAGAAGAGACACAGGAAGAAGCAGCAGGGCAAGAGGAGCCAGAAAAGGAAGAAAAGCCGGCAGCAGTTTCTCCTGAAAAGAAAGAACCGCCTGTCAAAAAGGCAGAACCGTTATCCGGTGCGGAACAGAAGATCACATCAGAAAAAGAACTGAAGCAGGTATTTCATAAATATAAGGTAAAGAAAAATCACCGTCCCGTGTTGATCGATGCTTCTAAGACCTATCATATCAAAGAGTGCCCGGCTTATATCTGGACGCACCGTGGGCTGCTTCATATGTTACTGCTGGAGGATGCTCCGAGAAAGGTGACTATTCCTCTTTCGAAAACGGGAGCTTTGTTTTATGAAAAGGCGGTTCCTGCGAATCAGAAGGTCGAGTATGATTGTTTAAATGGCCCGGGACTGATCCCGTTTGCATTTTCGGAATACCGTCCGGTGTATCAGACGACGATCGTGAAGGGACAGCAAAGAGAAGTAAAGAATCTGTATCGCCTGGGAGAGGATCTTTTGTTTACGGCACCGTCGGTAAAAGAACTGCTGACATTACTGCAGCCGGAACTGGTAGTAAATGATGAGGTCATGCAGTCAGATGAGTTTAACCAGTATTTTAAACAGGTGTACAAACAGAAAATATTGTTAAATGATGGGGCGCAGACGATGAAGCAGTATCAGACAAAGGTAAAAAAGGTATTGACCGGTTTGTCAGAGGCGGCGATCACTCCGGCGGCATTTCGGATGACAATTTCAGATATGTTGAAATTTGCATTGATCTCACCAGAGTATGCCAATTATTATACGCAGTTGTTTAAGCAGCGAAAAGATGCAGGAAAAAAAGAAAAACGAGACTAAGACCATCCGCCGTCCAGCGTGATGATCTGTCCGGTAAGATAAGAAGAGGCAGTGGAGATGGAGTATACCAGATCGGCTGCCTCTTCTGGTGTCCCAAACCGTCCGCAAGGAATTTCCTCTGTGAGCGCCGTCCGTTCTTCTTCTGACAGCCAGGCATTCATGGAGGTATCCATAGCACCGAGGCTGATAGCATTGACACGGATATTGCTTGGCGCAAGCTCTTTGGCAAGCGCACGGGTGAAGGAATTGACACCACCCTTTGCGGCCGAATAGGCAACCTCGCAGGATGCTCCGATATTTCCCCAGACCGAGGAAATGTTGATGATGCAGCCGGACTGCTGTCTTACCATGGCAGGTACAATTTCATGGCAGGTGTGGTAGAGGGAAGTTAAGTTCGTGGTAAGCATTTCATTCCACTGAGCCGGTGTCATGTCGGTTAATAATCCCAGATAGGAAATTCCTGCATTGTTGATCAGCACGTGCACGGTTCCCCATTTCTCTATAATAGAAGAAATGCAGGTGCGTACCCAGTCATAATCTCCGATGTCTCCGGTAAAGCAAAGACATTCGCTTCCCTTTTCTTCACAGCATTTAGACGTATCCTTTAGTGCTTCTTCTTTTGTATGGCAAAAAAGTGCGAGCCGTGTGTTTTCGTTTGCAAAGCGCAGAGCGATCGCTTTTCCGATGCCACGGCTGGCACCTGTGATCATAATTACCTGTTTCATTCCGGTCACCTCATTTTCTAATGATTCTTATTTTTCTAGTATACCAGATAAAGGCAAATCCTGAAAACAGTTGAAATATCAAGGTAGCTTTGCTATACTCAAATTAGGTATGTAAAATTATACTTTACTTATTAGCGGGATCATTACAGGAGGAAGGAATATGCGAACAAAGATTTTAAAATTATTGTTGTTAGCGGTATTGCTGGTGGCAACAGGATTTGGATCATACAAAGCAGTGATCGCGATCTGGGGAGAACCACAGGTCAAGGAAATGACGGAAGACAAGCAGGGAACCGGTTCCGAGGAGAAGAAGGGTGCCAAAGTATCTCCAATGCTTGTGACGGCATATTTTTATGACAATTATACCAAAGGTGTGATTGAATATGCGGCGGTGCGTTTTTTCAACACACAGACGAAGGAATGTAATTATATCTTCTTCCCGTCAGACAGTAAGATTGACTTAAGTGATGCAGCATATCAGAAGATTCACAGTGCATCCGGAAATGTAAAACAGAATACGAAGCTGAAAGACATTGCTACCTGCTTTGCGCAGGACAGCGACCGCTACCAGTACACCAAGCTGGCACTGGAAGATGCACTCGGTTATCAGATCGACCACTATGAAGCGATCACATCGGATAATGTGATCCGTATTGTGAATCTGATCGATCCGGTAAACTTTGATGTTCCAAAGAAAATGAGTTTTAAAGATGACAGTAACATCAATATTGTGTTAAAGAAAGGTGCGCAGACTTTACTTGGAGATCAGGTAAAGGGAATGTTGACGAAGGTAGAACTTTATAAGAATGAAGAAGAGCGGCTTGCCTGCTCGATGGATTATATCAAGGCTTATATGAGCAGTGTGGTATCGCTCGGCAGCCGTGATAAGATGGGAGAGTATTATCAGAATTATTATTCCTTATTAGAAAGTGATGTAACATTTTCCGATATGCTTCCTTATATGGATTATCTTTACCAGATCAAGCCATCAAATCTTGTGATGACCGAGGCGGATGGAACGAGAAAGGGCAGCGAGTATCTGATCGACAAAGCCGCACTTTCTGATGTTGTGAAGAAATTTTTAGCTTCCAGTGCAGCAACGACAGAGGAAACAACCACCGAGGATGTGACGACGGAGGAGGCGACAACAGAAGAAGCTACCACCGAAGAATCCACCACGGAGGAAAAGACTACAGAAGAGGCAACGACGGAGGAGAAGACCACGGAAGAAGCTACTACCGAGGAGAAGAAAGAGAGCAACAGTAAGAAATTAAAGATCGAGATCTACAACAGTACGACGATCAACGGGCTTGCTGCCAAATGGCAGAAGCGGTTAGAAGGTGAAGGTTATAAGATCGCACAGGTTGAGACGGAACGCAAATATCACTTAAAGACATGTGTGATCTATGTAACAGAAAAGGGACAGGGAAAAGATCTGTTAAAATACTTCCCGGATGCAGAGATCAAGGTAGGTAAGCTGACCAAAGCAGACATTCGTATCGTACTTGGTACAGATGACAAAACTGTCCGGTAAAAAGGAGTTGGAGTAACATGAAAAAGCAAAGCATGATCACACTTACGCTGCTTGCAGTGCTGCTGTTAGTCGGTACCGGTTATGCGGCAGGGGCAGCCAGTGCACAGCCGGGTTCTAATGCAGATCCACTGGTTTCCAAAAGCTATGTGGACGAACAGGTGGCTTCCATTCAGAAAAAATCAGGATATGAAGCAATCACCTTATCAAAGGGGAAACAGCTTGTCTGTGCCAAAGGTACACAGGTTGTGGTAACAGCAGGTGCGGCGAAAGCAACCGGATCACTTTCTGATCTGACAGAAGGAAAAAAAGTCGCAAAGGGCAAAGCAGTGAGCACGGATCACAGTTTCCTGGTACTAAAAGAAAACACAGGGATCAAGGCATCCAAATCAGCGGCAGTATTTGTGCAGGGACAGTATTCGATCAAATAGATCCTCTGCCATGTATAAAGAAGACAGAAAACACCACCCTAACAAAAAGGGGTGGTGTTTTTGAATTATATTTATACGGCAGCCGGGGCATGTCTGATGGCAGCGGCGATCACAATGATCTTAGAACCAATGGAGCTGGTCACCGGAGGATTTTCCGGACTTGCGATCCTGATCAAGGAGATCAGCGGCAGATATATCACGGAGCAGGGCATATGGGAAAATGGTATTCCACTGTGGTTGTCAACGATTGTGTTAAATGTTCCGTTATTTTTTCTTGCATTTAAAAAGCAGGACAAAGCATTTTTCTTTCGCAGTCTGTTTGGAAATCTGTGTCTTACCGTATTTCTTGCAATCCTGCCGGGAGAACGTGTCTTGTCAGAGGATTACCTGTTAAATGCGATTCTTGGCGGTATGATGGAGGGTGCCGGACTGGGACTGGTGTTGCTCGGAAAGGCATCGACCGGTGGTGTGGATCTTCTGGCAACGTTGCTTGCAAAGCGGTTTCCAAACCAGAGCATTTCCCAGCTTGTATTTTTTCTGGACAGTGTGATCGTCCTGTTCGGCATTTTGCTGTTTGGACTGAACCGTGGACTGTATGCACTGGTGGCCGTGTATTGTGTATCCAAAGCCTCGGCACGCGTGGTGGCAGGACCGCAGAAAACATTTGTGATCTATATCATCTCGGACGAGGCAGAACAGATCGCCGCACAGGTGATGAAACAGTTACACCGGGGAATCACCGGGATTCCGGCAGTGGGACTGTACCGGCACAAGGAGCGCACCATGCTGCTTTGCGCAACCGGAAAAAAGCAGTTGATCGAGGTCAAGGAGATCGTAGCAAAATGGGATGCAAATGCTTTTGTCATGGTGATGGATGCCAGAGAAACACTGGGAGAGGGCTTTCAGAGTTTGGGTAATTATACACGATAATTTGGGCAGTATGGCCATATTTTTTATAGGAAAAACCTGTCCATATACAATTTTAACAAAAAGTTTAAATTTTATTTGGTGAATAGTAATATTTCAATTCGAGGGTAAATGAGGTAGAATTATTTTAGTTGAAAAACAGCATGAATACATCCTAAGGAGGAAAAAAGGAATGGCTAGTTTAACATTAAAAAACATCTATAAGATTTATCCAAACGGTTTCAACGCTGTTAAGGATTTCAATCTTGACATTGAAGACAAAGAGTTCATCATTTTCGTTGGACCTTCAGGTTGTGGTAAGTCTACCACACTTCGTATGATCGCTGGTCTGGAAGATATCAGCCAGGGAGAGCTTTGGATTGGTGATAAGTTAGTAAATGACGTTGAGCCAAAAGACAGAGATATCGCAATGGTATTCCAGAGCTACGCTTTGTATCCACATATGACAGTTTATGATAACATGGCATTTGGATTAAAGCTTCGTAAGACTCCAAAAGAGAAGATCGATAAGTTAGTACATGAGGCAGCTAAGATCCTTGACATCGAGCACTTATTAGACCGTAAGCCAAAGGCTTTATCCGGTGGTCAGAGACAGCGTGTGGCTATGGGACGTGCGATCGTGCGTGAGCCTAAAGTATTCTTAATGGATGAGCCACTGTCAAACCTGGATGCAAAATTACGTGTACAGATGCGTATTGAGATTTCTAAGTTACATCAGAGATTACAGACAACGATCATCTACGTAACACATGATCAGACAGAGGCTATGACACTGGGTACCAGAATCGTAGTTATGAAAGACGGTATCATCCAGCAGTGTGATACTCCACAGAACTTATATGACAAACCACAGAACTTATTCGTAGCAGGATTCATGGGATCACCATCTATGAACTTCATCGAGGCAAGAGTTGTGAAGAGTGGAGCAGACGTACTGTTAATGTTCGGTTCTCATTCTATCAAGGTTCCAGAGCAGAAAGCTGCAAAACTGATTGAAGGCAACTATGTAGAGAGAGAAGTTATCTTAGGTATTCGTCCTGAGGATATTCATGATGAGCAGTTATTCATCGAGTCATCTCCTGAGTCAGTTATCGATGCTGATATCAAGATTTACGAGATGTTAGGTGCTGAGGTTTACTTATACTTCGCAATTGATCAGTATGATATTACTGCACGAGTTAACTCTCGTACAACTGCTAGACCTGGCGATATCGTTCAGTTAGCATTTGACTTAAGCAAGATTCATATCTTTGATAAAGAGACTGAGAAAGTTATCACAAACTAAGATTGGATCAAATGTGAACATAGCATGAATTTTCAGAGGAAATGCGATTAATTTTGCATTTCCTCTTTTATTTTTGTGCGTTTTGCTATAAAATAGACATATGAGAGTATCAATATATGCAAAATGATAAAAATATGCTGTTTTCATAGAAACAGTTACGAAAGATATTTGCAAATATAGGAAAAGGAGTGAGGATATGATCTCAAATCAGATTCTTCAGGATACGATTGAAGGAATCAAATCAATTACCCGGATCGATCTATGCGTCATGGATACCGAGGGAAAGGCTCTTGCAAGCACATTTACTGCCGCAGATGAATACGAGGATGCGGTTCTTGCATTTGTAAACTCTCCAGCGGAGAGTCAGGTACTTCAAGGATATCAGTTTTTTAAAGTATCAGATGATAATCAATTAGAATACATTATTCTTGCCAAAGGGGAGACAGACGATGTTTATATGATCGGTAAGATTGCTGCATTTCAGGTGCAGAATCTGCTGGTAGCATACAAGGAGCGTTTTGATAAGGATAACTTTATCAAGAATCTGCTTCTGGATAATCTTCTTCTGGTAGATATATACAACCGTGCCAAGAAGCTTCACATTGATACCGATGTGAGAAGAGTGGTATTCATCATTGAAACAAAGAATGAAAAAGATACGAATGCGTTAGAGACCGTGCGGAGTCTGTTTTCTACCAAGACCAAAGATTTCATTACGGCGGTAGATGAGAAGAATATTATTTTAGTGAAAGAAGTAAAGCCGAACGAAACCTACGAAGACATGGCAAAAACGGCAAATGTCATCGTAGATATGTTAAATACCGAGGCAATGACTCAGGTACATGTCGCATATGGCACCGTGGTAAATGAGATCAAGGAAGTATCCCGTTCTTATAAAGAAGCAAAGATGGCACTTGATGTTGGAAAGATCTTCTACGAGAACCGCAACATCATCGCATACAGCAATCTGGGTATTGGACGCCTGATCTACCAGCTTCCGATTCCTCTTTGCAAGATGTTTATCAAAGAGATCTTTGACGGACGTTCTCCGGATGAATTTGACGAGGAGACATTGACCACGATCAACAAGTTCTTCGAGAACAGTCTGAATGTATCCGAAACTTCCCGTCAGCTTTATATCCATCGTAATACACTGGTATATCGTCTGGATAAGCTGCAGAAGTCAACCGGACTGGATCTTCGTGTATTTGAAGATGCGATCACATTTAAGATTGCGTTGATGGTAGTAAAATATATGAAGTATATGGAGAACATGGAATACTAAAACGGTTCGCAATTTCATAGCAAACAGGGAGGATATCGTAATGTGCGTGGACATACTATCTGCGTATATTACGATATATCTAAGTAAAGGAGTTTTTTATGATCACACTCAATCAGGTTTCGTTAGTATATCCGGGGGGAACACGAGCTCTTGATAATATCAGTTTTCAGGTGAACAGGGGAGAATTTGTCTTTGTGGTAGGAAGCAGCGGTTCTGGTAAGACTACGCTGATGAAGCTTTTGTTAAAAGAGCTTACCCCGACAGAGGGACAGGTGATCGTGATGAATAATGATCTTGCAACGGTCAACCACAAAGGAATTCCGTATATCAGAAGACAGATCGGGACGGTGTTTCAGGATTTCAGACTGCTTCCTGACCGCACGGTTTATGAAAATATTGCGTTTGCGATGCGTGTGGTAGAGGCTTCTACAAAGGATATCAAGATCCGGGTGCCGGAGCTGTTATCAATGGTGGGACTTGCCAATAAGGAGCGGGCTTATCCACGGGAGCTTTCCGGTGGAGAGCAGCAAAGAGTGGCACTTGCCAGAGCTTTGGCGAACCGTCCGGCCATGATCCTGGCAGATGAGCCGACCGGAAACTTAGACCCGGTCAATTCCAATGAGATCATGAAATTATTAGAACGTATCAATGAACGGGGAACGACCGTGATGGTGGTGACGCATAACCGAGACATTGTCAATCAGATGCAGCGGCGTGTCATTACACTGAAGCATGGTATGTTGATCAGTGATGAAAAAGGAGGATACCAGTATGAGCATGAAAGCTTTGGCTTATAGTATCAGGCAGGGATTGAAAAGCATCCGCAGAAACCGCATGTTCTCTCTGGCATCTTTAGGTACGATGGTCGCCTGTCTGTTTATGCTTGGTGTATTTTTGACTATTTTGATCAATTTCCACCATATCGTGGACAGTGCAGAGTCGACCGTTACTATATCCGTTTATTTTAAGAAGGATATTACGGCGGAGCAGATCGCGGAGATTGGAAAAAATATCAGTGCCAGAAAAGAAGTGGCACAGGCCAAATACAAATCCGCAGACGAGGCATGGGCGGAATTTTCCAAGGAATACTATGCGGACAATGAGGACTTAGTGGAAAGTTTTGGGGATGACAATCCACTGGGAGATTCCGATTCTTATGTGGTGACGTTAAAGGATATCAAGTATCAGAAAACGATCACAAAATATTTGGAGCATATCACCGGAGTACGGTATGTCAACAGTCCGCAGTCGACGATGGACAGTCTCAATAAGCTGAACCGGGTTATCAGTGTGTCATCTATCGCCTTGATCCTGATCCTGTTTTTCGTTGCTGTCTTTTTGATCAGTAATACCGTGGTGGTGGGAATTTCCGTCCGGAAAGAGGAGATTGCCATTATGCGTCTGATCGGCGCAACGGATCATTTTATTCGGGGACCATTTATTGTGGAAGGTGTTGTGCTGGGAATCAGTGGTGCGCTGATCCCGCTTGTGTTATTATTTTTGTTGTATGAATTACTGTTAAAGATGGCGAAAGGAGAGCTTTCCCAAATGGCTTCGTGGCTGTCTCTGATGCCATCCGGACAGATCTTTTGTTATCTGATCCCACTTTGCCTTGTGCTGGGACTGGGCATTGGACTTATGGGCAGTATGATTACAGTGCGCAAGCATTTGCAGGTATAAGGATGTGAGAAAAATGACGCAACCGAATAATCGAAAAAAACGTTATATACTAATGCTGACTGTGGTGGTTCTGGCTCTTTTGGGTGTAATGTTTTACCGCAGTCTTCCGCTTATGGCGAAGGGGGAAGAACAGACAGAGGCAGAGCAGGATGGTGACCAGACGGAATCGACAACAGAGTCTGTGGCGCAGATCCGTTCTTCATTGGCTGATTTAAAGGACAGTAAAAAGAGTGCAGAAGTCATTTTAAATGGTTTTGAAGATCTGAAAACCAATGTGATCCAGTATATGGGGGAGCTTGACCAGAAGGTGGCGCAGCTGGAAGATGATCTGATCAACATGGTGAAGCAGCAGGAAGGCATTGAGGATAATTTAAAAAAGGTACAGCTTGCATTGGAACAGGATCGTCTGACCGAACAGAAGCAGTACAGTTCGATGAAGCTTCGCATTCGTTATATGTATGAGCATGGAAATGGCACATTTCTCGATGCGATGGCGGGTTCTACTTCCTTTGGAGATATGCTGAACCGTTCGACACTGGCAAGCCAGATCCAGAAGTATGACAATAAATTGTTGAAGCAGTACCGCAGCTCCCTGCAGTCTATTTCAGAAAAAGAGCAGGTGATCTCCACAAAGCAGGAGGAGCTTGCTACGATCACACAGTCACTCCAGACGGAGCGAGATGTGGTGACAACGCTGTTAGAGAGTAAATCCAAGGAGCTTGAGGTGTATAATCATAATATCAAGGCGGCATCAAAGCTGATCAAATATTATGAGGACGAGGAAGACAAAAAGGAAGCACAGATCCGGGCAGCAGAGGAAAGCTATGATGACGATGAGATCTTTGATGATCTTCCAAGCACATATTCCGGCGGGAAATTTTTGTGGCCGGCACCGGGACATTACCAGATCACATCGAAGTTTGGCTATCGTGTGCATCCACTTACCGGAACGAAAAGACTGCATGCCGGAATTGATATTGCCGTTCCATCCGGATGCGGAATTTATGCGGCGGCAGATGGTGTCGTTGCGGTTTCTACCTACAGCAGCAGTGCAGGTAACTATGTGATGATCAATCACGGTGGCGGTATCAGCACCGTTTACATGCATAATTCCAAGCTGCTGGTATCAGTGGGAGATCAGGTGAAGCGTGGCCAGAAGATCGCGCTCAGCGGTTCGACCGGATGGTCGACCGGACCACACTGCCATTTTGGAGTAAGAAAGAATGGAACATATGTCAACCCGATCCCGTATTTAAAGAGTACGAGCAGCAGTGATGAGGCAGATTATAAAGAGTCTGATACACCGGATACGGATTCCGACTCACTTACGAATACTACCACGAACCAGAAGGATAACGAGGCGAACATCAAGCGGGAAGACAGTGATACATCAGCCTACACGACAGAGGCGGATGACGCAGGTGATAAGGGCAAAAAGAGTAGTGATCTGAAGGATGACAGTGATCCGGACAGTGAATAAAAAAGAACGTAATAACATAAAGTAAACTAAGGAAAGCAGGGTGAAACAGATGAAACAGTTTTTGAAGCAGCATGGCAAAAATATATTGTGTATCGTTTGCGTAATGATGGTTGTTTTGTCATTCAGTGCCGGATGTTCATTTGGAAACAAAACCGCAACAAAGCGGATTGAAGATAAGGCTGACAAGATCAACGACCTGATCAAAACATATTATCTGAATGACGTCGACGAGGAGAATGTAGAAGAAAATATTTACAAGGGTATTTTAAACGGACTGGATGATCCGTATTCCGTATACTACACGAAAGAGGAGTATGACAAGCTGCAGGAAGAGACTTCCGGAAGCTATGTGGGAATTGGTGTTTCGGTGCGTGCCGATACATCGACCGGATATGTCAAGGTCGTAAAGGCATTTGAAAATGGTCCTGCATATAAGGCAGGAGTGCGGGCAGATGATTATATCACTGCCGTTGAAGGAACAGATATCAAGGATATGGATCTGGACAATGTCGTAGCAAAGATCCGGGGCGAAGAGGGAAGCAAAGTAAAGGTAACCTTCCAAAGACCGTCTGATGGAAAGGAATATACATTTGAAATTGAACGCCGCAGTGTAGATGTGCCAACGATCGCATCAGAAATGCTGGAAAACAAGATTGGATATATTCAGATCTCAGAGTTTGATCTTGTCACGGCAGATCAATACAAAGAGGCATTAAATGATCTGAAGCAGCAGGGGATGAAAGGTCTGATCATTGACCTGCGTGATAATCCGGGCGGTGTGTTAGGAACTGTAGTCGATATGCTTGACAACATGCTGCCAAAGGGAACGATTGTTTATACAAAGGATAAAAATGGAAAGGGAGAAACGTACAGTTCCTCCGGCGACCATGAATTTAAACTGCCGCTGGTAGTGCTGGTCAATGGAAATAGTGCCAGTGCTTCTGAGATCTTTACAGGTGCCGTAAAAGATTACGGTATCGGAACGATCGTCGGAACTACTACCTTTGGAAAGGGTATCGTACAGAAGGTATTTTCTTTAAATGATGGTTCGGCAGTAAAGCTTACCATTTCCAAATACTTCACTCCAAACGGTACGTGTATCCACGGAAAAGGAATTGCTCCGGATGTGGAGATCGAATACGATGCTTCAAAGCAGACGGGAGAAGTATACAACAAGGATCAGGATAACCAGTTGCAAAAAGCGATCGAAGTGATCAAAGGAAAAATGGAATAATATACAAGAACGTATATTCGAAAATTCGTTGAGTTTTTTAAAACGCTATGCTATAATCAAAGAACAGGTGGTCGCGCCTGTTCTTTATTTTGTTTTATATGAGGATAATAAGATGGATCATTTTGAATTAGTATCAGAATACCAGCCGACCGGAGATCAGCCGCAGGCGATCAAGAAGCTGGTAGATGGATTTAAAAAAGGAAACCAGTTTGAAACGCTGCTTGGTGTGACAGGATCGGGTAAGACCTTTACGATGGCGAATGTGATCGCCGCACTGAATAAACCAACGATCATTCTGGCACACAACAAAACGCTTGCTGCACAGCTTTACAGTGAATTTAAAGAGTTTTTTCCAAACAATGCAGTCGAGTATTTTGTTTCCTATTACGATTATTATCAGCCGGAGGCATATGTGCCTTCGACGGACACCTATATTGAGAAGGATTCGTCGATCAATGATGAGATCGATAAACTCCGCCATTCCGCTACGGCGGCACTGATCGAGCGCAGGGATGTGATCATTATTTCCAGTGTTTCCTGCATTTATGGTATTGGTAATCCGGAAGATTACCGGCACATGATGCTTTCCCTCCGTCCCGGTATGGAAAAGGACCGGGATGAAGTCATTCATCAGTTGATCGATATTCAATATACCAGAAATGACATGGATTTTCAGCGTGGCACCTTCCGGGTGCGTGGGGACGTATTAGAGATTGTTCCGGTTTCTACTTTTGAAGACGGTATACGGGTAGAGTTTTTCGGAGATGAGATCGACCGGATCACAGAGTTTGACATTCTGACCGGAGAGATCAAGCGTGTGATGAACTTTGTTGCCATTTTCCCGGCATCGCATTATGTTGTGGCACCGGAACGTATGGAAGCAGCTCTTTCGGAAATGGAACGGGAAATGAAAGAGCGGGTGGCTTATTTTAAAGAGAATGATAAGCTGATTGAGGCGCAGCGGATCGCGGAGCGCACGAATTTTGATATCGAGATGCTGCGGGAAACTGGCTTTTGTTCCGGTATTGAGAACTACAGCCGTATCTTTGCAGGAAAGGCACCTGGTGCGACACCGAGTACACTGCTCGACTTCTTTGATGATTATCTAATGATCGTTGACGAGTCGCATATTACGATTCCGCAGGTGCGGGGCATGTATGCAGGAGATCAGGCGAGAAAGACTTCGCTGGTTGATTTTGGCTTCCGTCTGCCCTCTGCCAAGGATAACCGCCCTTTGAATTTTGAGGAATTTGAGGATAAGATTGACCAGATGCTGTTTGTATCAGCGACACCGAATGTAT
This sequence comes from Lachnospiraceae bacterium, assembly GCA_050874905.1. Classification (GTDB taxonomy): domain Bacteria; phylum Bacillota; class Clostridia; order Lachnospirales; family Lachnospiraceae; genus NC2004. The sequence continues at coordinate 78,369 of JBNMLP010000013.1, forward strand.
ACGAGGATGAGCATGAAATGCTGCGTGCAGAACAGATCATCCGTCCGACCGGATTGCTCGATCCGAAAGTGGAGGTACGTCCGGTACAGGGACAGATCGATGATCTGCTGCAGGAGATCAACCGCGAGACTTCACACGGAAACAAGGTGCTTGTTACGACACTGACAAAACGGATGGCGGAGGATCTGACCGATTATTTAAAGGAAATGGATGTGAAGGTGAAATACCTTCATTCGGATATTGATACGTTAGAGCGTGTGGAGATCGTAAGAGATCTGCGACTTGGAGTTTTCGATGTGCTGGTGGGAATCAACCTGCTTAGAGAGGGGCTTGATATTCCGGAGATCACACTGGTTGCGATCCTGGATGCAGACAAGGAGGGGTTCTTACGTTCGGAGACTTCTCTGGTGCAGACGATTGGACGAGCTGCCCGGAACAGCGAAGGACATGTGATCATGTATGCCGATACGATCACAGGCTCCATGCAGGCTGCGATTTCGGAAACCAATCGGAGAAGAGCCATTCAGGAGGCTTACAATGAGGAGCATCATATTACTCCGACAACGATCAAAAAGGAGATCCGCGATCTGATCTCTGTAACCGCAGAGGATCATAAGAGTGCGAAACCGGATCTTAAAAAAGATCTGGAATCAATGTCGGAGAAGGAACTTACGGCACTGGCGAAGAAGCTGACAAAGCAGATGCAGCAGGCAGCCGCAGAACTCAATTTCGAGCTGGCGGCAGAGCTGCGTGATGAATTAAAGAAAGTAAAAGAAGAGTTAAGGGACTTGGATAAGTAGGAGTGAACCACAATGAGTAAAGCACAGGACACTGTTGTTAAAAATATGGTAAATGCAAAAAATATGATCCGGATCCGCGGAGCAAAGGAGCATAATTTAAAGAATATAGACATTGATATACCGAGAGACCAGTTTGTCGTACTGACCGGATTGTCCGGATCGGGTAAATCCTCACTGGCATTCGATACGATCTATGCAGAGGGACAGCGCCGCTATATGGAATCACTGTCTTCCTATGCTCGGCAGTTTTTAGGACAGATGGAGAAGCCGGATGTGGAAAAGATCGAGGGCCTGAGTCCGGCGATCAGTATTGACCAGAAATCAACCAACCGGAATCCGCGTTCCACGGTAGGAACAGTGACGGAGATCTATGATTATTTCCGTCTGCTTTACGCGAGGATCGGCATTCCACACTGTCCGAAATGCGGAAAGGTGATCGAGCGGCAGACAGTAGACCAGATGGTAGATGTGATCTGTAATCTTCCGGAAGGAACGAAATTTCAACTTCTCGCTCCGGTTGTACGGGGAAGAAAAGGACGGCATGAGAAGGTATTTTCCCAGGCGAAAAAGAGTGGTTTCGTGCGCGTCAATGTGGATGGTTCCATGTACGATCTGTCGGAAGAGATTGCATTGGATAAGAATAAAAAGCATACGATCGAGATCGTTGTAGACCGCCTGAAGGTGAAAGAAGGGATAGAGAAGCGTCTGGCTGATTCGATTGAAACGGTGCTAAAGCTTTCGGACGGACTGCTTGTTGTGGATGTGATCGGAGGAGAGCGGATGCAGATGAGCGACAGCTTTTCCTGCCCGGATTGTGGGATCAGTATTGATGAGATCGAGCCACGCAGCTTTTCCTTCAACAACCCATTTGGAGCGTGTCCGCTTTGTACCGGACTTGGTTACGTGATGGAATTTGATCTGGAACTTATGATCCCGGATGAAAGCCTCAGTATCGATGAAGGTGCGATCGTTGTGACGGGATGGGCTTCCTGCACCAATCCAAAGAGCTTTACAAGAGCGGTACTGAATGCTCTTTCCGAGCGGTATCAGTTTTCTCTCTCTACTCCATTTCAAGATTATCCGGAGGAGATCCGCAACATTATTTTATATGGAACCAATGGAGAAGAGGTCAAGGTGCATTATAAAGGACAGCGCGGTGAAGGCGTTTATGATGTTGCCTTTGAAGGTCTGCTCCGCAATGTACAGCGGCGTTACCGTGAGGTATCTTCAGAAACGATGAAAGCAGAATATGAGAGTTTCATGACGATCACACCTTGTGAATCCTGTCATGGAAAACGTCTGAAACCGGAATCCTTAGCTGTAACGATCGGTGACAAAAACATTTCGGATGTGACGGAATTGTCGATCGATGATCTGTATCGATTTATGGAATCCCTGACGTTGACAGACCGGCAGAAGCTGATCGGAGCGCAGGTGTTAAAAGAGATCCGGGCACGTCTTGGCTTCCTGCGTGAAGTAGGACTCAACTATTTGACGCTGGCACGTAATACCGGAAGTCTGTCCGGTGGAGAGGCGCAGCGTATCCGTCTGGCAACACAGATCGGTTCCGGTCTGGTGGGCGTTGCGTATATTTTAGATGAGCCGAGTATCGGACTGCATCAGCGCGACAATGACAAGCTGATCCGTGCCTTAAAGAATTTAAGAGACCTTGGCAATACCCTCATCGTGGTAGAACATGATGAAGATACGATGTTTGCCGCCGATTATATTGTGGATATTGGTCCCGGAGCCGGCGAGCACGGTGGAGAAGTGATCGCTACCGGAACGGCGCAGGAGATCATGGACAATCCGAATTCCATTACCGGAGATTATTTAAGTGGACGCAAATATATTCCAATTCCGAAAGAACGGAAAAAACCGACGGGATGGCTGACGGTCAAGGGAGCGGCACAGAACAATCTGAAGAACATCGATGTGAAGATCCCGCTTGGTGTGATGACCTGTGTCACGGGAGTATCCGGTTCTGGAAAGAGCTCGCTGGTAAATGAGATTCTTTATAAAAGTCTGGCAAAGAAACTCAACCGGGCGCATATGAAAGCCGGAAAGCATAAGAAAATATTAGGAATCGAGCAGTTGGATAAGATTATTGCGATCGATCAATCCCCGATCGGACGCAGTCCCCGTTCTAACCCTGCTACCTATACCGGCGTGTTTGACCAGATCAGAGATCTGTTTGCAGCCACAAAGGATGCAAAGGCAATGGGATACAAAAAGGGACGGTTTAGTTTTAATGTGAGCGGAGGACGCTGTGAGGCATGTCGCGGAGATGGAATCATCAAGATCGAGATGCATTTTCTTCCGGATATCTATGTGCCATGTGAGGTATGTGGTGGAAAGCGTTATAACAGAGAAACACTGGAAGTCAAATACAAAGGGAAATCCATTTACGACGTGCTGGATATGACGGTAGAAGAAGCCTGTGAGTTCTTTGCTTCTGTCCCATCCATTTCCCGGAAGATCGAGACATTAAGAGATGTGGGACTGTCCTATATCAAACTGGGGCAACCGTCTACAACGTTGTCCGGTGGAGAAGCACAGCGTGTTAAGCTGGCAACGGAGCTTTCCAGAAGAAGTACGGGAAAGACCATTTATATTCTGGACGAGCCGACGACCGGACTGCATTTTGCCGATGTGCATAAGCTGGTGGATATTTTACAAAGACTGCGGGAAGGCGGCAATACGGTCGTTGTCATTGAGCATAACTTAGAAGTGATCAAGACGGCAGACTATATCGTGGATATGGGACCGGAAGGTGGAGCCGGAGGCGGAACGGTTGTGGCAAGTGGAACACCGGAAGAGATTGCAGCTGTTTCCGAGTCCTTTACAGGACAATATTTAAAACCACTGCTTGAAAAAGGCAAGCATGAATAGCAGGAAAAAAATGTCACCTATGTAAATTTCTTGTAAAATTTTATTTAAAAAATGGTGCAAATGTGCTAGTATAAAGAGGATTATTTTCACAAGATAAAGATAGATTGTGGAGGTTTTTCCTATGAAGAAAAAAATGTTATTTATATACAATGCCAATGCCGGCAAAGGTAAGATTAAAACATCGCTTTCCGATGTAATAGAAGAACTGTGCCGTGCGGGATATGATATTACGATTTATGCAACGCAGGCTCCAAAAGAAGCAACACAGATGGTATTGGAGCGGGGAGAGGACTACGATGTGATCCTCTGCTCCGGTGGAGATGGAACGATCAACGAAGTGCTTGGTGGAATTATGAGGCTTACGAAAAAGCCGGCGTGCGGGTATCTTCCAATGGGAACGGTCAATGATTTTGCGACGAGTTTAAAACTTCCTAAAGAACCGCTTTCGGCGGCGCAGGTTGTAACAGCAGGAAACCTATATTCGTGTGACATTGGCTCCTTTAATGACCGCTTCTTTAATTATATTGCCGGGTTTGGTGCATTTACAGAAGTGGCATATGAAACTCCGCAGGAACTGAAAAATGCGATGGGACGCATGGCATATTTTATTGATGCTGTGAAGCGTATTAAGGATCTCAGAGGCTTTGAAATGACAGTGGAACGTGACGACGGACGGATCGTGGAGGGCAACTATATCTTTGGAATGGTATGTAATTCCAAATCGATCGGCGGCTTTAAGCTGGAGAGCGAAACGAACAAGATGACGCTGGATGATGGTCTGTTTGAGGTAGCATTGATCCATGCTCCATCTAATGCACTGGAATTAGAGCAGATCGCACAGGCACTGTTAAACCGTAATCCGGACACCCCGTTTATTGATGCTATGCATGTAAAGAGTATACATTTTCACTCCAAAGAGCCGGTGCGCTGGACGCTGGATGGTGAGGATGGCGGATTCCATACCGAGGTAGATATTTCCTGTAATGAGCGTGCGGTTCAGATCTTTAGCCCAAAGAAGAACCATAAGCACCGCATTGGGACAAGAAAAGTAAAAGAAGAAAAATGAAGCAGTGCGGCTTTAAAAGAAAAAGAAATATAACAGGAAAATGTAATGCAGCCGTGCGATAGCAAAACAAATATAGTATAAAAACATAATGCAGCTTCCGTGTCAGTGTAATTCTGATACGGAAGCTGCATTTTTCTAATTAGTTTGCCAGTGTTAAGCTTAAATCATACTGGAAATCATCCAGCATATTATTGTGAATGTCGATGGATTCTGTAATGTCATAATCGACCAGGAGATCATTTTTGATCGCAACCATACGGTAGCTTTGTCCCTGCTTTAAAATTTCCACGGCGTAAGCCCCCATCAGAGAGCCGTACATCCGGTCTTTGGCAGAAGGCTGTCCGCCACGCTGGATATAGCCAAGCACGGAAACGCGGGATTCAATGCCTGTCTTTTCGCGGATGATCTCGGCGAGTTTTGGGGCGTCGGTAACCCCTTCCGCAACGACAACCAGATAGCTGTCACGGCCGTCTTCGTGGCTCTTTTTGATCTTGTTTGTAATGCTGTCGAAGTTACCATCCCATTTTTCCGGCAGCACAATGGCATCAGCCCCTGTTGCCATGCCTGCCCAGAGTGCAATGTAACCACGTTTCCTTCCCATCACCTCGACAACACTGCAGCGGCCGTGTGAAACAGAGGTGTCACGGATCTTGTCAATGGATTCCATTGCTGTGTTGGCAGCGGTATCAAAGCCTAAGGTATATTCGGTGCAGGCAACATCACGGTCGATCGTGCCGGGGATGCAGATGGTGTTGATCCCTTCCTCACGAAAATCGATCGCTCCCCGCAGAGTGCCGTCACCACCGATGGCAACTAGCGCGTCGATTCCATTTGCCCGAAGATGATCCGCCGCCTGTTTGCGAAACTCTTTTTTCAGGAAGCGTTCACTTCTTGCGGTGTAAAGAATGGTACCACCGTGATTATTGATATAGCGGACATCGTCCACCTGCAAAGGGCGGGTTTCCCAGTCAATGATGCCATCATAACCGCGAAGGATTCCGGTCACCTCGATGCCGGAATGGGCGGCACTAAATACCACCGCGCGAATGGCAGAGTTCATTCCCGGAGCATCTCCTCCGCTTGTTAAAACAGCGATTTTTTTTATTGTATTCATGAATTGTCTCCTTTTATATATATGGTATTTGAGTCAAAGGTATTTTTGTTTAAAAATCAGTATTCATATCCTAACATTTTTTTGTTTCCTTTTCAAGAAAGGCAAATAAGAGGACGATTCCCATGAACATGTTCTTGTGAAACATGGCAAAATAGGGTATGATGTAGGGAGAGCAAAAACAGATATTAAATATTTGGTCAATGCACGAAAATAAGATAAAATGTCTGAGACAGACAGAGTTGTGATAGAAGGAGGAGACATTGTGAACAAGGAACTTGTTATTGTATTGGACTTTGGTGGTCAGTACAACCAGTTAGTGGCGCGGCGTGTCAGAGAATGTAACGTCTACTGTGAGATTTATTCATACCGCATTGGGATTGAGAAGATTAAGGAAATGAATCCGAAGGGAATCATTTTAACAGGTGGACCGAACAGTTGTTATGAAGAGGGCGCACCGACATTTTCTAAAGAATTGTTTGAGTTGGGAATTCCCGTACTGGGACTGTGCTATGGTGCGCAGCTAATGCAGCATGTGCTGGGCGGTACGGTTGAGAAAGCACCGGTCAGAGAGTATGGAAAAACAGATGTGGTCGTAGATCCAACCTCGCCATTATTTGCCCAGGTGAGTAAAGAGACCGTCTGCTGGATGAGCCACTTTGATTATATTAAAGAAACAGCGCCGGGATTTTCTATTTGTGCGCATACGGCAGATTGTCCGGTGGCAGCAGCCGAGAACCGGGAGAAGAATCTGTATGCGATCCAGTTCCATCCGGAGGTATTGCATACCGTAGAGGGAAGCAAGATGCTCAAAAATTTTGTCCGTGGTGTGTGTGGATGTGCCGGGGACTGGAGAATGGATTCCTTTGTGGAGGAACAGATCAAAGCCATCCGGGAAAAGGTTGGAGATGGAAAAGTATTGCTGGCATTATCCGGCGGTGTGGATAGTTCTGTACTGGCAGCACTTCTGGCAAAAGCTATTGGTAAACAGTTGACCTGCGTTTTTGTAGATCACGGACTGTTGCGTAAAAATGAAGGCGATGAAGTAGAAGGCGTCTTCGGACCGGAAGGTGATTTTGATGTAAACTTTATCCGGGTAAATGCACAGGAACGTTACTATGCCAAATTAAAGGGAGCAACCGAGCCGGAAGCCAAACGTAAGATCATCGGAGAAGAATTTATTCGTGTATTTGAAGAAGAAGCGAAAAAGATCGGAGCAGTAGATTTCCTTGCACAGGGAACCATTTATCCGGATGTCGTGGAATCCGGACTGGGCGGAGAATCCGCTGTCATCAAGTCCCATCATAACGTGGGCGGACTGCCGGAGAAGGTAGACTTTAAAGACCTGATCGAGCCATTGCGCAACCTGTTCAAAGATGAGGTGCGAAAAGTAGGATTAGAGCTCGGATTGCCGGAATATCTTGTGTTCCGTCAGCCATTTCCAGGACCAGGACTTGGAATCCGTATCATCGGAGAAGTCAGTGCAGAAAAAGTGCGTATCGTACAGGATGCAGATTATATTTACAGAAGTGAAGTCGATGCTGCTGCAAAGAAATATAAGGAAGAACATGGGGAGGAAGCACCATGGATGCCAAATCAGTATTTTGCAGCACTTACCAATATGCGAAGCGTTGGTGTTATGGGGGATGAGAGAACCTATGACTATGCCGTCGCATTACGCGCAGTGAAGACGATCGATTTCATGACAGCAGAGAGCGCACAGATTCCGTGGGAGGTATTACAGACGGTGATGAACCGTATTATCAATGAGGTCAGAGGAGTGAACCGATGCTTCTATGATCTGACGAGTAAACCGCCAGGAACGATAGAATTTGAATAATTTATACGGCGAAATGAAGCTAGAATTTATGCTTGTTCCAAACAAATTTGTTTAGAACATGGCAACGATTTGGCAACATTTTTTCCGTTATTCATTGAGTAAATTATTTTATTGCATATAAAAACCTTACTGATTTTCAGTTGTGAGGACTGAAGTCGGTAAGGTTTTTTTGCTGTGGTTTAGTAGATGAGATAAATAAAAAGAGGACTTTCATGTTAAGAAAGTCCTAAACGGAGCGGGGAGGATTCGAACCTCCAAGCGATGCCCAAATCATTTTTACCTTGTTCACTTTAAATGCCGATTAGTTGAAGAATCCACTCCGCATGCACCGCTCACAATCCAATCAAACAAATTCGTCATTTTGATATCTCCTTTCACAACAACCCAAGTTTGAATCGAGGTAAACAGGAGTGAAATATAATCAACAGGAAGTCCTGCTTTCGTGAATAAGATAATAATGATTATTAGCATAGTTATATCAATGTGCAAATTAATTTTATCAAATTAAAGCTTATTTGTCACGATGCTTTTTTTGGTAACATAGGAAAAATTTTACTTCTTCTGCAGAGTTTCCAACGCCGGATACTTATACCTCCACTCATCGTATTGCTCTTTGGTGATCTCACCATGCTCCAGTTTGACTTTTTCTCGGAGCCATGTTTTGAGGTAGTCATTAAGCACTGAGTGAGGTTCTGTTATTGCCGGATCAAAGCGAAAGCAGCTCTTGCCATCATTATCTTCAATGGTCAGACCATACATATCTTCTAATGCGAAGAATGTGTGCATGAGTCCCAAATAGTTGTCAATGTTTGGTACAGTTAATGCTTTTGTGTCAACTTCCAGCTTGTCAGCCATTTCTTTTATCAGTTCCTGTTTTGGAATGCGTGCTTCCGATTCGTACTGTGCCATGCGCACATCGGATGATTTGCCGTGAAAACCGAGCATTTCGCCAAGTTGCTTTTGTGTGAAGCCTTTTCGATTTCGGAAAAATTTGATCCTTTGTCCGATTGCCATGTTTATTTCCTCCATTTTCTTGTTCGTTGCCATTTTGTGGTTATAAATGCAATGATAAACATTTTTGTTTAGGTAGAGTATAGCATGAGGGAAATAGGATAGCAAGAGAAAACTAAACAAAAAAAGTTAATATTTTTCCGAAAACCACTTGACTTAAATTAAAATGTTTAGTATTATGTCAAACAACAACTTAAACAAATCAAGTTAGTGCATTGGTGCTTGTCATTACAGGAGAGGAGGTGGGGCTTATGGAAAAGAGCTTTATGACGGTGGATGAAGTAGCAGAGGAATTGAAAGTGTCCAAATCCTATGCGTATAAGGTGGTCAGAGAGTTGAATGCAGAAATGCAGGAGCTTGGCTATCTGACAGTATCTGGAAGAGTGAACACGAATTTCTTTCGCAAGAAACTTTGTTATGGCAGCGAAGGATGACTGTCATATGCAGAGAGTGCAGCCGGAAAGGAGATGATGCTATGGCTGTGTATAAAGACGGTGATAAATGGCGTGTGATCTATCGTTATACCAACTGGCAGGGCGAACGGAAGCAGACGCAGAAAAGAGGTTTTAAGACGAAGCGGGAGGCGCAACAGTGGGAACGGGAGGTGATGTTGAAAAGCGAATCAAAGCTTGATATGACATTTGCCAGTTTTTTTGAAATCTATGAAGCGGACAAAAAGAAACGGGTAAAGGAAAACACATGGGAATCTAAGAGCCATATTATACAGACGAAGATACTGCCGTATTTTGGCAACCGCAAGATTGCGGAGATAGAGCCGAAGGATGTGATTGCCTGGCAGAGTAAACTTTTGGGATATCAGGGAGAGAATGGGGAAGTCTATTCACCCACGTACTTAAAGACGATCCACAGCCAGCTTAGTGCGATATTTAATCATGCGGTGCGATTCTATCACTTACCGAGTAATCCGGCACAGAAAGCCGGTACGATGGGGTGTGAAGAACATAAAGAAATGCTCTTTTGGATGAAGGAAGAATATCTGAAGTTTGCGGATGCTATGATGGACAAGCCGAGGTCATACTATGCATTTGAAATGTTGTATTGGTGTGGTGTTCGGATGGGAGAACTTCTAGCACTGACGCCGGCGGATTTTGATTTCGAAAGACAGACAGTGACGATCAAAAAATCATATCAGCGTTTAAAAGGGCGTGATGTTATTACATCTCCCAAAACGGTTAAAAGTAACCGCACGATCAAGATGCCAAAGTTTCTTTGTGAGGAAATGCAGAACTATATTCGAATGTTGTATGACATTGGCGAAAACGAACGAATCTTTCAGATCACAAAGTCATATCTGCATCATGAAATGGATCGTGGTGCCAAAGTGGCAGGGGTGAAA
>JBNMLP010000014.1:0-79969 GCA_050874905.1 Lachnospiraceae bacterium
CTTCAAGATAAGATTTCCCATGACAATAAGTCAGTAAGACCCCTTGAAGACGACAAGGTAGATAGGTGATAGGTGGAAGTGCGGTAACGCATGGAGCTGAATCATACTAATAGGTCGAGGGCTTGTCTTCAAAAGTAAGTGAAAGAAAAGCGTAAAAAAGTCTTGACTGTATGTAGTTTTGAAAGTGCAAAATAATATAGGGGATTGGTCAAATGGTATGATAGGGGTCTCCAAAACCTTTGGTGGGAGTTCGATTCTCTCATCCCCTGCTAAAAAGATTGACTTTGGTCAATCTTTTTTTCGTTTCAAGCAAAATTGACAATAATTATTTCCGAACGATAGAAGCTGTTGTTAAATATACTATAAAAAGAATGGAATGAGAAAAACAGTTTTTTTATACTCTTGTAACAATTTGATAACAGATGGTTGATTTCAAAACAGTTTTTTGAGGAAAACTAACCATATATTTTGTCTGGAGAGAAATTACAAGACAGGAAACGGGAATAATGTACAAAAAAGATAAAGAAAAAATAAAAAATGCTTGCAATGTTGTTCAATATGTCCTATAATAAGTCTTGTAATAAATATGGGACCTATGCTGTATATCACAGCTTTAATTCCTGTTGCGATAAAGGTAATGGGAATATAGATCAAAGGTTCAACCAATGTAAAGGAGGTTCTGTTTTTTAGGATACATAACTTAATAATGTGTGTTCACAAAACTGAACCCCGAAAAACAACATTTTTAAAGGAGGGTTTTTTGTGAAAAAAATCAAAAGTATTGTAGCACTTGGTTTAGTGCTCGCGATGTCACTGACAATGTGGGGTTGCGGAAGCAAAGATTCTGCATCTTCAAATGGTGGTTCATCAGACAAGAGCAGCTCTTCTGCTAAGACTGCAGAGATCAACGCAACTGATGATGGTACTGTATTAAACATCTACTGCTGGAATGAAGAGTTCCAGAGCCGTTTTAAAGCTTACTACCCAGGATATACTGAGGGTAAGGATACCTCTACAGGTACTTTAAAGAACGACTTAGGTGAGTTCACTGTTAACTGGGTTATCACTCCTTCAGATGATAATGCTTATCAGAACAAGTTAGACGAAGTTCTTCCTAAGAATGCTGATGCATCTGCTGATGATAAGGTTGATATGTTCTTAATCGAGGCTGACTACGCATTAAAGTATGTTAACTCTGATTACACATTAGATGTTAAGGCTCTTGGCTTAACTGATGATGACCTTTCTGGTATGTATGATTACACTAAGACTGTATGTACTGCTGAAGATGGTACATTACGTGGTGTTTCATGGCAGGCAACTCCTGGTCTTTTCGCTTACAGACGTTCTATTGCTAAAGACGTTTTAGGAACAGACGATCCTGATGAAGTTCAGAAGAGCTTAGCTGACTGGGATAAATTTGATGCAGTTGCTGCTCAGGCTAAGGACAAGGGATACTACATGTTATCTGGTTACGATGATTCTTATCGTACATTCTCTAACAACGTTTCTAAGAAATGGGTTGATGAGAACAAGACAATCCAGATCGACGATGCTATTTGGCAGTGGGTTGACCAGACTAAGACTTACACAGACAAAGGTTACAACCATGGTACATCTTTATGGGATGACAACTGGGCTGCTGACCAGGGATCTAAAGGTAAGGTATTTGGTTTCTTCTATTCTACATGGGGAATCAACTTTACTCTGCTTGGTAACTCTTTAGATGACCAGAAGGGTGAAGAAAAAGTTGGTAACGGTATCTTTGGTGACTGGGCTGTATGTGAAGGTCCTGCTGCTTACTACTGGGGTGGTAGCTGGATTTGAGCAGCTGCTGGTACTGACAACAAGTCTTTAGTTTGCGATATCATGAAAGTTTTAACTTGTGATGCTAGCGTTGCAACAAAGATCACTGAGGATACTCAGGATTACACAAACAACGTTGAGGCTATGGAAGCTTTAGCTGCATCTGATTACAAGTCAGACTTCTTAGGTGGACAGAACCACATCGCTTTATTCGCTGAAGCTGCTAAGAAGATCAATATCTCTAACATGGGACCTTATGATCAGGGATTAAACGAGTCATTCCAGGGCGCTATGAAGGATTACTTCACTGGTAACGTATCTAAGGATGACGCTGAGAAAGCATTCTACAAAGCTGCGGTTGAGAAATACCCAGACTTAAATGCTCCTAAATAGGATTCGCTATTAGAGTGATTCTTGATTTTTACATGCCTGTCTGATTAGGCAGGCATGTTTTTTAACTAATTTTATAAAGATGAGTAGTTTACTCATCTTTAATTATTATGAGGCTATTTTTAGCTGATTACGTGAGGTGAAAAGTATGGCTGCAGCTCGTAGCAAAAAATCGAAGGTTGTAAGTTATACAAAATGGGGATACATCTTTTTGATTCCTTTCTTTCTTGTTTATTTTGCATTCCAGATTATTCCATTGTTCTCAACTATCTATAATAGTTTCTTTGAGAACTACTTAGCTGGATTGACTCAGATTGGCCCCAACTTTGTAGGACTTGACAATTATATCAATTTGATTCAGACAGGTGACCTGTTAAAATATACAGGTAATACCTTGTTATTGTGGATTGTAGGTTTTATTCCACAGATTTTGGTATCTTTATTATTGGCTGTATGGTTTGCTGATACAAGTTGTAAATTAAAGGCAGAAGGTTTCTTTAAAACCGTTATTTACATGCCAAACTTGATCATGGCTTCTGCTATGGCAATGTTATTCTTTACAATTTTCTCTAACATCGGTCCAGTAAATGAATTACTTCAGGCAATGGGTGTTATTGATAAACCGTATGTATTCTTAGATCACACAAAGAGTGCTGCTGCTTTGATCGGTACTATGAACTTCTTGATGTGGTTTGGTAATACAACCATCCTTTTAATGGCTGGTATTATGGGTATTGATACATCATTATTTGAGGCAGCTGAAGTGGATGGCGCAAGTAGTTCACAGGTATTCTTTAGAATTACAATGCCATTGTTAAAACCGATTTTTGTATATGTATTATTAACATCATTAGTCGGTGGTATTCAGATGTTCGATATTCCACAGATCTTAACAAATGGTGAAGGTAATCCGAACCGTACAACAATGACTTTGATCATGTATTTGAATAAGCATCTGTATAGTAAGAACTATGGTATGGCTGGTGCACTTTCTGTTATGCTGTTTGTACTTACTACTGTTATAAGTTTGATCATTTACAGAGTAACTGTAACACCAGAAGAGTATTAGAAGGAGGGACATTTTTCATGGCTAAAAAGAAAGAGAGAAGTTTATCTCAGCATATGGCTGCGAAGAAAACAGTCCGTTATATCGTTCTGATTATTCTTACAATCATTTGCTTATTTGCATTTTATATTTTGATTATTAACGCAACCCGTGCTCATAGTGATATCCAGAAAGGTTTTTCATTAGTTCCGGGTTCATGGTTTTTAGCAAACTTTAAACATTTGCTTTCTAATGGTAACTTACCTGTAGTGCGTGGTATGATTAACAGCTTGATCATTTCCGGTGGCTCTTGTATTTTATCAACATATTTCTCTGCATTGACTGCATATGCAATCCATGCATATAATTTCAAAGGTAGAAAAGTTGTATTTACATTTATCTTAGCAATTATGATGATTCCTACTCAGGTAACTGCATTAGGTTTCGTTAAATTCATGAATCAGTTACACTTGACTGATAACTATATTCCGTTGATTGTTCCTTCTATTGCGGCTCCTACTGTATTCTTCTTTATGAAGCAGTACATGGAGAGTTCTTTACCACTTGAAATTGTGGAAGCAGCCCGTATTGATGGTGCAGCAGAATTTAGAACATTCAACTCAATCATTGTTCCAATTTTGAAACCAGCGATTGCTGTACAGGCAATCTTTACATTTGTAACCGCATGGAATAACTACTTCACTCCGAACCTTTTGCTTAGCAAAACTCAGATGAAGACATTACCTATTCTGATTGCACAGTTACGTAGTGCTGACTTCTTAAAGTTTGACTTAGGTCAGATTTACATGATGATTTTCTTAGCAATCATTCCTGTTGTAATCGTATATATTGCATTATCTAAGAATATTATTCAGGGTATTGCCGTTGGTGCGGTTAAGGGTTGATATTATCATCAATTTTATGGAATATTCAAGGAACAGTCCCTCTTATTGGGGGCTGTTCTTTTTTGTGGTTTGGAAAAGGGTTTCTTACAGCTGAAAAAAGGGTTTTTAAGAAAACTGTAGAATATTAGGAATGTGAGCCAGTTTGTGGTTGAAAAATGGATCATTAAGGCGGTGATGGTATGACGATCAGAGAACAGCAGGAATGTTGGGAAAAAGAATACTTGTCTTCGCATGCTTCCTTGAGCTGTAATTCTTTGGGACGTGAGCGTGAGGAAGCACAGTGTGATATCCGTACGGTGTATCAAAGAGACAGAGATCGAATTTTGCATTGTAAGTCGTTTCGACGGTTAAAACATAAAACGCAAGTGTTTTTAGATCCGTATGGGGATCATTATCGTACTCGTTTAACGCATACTCTTGAGGTGGCGCAGAATGCCAGGACGATTGCAAGAGCACTTCGCTTAAATGAGGATCTTACGGAAGCAATCGCATTGGGACATGATCTAGGTCATACTCCGTTTGGGCATTCTGGAGAGAGAACATTAAATGAATTGTCTTCCCATGGATTTGAACATAACATGCAGAGCTTGAGAGTGGTAGAGAAATTAGAGAATAAAGGCCGGGGATTAAACCTTACCAAAGAAGTAAGAGATGGGATAAAAAACCATCGTACCCGTTATATGCCATTTACTTTGGAAGGGAAAATTGTTCGGTATGCAGATAAAATTGCCTATGTAAATCACGATATTGATGATGCGATACGTGCGGGCATTTTATCAGAAAAACAGATTCCCGAGAAGTATACTCAGATTTTGGGGCATTCAGTGAGAGAACGGATCAATACAATGATTCATGATATTATTCGCAGCAGTGAAAAAGAGTATGAGATAAAAATGTCAGGAGAGATTCAAGAGGCTTTAAGTGGTCTGCGTTCGTTTATGTTTGAACAGGTATATACAAATCCAAAGGCAAAGTCAGAGGAAAGCAAAGCACGTAAACTGATTACTGCGTTGTTTGAAGCTTATATGGATCAAATTGCATTGCTTCCGGAAGAATATGTGCAGATGATTGAGGAGAAAAAGGAAGATAAAGAACAGGTTGTATGTGATTACATCGCTGGAATGTCGGATCGTTATGCGATACATTGTTTTAGTGAGATTTATGTTCCAATCGGATGGAACAGTTTTTAATTATAGAATAAATCTGTAAGATGATTTACTGGTGAAGTTATAGTACATAACAGGAAAGGAGGATCCCTTTGTATTATTCGGATGAAGTGATCGAGGAAGTAAGGAACCGGACGAATATTGTGGATGTTATAGGTAATTATGTTCATTTAAAAAAGAAGGGAAATTCCTATTTCGGATTATGTCCTTTTCATGGAGAAAAAACGGCGTCCTTTTCTGTTAGTGACGAGAAGCAGATGTTTTATTGTTTTGGATGCGGCAAAGGTGGTAGCGTATTTACCTTTTTGATGGAATATGAAAATTATACATTTCCAGAGGTGGTAGAGCATTTGGCAGAACAGGCAGGAATGGAACTGCCAAAGGAGGAACAGACGAGCGAGCAGCAGGCAATGGCAGATTATCGTGCAACGCTGCGGGAAATGAATAAGGACGCTGCTAACTATTTTTTCAAGCTTTTGCATCATGAACACGGGAAAAGAGGCTATGAGTACTTCAAGTCACGGCAGATTACAGATGAGACTATTTTGAAGTTTGGTCTGGGATTTGCAGATATTTACCGGGATGATCTATATCGGTTTTTGAAGCAAAAAGGGTATCAGGACGAAGTATTGAAAGATTCCGGCTTGGTAGAAGTGGATAGTCAGGGAGCGCACGACAAGTTTTGGAACCGTGTTATGTTTCCAATTGTAGACATGAATGGTAAAGTCATTGGTTTTGGCGGACGCGTGATGGGTGATGGCGAACCGAAGTATCTAAATTCAAGAGAGACGCTTTTGTTTGAAAAGAAGAAAAACCTTTATGGACTTCATTTTGCACGCAGATCCAAACGGGATGGATTCCTGCTTTGTGAAGGTTATATGGATGTGATTTCACTCCATCAGGCAGGGTTTGATAATGCAGTGGCTTCTCTTGGAACTGCCTATACGATTGATCAGGCAAGGCTCTTGAAGCGTTACCGTAACCGTGTTTTTTTAGCGTATGACAGTGATGCTGCAGGGCAAAAAGCAGCACTTAGAGCAATTGAAATATGCAGAAATGCAGATCTTTCTGCCCGCGTGATTTCTATGGAGCCATATAAGGATCCGGACGAGTTTATTAAAAATCTTGGTGCAGAGGAATATGAAAAACGAATTGCTAATTCAATCAGCAGTGTGATGTATGAGATACAGGTGCTGGCGGGGCAGTTTCATCTGAACGATCCGGAGGATAAAACGAACTTTGGGCGTGAAGCGGCAAAACGTCTTTCTTATATAAAGGACAAGCTGGAACGGGAGAATTATGTGACTGCGGTTGCAGAGCAGTATCATTTTCAGGAACGATCCTTGTTACAGCAGGTGAATGAGATTGGAGAGCAGACATTTGAGGAGCAACGTTTCAAGGATTTAGAAGATGAAAGTAAGAAAAAACATCAAAGAATTGTAAAGGAAGAGAAAGAGGCTCCTATTTTACAGGAGAAGCTGTTACTCACCTGGGTTGCAAATTATCCTGCATTATGGGAAAAAATCCGCGAGCATATTACGGTTCAGGAATTTAGTGAAGGTTTGACAAGGCAGATTGCAGAGCAGTTTGAAAAACAATATCAGCAGACAAATACAGTAAATCCGGCGGAGGTTATTGATTCTTTTCCTGATCTGTCTCTGCATTCTAAGATCAGTGCAATCTTAAATGAGGAAGTACAGTATGAAGGAAGCGAGCAGGAAGATGAAGCGATGCGCAGACAATTTGCACAAAATGCGATCACAGAGACTGTAAGGCGATTTAAGCAGGAAAGTATTGACCGGCAAATGAAAGAGGTGGCGCAGCAGTCGATTCCTAAGAAAGAACAAAGTCAAAGATTTATGGAATTAATGAAGGAGACACAAGCTCTGGAAAATTTGTATATTACCCTTGACAATGGTTAAAATACAAGCATACCGAAGCGAAAAGGTAAGTGAAAGGAGTCCCGATATGGCAGAGAATCATAAAAAAGAAGAAGGTAAGGAGAAAAAAGTGGCAACAAAGAAAAAGGCAGTAAAAGAGGCAGAAGTAATGAAAGAAGAGACAACACAGACAAAGAAAAAAACAACCAAAAAGGCAACAACAAAGTCTTCAGAAAAAGCGGATAAAACAGAGAAAGAAACAAAGCCAAAGAAAACAACTAAAAAATCCACAAAGGAAAAAGAGGAGAAGAAGACTGCGAAGGAGACTGCTTTAGAGGAAAAGGCAGTTGAGAAAACAGAACAGGAATTTTCTGATGAGGATCTGGATGATGAATTGATTGACGATGATTTTGTGGATAACAAATTTGAATTTGATGCACCAATCGATGAAAAGACAGATGCACAAGGTTTAAGTGAAGATAACCAGACTACCTTTTTGGTTCGCTTGAGTGAAATGGTGGATAAGGCAAAGAAAAAGGGCGGTGTTGTGGACCGTGATTTTGTAAATCATTCGCTCAGCGGTCTGGTATACACTTCTGCGATGCAGTTGGAATTGTTTGACCGGTTTGAAAAAGAAAATATTACAGTATTAGATAAAGATGATGATCTGCTTTTGGATTCCGATGATGATACAAATGTAGAGAGTATCGATCTTTCTGTACCAGATGGAATCAGCATTGAAGATCCGGTACGTATGTACCTGAAGGAAATTGGTAAAGTCCCTTTGTTAAGTGCAGAGGAAGAAATTGAGCTTGCCAAGGCAATGGAAAATGGTGACGAGCGGGCAAAGAAAAAATTAGCGGAAGCCAATTTGCGTCTGGTAGTCAGCATTGCGAAACGATATGTTGGACGTGGTATGTTGTTCTTAGATTTGATCCAGGAAGGAAATTTAGGTCTGATCAAGGCGGTAGAGAAATTTGATTACCGCAAGGGATATAAGTTTAGTACGTATGCAACATGGTGGATCCGTCAGGCAATCACCCGTGCGATTGCAGATCAGGCAAGAACTATTCGTATTCCGGTTCACATGGTAGAAACGATCAATAAGCTGATTCGTGTGTCACGACAGTTATTACAGGAATTAGGCCGGGAAGCAACACCGGAAGAAATTGCAAGAGAAATGAAGATTCCGGTCGAGCGTGTCAGAGAAATTCAGAAGATTTCACAGGAACCGGTTTCGTTAGAGACTCCAATTGGTGAGGAGGAAGACAGCCATCTGGGTGATTTTATTCAGGATGAGAATGTTCCTGTACCAGCGGACGCTGCTGCATTTACCTTGCTTCGAGAGCAGCTTGATGAGGTACTTTCTACACTGACAGAGCGCGAGCAGAAGGTGTTAAGACTACGTTTTGGTCTGGAAGATAATCGTGCCCGCACATTGGAAGAGGTCGGAAAAGAATTTAATGTAACAAGAGAGCGTATTCGTCAGATTGAAGCAAAGGCAATCCGCAAACTGAGACATCCAAGTCGAAAGATCAAGTTGAAGGATTTCCTCGATAACTAAAAGCAAGGAGAAAAAAATGGAACTATCAATGCGTATGAAAGCAATTTCCGAGCTGGTGACGAAAGGAAATCGTTTGGCAGATGTGGGAACCGATCATGCCTTTATTCCTATTTATCTTACCTTAAATGGATGGATTCCTCATGCAATCGCAATGGATATTGGGGAAGGACCTCTTTCGCGTGCCATAGCGCACATTCATGCATATGGTCTGGAAGAACAGATTGAAACGAGACGGAGTGATGGACTGCAAAAGTTATCTCCGGATGAAGTAGATACGATCATAATTGCAGGTATGGGCGGAGCTTTGATGTGTTCTATACTTGATGCGGCTGCTCCTGGTTTTTGTGGAACAAAGGAATTGATCTTACAGCCGCAGTCAGAGATTTTCAAGGTACGGAGAAAGCTTCATGCAATGCATTATCAGATTGTGGCAGAGCGTTTTTTGCAGGAAGAGGGAAAATATTATACTGTGATAAAGGCAGTTCCCGGTGAAGAATGTTATGAAAAGGAAGTGTATGAGCAGTATGGAAAATTGCTTTTGCTCAATAAAGATGCGCTCCTTTGCGTATATTTAAAAGAAAAGCTTGATAAGACGATAAATCTTTTGGATAAGCTGACAGAGCAGAAGAAAAGTATCCCTGAAAAAACGGCAGAACGGATCAGGCAGTTAAAAAAGGAAGAGAAACAATTGAAAGAGGCATTGTTCTATTATAACGAAACGTACATAGACTAACAAGACAGCTTTCGTGGGAAGGAAGGAGCAAAAGATGAAGTGCAGTGATATTATGCTATATTTGGAACAGTTAAGTCCGAAAAAATATGCACTTGACTGGGATAATGTAGGTTTGCTGGTGGGATCAAAGGAGCAGGATGTACAAAAGATCATGCTGGCTTTAGATGCTTCCATGGAAGTGATTGAACAGGCAGCGGCAGAGCAGGTGGATCTTTTGATCACACATCATCCGATGATTTTTGGTTCCATCAAGACGGTTAATATGGATACTCTGGTGGGAAGAAAGATTATGACATTGTTCGCCAATAACATTTCCTGTTTTGCGATGCATACGAATTTCGATATTATGGGTTCCATGGCAGATTTAGCAGCGGATCGGCTGCAGTTATCCCACAGGGAGCCATTAGAGGTGACGTGGCAGGAGGATCAAATGGAGGAAGGCATTGGAAGAGTGGGAAAACTTCCACAGCAATGCACCGTTTATGAGCTGGCAGAAGAAATAAAAAAACAGTTTTCACTTCCGGCAGTTATGGTATATGGCGCACTGGAGCAGAGAGTGGAACGGATTGCAATCTGCCCGGGGTCTGGAAAAAGCATGATAGCGGATGCCAAACAAAAGGAAGCACAGGTACTTGTGACTGGTGATCTGGGACATCATGAAGGGTTGGATGCGAAAGAGGACGGACTGATCCTGATCGATGCGACGCATTATGGACTGGAACACATTTTTACAGATTTTATGAAACAATATTTAGAGAAAAAATTGAACGGAGTAACACTGGTTGCGTGTGAGGAAAAAGCGCCGTATCAGTTTGTTTAGGAAGAATGGAGGTAGCAGTATGAAAATTCGCATCAAACAGGAAATGAAAGAATTTGAAATGCAGGTGCCGATGACACTCTTAGATGTGGCAAAGGAATGTCAGTCATGGTATGGGGCGGAAATTGTGTTGGCGTACATAGATGGGAAATTAGCCGAGTTGACAAAGCAGGCACCGGATGATAGTATAGTAGAGTTTGTCACTACTGCAGATAAGATTGGAAATCAAACATACCGCCGAAGTGCGATCTTGCTGATGCTTGCCTCTTTGCAGAATGTGACGAAAAAAGAACTTCCGGTTAATTTAAGTATCAATTATTCCATCAATCAGGCACTTTACTGTGAGATTAATGATCCGCAGGTTACTCTTTCCAAGGAGCTGATAGAGGCGACGAAGAAAGAAATGAAACGGTTGGTAGAAGAAGATATTGTCATTCGGAAAAAGAATGTGGAAACCAGTGAGGCAGTTCGTATTTTCGAGGAACGCCATATGACAGATAAGGCAGAGCTGTTCCGGTACCGCCGTGTTTCCAAGACGAATCTTTATTATTTGAATGATTATGTAGATTACTATTATGGTTACATGGTGCCATCGACAGGCTATATTAAATATTTTGATCTGGTTCCTTATGAGAATGGATTTATGCTTGTTTTGCCGGGGCGCAAACATAATAATGAAATTCCGGTCTTTCGTCCACAGCCAAAGCTGTTTTCTGTATTGAAGCAGGCAGAGCAGTGGGGAGATATGCTTCATGTCGGTACGGTCGGTGCATTAAATGATCTGATCGTAAACGGTGGAATGAATGAAATGATCCTGGTGCAGGAAGCATTGATGGAAAAAAATATTGGTAATATGGCCAATGAGATTGCATCGAAGAAGAAAAAGGTAGTATTGATCGCAGGCCCTTCTTCTTCCGGAAAGACAACATTTTCTCATCGTTTGTCGATCCAGCTTCGTGCCAACGGATTGAATCCGCATCCGATCGCGATGGATAATTACTTTGTAAATCGTGAATTCACACCGAGAGATGAAAATGGCGATTATAATTTTGAATGTATCGATGCAATGGACGTAGCGCAGTTTAACGAGGATATGAGTAATCTTGTTAAGGGCAATACGGTAAAAATGCCAAGCTTCAATTTTAAAACCGGAAAACGGGAATACAAGGGAGAGACCAAGAAGCTGGGACCGGATGATGTACTTGTGATCGAAGGAATTCATGGGTTGAATCCACGTATGTCAGAGGCATTGTCGGATGATGAAAAATTCAAGATCTATATCAGTGCACTGACACAGCTAAATATTGATGAGCATAACCGGATTCCAACCACAGACGGACGTCTGATCCGGCGGATCGTCCGGGATGCCAAGCATCGGGGAACTTCAGCAAAGGATACCATTGCCATGTGGCACTCTGTACGCCGGGGAGAAGAAGAAAATATTTTCCCTTATCAGGAGAATGCAGATGCCATGTTTAATTCCGCACTGATCTACGAGCTTGCGGTATTAAAAAGTTATGCAGAACCGTTGTTATTTGCAATTCCAAAGGATTGTCCGGAATATCAGGAGGCGAAACGTTTGCTGAAATTCTTTGATTACTTCCTGTCGGTAGGAAGTCATAATCTGCCAAACAACTCCATTATCCGGGAGTTTATCGGTGGAAGTTGTTTTAATGTTTAATTGGTAATAGAATAAAATCAGGCCGGATAAATGATCGCGGCTGTCAAACCGCAAGGTGGCAGGTGAGGAAAGTCCGGGCTTCATAGGGCAGGGTGCCGGATAACGTCCGGTGGAGGTAACTCCCAGGCTAGTGCAACAGAAAAGAACCGCCAGCGTCTGCTGGTAAGGGTGAAACGGCGAGGTAAGAGCTCACCGCCATTCTGGTAACAGGATGGGCGGATGTAAACCCCACTCGAAGCAAGACCAAAACGAAACAATGTGGCGGCCCGTCATGTTTCAAGGTAGGTCGCTTGAGCTGTCTGGTAACAGGCAGCCTAGATAGATGATCATTCACGACATAACCCGGCTTATCGTCCGGCCTGATTTATTTTTTGACAAGTGAGACAAAAAGTAGTAAAATAATCATAGAAATTTGGTTATATTTGCTACTTTTTTTATTGGAAAGGAGGAATTTAGATGAGCTTTTCCAGTGAACATCTGTCATTAGATGAAATTCAAAAAAGACTAATGAAACGAGTGTCCTCCGTTGTAGTGTTGAGCGATCTCGCGCTTACCGAAGAAGATTATAAATATCTTGCCACGAAGGTGAAAATGCTGTTTAAATTCGCCAATGACAGCAATGTGGTAGATGATTATAAGCTGGCGATCGTGGTGTACTGGGTATTTTCCATGGTATACTGGGATAAAGAACATTTAGGGACGCTTGAGATGGAAGCATTGTTTGATGGACTTCCACAGTATAAGAAGAAGTATTATATGGACATCTGTATGGAAGCGTTTGATGAATATGGAATATACCGTTATCATGTCGGATATAAAGATACGCTTTTGCGTTATCGCGGTATTATTGCAAGGCATGCAGGTATTCCGAAAGAAGAACGTGACAAGGTGTTTTATTTATTGAGCCGTTACCAGGAGTGCAGTCTGGTCGCGGAGATGGTGGAATCAATTATGATGGCACTGCCGGATCGGACACAGACAATCTTCTGTTGCTTTGATGACCATACGAAGCAGAAGGTAATCATGAGTCTTCGCAATCTTATGATTTCCTGTCAGACAGAACGGTTTAGTGAGGAAGACCTGTTAGAGCAGCATCATTATACGAGCCGTGAGCTGATTCACGATATGTTGAAGTGGTGTGATGAGAATGCTTCTATTACGAAGGCTGCCACGTGAGGATACGGTCGCGTATCTTAATTTCAAGATAGCGTTTGGCATATTCAGAAGCAGAATAAGTGAGGATGTAGTTGTTTGGAAACGAACGGTTGCATCCTTTTTTTGTGACGATGTCTACGGCTTTGTTATAAGCAATGGCAGCATCCTCTGCGGTATCATAGTAGCCGATCAGATAATTTCCATTTAAATGGATCTGGCTTTTATAGATGCGTTTGCCATTTTTTAATATGCTGGTGACACCGTGATACGCACAGATCACTTCGAGATTGGCATAGGTAAAATCATACTCATCCATATTTACATGACGGTAATCTCTGCCACAGACACTGTAGTTTTTAATGCCGTAGCGGGAATAAATGTTGACCTGCATGCCATAGTCTGATACAAAAAGATATCCTCCGCGCCGCTGGATCTTGTGGGTAGAATAATAGAACAGATCATCAATATCAAACTTTAGGGGTGTTTTTTCATCCAGATAGTAGTAGAAAAATTTCTCCTGCAGGTAGATGGGGTTGCGAAGATAAATGCCGTGATCCCGGTAATTGATAAGGCTCACTATTTTGGCAAAGGGCAGATGAAAGGATTGCGAAAAGGTCTGCTCCAAAGACAGTTGGGAACGAAGCAGCATGCCTGCTTCTTCGTAGGCAGCAGAAGCTTCTTCTTCCGTTGGAAAACTCCCTAAGCTGATATGTTTTCCCTTGTAGGTGACAGAGCTTCGGTAATATATGGTCTGGTCTTTTTTTCGTGCTTTAAATACTCCTGTTTTTCCCATAAAAACCTCTTAAATAAAAATTTTTTGGTATAAATATTGTAACAGATGCATATCATAAAAGAAAGGCGGATTTTTGTTTTGGGACAAGATAGGGGGAAATAAAATTCGATGAAGGAATCAAACCTTCTGGCTTTTATGGGGGTTGGTCTTTTGTGTATACTGGCAATATTGACTTACCCTGTGAAAGAGCAGGAGCAGGATCATGTGTTTGTGTCAATGTCTGAGGGAACCTTTTCCTGTCAGGAAGCATGGAATACAGAGCAGGTGCAGGCAGAGAGCACTACGCAGGAGGTTGTAACGGCAATGGCTGCGGTAGAGACACAGAGACTGGATCAGGTCAGAAATCTTATGCTTTCCAAAGAAGATTACGATATTTTGCTTCAGATCGTGGAGGCAGAGGCAACCGGAGGTTCCACCAAAAGTAAACAGATGGTGGCAAATGTTGTGTTAAACCGGGTGGCAGATGAGCATTTCCCGGATACAGTAAGAGAAGTGGTATTTCAGAAAACGCAGGAAGGAACCGCACAGTTTTCTCCGACAGAGGATGGCAGATTTTATTCTGTACAGGTTACGAAAGCAACAAAACGGGCGGTTGCCGCAGTTCTGGCGGGAAAAGATGAAAGTCAGGGAGCTTTATTTTTTTTAAATCGCGCAACGGCAAACAGTGAAGCCAGACAATGGTTTGATGGAAAGCTTCAATATCTGTTTGACTGTGGCGGTCATTCTTTTTATGGATATGAATGGTAAATCGGCATCCGGGAATTGAATTATTTTATATTGTATGATACAATAATGCCGATTAGCATGGTGGTTTGCCATAAACTTGAATGAAATGAAGGGTGACTGATATGGATTTAATGTACAAAAGCACGAGAAACAATGAGGAACGCGTTACCGCATCAGAAGCAATCTTAAAGGGGCTTGCCAATGATGGAGGTCTTTACGCACCAGAGCAGATTCCTTCTTTACAGGTATCGTTAGAGGATCTGACAAAGATGAGCTATCAGGAGATTGCTTATGTTGTCATGAAAGAATTCCTCACAGATTTTACCGAGGAAGAGTTAAAACATTGTATCAACAGTGCTTACGATAAGAAATTTGATATTCCAGAGATTGCTGCACTACATGAGGCAGATGGGGCACATTTTCTGGAGTTATTCCACGGAGCAACGATCGCATTTAAGGACATGGCACTTTCTATCCTGCCATACCTTCTGACAACTTCTGCGAAGAAGAATCATGTAAAGAACGAGATCGTAATCTTAACCGCAACGAGTGGTGATACCGGTAAAGCGGCATTGGCAGGATTTCAGGATGTTCCGGGAACCAAGATCATTGTATTTTATCCAAAATCAGGTGTAAGTCCGATCCAGGAAAAGCAGATGGTGACACAGCGTGGCGAGAACACATACGTGGTAGGAATCCATGGCAACTTTGATGATGCACAGACGGGCGTTAAGAATATGTTTAACGACAAAGAGCTTGCAAAGGTTATGGATGAGGCTGGCTACCAGTTTTCTTCTGCCAATTCCATCAACATCGGTCGTCTGGTGCCACAGATCGTCTATTATGTATATGCTTATGCGCAGCTCGTAAAAAAAGGAACCTTAAAAGCAGGAGAAGAAATGAATGTTGTTGTACCAACGGGTAATTTTGGTAACATTCTGGCTTCTTATTATGCAAAGCAGATGGGACTTCCAATCAAGAAATTTATCTGTGCTTCCAATGAAAATAAAGTATTATTTGATTTCTTTGAGACAGGCTGTTATGATCGTAACCGTGAATTTATCTTGACGACTTCACCATCTATGGATATTCTGATCTCCAGCAACTTAGAGCGTTTGATCTATAAGATTGCAGGAAATGATGCCAAAAAGAATGCCGCATTTATGGAGCAGTTAAAGGGAGAAGGAAAGTATACGATCACAGAGGAAATGAAAGCTGCACTTTCTGAATTTGTTGGTGGTTATGCAACAGAGAAGGAGACTGCTGAAGTGATCGCTAAGATCTACAAGCAGGATGATTACATCATTGATACCCATACGGCGGTAGCCGCTCATGTGTATGAGCAGTATGTTGCAAATACGAAGGATACGACACCTACTGTAATTGCTTCTACCGCAAGTCCATATAAGTTTACAAGAAGTGTAATGGATGCCATTGATCCTGCCTATGACGTAAAAACGGACTTTGAACTGGTGGATGAGTTGAATCGTTTGTCAAAGGTCGCAGTACCTCAGGCAATCGAAGACATCCGTACGGCTCCGGTTTTACATGATACTGTAGTAGATGCCAAGGATATGTGTGCACAGGTAAAACGTATTTTAAATATTTAAGTGATATCTCCTTAAAAGTGAGAAATCAGAAGAACTGTCGAAAGTTTCGACAGTTCTTTTTTTGTGGGAAAAAGCAAAAATAGCGGGAAAAACCTTGTGTTTTCTGCGCCTTTTCCAAAGAGACAAAAGACAGGTTTTTTCGACAGTGACAACCACAGGTTGTCAAAAAATACAACAAATCGTTGTTGGACAGTATTACTTTCTTCATGCTACCATAATGTTGTTTCCAAAAGGAATCTCTGTTTTGAATCTATATTTGATTAATATCTAATCTCACTTTTTATTCTCTAAATTGAAATCGGACCTCTTATTTTCTTTGTACCCTATAGTGTAGGAAAACCATTGATCTGATCTGGATTCAAAACAGAATAAAAAAACAGGAGGTGTCTTCATGAAAAACAGGAAGCGGTTAAGGTGTCTGTTCGGTATGATTGTTTTGATCATTGTTATGTTGGAAGGAAAAAATCCCCGTGCGGAAGGATTAAGTGACAGGCAGCTTTATGGGAATGGAGAAGAAAGTATCCTTTATGAGCAGAAAGCAAAACAAACTCCTTCAGAAAAGAGAAAGAATTCTTCTACCGTGTCATCAGAAGTGACAACAAACGTTGCGACAACTACACAAATGACAGAAAATGCAGAGGTTACTTCTACCACAGAGAGGGAAGATAAGGAGAAAGAAAAAAGCAGTGAGGAAAGAACAACAGAAGAAACCGTGCAGGAAGTGCAAGATATTGAAATAGAGACAAACGGGCAGGAGCAGAAACAGGACGAGATCACGATAGAGGGAGTCACGGATCAGGAATATTATAAAGAGGACGTTTCTTTACGGGTACTTGCACCATCGTCAAAAGTGGATCTTTCCATTCAGTTGTTGGAGTGCAGCAAGCAGCAGTGGAAAGTAAAAAAAGAACTGGGGTTACAGACAACAGGAACCACTATGATCGCAGAGGATACTGTGACAGAAGAAGGAAAGTATCAGCTTGCCGTTTATGATCAAGTCAACGAGACAAAAAATCTTTTGGAATCCCGGACCTTTCAGATTGATAAGACGCCGCCTGTCATATCATTTCAGATGCCAGAGGAAAATGAGGCAATCCTATCCATAAAGGAATGGAAAGAACAGGCAGTGACAGACCAAAGCCCGGTAGAGGTTACCTGTTATGTAAATGAGCAGGAAGTAACAGCTGGTTCTGTAAAAACACCAGGGGAATATGAGATACGACTTCAGGCGGTAGATGCAGCAGGAAATGAAGCCAGTGAGGAACGAACGATCGTAATACCGGAAAAGAAAAAGGAGATTCGGAAAGGTGGATGGATGTTTCCGTCCTGTATAGTAGTCGTGTTATTTGGCGGAAGTTTATTAGCAAAAGAATGGATAAAGCAAAGGAGGAAGAAAAATGTGTAACAGCAATATAGAAAAAAAGAGAGTGACGAGAGGCATTGCGATGGGAATGGTTGTACTTATGCTGATTGGAACAATCGTTCCTAAAAGTGTCCCCGTGATGCAGGTGCAGGCAAAGACAGCTATCGAGAAGGTGCTAGTGATCGGAGCGAATAACCGGAGTCTGATCGCAAAATCAAAGAATCAGACGGTATATACCTATCGCTCCAGCAATCCGAAGGTCGCTAGTGTATCATCTAATGGTGTGATAACCGGAAGGAAAAAAGGAAAAGCTAATGTGGTTCGGTATGTGACCAAAAACAAACGGACAAAAATTGATGAGATCATGACAGTAAAGGTGGAAAAACTGAAGATATCTGGAAAGAAGACGGTGTATGTATCTGGAAAATATCAGTTTAAAACCAATGCTGCTTCTGTGAAGTGGAAGGTGTCAGACAAAAAGAAGGCAAGCATTTCCAAAAAGGGAATATTAAAGGCAAAGAAGACGGGAAAGATCACACTTACTGCCAAATCAGGAGGAGTGACTGTTAAGAAAAAGATTACAGTGAAAAAGGATGGAATAAAGTCTATTCAGGCACAATTTGTGCGTTCTGCTGCTTATGTGGGAAATACCATTGATAAATCGGATCTGCTTGTAAAAGCAGTGTATAAAAGCGGAAAGAAGAAAAAAGTAACCGGGTATGCCATAGAACAGGCACAACTTGCCAAAGAGGGAGAGAATACAGTTGCTGTCAAATATCAGGAGTATCGGTGTTCGGTAAAAGTGAAAGCGGAGAAAAAGAAAGTAACAGCATTGCAGGCAATGTATCTTGGCGGGCCGTTGGCTGTCGGACAATCTGTAGGGAATACGGATTTTTCGGTGACGGCTGTTTATAATGATGGATCTACAAAGGCATTAAGTCCACAGGAGTATACGCTTTCTAATGTTGTAGCAAAAGAAAAGGGAACTTTAAATGTCGTTGTGACGCATCCGGCGAGCAACAGCACCACATCGGTATTTATTCCAGTCAGTGTGCTTTCTATCCAGGCAGTGGATGCAAGCTATACCGGGGGCGTTTTATACAAGGAAGATGGTGTGGATGTTTCTAAAATAAAGATCCTTGTTACTTACGAGGATGGTTCTACGGGGCTTGTAGATGCTTCTGACATCCGGATCGGAAGTGTAGAAGAAGCAGATGGAACCGTGAAGATATTGCTTTACTATACGGTGAATGGAACGGAATATTCCACTGTGATCTCTGCAAAACAAAAAAGTCATAAGCCGGTTTCCATGAATGTAGAATGTGAAAATCCAATCGTGTATGCCGGTCAGGAATTAAACCGGAATAATTTTATGGTGAAAGTGGTTTATTCGGACGGAGAGGAACGGGTCACGCAGGACTGGATCAGTGATTATGTGATTTCCGATTATGAAGGGGAAAAGGAGCTGACATTTCAGTATGTGGAGGACGATATAACACTGACACAAAAGATAACCGTTTCCATCAGAAAGGTAGCAGCAGTTGGAATTAAGGTGACAAAAACATGTTCTAATGTTATGGCAGGACGGGAGCTGGATCGTTCAGAAATGGAAGTGGTGCAGCTATATGAAGATGGAAACAGTGAGACGATTACGGAATTTACCACAAATTATAATCCAGAGGATCGCACGACAGGAGATCGTACCGTAATCGTTTCCTACCATGGCTTTGAAGCAACGATGATCATTACTGTGGTTCCTCCAAAATTGATTTCGATCAGTGCCAATAGTCCCAGTGTTCCGTCTTTTGTAGGAGAAAATTTAAATACGACGGGGATGATGGTGATGGCCAGTTACGAAGATGGTTCCACTGCTGCAGTACAGGGATGGACAACCGATTATTCTCCGGCACTTCCAGAGGGAGAGCATGCAATTACCGTGTATTATCAGGATGCAAGTTGTCAGGTGCGTGTAAAAATATACAAGCATCTGGATGCCAGTGTCTCTGCTACCAGTGTGATCCTAAAGCACCCAGTGATGATCGCAGCCAATGATCTTCAGGTAAATTGTGCGGTAGTAGGGGGAAGTGCCAGTGTTTCTTCCGGGGGAAATGGTACCTTCCAGGTGATCCCAACGAGTCTTGGAACGGTAACGCTTCAATTAAATCATACGCTTACCAAGGAGAGCAAAACGATCAGTATCGCGGTAAGTGCCTTCCATATGTCCTATGTAAATACAGCAGGAGGAAATGTGGCACTCGGAGATACGCTCTCTTACACGACCAATGCACCCGCCAAATTTACATATGTGGTATACGACGATAATGGGACGGAGGTCACCAGAGGAGGATCTGTTAATTCTGCTTCGACCGGATACAATTATGTAGCAAAAACACTGGGAACCCTGGTTGTGACGGCAACCGATGTTGCAACCAATGAACGGGTTGAGAAAAAAGTAACGGTCCGAAAAGAATTGGCGATCAGCGGAGGCAGCAGTGTGAAAGTAGGATCTACCTTACAGCTTTCTACGACCAAGCAACAGGTAAGCTGGAGCAGCAGTAATACGAAGCTGGCTACGGTTTCCAGAGCCGGAGTTGTAAAAGGAGTAAAAGCAGGAACAGTAACGATCACGGCAACCTTTCCGGAATACGGAAACCGGACGGTGAAGAAAAATATTACAGTAAAAAAGTAAATAAGATTGAGACGTTCAAGAACACCGAATAAAATACAGGCTGTTTTATCTCGGTAAGAGAAAGAGCTATAATAAAAAAGAGGATGCTTCGGTTTAGAAGACATCCTCTTTCTAAAATAAATATAGATTAAATCAAATGCTTGATGGATAAATAATCTGGGATTCCATTTTTAAAGTTGATATGTGGCTCTCCCTCGATCAGCGGCCGAAGATAGGTGATCATTTCTTCTGTGACATCATTGCCAGCCTCGTTGATCCAGTTTTGTGGTACACTTTTAGCTGCATTGGCAACGTCACTGACTGCAACGTTTCCAATGGAAATAGTGTATGGGTGGTTATGCTCGCGGTTTAATGTCAGCATAATAGAGGAAAGTCCCATTTCTGCAGCTTTTACTGCCTCGCTTCCCAATGAGAAGGCTTCGTTGATATCGGTCAGGGAGGAAATATGCATCGCACTGCGCTGTAATACATTTAATTCAATGGAACGTACCTTGCATCCGATTGTAGATTTGACTAAATGCTCCAATGCTTTTCCTGTACCACTTAATTGAGCATGACCAAATTCATCAGCAGCTGCCTGCGTGGCACTGATATATTGACCATCTTTGTCATGGATTCCTTCGGATACTGCAACGATTACATTTTTATTTGTTTTTAATAACTGGTTCAGATCGTTGATAAACTGGAAGGTGGAAAAATCACGTTCCGGTAAATAGATCAGATCAGGGGCATGGTTATAATCATTTCTTGCCAGAGCAGAAGCAGCCGTCAGCCATCCGGCATCCCGTCCCATGATCTCAACGATCGTAACACTTTCCACATCGTATATATAGGTATCGTGTGCAATCTCTAATAAAGAGGTTGCAACAAATTTGGCAGCAGAGCCAAAACCCGGAGTATGATCCGTTTCCATCAGATCATTGTCAATGGTTTTTGGAATTCCGATGATGGAAATGTCGTAACCGATCTTTTTTGCATACTGACTCAGTTTGTCCACCGTATCCATGGAATCATTTCCTCCAATGTAAAAGAACGCATGGATATTCATCTGCTCAAAGGTTTCAAAGATAAAGTCATACTGCGCTGGATTTACCGTGTAGTCTGGCAGTTTATAGCGGCAGGAACCTAAATACATGGCCGGAGAAGTCATCAGTGTAGAGATGGCTCTTTCATTTTTTGCAAAGGTATCATTTAATGCAATGATCTTATGCTGTAATACACCCTGTATCCCATTGATCGAACCATAGATGGTGTCAAAGGAACGGCTTTTGATCGCAGCGTCAATGACACCGGCAAGGCTTGCGTTGATCGCAGCAGTAGGACCACCTGATTGTGCTACAATACAGTTTTTTTTCATGAGTATCCTCCCAATCTGTTGTCAAAAATAAGCTCATAACTACCAACATTATATGACAGGAATAAGATGCGTGCAAGGTGCAAAAACGTTGGAAATGAAAAAAGGAAGAATGGATAAAAGTAGAAAGAAAAAACAAGAGAATTTAGTCATTATTACTTGTAAAATCTATATAAATATTATATAATCTAAGTAACATATTTCCTGGAGTGTTCGAAAACTTCTATTATTTTGAACCTACATTACGTGAAAAGGAACTCCTATATTTATATAGTAATATCAGGCCTCCTAGGATCAGAGGAAGATAGATCTATATGTGCGGACATCCACCTAGCTGAGCTAGGGCGTCAAAATATAGAAAACGGCACCTTGGGAGATTTCGTAGACAAAAAAGCAGCAGGAATGCTGCTTTTTTTATTTCGGTAAAGAGGTATGCCGGCCGGGCAACTTGCGGCATATTTGAACGGGCACTGCATACGCTTATATAAAATGGTCTGAAGGAGGTTTATATGAAGAAGCGCATTGGAATTATTTTTATTCTGATCGGCTGTATTACAGCCATTATTATGCTCTCCTTTCGTTGGGAACAGGACAAGGATGGTGTGACGAGAGCGGAAGCTGCCAAACTGTTCTCTCTGCTTTTTACAGCACAGGATGAGAAGGAGGGGAGCGGAGAATCTCCATTTTCGGATGTGGGAAAAGAGGATCCGGATTATGCCTATATTTATGACGCATTTGAACGAAACCTGTTTGTGATAGATGAGACGAAGAAAACATTTGGAAAAGATCAATTCTTTACTTATGAGGATTATGGACAGGCGGCATTGCAGTTAGGATTATCAGTGGATGAATTTCCTTTTTCTCATAAGAGCAAACGCGCCATGACACCACAGGATTTTTATAAGATGTATGATGCATTGCGAGTGCTTTACAAAGATAGTGCGCGGGTAAAGAAAAAGTACGCACTCCTTTATTCATATGATGCGAAGAAAAAAGAACTTGTGACAAGTGCCGGAACCTATACAAAAGTTGGAAAAGAGATGAAAAAAAAGGTTGGAAAGGTGATCTGTTACTATGCCTGTGAGGGAGAATTTTTACGATATCTTTCCTTGAGCAACCGGTCGATCACTTTAAAAAATGTCTGGTGCAGTGCAGTACAAAATGAGGAACTTACGATTTTTGCCAAACAGAATACAGTGACGCTTCCTGTTACGGACGCTGCAGTGGATGCGGCCGGACATGTCGTTGATGTAACGGTTGCAAACCAGCAGGTACAGTCTGTTGCCAAAAAAGAGGCAACAGTAAATGGCAAGGTAGTGTCGGTAACAAAGGACTCTATTTCTTTGGAGAAAAAAACGTATAAACGAAGCAGCACGCTTCCAGTGTACGTGACATACGAAGGGATCAAGGAGCTTTCTTCGCTGGCGGCACTGATGAGTTATAAATCCGTCCATCTGGTTTTAGACCAGGAACAGGTAGTGGCAGTGGTCATTCCGGCATCAGAACAGACAACGATGCTTCGGGTGTTGTTAAATACGACCGGATTTCAGTCAAAATTCCACGAGCAGATCACTGTAACGGCGGATACTGCATTTTCTGTGTCACGAGGAGAGGAAAAAAGCTCCTATCAAAAAGGAGAGGAGCTTACATTTTTACCGGAGGATGTGGCTCTTAATGAGCGTATCCGGATAGAAACGGAGGCACAGGGAGGACGTCTGATCGTGAAAAGTATGGAGCGTGCCTATGGAAATCCGTCCTATCGCGGCAGTCTGGAGATTGCGAAAACAGAGGAGGGTATGGTACTGGTCAATGAAGTGGGAGTGGAGCCTTATCTGTATGCCGTTGTGCCAAGTGAGATGCCGGTGCGATATGGCAGCGAGGCACTAAAACTGCAGGCGGTATGTGCCAGAAGCTTTGCATTCAGCCAACTAAAGGATCCGTCCTTTTTAGCTTATGGAGCACATTTGGACGACAGTGTGAACAGTCAGGTATACAACAATACGAAAGAGTGTGAAGAAAGTATTCTTGCTGTGGACAGTACATGTGGTCAGGTGTTGCATGACAACGGCCAGCTTGTCACGACCTATTTCTTTTCTACCTCATGTGGATATACGGGAAATCGTTCGGATGTGTGGATCTCAAATGCAGCGTCCCCCTCGTATCTGACCGGAAAGCTGCAGGCGAGTGAAGGGGGAACACTGGACTTAAAGGATGAGACAACGTTTCGAACCTTTATTGATAATACAAATGCTTACGATTTTTTTGAAAAAAAAGAGCCGTGGTTCCGATGGACGGTATCGATGAGTAAAAAGCAGATTCAGTCGTTGATCGAGAAAAATTTAAGCAGTGTTTCCCGTTATGTTACCGTAAAGCAGGACGACGGAAGCTACAAACAGCAGGAGATCCCCGGTATCGGCTCGCTGAAAGATATAAAGGTGGGAGAGCGGAGCAGCTCAGGAGTATTAAAATCTCTGGTACTTACAGGTTCTAAAGCACAGATTATGGTGACCAGTGAATATGGTATCCGCAAACTGCTTGGAGACAGCACGACCCCTATTACGGTAAATGGAGGCGGTACCTTAAATCAGGCGATGCTTCCAAGTGGCTATTTTTATTTTGACATGAAAAAAACAAAAAATGGGAAAATAAAAACCGTCACCTATCATGGCGGCGGTTATGGACATGGGGTAGGTATGAGTCAGAATGGAGCCAAAGCAATGGGCGAAAAAGGCTATACCTATGAACAGATGTTATCCTACTTTTTTGAAGGAACAACGCTTTATAATATGTATGAGGATCAGAGTGGAAGATAGGAGATATCATTTTCTGGTCCGCCGAATAAACAGTGATTTAATTCACCGCCGATGAACAAAATAAACATACAGAAGTAAAGCCACAACAAAGTTAAGATGATTCCGGTCAAGGAACCATACATGACAGTGAAGTTATTAAAATTATCAATGTAGATGGAAAATCCAAGTGATGTTCCCACCCACCCGATCGTGGAAAGGAAGGCACCGGGAATACAGTGTAAAAATGTGGTTTTCTGATCCGGTAAAAAGCGGTAGAAAAACAGGAAAAAGAGCAAAAGCAATGCGATCACAACAATGGTTCGCAGAGAACCGATCGTGTTTGCAATTCCCGCAATAAATGGAAATTCTTTCATTAATGTGTGAATGATCTGATTACCAAATACTAATACAACCATCAATAAAATAATGGAGAATGAAAAGAATAGTGTATATATGGTAGAGATCAAACGAACAACAAAATAGTTGGTACTTTTGCGATAGTTGGTAATGGTATTGAATCCGTTTTTGATAGACATAACACCTTTAGAAGCCGCCCATAATGTAACGAGAATGGAAAGAGAAAGAACGGTTCCGGTGGAATTATTTAAGGTATCCATGATCAGTGGCTCAATGTAAGGATAAAAGGCTTCTGGAATAAAGGAAATGATAAGATCCTTAATCTGTTCATTTGGAATCGGCACAAACTGCACCAAACTCATGATTGACATAAGAAATGGGAAGAAAGACAGTACCGTAAAGAACGCTGCCTGCGCAGCATAAGCTCCCAGATGGTGTTTGGTTACACCGTCAGCAACTCGAAATCCTAAAGAAAACAGTTTCAGCAAATCTTTCACCTCCCAAAATACTTATGGTATTATAACAGATTTTTCAAAAAAGGAAAGTCTTTTTTGAAAAATGAATCGTTTTTTTCGTTGACATTTTCACAGGATATGTTACAATATTATGGTTAAAAGCGATGAAAACGTACAGTAGTCATGCATTTTCTTTCCCAGAGAGTTCCGGTGATTCGCTGCGAGCCGGATAAAGTTCAGATACATGATGAATTTCCCGTTTGAGCTGCGGTTTTGAAGTAGATTTTTATGGTAGAGACCGACGTTGCCTACGCGTTAAGTAGAATGAAGAGTCCGTGCTGAAAATGCAGTGCGGGAACTAGGGTGGTACCGCGATGATTCGTCCCTATATGCAAGCAATTGCATATAGGGCTTTTTTAATTTATTAAGAAAAGGAGAACGCACAATGAAAGACAAGTTGAATGCGATCAAAGAAGCAGCATTAAAACAGATTGAAACTGCCAAAGACTTGGATGCACTGAACGACATCAGAGTATCTGTTCTTGGTAAAAAGGGCGAGCTTACCCAGGTACTTAAGAGTATGAAGGATGTCGCTCCAGAAGATCGCCCGAAGGTAGGACAGATGGTGAACGATACCCGTGCCGCCATTGAAAATGTACTGGAAAAGGAAAAGACGATGCTTCAGCGTAAGATCCGTGAGGAGAAAATGAAGCGAGAAGTTATTGACGTAACTTTGCCTGGTAAGAAGAAAATGACTGGTCACCGTCATCCAAACCAGATTGCGTTAGAGGATTTAGAGCGCGTCTTTATCGGAATGGGGTATGAGGTGGTAGAAGGCCCGGAGGTAGAGTTAGACCATTACAATTTTGAGCTGTTAAATATTCCGGCAAATCATCCGGCAAAGGATGAGCAGGATACTTTCTATATTACGAAGGATATTTTACTTCGTACCCAGACCTCTCCGGTACAGGCTCGTATCATGGAGCAGGGAAGAATGCCGATCCGTATCATTTCACCGGGAAGAGTATTCCGTTCCGATGAGGTGGATGCTACACATTCTCCATCCTTCCATCAGGTAGAGGGACTGGTTGTAGACAAAGGTATTACCTTTGCAGATTTAAAGGGAACGATCAACCAGTGGGCAAAAGAATTTTTCGGACCGGATACCAAAACCAAATTCCGTCCACATCATTTCCCATTTACCGAGCCATCGGCTGAGGTTGATGTTACCTGCTTTAAGTGTGGAGGAAAAGGCTGCCGTATGTGTAAAGGAAGCGGCTGGATTGAGATTTTAGGATGTGGTATGGTACATCCAAAAGTGCTTCATGACTGTGGCATTGATCCGGAAGAATATAGTGGATTTGCGTTTGGTATTGGCTTAGAGCGTATCGCACTGTTGAAGTATGAGATTGATGATATGCGCTTATTATATGAAAATGACAAACGTTTCTTAGATCAGTTTTAATTAGGAGGGAATCAACATGAAGACACCAATATCATAGATAAAAGCATATGTTCCGGATCTGGACTGCACAACAACAGAATATGTCGATGCAATGACGCTGTCCGGTTCCAATGTGGAAAATGCAGTAGTATTAGATCAGAATCTTGATAAGATCGTAGTAGGACAGATTGAAAAGATCGAGAAGCATCCGGATGCGGACAAGCTGATCATCTGTCAGGTCAATGTTGGAACAGAGACGATCCAGATCGTTACAGGTGCTCCAAATGTAGCAGAGAACGATCTTGTCCCGGTTGTATTAGATGGTGGAAAAGTAGCCAACGGTCATTCCGGAGAAAAAGCACCGGAGAACGGAATCAAGATCAAAAAAGGAAAATTACGTGGAGTAGAATCCAATGGTATGATGTGTTCCATTGAGGAGCTGGGTTCTACGAAGGACATGTATCCGCTGGCACCGGAAAACGGCATTTACATTTTTCCAGAGGGAAGTGCAAAGCCAGGTGATGATGCAATCGAAGTATTAGGCTTACATGATTCTGTCGTGGAGTTTGAGATCACATCAAACCGTGTGGATTGTTTCTCTATGATCGGTATGGCAAGAGAAGCCGCAGCAACTTTCCGCAAGGAATTTCATCCACCGGTTGTAACGAAAACAGGAAATGACGAAGATGTCAACGATTATATCAGTGTAACAGTAGAAGATACAGATCTCTGTCCTCGTTATACCGCTAGAGTAGTAAAGAATATCAAGCTTGCACCATCTCCAGAGTGGATGCAGAGACGTTTAGCTGCCGTAGGAATCCGTCCGATCAACAACCTTGTAGATATTACCAACTATGTAATGGAAGAATATGGTCAGCCAATGCATGCCTATGATCTGGACAAGGTAGCAGATAAAAAGATTATTGTACGCCGTGCAAAGGATGGAGATACCTTTGTTACATTAGATGGACAGGAGCGCAATCTGGATAAGGATGTGCTGATGATCTGTGATGGAGAAAAGGAAATCGGTATCGCCGGAATCATGGGCGGAGAAAACTCCATGGTTACTGATGACATCCATACCCTGTTATTTGAGGCAGCTTGCTTTGACGGAACCAATATCCGTCTGTCCGGAAAGCGGATCGGACTTCGTACCGATGCTTCTGGTAAATTTGAGAAAGGTCTTGATCCAAACAATGCTATGGCAGCCATGGATCGTGCCTGTCAGTTGATCGAAGAATTAGGCTGCGGAGAAGTCGTTGGCGGTGCAGTAGATGTATATCCGAATCCGGTAGAGGAAAAACGTATTTTATTTGAGCCGGAGAAAATGAATGCCTTGCTTGGTACAGATGTAACGAAAGAGCAGATGTTTGAATACTTTGACCGCTTAGAGCTTCGCTACGATGAGAAGACAAATGAGATGGTTATCCCAACTTTCCGTCAGGATCTGATCTGTCGTGCCGATCTGGCAGAGGAAGTAGCACGTTTTTACGGTTATGATAAGGTTCCGGTTACACTGCCACATGGAGAGGCAACTGCCGGTAAAGTATCATTAAAGCACCGGGTGCAGGATATTGCCAGAGATGTTGCAGAGGATTATGGATTCAGTGGTGGTATGTGCTATTCCTTTGAAAGTCCGAAGGTATTTGACAAATTACTTCTTCCACCGGATGCAAAAGAGCGTGAGGCGATCGTTATTTCCAATCCTTTGGGAGAAGATTTCTCCATTATGCGTACGATTGCATTGAACGGTATTTTAAGTTCCCTGTCAACGAACTTTGCACATCGCAATAAAAATGTACGTCTTTATGAGTTTGGTAATGTCTATCTGCCAAAGGCACTTCCACTTACCGAACTTCCGGAGGAGCACATGGAACTGGCTCTTGGTATGTATGGAGAAGGTGATTTCTTCAGCATGAAGGGAACGTTAGAAGGTATTTTTGATAAGCTGAATATCAAGGGGTTGACATTTGAAGCAAGCAGCAAGTATCCATACCTGCATCCGGGCCGTCAGGCGGTAGTAATGGATCAGGATACGGAGATTGCTTATCTGGGACAGCTTCATCCGGAGGCAGCAGAGAATTACAATATGAAGGGTGAAGTATATGTTGCCGTTGTTCATATCGAAGAATGCGTAAAACGTACCTCCTTTGATTATAAATATGAGAGTGTAGCAAAATTCCCTGCCATGACCCGTGACTTAAGTATGGTAATGAAAAAGGAAGTGCTTGTGGGACAGTTGGAGGCTGTATTTAAGAAACGCGGCGGAAAGCTGTTAGAGAGCATGGAATTATTTGATGTCTATGAGGGAGATCAGATTGCAGAAGGTTATAAATCAGTTGCCTACTCCTTGAAGTTCAGACATAAGGATAAGACATTAGAGGACGCAGAGGTAACTTCCGTAGTCGAAAAGATTATTGAGGATCTTAAGAAAATGGGCGTTGAGCTCCGTTCATAAGAAAATAGAAAAAAGCAAACAGGCATGTGAGACGGATTCGTTTCACATGCCTGTTTTGTTTTATCATAACTTTTTTAACAATTTGGATGGCTTACCAGATGTTTTCTTGGCCGCATTACTTTTATATAGTAAACAGTAAGCAGTAAAATATCAGCTAACAGCCATGCGATTGGAGAGGCCATACAGATCGCCTGATAGTGGAAAATGCTGACAAAGCAGATTGCAACAACACTTCGTCCGATGAGCTCTAAAATTCCGGCGCACATTGGCAACAGGCTGTACCCCATTCCCTGCAGGGCATTACGGAATACAAAGAGGACGCCGAGCAAAATATAAAACAGCGAATTGATGCGTAAAAACATAGCACTTTTGGCGATCACGGCAGTTTCGGATGCATTGACAAACAAAAGACTGAATGTCGGAGCAAAAAGCTGCATCATGATGCAGAGTAAAATACTATAAGAAATCGTGATCACGGTGGACAGACGGATTCCTTTTTTGATCCGTTCCGGTTTTCCGGCACCGAGGTTTTGTCCGCAGTAGGTTGCCATGGTAAGTCCTAAGGTTTCCTGTGGCTGGGTAAAGATGATCTGCATCCGGTTGGCAGCGGTTACTGCGGCAACGCTTACAGCTCCAAGAGAGTTAACGGCAATCTGTAAGATCACAGAGCCGATAGCGGTGATGGAAAACTGTAATGCCATCGGTACTCCAATTCCAATCAGTTTTTTCATAAATAAAGGGCGGATCTTCATTTCCTCTTTATTGAAATGAAGAATCGGAAAACGTTTGATGATATATACAAGGCAAAGTATGCCGGAAATTCCCTGTGCGATCACGGTTGCATAACCGGCTCCTGCTACACCAAGCTGAAAATGAAGTACAAATAAAAGGTCTAATGCGACATTGATCAAGGATGCCAGGATCAAAAAGTATAGTGGCGTACGGCTGTCACCCAATGCACGCAGAATGCAGGAGAGGTAGTTGTATAACATGATTGCTGCGATTCCTGCAAAGATAATGATAATGTAGTGATAGGCATCGTCTAAGATCTCAGCCGGAGTATGCATCAGTACCAGAAGAGGTCTGGTAAAGAGCATGGTAAGTACCGTTAAAAGGATAGTGAAGGCGACGCAGAGCCATGCACCATTTGCCACATAGCATCGCATTTTCTTCAGATTGCCGGAACCAAATGCCTGCGAAACCAATATATTAAAGCCGGTACAGATTCCAATGACAAAGCCGATGACCAGAAAATTCAGACATCCGGTAGAACCAACCGCTGCCAAGGCATTGGTGCTGATATATTTTCCTACGATGATCGAGTCGACCATATTATAAAACTGCTGGAACAGATTTCCGAGCAGCATAGGAATGGAAAACGTAAGGATCAGACGAAGCGGGCTTCCTTTTGTCATGTCTTTTGTCATAGTGCATACCTTCTTTCTATAAAAATGTTTTTTCTTTTGTATCGGAGTTATTATAGCGGTTTTATTTTTTGTTTCCTAGAGAATATGTTGACATAAAAAGGGGTAAATCTTGACCTTTTTTAGATTTTGCTTGCATTTTTCAGAAAATGGTAGTAAAATATGCTTTGGAATTAAATGATGCTAGTTATGTAGGAGTGGACAAGATTTTTGGTCCACTCATTTTTTATGGCAAGGCAGGTGAGAAGATGAACAGACGAGAGGTTGAGAGTAAAACCGAAGAGTTAGTGCTCCCGATTGTTACCGAGAAGAAGTTTGAGCTGGTAGATGTGGAATATGTAAAGGAAGGAGCCAACTGGTATCTTCGCGTCTATATCGACAAAGAGAACGGCATTGACATTGATGACTGTGTGTATGTCAGCCGGGCATTGGAGCAGAAGCTTGATGAAGAGGATTTTATTGTGGAAGCCTATATTTTAGAGGTGAGTTCACCGGGACTGACAAGACCTTTAAAGAAGGAAAAGGATTTCTTGCGGAATATAGGAAAACGTGTGGAAGTAAAGCTCTATCAGGCAAAGGATGGATGGAAAGAGTTTGAAGGCGAACTGAAAAAATATGAAAATGATGAGGTGACGATCCTTCCGGATGGAAGTGAGGACACCATTGTAGTTACAGGAAAAGAAATCGCAATGATTCGTTTAGCATTTGAATAGGAGGAAGAAAAAATGGCGAGAAAGGCAACTACTGAAACAGCGACCAATGCAAATCCGGAATTGATTCTTGCATTGGAGCAGTTGGAGAAGGAGAAAGGAATCAAGAAGGAGTTCATGCTGGAGGCAATCCGGGCATCGTTAGAGGCTGCTT
Organism: Lachnospiraceae bacterium; assembly: GCA_050874905.1. GTDB lineage: Bacteria > Bacillota > Clostridia > Lachnospirales > Lachnospiraceae > NC2004. Next base: position 31,472 of record JBNMLP010000014.1, read on the forward strand.
ACAAGAAAAATTTCTCGAAGGAAGATAAAAACACAAGAGATTTTCCACAGGAAGCAGAGCAGGAAAAGCACAAGGAAGAGATCAGTGTTCAGATTGATGATCAGTCTGGTGCCGTAGAAGTATTTGCAAAGAAAGTAGTCGTAGAAACAGTAGAAGACGGCGTATGTGAGATCAGTCTGGCACAGGCGAAAATGATGGACGAGAAATATGAACTCGGTGATGTGGTTAACATTTCCATTACACCAAAGGATTTCTGCCGTATCGCTGCCCAGCATGCCAGAAATGTCATTGTGCAGAAGATCAAGGAAGCCGAGCGTCAGAACGTATATGATACCTTCCACAGCAAAGAGCGTGAAGTAGTGACCGGAGTGGTACAGCGTATTGAAAATAAGACCTATACAGATAAAGATGGCATTTCCCATACGAGCAAGCGTGTGATGATCGCACTGGATGATCGTACGGAGGTAGCATTATTAGAGAAGGAATGTGTTCCGGGTGAGCAGTTTATTCCGGGTGAGCGCGTAAAGGTATATGTAGTAGAAGTAAAGGATAATACAAAGGGACCACATATCGTGGTATCACGTACCCATCCGGAGCTTGTGAAACGTTTACTGGAAAAGGAAGTAACAGAGATTGCAGACGGCACCGTAGAGATCAAAGCAGTTGCCAGAGAGGCTGGTTCCAGAAGCAAGATCTCCGTTTACGCAAAAGATCCGAATGTCGATGCAGTAGGTGCCTGCGTTGGTATGAACGGAGCCCGCATCAATGCGATTGTCAATGACTTAAAGGGAGAAAAGATTGATGTGATCAACTGGGATGCCGATCCGGTGGTATTGATCGGAAATGCATTAAGTCCTTCTAAAGTAGTTTCTGTAGAGGTTTGCCTACAGGATACCAGTGCACGTGTTGTGGTACCGGATTACCAGCTTTCGTTAGCCATTGGTAAGCGAGGACAAAATGCCAGCTTAGCTGCCCGCCTGACTGGATATAAAATTGATATCAAGAGTGAATCACAGGCTTCTGAGTTTGAAGATGAGGAAGGTAAGATCTACATTGGAAAGGGTGAGTACATTCACTACAATGCGGATGGCACGCCAAAGGAGGAAGAGGAAGAAGAAACACCTCTTGCAATCGAACCGGATGAGGAAATGGAAGCACAGTTCGAGGAGATGGAAGAAATCGAGGAGATCTCTGAGGAAGAATTTGAGGAAATGGAAGAGCTTTCAGAAGAAGATTTTGAGGAATTTGAGGACGAGGACGAAGAATAAAGTCATCGTACTAACACAAAAAACAGCATAAAAACGAGCATTTTGGCATAATCTATGTTGCAGAAGTGACTGTGCCGGCACGTTTTTTGCTGAGAGTAGGAAGTGAGTTCATGGGTAAGAAAGTTGCGACAAGACAATGCGTTGGCTGTCGTGAAAGTTTTGATAAAAGAGAGTTGATCCGTGTGATAAAAACTCCGGAAGAAGAGATTTGTTTAGACGTGACCGGAAAGGCAAATGGACGTGGGGCATATCTTTGCAAACGAACCGAATGTCTCAAAAAGGCACGTAAGAATCAGGGACTTTCCCGTTCCTTAAAAATGGCGATTCCGGATGAGATCTACGAGCAGCTTGAAAAGGAGTTGAGTACGATTGAATCCCAATAAGAAATACTTAAATCTGCTTTCTCTTGCAACAAAAGCAGGAAAAGTGGTGAGTGGAGAATTTTCCACGGAAAAAGCGATCAAAGAACAAACTGCATGTTTTGTGTTAGTAGCGGAGGATGCATCCTTAAATACAAAGAAATTATTTACGGATAAATGCAGTTTCTATGAAGTGCCAATTGTGATCTGCGCCAGCAAGGAAGAATTAGGGCATGCCATAGGCAAAGTTTCAAGAGCATCAGTAGCAGTAACAGATCAGGGCCTTGCGGATGCAATTGCAAAGTATTTTGATAGAAACGATATGGAGGTAGTTGAATGTCAAAAATGAGAATTTATGATTTGGTAAAAGAAATCAATAAAGAAAACGGAACAGATATGAAAAGCGCGGAACTGTTAGAGTTCTTAAAAGGAAAAGGAGTCGAGGTAAAAACGGCTTCCTCCAGTGTGGAAGAAGACATTGTAAAGATGGCGAAAGACTCCTATCGTAAAGGTACTCCAAAGAAGGAGGAACCAAAGAAGGAAGCGCCGAAGGCAGAAGAAAAGAAGACCGAACAGCCGAAGAAGGAAGAGGCAAAGAAGCCGGAGCCGAAAAAGGAAGCACCAAAGAAAGAAGAATCCAAAAAAGAAGAGGCGAAAAAGCCGGCGGCTTCTGACCAGCCAAAGAAGAAGGAAAAATACTTCAAAAAGGAAATCCTTGATGAAAATGGTAAGAAGCAGGTCGTATACTATAAAGAAGTCATTGATGACAATGGCAACAAGAAGCTGGTCCGCGTGAAATTGAAAAAGAAAGAAAAACCAGCCGGATCAGAGAATAACAAAGAAGGAAATCAGAACGGTAACCGCAGTAATGACAGAAGAGATAACCGTAATGGAGGAGATCGCAGAGACAACCGTTCGGATCGTTCTTCTGACAGAAGAGATAATCGTGGTGGGGACCGCAGAGACAACCGTTACAATTCTTCCGACAGAAGAGATAACCGCAGCGGAGACAGAAGAGACAATCGCGGCGGCTATAACAAGGATGGTGACAACAGAGGATTCAACCGTGACAACAACCGCGGTGGAAGAAGAAATGACAACCATATCGACAAAGCGATCAATAGCTTAGAGACAATGGAGAAACCATCCAGCAAAAAGAAAAAAGGCGACAAACAGAAGGATCTGGATAAGTACGATAAGAAGTTTAAGAATGAGACAGAAGAGTACGAGAACCAGAATAAGGGCGGAAAGAAGAAAAAGAAAAATCAGAAGCAGGAGACAGAAATGCGCCGCCCAGAGCCAAAGAAGAAGGAAGAAGATACGATCAAGACTGTAGAACTTCCTGAGGTAGTAACGATCCAGGAACTTGCAGAGCGTATTAAGCTTGTTCCATCTGCACTGATCAAGAAATTATTCCTTGCTGGAAAAATGGTAACGATGAATCAGGAACTGTCTTTTGATGAGGCAGCAGAAATCGCATTGGAATACAACTATATTGCTGAATTGGAAGAAAAAGTAGATGTCATTGCGGAAATGCTCAAGGAGGACGAAGAGGATGAGAAGTTAATGACAGAGAGACCACCGGTTGTCTGTGTAATGGGTCACGTAGACCACGGTAAAACTTCTTTGCTGGATGCAATCCGTTCTTCTCACGTAACAGGAGACGAGGCTGGTGGAATCACACAGCATATCGGAGCTTCTGTGGTAAAATGCGGAGATAAGAAGATCACCTTCTTAGATACTCCGGGACATGAGGCATTTACTGCTATGCGTATGCGTGGTGCACAGTCTACGGATATTGCCATCTTAGTAGTGGCTGCGGATGATGGTGTAATGCCACAGACGATCGAGGCGATCAACCATGCAAAGGCTGCCAATATCGAGATCATTGTAGCGATCAACAAGATCGATAAGGAAAGCGCAAATGTAGAGCGTGTGAAACAGGAGCTGATGGAATATGGTCTGGTTGCAGAAGAGTGGGGCGGATCTACCATTTTCTGTCCGGTATCTGCACATACGAAAGAAGGTATCGATAACCTGTTAGAGATGGTTCTGCTGACGGCAGAGATCTTAGAGCTGAAAGCCAATAAGAACCGTAAGGCGCGAGGTGTTGTCATCGAGGCACTGTTAGATAAAACAAAGGGTCCGGTTGCGACACTGTTAGTTCAGAAAGGAACCCTTCGTGTCGGCGACTGCATCGTAGCCGGAAATGCCTATGGTAAAGTGCGTGCGATGGTGGATGACAAGGGTAAGAAGGTAAGCAAGGCGGGTCCTTCCAAACCGGTAAAGATCATTGGATTAAATGATGTTCCAATGGCAGGTGAAGTATTTGTTTCTCCACAGACTGACAAGGAAGCAAGAAATATGGCAGAAACCTACAAGGCAGTAGGACGTGAGAAAATGCTGGCTGATACGAAGACCCGTCTTTCCCTGGATGATCTGTATGACCAGATCCAGGCAGGTAATGTCAAGGAGTTAGACCTTGTCGTAAAGGCTGATGTACAGGGATCCGTAGAGGCAGTAAAACAGAGTCTTACCAAGCTGTCGAATGAAGAAGTTGTGATCAAGGTCATCCATGGTGGTGTCGGTGCGATCAATGAATCAGACGTTGTTCTGGCTTCTGCTTCCAATGCGATCATCATCGGATTTAATGTACGTCCGGATGCAATGGCAAAGAGTATGGCAGATCAGGAAAAGGTAGACATCCGTCTGTACAGTGTCATTTACAATGCGATCGAGGATATGGAATCAGCAATGAAGGGTATGCTTGATCCAATCTTTGAGGAGAAAGTGATCGGTCACTTAGAGGTACGCCAGACATTCAAGGCTTCCGGTGTTGGTACGATTGCCGGTTCTTATGTTTTAGATGGAAGTATTCAGAGAAATGCAACTGTTCGTGTCAGCCGCGACGGCGAGCAGATCTACGAGGGACCACTGGCATCCCTGAAGCGTTTTAACGATGATGCCAAAGAAGTCAAAGCCGGTTACGAGTGTGGTGTAGTATTAGAGAACTTTAATGATGTGAAAGAGGGCGACAGTATCGAAGCCTACATTATGGTGGAAGTACCGCGCTAATCAAAGGTAGAAAGTATGAGAAAAAATAGTATAAAAAATACCCGTATCAACGGGGAGGTTCGCAAAGAACTGAGTAACATTATCAATTATAAGATCAAGGACCCCCGCATTCATTCCATGACTTCGGTCGTGGACTGCGAGGTCACTCCGGATCTGAAATTCTGCAAGGCATATATCAGTGTACTGGGAGATGAGCAGGCACAGAAAGAGACACTGGAAGGCTTGCGAAGTGCTGCGCATTTTGTCAGAAAAGAGCTGGCGCGTTCCGTGAATCTGAGAAACACACCGGAGATCCAGTTTATTATGGATCAGTCGATTGAATATGGTGTAAATATGTCTCATAAGATTGATGCGCTTACTGCAAATTTGAAGGACGATGAAGAAGAGGATGACAATGAATAGGGCAGAGTTGTTTTGGCAGCGGATTAAGGAAGCAGATACGATCGCGATTGGCGGGCACATCCGTCCGGATGGTGATTGTGTAGGTTCCGTCATGGGACTTTACCATGCGATCCGCTGGTTATATCAGGACAAAAAGGTTACGGTTTATCTGGGAGAATTTTCTCCTTCGTTCCTTTTTATAAAAGACCTTTCAGACATGGTGCTGTGTCCGGATCGGGAGGCAGTGGAACAGGCAGTTTCCAAAGCTCCGGTATACGATCTTTTTATTGCACTGGATACAAGCAGCGAAGAACGTCTGGAATTTTCTGCAATCATGCGAAATGCCAGACGTACGATCTGTGTGGATCACCATGTTACCAACATAGGGTATGTACAGGACAATCTGGTATTTGATTCTTCCTCGGCATCTGAAGCAGTTTATGACCTGCTTATGTTAAAACATCAGGCAGTGAGACTTTCAGAAACGGAGAAGAATGAATGTACTTCCGATCTGTCAGTTGCCGCTTTTTACCCGGAGCAGGCTCCGGTTCTTCCAAAAGAAGTGGCAGAAGCATTGTATCTTGGAATTGTCCATGATACCGGGGTGTTTAAGCACAGCAATACGACACGGCATACGATGGAGGCAGCAGGACATCTGATCTCCTGTGGCGTAAATACGTCTGCGGTCATTGACGATACTTTTTATCGTAAAACCTATGCGCAGAATCTGATACTGGGACGAGCTTTGTTAGAAAGCCGGCGGTATGAAGAAAATCGTGTGATCGAAACCTGTGTACCAAGAAGCTATTTTACGATGTATCAGATCACGAAACCGGATCTTGACGGGATCGTCGATCAGCTTCGTATTACAGAGGGCGTGGAGGTTGCAATTTTTGCATATGAGACAGAAGATAAGGATTATAAGTTCAGTTTTCGTTCTAACTCATATGTGGACGTGAGCCGTGTGGCAATGGCATTTGACGGTGGTGGACATATCCGGGCTGCGGGATGCACCTTAAAGGCACCATATGAGCAGGCATTACAGCAGGTATTAGAAGAGATCAAAAAACAATTATAGTGGTATAATAAAAAAGTGTTCTTATTCGTTATGAGCCAAAATTTTCGATGGACGAAAACGATTAAGAACACTTTTTATTTTAGAAAATTGTTGTATCACAGTTGTTTGTTATTCTTTCTGATCTTCTTTAAACTGTTCCGGATCCCAAAGGGCTTTTGGTCCATGTTCTCCGGTACGGATACGTACGGTATCAAGCAATTCATAGAGGAATATTTTTCCGTCTCCATGTTCCCCGGTATATGCTACTTTGGAAATAGCTTCTACTGTTTTATCTGCCCATTCCTGATTGGATACGACTACCTCAAATTTTACTTTGGGAACCAGATTGACATCTACTTTGGAGGCACGCACATGGGTAGTGTAACCTAAGCTGGTTCCACATCCCATCACTTCACTGATGGTCATGCCGTGCACATGCATTTCTTTTAAGGCATCTTCTACCTCTTCCATTTTTTCTGTTCTGACGATTGCATCTATTTTGATCATAATAGAACCTCCTTTTTAATCTAAACCGTTAAAGGTTGGATATGCTTCTTCTCCGTGTTGTGATTTATCCAGTCCGATTCGTTCGTCGTGGTCAGATACCCGAAGCGGGGTGAAGAGTTTGACAACAAAAGCGCAGAGAAGGGTGCCGACAATGGCGATGGCGATGGTGATGACAATGCTGAGTAACTGTGCCAGGAACAATCGGGTATCTCCGAAGACAAGTCCGTCATAGCGTGCTACGCTGTTAATAGAACTTTTTGCAAATAATCCGGTTGCGATACCTCCCCAGATACCTCCGATACCGTGGCAACCAAAAGCATCTAAGGCATCATCATAGACGAGCTTTTCTTTGACCACTGACATAGTAAAGTAGCAGATTGGGGAAACGAGTGCACCGATCACAAAAGATGCCCAGATCGGAACGAAGCCGGCTCCCGGGGTGATAGCGACCAGTCCCAGTACAATACCGGTAGAAGCGCCAACTGCGGTTGGCTTTCCGTTTAAGAGTACTTCTGTCAGCATCCAGCTCAGCGTGGCGGCACCACAGGATGTGATCGTTGTGATGAAGGCATGGGCGGCAAGACCATTTGCACCAAGTGCGGAACCGGCGTTAAAGCCAAGCCATCCAAAGAGCAGCAGAGAGGCTCCAAGGATAACGAAAGGAACATTGTGTGTGCGGTAGGATTGGTGGGCATAACCGCGGCGTTTCCCAAGAAGAATGGCAAGAACAAGTCCGCTGACACCGGAAGAAATATGTACAACATTTCCACCTGCAAAATCAACAGAACCTAATACCTCTCCTAACAATCCACCGTGTCCCCATACCATATGGGCCAGTGGATAATATACGACGATTGACCACAGGAAAATGAAGAATACCAGTGCCGGAAAACGCATTCTCCCGGCAACAGATCCGGTGATCAATGCAGGAGTGATAATGGCAAACATCATCTGAAAGGCAACAAAGACGTATGCTGGAATGGTAGGAGCATAGGTTCCAACATCCATTCCCATGCCGGATAAGAAGACCTGTTTCAGATTTCCAAGCAGCAAGCCATCTCCGCTAAAACTTAACGAGTAGCCAAAGGCAATCCACATCACGGATGCAAGTCCGATAATAAAGATGGACGACATCATCGTGTTCAGTACGTTTTTTCGCCGTACCAGTCCTCCATAGAAAAAAGCAAGGCCGGGTGTCATAAACAACACAAATGCGGCACAGATCAACATAAAACCGGTATCTCCAGTATTCATAACAGTTTCCTCCTTTTACCAATTTGTTTTTGAATACAAAAAAGGTGCCTGGAAATATCCAGACACCTTTGTCTGCCAAAAATACTACCATACTTTTTTTTAGTTCGCAAGTCCTTTTTTTTATTTTATGTCAAAGAAAGTCAAAAATGTCTGGTTTGCGGCATTTGACGAAAAAGAGGTGGGAGAAAAGCGAAGATGATAGATTTTTCTTGCCACGACTGCATGGTTTTGATAAAATAGGTTGGATAAAACTAATGTAGAATTTTAGGAGGTTGTTATGGGAGGATTTTTTGGTGTTGCATCAAAAGAGGACTGTTTGTTTGATTTGTTTTTTGGTACGGACTACCATTCACACTTAGGAACACGCCGGGGAGGCCTTGCTGTGTATGGAGAAAAAGGGTTTGACCGTGCCATTCATAATATTGAAAATTCCCCATTCCGAACCAAATTTGATAAAGATATGCAGCAGATGAAGGGAAATTACGGAATTGGCTGCATTTCTGACTATGAACCACAACCATTGATCGTTCGTTCCCATCATGGAACTTATGCGATCACAACTGTGAGTAAGATCAATAATACCAAAGAACTTGTAGAAGAAGTATTTGAGAATGGAACCAGTCATTTTCTGGAAATGAGTGGCGGTGATATCAATCCAACCGAGCTTGTTGCAGCAATGATCAATCAGAAGGATAATCTGATTGAAGGAATCCATTATGCACAGGAAAAGGTAGATGGTTCTTTGACGATGATGATCCTGACACCGAAAGGAATTTATGGGGCGAGAGATAAATACGGCAGAACTCCGCTTGTGGTAGGGCAGAAAGAGGATGCGTTCTGTTTATCTTTTGAGTCATTTGCCTACCATAATCTTGGTTACCGCGACTTAAAGGAATTAGGCCCGGGAGAGATTGTGATCTGTAATGAAACCGGAGTAAGGACGTTGCTTGCTCCCGGAACGAAGATGAAGATCTGTACCTTTTTATGGGTGTATTATGGATATCCATCCAGCTCCTATGAGGGGATCAGTGTAGAGAAGATGCGGTATAACTGCGGAAAAAGTATGGCAAAGAGAGATCATGTAAAGCCGGATATCGTAGCCGGAGTGCCGGATTCCGGTACGGCACATGCCATTGGGTATGCCAATGAATCAGGCATTCCATTTTCACGTCCATTTATCAAGTATACGCCGACATGGCCGAGATCCTTTATGCCGACCGTACAGAGTAAACGTGACATGATCGCGAAAATGAAACTGATCGCAGTGCATGATCTTATTAAGGATAAGAGTCTTTTGTTGATCGATGATTCCATCGTACGCGGCACACAGTTAAGAGAAACAACCGAATTTTTATATGAAAGTGGTGCTAAGGAGGTACATATCCGTCCGGCTTGTCCTCCACTGATCTATGGATGTAAATTTTTGAATTTTTCACGGTCTTCTTCTGAGATGGAGCTGATCACAAGACGTATGATCGCACGTTTGGAAGGAACTGAAGATGTTTCGGAGGACGTACTTGCCCAGTATGCGGATCCGGATTCGGAGAAGTATGAGCAGATGGTAGAAGAGATCCGCAAGGAGTTAAAATTTACGACACTTCGATTTAACCGTTTGGATGATATGCTGAAAGCAGTTGGAATTCCAGAAGAAAATCTTTGTACGTATTGTTGGAATGGAAAGGATATCTGATCATGATGGAAAAACTTCCATATTTTGATTATTGTGCGGTTTTTGTAATCGCAATTCTGATCACAACCAGTTTTTTTCGAAAAATGACAAAGGGACGTGAGAACCGCTGTTATCTGTTATTACTGTTCAATTGTTTTGTGGCAACGTTGTTTGATATATTTGCGATTGAACTTGACAGATTCTCCGGTTCCCAGATGATCACGCAATATGTGGTTCATACGATATATTTGTTTACCCATTCGATCACATCACTGCTGTATACCATATATGTGATCACGTTGACAGATACTTGGCACCGTTATCGGAAATGGGAAGCAAAAGTTGTTTTGGATCTTCCATTTGTGGTGTTGGTGACTGCCTTACTGTGCAATTTTTTCACTCATGATGTATTTGAGATCACAGCTGTGGGCGACTACGTCAGAGGGCCTCTTTTCTGGTTGTTATATGTGATCGCATTTTTCTATATGCTGACCAGTATGGTGCATGTTATCGTATACCATAAGTTGTTTAATAAGAGAAAATTGTTCTCCCTGATGATCATTTTTCCGGTACTGATCGTTGCCTTGTTGGTGCAATACATTTATCCGTGGTGCCTGATTGAAATGTTTGCTACTGCAGTCAGTCTCGTTTTTGTGTCTCTGGTGGTCCAGAGTCCGGAGAGCCTTCTTGATACAACGACCGGATTCGGCAATGTGACACATTACATGGAGGACACCAGACAGCGGTTGCTCAATGGAAAATCGCAGCGTATTCTGATGCTGAATGTCATAAATTTTGTATCCCTCAGAGAAATGCTGGGGTATGCCGGAATGCAGGAGTTTACAGGCAGGCTTTCTGGTATGATCGAGACACGGATGAAACAGCTGGATTATGGCGCAGAATACTACTATCTGGGTGATGGCAAGTTTCGTCTGGCTATTTATGATCGTTACAATGAGCAGACAGAACAAATGGCACAGGAGTTATTGCAACTGTTTTCGTTGCCTGTGACATGGCATCAGATGACCGTAAACGTGACAGTAAGTACCTGTATTATGGATTGTCCGCAGGATATTGACGATGTGGATGTGATCATGGCATTTGGAAATGAGTTGTTTAAAGAGAAATATGCCCGAAAAGTATTTTATGCTAAAGATGTGTATCGAAAGATCATTATGATCTGATGAACGAGATTGATTGTATTATTGAAAATGCACTGGCAAATCATCAGTTTCAGGTATACTATCAGCCAATTTATTCTGTAAAAGAGAAACGTTTCCATTCTGCGGAGGCACTGCTTCGTCTGATTGATGACAAGTATGGTTTCATTTCTCCGGAATTATTGATACGGGCAGCAGAGAAAAGCGGGGCGATCCATAAGATCGGAGCGTATGTGTTAGAAGAGGTGTGTCGCTTTATTTCCAGTGAGGAATATCAGTCTTTGGGACTTGATTATATTGAGATCAATCTCTCTGTTGCACAGTGTATGAATGAACATCTGGCCGAAGAGATCTTACAGACGTTAAAACATTACAACGTTTCCGTAGAACAGATTAATTTAGAGATTACAGAAACGGCTGCATCCTATTCCCAGAATACAATGATTTCAAATATCCGGACACTCAGTGATGCAGGAATTAAATTTTCTCTTGATGACTATGGAACGGGATACTCCAATATGGGGCGGATCATTTCCCTGCCATTTCATATTGTAAAACTGGATAAAACACTGGCGGATGCCTGTGACAATGACCGGATGCATATTGTGCTGGAAAATACGATCCGTATGATCAAGGACATGAATATGGAGATCGTGGTAGAAGGAATTGAGACAAAACAGCTGGCAGAGGCATTTTCTGCATTGCAGTGTGAGTATATTCAAGGCTATTATTACTCCAGACCATTGCCGGAGCAGGATTTTATTACCTTTATCAAACAGGAGAAAAACTAGAATGGATGGCATGTTAAATATATACAAGGAGTCCGGTTATACGTCCCACGATGTGGTGGCGAAGCTGCGCGGGATTCTTCATACGAAAAAGATCGGTCATACCGGAACACTGGATCCGGCGGCACAGGGGGTTCTGCCAGTTTGTATTGGAAAGGCAACGAAGCTTTGTGATCTGTTGGCTGACCGCTCCAAAACGTACCGGGCAGTCATGCGGCTTGGTGTGTCTACGGATACCGAAGATATGACGGGAACGGTGCTTGAAGAGCGGGATGTGACGCAGACACCGGAGCAGGTGACAGAAGCGATACGTTCCTTTGTTGGTGTGTACGATCAGATTCCTCCGATGTACTCGGCACGTAAGATCAACGGAAAGAAACTTTATGAACTTGCAAGAGAGGGGAAAGTGGTGGAGCGTAATCCGGTTCAGGTGGAGATTTTTTCCATTGAGATCATCGATATTTCCCTTCCTTTGGTAACGATGGAGATTTCTTGCTCTAAGGGGACGTATATTCGCAGTTTGTGTCGTGACATCGGTCAAAAACTTGGGTGCCTGGCTGCTATGCAGGAGCTGCTCCGCACAAGAGTGGGGGCGTTCCGGCTGGATGATGCGCTTCGTTTGAACGAGATTGAAGCATTGCAAAAAGAGGGAAAGATCGAGGATGTGCTGCATCCGGTCGATGAAGCATTTTTAGAACTGCCGAAGTTTGTTGCGCCGGTTACACTGGAAAAACTTTTGGATAATGGAAATGCCTTTCCTTATCCGGGAAAAGAGCAGCCGGAGGAGCTTCGTGTTTATAAGCGTGATGGCACATTTATCGGGATTTATTGTTATGAGGAAACGATCAGAAAAATGAAACCGAAAAAACTGTTTTTTGTGAAAGGATAAAAAATGCAGTATTATCATGATTTTGAATCAATTCATTTAACGAATACGGTCGTGGCATGTGGCAAATTTGATGGCATCCATAAGGGACATCAAAAACTCATTGAGAAACTGCTGCAGTACGAAAAACAAGGATATGAGAGTGCAATCTTTACGTTTGATTCTTCGATTGCCAAGGTCATGAAAAATGGAGAAGAGTTTCTGTTTACTGCGGAGGAGCGAAGATATTATCTGGAACAGTTAGGAATTCAGCATCTGGCGGAATACCGGTTTGAAGAGCCGCTCATTCATTTGTCTCCAGAGGCATTTGTCCGCGATATTTTAGTGGGACAGATGGGAGCAAAGGTGATCGTCGTAGGAGAAGAGTTTCACTTTGGTTATCAGCGTCAGGGAGACTGTGAGGTGCTGCGCCGTTTGGCTGAAAAATATAACTATCAACTCGTGGTTGTGCCACGGTATAAAGAGGGGGAAAACGAGGAGAAAATCAGCAGCAGTGAGATTCGGATCTGTCTGAGCAAAGGACAGATGGAGCAGACCAATGAAATGCTGGGACATCCTTATTTTATCCGCGGAGAGGTCGTGCATGGGAGACAGCTTGGACGTACGATTGGAATGCCAACTGCCAATCTTCAGGTGCCACCGGAGAAGCTGATCCCGCCAAACGGGGTGTATGTGACACGCTGCCGCCTGCAGGAACGTGTCTTATATGGTATTACCAACATTGGAACGAAACCTACTGTGGATGGAAGGAATGTTGGAGTGGAAACATATCTTTTTTCTTTTGATGAAGATATTTACGGGGAAGAGATCACGGTTGAATTTCTGCACTATGTGCGAAAAGAGCAAAAGTTTGATTCCGTTACACAATTGAGTGAGCAGATGCACCGCGATGCGGAATTTGGAATGCAGTATGTAAAGGATCTGATGTCATGACCAACTATAAGATTACGATTGCTTACGATGGTGGAAGATATCATGGCTGGCAGTCACAGCGTCATACCGATCAGACGATCGAACAAAAAATAACGGAACTGCTCTGTCGTTTTACCGGGGAGGAGATTTCTTTAAATGGTTCTGGAAGAACGGATGCAGGGGTACATGCCAAAGGGCAGGTTGCCAATTTTAAGACGACGAAGGACTGGAAGGAAGACGAACTTTTGGAAGCCTTTTTTGCTTATCTGCCGCAGGACATTGCAGTTCTTTCCGTAGAGAAGGTGCCGGAGCAGTTTCATGCAAGATTATCGGCGGTGTCCAAACGGTACCGGTATGTGATCTATAACAGTCCGGTGATCGATGTGTTTGAGCGCAATTATGCATGGCAGGTGAAGGATCCTCTTGATCTTGCAAACATGAAAAAGGCGGCTGCTGCTCTTTGTGGAGAGTGGGATTATAAGAGCTTTTGTGCCAACCGCAGGATGAAAAAATCAACGGTGCGCACGGTATATGACATTGCGATCACCGAAGAGGCCATACCATTTGGGAAAAAACTTACGATAGAGTATACCGGAAGCGGCTTTTTATATAACATGGTGCGCATTTTGACGGGAACGTTGGTAGAGGTAGGAAAAGGACAGCGTACTCCGGAGGACATGAAAGCGATACTGGAGGGCAAAAACCGTTCTCTTGCCGGAATGACAGCACCTCCAATGGGGCTGTTCCTGTGGGATGTGCAGTATGACGATGCGGTGATCCGCCGTCAGAAAATTTAAAATAGCAGGTTTACAAGCAGAAAAATATGTGCTATATTAGCTAAGTATGATTTTTGCCGTTACTCAGATATCGGACACTCCGACCGCATCTTAGTGACAGGCGTATCACAAATAAGAAAGGAGATTGTAACATGATTACAACAGAAATGAAGAAAGACATCGTAGCAAAGTACGGAAAAGACGCAAATGACACAGGTTCTATCGAGGTACAGATCGCATTATTAACCGCAAGAATCAATGACTTAAATGAGCATCTTGCTGTTCATAAGAAGGATCATCATTCCAGAAGAGGTCTTCTGAAGATGGTTGGTCAGAGACGTCGTTTACTTGCTTACTATAAGTCAAAAGATATCGAAGCATATCGTGTACTGATCGAGAAGTTAGGTTTAAGAAAGTAATCTTAAATGTCAAGGGGGAAGCCGAGAGATCGGCTTCCTTATCTTTTAGGTAAAAGGGGTGATAGCCATGATGTTAGATGGTGGATTGATCTTAGAAGGTGGCGGTATGCGCGGACTTTATACAGTCGGCGTACTGGATTATTTTATGGAACAGGGGCTTTATTTTAAGGACTGCTTTGGTGTATCGGCAGGAGCAAGCCACGGCTGCAGTTATTATTCCAAACAGCCAAAACGTGCATTAAAAGTGGTAATGCGTTATTTAGATACGAAGCAATATGCTTCTCCGACAGCACTTTTGCTCACCGGGAACTTTTTTGACAAGAAATTTCATATGCAGACTGTTCCGGATCAGCTTGTTCCTTACGATTATGAAGCCGCAGATGCCAATCCGATGAACTTCTATTCCGTTGTGACGGAGTGTGAGAGTGGGCAGGCGGTATATAAGAAAATGGAACACATGCGGGAAGATATGGAATGGATCTGGGCATCCGGATGTCTGCCGCTGGTTGCAAAAATGGTAGAGATCGATGGAAAGCATTATATGGATGGCGGTATTGCAGATGCGATCCCGGTCAGACATTCCATCGAAATTGGAAATAAGAAAAATGTGGTGGTACTGACAAGAGATGTGACTTACCGTAAATCACAGGAGAGCACGATGCCGCTTGTAAAGCTTGCTTATCACAATTATCCGAACTTTGTGAAAACGATGGAGGAGCGGCCGGAGCAGTACAATGAAACACTTGCATTTATCCGGGAAGAGGAGGAAGCAGGAAGATTGTTTGTCATCCGTCCAAAGGAGCCTGTCACAGTCGGACGGCTGGAGAAAAACAAAGATGCGTTAAAGGCACTTTGCAGACAGGGGTATCAGGACGCAAAAGAATCCTATGAGAAGCTGCTTCAATACATGGAACAATAAAACAGAAGATAATGGTGAAGATATGAGTATAGTAAAGATAAGAAATCTGAATCTGGGGGATGAGCAGGTAAAAATCTGTGTACCGCTTGTGGGACAGCAGCGCACACAATTGGAAACGCAGCTTGCAGCCATCCAAAAGCATGAGCCGGATATGGTGGAATTCCGCGGAGATCATTTTGAGGCAGTGCGGGAAAAAGCCCGTTTAAAAGAAGTCTTAAAAATGGTACGTGACCGTATGGGAGACACTGCCCTTTTATACACCTTCCGCACAAAGGAGGAAGGCGGTGAAAAAACGATTTCCTATGAGGAGTATGCAGAACTGCTGGAATTTGTAGCAGATACCGGATATGTGGATGCGGTAGATGTTGAGGTGTATAAAGATGAGGATGAAACACCGGCATTGATCCAGACACTGAAGGATAAAGGGATGGTTGTGATTGGTTCTAATCATCATTTTGAAGGAACTCCATCCAAAGAAAAAATGCTGCAGTTATTGATCGGGATGCAGCAGGCCGGAGTTGATATTGCAAAACTTGCAGTGATGCCGAAGCATCCGGAGGATGTGATGTGTCTGTTGAATGTAACAATGCAGATGAAAAATGAGTATTCCGGTACTCCGGTTATTACGATGGCAATGGGAAAACTCGGCGCGCTCAGCCGTATTTCCGGTGGCTTGTTCGGTAACAGCCTGACCTTTGCCAGTGTGGCCAGACAGTCGGCACCGGGACAGGTGGAGATTGAAACACTCCGGGAAGTGCTTGCACTGACCCAGTAATATGGATGGAAAAATATAAAAAGCATAGAAAATATAGTGGAAATACCTACATAATAGTGTTATAATAATACGAAATGTGGGTATTTTTTGTTTTGCATGTTTCATGCACGAAGACCGAGACTTCTTATGAGCAGACAGAATGGGCAGAGAGGCTGTCTGCTGATGAGTTGTTTCGGTGTAACATGCCCGCATGACCAGGTGTGATACCTGATAAGACAAAATGAATGGGCAAAGCCCGGAAAAGGAGAACAGTATGTACAAAAGTTTTAGTATGGAACTTGCCGGAAGAACACTGACTGTCGATGTAGGTCGTGTTGGTAAGCAGGCAAATGGATGTGCTTTTATGCATTATGGTGATACAACAGTGCTTTCTACTGCAACCGCATCCGATAAGCCAAGAGATGGAATTGACTTCTTCCCGCTTAGTGTGGAATTTGAGGAGAAGATGTATTCTGTAGGTAAGATTCCTGGAGGATTTAACAAGCGTGAGGGTAAGGCAAGCGAGAATTCTGTATTGACCGCCCGTGTGATCGACCGTCCGATGCGTCCGTTATTCCCAAAAGA
Organism: Lachnospiraceae bacterium; assembly: GCA_050874905.1. Lineage (GTDB taxonomy): Bacteria > Bacillota > Clostridia > Lachnospirales > Lachnospiraceae > NC2004. The sequence goes on from JBNMLP010000014.1 coordinate 48,241, forward strand.
TTACCGTAATGATGTCACTCTGAACAATATGGTAATGAGTGTGGATCCGGCATGTCGTCCGGAGTTAGTTGGTATGTTAGGATCTGCGATTGCAACCTGTATTTCCGATATTCCGTTTGACGGTCCATGCGCTATGACACAGATGGGTATGATCGACGGTGAGTTTATCGTAAATCCTTCTCAGGCAGAGTGGGATAAGGGTGACTTAAAGCTGACTGTTGCCTCTACCAGAGAAAAGGTTATTATGATCGAGGCAGGTGCTAACTTGATCTCTGACGAGAAGATGATCGAAGCTATTTACCGTTGCCATGATGTCAACCAGACGATCATTGAGTTTATTGACAGTATCGTAGCAGAGGTTGGAAAACCAAAACATGCCTATGAAAGCTGTGCTATTCCAGAGGAAATGTTTGCGGCAATGCGTGAGATCGTAACACCGGAGCAGATGGAAGAGGCAGTCTTCACAGATGAGAAGCAGGTGCGTGAGGAGAACATCAGAGAGATCACAGCCAAATTTGAAGAAGCATTTGCAGAAAAAGAAGAATGGCTTGCCGTACTCGGTGAGGCAGTATATCAGTATCAGAAAAAGACCGTTCGTAAGATGATCTTAAAGGATCACAAGCGTCCGGATGGCCGTGCGATCGATCAGATCCGTCCTTTGGCAGCAGAGGTTGACCTGATCCCAAGAGTACATGGTTCTGCAATGTTTACCCGTGGTCAGACACAGATCTGTAACGTGGTAACACTGGCTCCACTTTCTGAGATCCAGAAGATCGACGGTTTAGATGAGAATGTGACAAGCAAACGATACATGCATCACTATAACTTCCCGTCTTATTCTGTAGGTGAGACAAAGCCATCCCGTGGACCGGGACGTCGTGAGATCGGTCATGGCGCATTGGCAGAGCGTGCGCTTCTTCCGGTACTTCCAAGTGAAGAAGAGTTCCCATATGCGATCCGTTCCGTATCAGAGACCTTTGAGTCCAACGGTTCTACTTCCATGGCATCTACCTGTTCTTCCTGCATGTCGCTGATGGCAGCGGGTGTTCCGTTAAAGGATATGGTAGCTGGTATTTCCTGTGGTCTGGTAACCGGAGATACCGATGATGATTATCTGGTACTTACTGATATTCAGGGCTTAGAGGATTTCTTCGGCGATATGGACTTTAAGGTAACCGGTACCCATGAAGGAATCAGTGCGATCCAGATGGATATTAAGATCCATGGTCTGACCCGTCCAATCGTAGAAGAGGCGATCAGAAGAGCACATGAGGCGCGTAACTTCATTATGGATACCTGCATGTCAAATGCGATCAGCGAGCCAAGAGATCACGTAGGAGAGCTGGCACCAAAGATCATTCAGACAAAGGTAGATCCGGATAAGATCAGCGAGATCATTGGACAGCGCGGTAAGACGATCAACAAGATCATTGATGAGACTGGCGTGAAGATCGATATCAATGACGAAGGTATGGTATTTATCTGCGGTATCGAGCAGGAAATGATGGACAAAGCGATGAAGATCATCCGCTCTATCGTAGATCCCATCGAGGTTGGACAGATCTATGAAGGAAAAGTAGTTCGTATCATGAACTTCGGTGCATTTGTGGAGCTTGCACCAAATAAGGATGGTATGATCCATATTTCCAAGTTGGCAAATGAGCGTGTAGAAAAAGTAGAAGACGTAGTAAACATTGGCGATGTAGTACGCGTAAAGGTATTAGAGGTAGACAAGATGGGCCGTATTAATTTGAGCCTTAAGGATGCCCAGTAATAAGAAAAACAAAAAGGGAACCCGAAAGTGGGTTTCCTTTTTCTGTATTGTGGTAAATTTATACAAAAAACATAGCAGATACAAACTGGAAAACTATGTTAAAAATTTATCAATTTAAGGTTGCAATGCAATTTCAATTATGATAAAATGGGTACATACTAGGGTGAGAGTGTACATTTTCCTTATTGTGCATTTTTACCAAAACATATTTATAAAATGGAGGAAACATATTATGTCAAAGAAAGTTGTTTTAGCTGGCGCATGTCGTACAGCCATCGGAACTATGGGTGGAGGATTAAGCACAACTCCAGCTCCAGTATTAGGTTCTATCGTAATCAAGGAAGCATTAAACCGTGCTGGTGTACCTGCTGATCAGGTTGACCATGTATACATGGGATGCGTTATCCAGGCTGGTCTTGGTCAGAACGTTGCACGTCAGGCTTCTTTAAAAGCAGGTCTTCCTATTGAGACTCCTGCTGTTACAGTAAACGTAGTATGTGGTTCTGGTCTGAACTGTGTAAACATGGCTGCTCAGATGATCCAGGCTGGCGATGCTGACATCGTTGTAGCTGGTGGTGTGGAGAATATGTCTATGGCTCCATATGCATTAAAGCAGGCTCGTTTTGGTTACAGAATGGGTAATAACACTGTAGTTGATACTATGGTAAATGATGCTTTATGGGATGCATTCAATGATTACCACATGGGTATCACAGCAGAGAACGTATGTGAGAAATATGGTATCACAAGAGAAGAGTTAGATGCATTTGCTGCAAAGAGCCAGCAGAAGGCAGCAGCTGCTGTTGAATCTGGTGCATTCAAAGACGAGATCGTTCCTGTTGAAGTAAAGAAGAAAAAAGAGACAGTTATCATTGATACTGATGAGGGACCACGTCCTGGAACAACTGCTGAGAGCATTGCAAAGTTACGTCCTGCATTCAAGAAAGACGGTATCGTAACAGCTGCAAACTCTTCAGGAATCAATGACGGTGCTGCAGCAATCGTTGTTATGAGCGAAGAGAAAGCAAAAGAGTTAGGCGTTACTCCAATGGCTACATTCGTTGCAGGAGCATTAGGCGGAGTAGATCCTTCTATCATGGGTGTAGGTCCTGTTGCTTCTACAAAGAAAGTATTAGCTAAGACTGGTATGACGATCGATCAGTTCGATATCATCGAGGCAAATGAGGCATTTGCTGCACAGTCTATCGCTGTACAGAGAGAATTAGGCTTTACAGATGAGCAGTTGAATCCAAACGGTGGTGCGATTGCATTAGGACATCCTGTTGGAGCTTCTGGATGCCGTATCTTAGTAACTCTGCTTCATGAGATGCAGAAGAAAGATGCAAAGACTGGTTTAGCAACCTTATGTATCGGTGGCGGTATGGGATGCTCTACCATCGTTAAGAGAGACTAATTGGGAAGCTTTTCATCTGCGGGATCATTCCGCAGATGAATTTATGTAAAAGGAGAATATCATGGAATTTATCACATATGAGCAGGATGGTTTTGTAGGTGTGATTACCATCAATCGTCCAAAAGCGTTAAACGCATTAAACTCACAGGTATTAGATGAGTTAAATGAGACTTTAGATGCTGTAGATTTAGATGCTACCAGAGCATTGATCGTAACCGGTGCCGGAGAGAAATCTTTTGTTGCCGGCGCAGATATTGGAGAGATGTCTACTCTTACTAAAGCAGAAGGAGAGGCATTTGGTAAAAAGGGAAATGATGTATTCCGTAAGATTGAAACATTCCCAATCCCTGTTATTGCTGCAGTCAATGGTTTTGCACTCGGCGGTGGATGTGAGATCAGCATGAGTTGTGACATCCGCATCTGTTCAGAGAACGCTGTATTTGGTCAGCCTGAGGTTGGTCTTGGTATTACCCCTGGATTTGGTGGAACACAGAGACTGGCTCGCCTGGTAGGTGCTGGTATGGCAAAACAGATGATCTACACGGCTCGTAACATCAAAGCAGACGAGGCATACCGCATTGGTTTAGTCAATGCTGTATACCCATTAGAGGAGCTTTTAGATGCTGCTAAGAAATTAGCACAGGGCATTGCTAAGCAGGCTCCGATCGCAGTTCGCAACTGCAAAAAGGCAATCAATGACGGACTTCAGGTAGATATGGATCAGGCTATCGTGATCGAGGAGAAATTATTCGGTGACTGCTTCGAGACAGAAGACCAGAAAGCCGGAATGGGCAATTTCTTAGCTCCAAAAGAGCAGAAAGTAAAAGTCGTAGACTTTAAGAACAAATAATTGTTTGTGTTATGTCGATTTTATCACAAAGGAAGATATCCACGTATCCTTCCTTTGTGTGAAATTTACAAATAAAAAATAGGAGGATGAAAACATGAAGGTAGGCGTAATTGGCGCAGGTACTATGGGCCAGGGTATTGCGAAAGCATTTGCTATGGTTGATGGCTACGAAGTTGCACTCTGCGATATCAAGCAGGAGTGGGCTGACGGTGGAAAGGACAAGATTGCAAAAGGTTATGCAAGACTTGTAGAAAAAGGTAAGATGACTCAGGAGAAGGTTGACGGAATTCTTAACAGCATTACGACTGGTTTGAAGGAAGACCTTTGCGCAGACTGTGATTTAGTTGTTGAGGCTGCATTTGAGGATATGAAAGTGAAGAAAGATACATTTGGTGAGTTAGACAAGATCTGTAAGCCAGAGTGTGTATTTGCTTCTAACACATCCAGCCTTTCTATCACAGAGATCGGTAACGGTTTAACACGTCCTATGATCGGTATGCACTTCTTTAACCCTGCTGACCGTATGAAATTAGTTGAGGTTATCGCTGGTGTGAATACTCCTCAGGAGACAGTAGACAAGATCGTTGCAATCGCAAAAGAGATTGGCAAGACTCCTGTTCAGGTAAATGAAGCTGCTGGTTTCGTAGTAAACCGTATCTTGATCCCAATGATCAATGAAGCTGCTTTCATCAAGATGGAAGGTGTTTCTGATATTGCCGGTATCGATGCTGCTATGAAGCTTGGTGCAAATCATCCAATGGGACCTTTAGAGTTAGGTGATTTCGTTGGCCTTGATATCTGTCTGGCTATTATGGATGTATTATATGCAGAGACTGGCGACAGCAAGTATCGTGCATGTCCATTGATCCGTAAGATGGTTCGTGGTGGTAACTTAGGCTGCAAGAGTGGCAAAGGTTTCTATGTATACAATGCTGACCGCACAAAGACACCAGTAGATGCTCAGTAATTGAGATCAGGTGGATTGATAAGGATTTGATCCAATATCATTTTTATAGGAGGAAATATACAAAATGGATTTCACTTTAAGTAAGAAACATGAAATGGCACAGACTCTTTTCAGAGAGTTCGCTGAGAACGAAGTTAAGCCACTTGCTCAGGAAATCGATGAGGAGCATAGATTCCCAAGAGAGACTGTTGAGAAGATGGCAAAAGCTGGATTTATGGGTATTCCTGTACCAGAAGAGTTTGGTGGACAGGGCTGTGATCCTTTAACATACGCTATGTGTGTAGAGGAATTATCAAAGGTTTGCGGTACAACTGGTGTTATTGTATCTGCACATACTTCTCTTTGTATCGATCCAATCCAGACATTTGGTACCAAGGAGCAGAAAGAGAAATATTTACCAGATTTAGCTTCTGGTAAGAAGTTAGGTGCATTTGGTCTGACTGAGCCGGGTGCTGGTACTGACGCACAGGGACAGCAGACAAAAGCTGTTTTAGATGGCGACGAGTGGGTACTGAACGGATCTAAGTGCTTTATCACCAATGGTAAAGAAGCAGATGTTTATATCGTAATCGCTGTAACCGGTAAGATTGAAAAACGTGGACGTATGCAGAAAGAGATCTCTGCATTCATCGTAGAGAAAGATACTCCGGGCTTCACATTCGGAACCAAGGAGAACAAGATGGGTATCTGTGGTTCTTCTACTTATGAGCTGATCTTTACTGACTGCCGTATTCCTAAGGAAAACTTATTAGGACAGAAGGGTAAAGGATTTGGTATCGCTATGCACACACTGGATGGTGGTCGTATCGGTATCGCTGCTCAGGCTCTTGGTATCGCTGAGGGTGCATTAGAGACAACAGTAAACTATGTAAAAGAGCGTAAGCAGTTTGGTCGTTCTATTGCACAGTTCCAGAATACACAGTTTGTTTTAGCTGATTTAGCAACTAAGATCGAAGCTGCTAAGATGTTAGTATACAAAGCTGCATGTAAGAAGGGTGAGTACCAGAATGGTGCTAAGGTTTCTTACTCTGTAGAAGCTGCTATGGCAAAACTTTGCGCAGCAGAGGTTGCTATGGAAGTTACAACGAAGTGTGTACAGTTACACGGTGGTTACGGATACATCAAAGAGTATGATGTTGAGCGTATGATGCGTGATGCTAAGATTACTGAGATCTACGAAGGAACTTCAGAAGTTCAGCGTATGGTAATTTCAGCAAACATTTTAAAATAATTTAGGAGGTACGTATCGTGAAAGTCGTTGTTTGTGTAAAACAGGTGCCAGATACAAAGGGTGGCGTACAGTTTAACCCAGATGGTACATTAAATAGAGCTGCTATGCTTACAATTATGAACCCGGATGACAAAGCTGGTTTAGAGGCAGCATTAAGATTAAAAGATGAGTTCGGTGCAGAAGTTACCGTATTGACCATGGGTCTTCCAAAGGCTGCAGATGTTCTGCGTGAGGCTATGGCTATGGGTGCTGATAATGGTATCCTTGTAACAGACCGTGTATTAGGTGGTGCAGATACTTGGGCTACTTCTACTACAATTGCAGGTGCATTAAGAAATATTGATTATGATATTATCATCACAGGTCGTCAGGCTATCGATGGTGATACCGCACAGGTTGGTCCTCAGATCGCTGAGCATTTAGGACTTCCTGTAATCTCTTATGCACAGGAGATCAAGGTAGATGGTGACAGCGTTGTTGTAAAACGTCAGTATGATGATGGATATCATATGTTAAAGGTTAAGACACCTTGCCTGATCACTGCATTAGCAGAGTTAAATGAGCCTCGTTACATGACTCCAGGTGGAATCTTTGATGCATGTGATGCAGAGATCACTACATGGGGCAGAGCTGATCTGAAAGATGTAGATGACAGCAACTTAGGTTTGAATGGTTCTCCTACAAAGATCGCTAAGGCTTCTGATAAAGTTCGTAAGGGTGCTGGCGAGAAATTCGTTCCAGATTCTCCAGACGAGGCTGCTAAGATTATCGTAGATGCATTAACAAGTAAGCACATTATCTAATTAAAGAGGTGAATAAAATGGGCGCAATGAACGCAGAAGAAATTGCACAGTACAAAGGCGTATATGTCTTTGCACAGCAGGTAGACAATGAGTTAAGCAATATCTCTTTCGAACTGATCGGTGAAGGTAAGAGACTTGCTGAGAAGTTAGGCACAGACGTAACTGCTGTATTGATCGGATCTGAAGTAAAAGGTCTTGTAGATGAGTTAGCAGCTTATGGTGCTGATAAAGTAATTGTTGTAGACGATCCTGAATTAAAGAACTACAGAACAGAGCCATATGCACATGCATTAGCATCTGTAATCAATGAGTACAAGCCAGAGATCATGTTAGTTGGTGCTACCGCAATCGGTCGTGACTTAGGTCCTACAGTTTCCGCTCGTGTAGCAACTGGTTTAACTGCTGACTGTACATTATTAGAGATTGGTGATTTCCCAATCAATCCAATTCCTGGAAAAGAGCAGAAGCACAATCAGTTATTGATGACACGTCCTGCTTTCGGTGGAAATACAATCGCTACGATCGCTTGTCCGGATAACCGTCCTCAGATGGCTACAGTACGTCCTGGTGTTATGCAGAAATTAGAGAAGAATCCTAACGCTAAGGCAGAAGTGATCGAGTACAATCCTGGATTTACTCCAAATAACAAATATGTTGAGATCCTTGAGATCTCCAAGGCTGTATCAAACATCAAAGACATTATGGATGCTAAGATCTTAGTTTCCGGTGGTCGTGGTGTTGGATCTGCTGAGAACTTCAAGCTTTTAGACGATCTTGCAGAGGCAATTGGTGGACAGGTTTCATGTTCTCGTGCTGTTGTAGATTCCGGCTGGAAGCCAAAAGAGCTTCAGGTAGGTCAGACAGGTAAGACTGTACGTCCTAACGTATATTTTGCAATCGGTATTTCTGGAGCAATCCAGCACGTTGCAGGTATGGAAGAGTCTGATCTGATCATCGCAATCAACAAAGACGAAGATGCTCCAATCTTTGACGTAGCTGATTACGGTATCGTTGGTGATCTGAATAAGATCGTTCCATTGTTAACACAGGGCATCAAAGATGCAATTGCTAACAAATAATTGACCCACATAAAGAGGCAGAACAACTTTAGACATAATAATAAAAGGAGTTGGTGCATGACACCAGCTCCTTTTTATATTGTTATTATGGATCATGAAAAGATAGGACAAAAGAAAAACGGCATCACTGCCGTTTCTCTAAAATAGAATAAAGTTAGAATTAGTATTCCATTGCTTTTTCTTCGCCGTTCATAACACGAAGTGCACCCTGTGCTAATGCTAAAAGCTCGTCCTCACCAGGATAAAGAGTAACAGGAGCGATCCACTCTACTGCCTTTGTCATTTCCTCCTGTGTGAACTGGTTGTAAGCGATACCGCCGGTTAAGATGATCTGATCTACCTTGCCGCCCAATACAACAGCCATAGCGCCAATCTCTTTCTCCAATTGATAATGGAATGCATCAATTACTGCAGCAGCAGTCTGATTGCCTTCCTGTTTCATTTTCATAACATCACGCATATCGTTGCTTCCAACATAAGCATTGAAACCACCGTTTCCGTTGATCATCTTGCCAACTTCTGCCTGTGTGTATTCTCCGCTGAAGCAGAGTTTCATTAAGGCACCAGATGGAAGACCACCGGAACGCTCTGGAGAGAACGGACCATCACCATCTAAGGCATTGGCAACATCTACTACTTTACCGTGGTTATGTGCACCGACTGATACACCGCCGCCCATATGTACAACAATCAGATTCAGATCCTCATAAGCCTTGCCAACTTCCTTTGCATAACGTTTGGCAACAGCCTTCTGGTTTAATGCATGGAAGATGGAGATACGAGGCATTTTAGGATGACCGGAAAGACGTGCAACGTCAGATAATTCATCCACAACAACAGGATCTACAATGTAGGAAGGAACGTTGATCTCTGCTGCAATCTCAGATGCTAAAATACCACCTAAGTTAGAAGCATGCTGTCCCTGCTTTCCAATCTTTAAGTCTTCTAATAATGCTAGAGTAGTAGCATATGTACCGCCTGGAATTGGTTTTAATAAACCGCCGCGTCCAACAACAACGTCAATGCTGTTTAAGTCTACATTTTTCTCTTTTAAAACAGAAAGGATCACTTCTTTACGGAAATCTTTCTGGTCGTAGATAGTTGCATACTGTGCAATCTCTTCTGTAGAGTGACGTAAGGTTTCCTCCATTACCTGTGTTTCATCTTCGTAAACACCGATCTTTGTAGAGGTAGAACCCGGATTGATAATTAAAATTTTGTATGACATGATGGTCCTCCTTTTTTTGTGCCTATGCACATAATTACTATATATTTTATACCTAAACCCCTTTTAAATCAAGTATGTAACATAGAAAAAGGACAGGCACATGCCTGTCCTACATTGAGGGGGGAGAGGATTCAAATATATGAAAAACTCTACGATTATTATCATAAAGGCTTGTTGTGAAAGAAATGTGAACGATTGCAAAAAAAGATAAAAAACACACATTTTTCACAATTCATAAATTAGTAGGTACGTCCCTGTGCGTAACGATTGGCTCGTATTTCTTCGGTATTATCAAGAGGAGCGAGGGTAATTGTTTTTTTGTATTTGCGTTCTAAGGCTTTTTGCAAGACATAATCGCAGAGCATAGGGTTTTTGGGAAGAAGCGGACCGTGCAGGTAAGTGCCAATGACATTTTTGTAGCGGACACCTTCATACCCCTGTTCCTCGGTGTTGCCATAACCATGAACCACTTTGCCAAGTGGTGTATTCTGGTTGATGTAGGTGCGTCCACCGTGATTTTCAAATCCGGTGATCGGCATAGGAAAGAGATCACTTTCAATCGTAATATTTCCGATCAGCCGTCCCTCTTTCTGGATCGTATAAAGATCAACGAGAGATAAACCTGGAATTTTTTCTTCTCCCATCTGGTAATAGGAGCCGAGTAACTGATAGCCGCCACAGATGGCAAGTACCACGCCATCATCCTCTACGTAATGTGAAAAGTCATCCCGGATCAAAGAAAGCTCCTCACAGACCAGCTTTTGCTCGCGGTCAGAGCCACCACCTAACAATACGATGTCCAGCGTATTAAAATCAATTGGATCGTGAAGCTGAAATTCTTTCACATGAGCATCAATGCCACGCCAATTCAGACGCTTTACCATGCAGCGGATATTGCCACGATCTCCATAAAGGTTTAACAGATCGGGATATAAATGTCCAATTGTAAGTTCCATTAGTGCATCTCCTCCTCTAACTGTTTCAGGCGTTTTCTTGTGCCGAAAAGAGCCGTGTAATTGACCAGGATATAAAGATTGGATACCTCATCCTTTAACATTGTCTGGATCGCTTCCTCAATGCTTAACATCGCTTCACAGTCAATGTCGCTGTATTTGAAACGAAGCTGCATGTCGTAGGCACGCAGACCGCTCACGATGATGCGCTTGATATTCGCATTGGCAAAGCGTTCAAAATCAACATCCCAGAGCCATGAAATATCATGTCCATCCTGTGCATTGTCATTGATCACAACGATCAGATTCTTTTCAGAGGAATCCTCCATAACTGCGGAAATATTCTGGTTAAATCCTGCCGGATTTTTGGCAAGGTTTAATAATACCGATTTTCCTGCGATAGTGAATTGTTCCATACGTCCGTTTTCCGGTTTGAAATTCTTTAATACCGGTGCGATATTCGTAAGAGAAAATCCGGCAGTGCGTGCGGCTGCATAGGCTGCTAAGATGTTATAGATATTATAAAATCCGCGGTAGTTTGCATCGATCGGTGTAAGCGTTCCTGCTTCTTCAATAGAAAAGGATAATCCATTTTCCAAAGAAATATCTTTTGCATTGAATCTGATCTTAGGACGGGAGAAGCCGCAGCCCGGACAGGAATAATCCCCCAACTGGCTGAAATGGTAAAAACGGTATGTGAGTTTTTCTCCGCACATCTGACAGAAGCGGCCTTCGCGGATTTCAGTTTTGGAGGCTTCGTTTTCTTCGCACGGTTCCTTGATGCCATAGGTGATCATCGGATGTCCGCAGGATTTTGCCAGACTGGTGCTCAACACATCATCAGCATTGACGATGATCTTGCAGTCCGGAGCCATTGCCAGCGCCTTTTTCAACAGATTGATCGTAATATCGATCTCTCCATAGCGGTCAAGCTGGTCGCGGAACAGATTGGTAAGTACCATATAATCCGGTTTAAAATAAGGAAAAACACGAAGGGTAGAAGCTTCGTCTACCTCAATACAGGCATAATCAGCATCGATGTGTCCACTCTTATTTGTTGCCAGAACAAAGGCAGAGATGACGCCGTTTAACATATTCGATCCGGTGCTGTTACAGATCACCTTCTGGCCTTCACTCTTTAAAAAGGCACTCAACATATTGTTGGTCGTGGTTTTTCCGTTGGTTCCACAGGTTACAAAAATTCCTTTTTTTACTTCCTGTGCGAGATCAGACAGGATGGGAGGGTAAATGGTGGCAGCAATCTTGCCCGCCCAGGTTACGCCCTGACGCCCCAGTCTGATACAGATATGATTTGCCATTTTGGAAAGAAAAATGGCACAATTCTTTCTTAGGTTCATATTCGATCCCCGCTTCCTTCTATCGGTTAAATTTACACAATATTATGTTTAGTTTACACTACTTGGCTTCGTTAGTAAAGGCGTAACCCTACGCTTTTTTACAAGATCTATGGCGTAACATTGACAGTAAATGGGGACTTTTGTAGAATAGATAGAGCAGAAGAATGGAGGAGATCAGTTGAACATTTTAAATATACAAAATATCAGCATGGATCTGGGGGACCGCATGCTGTTTGAAGATATTTCACTGGGCGTACAGGATCAGGATAAGATCGGGATCATTGGACGCAATGGATGCGGAAAAAGTACGATGTTGAAAATGATCGAGGGGCTGGTTCCGGTGGAAAAAGGAGAGATCATTAAGGCGAATCATATCAAGGTCGCTTATCTGCCGCAGACACCGGAATTTACAAAGGAAGATACGGTGCTTCACTATGTTATGGAAGAAGAAAAGGCAGGAGAGCTGTGGGTGAATGAAAGTGATGCGAAGAAAATGCTACTGGAACTTCAGATTTCAGATTTTACGGCACCACTGTCCACGTTATCCGGTGGTCAGAGGAAACGGGTATCACTGGTAAAAACGTTGCTTCATAAAAGTGATCTGCTGCTGTTAGATGAGCCGACAAACCATTTGGACAGTACGATGATCGAGTGGCTGCAGCAGTATTTGAAAAATTACAAGGGTGCGTTTCTGATGGTAACGCATGACCGTTATTTTCTGGACAACGTGACGACGAAGATCGTGGAGATCAGCAAGAAAAAGCTGTATGAATACGATACGAACTATTCTGGTTTTCTGGTTAAGAAAGCAGAGCGGGAAGAAAGCGAGCAGGCGACCTATGATAAGAGCAGAAACCTTTACCGCAATGAGTTAAAATGGGTGCGCCGCGGAGCAAAGGCACGTTCGACAAAGCAAAAGGCACGTTTGAGCAGGTTTGAGGAGCTTTCTAATATGCGGGCACCGGAAAAGATTGGCAGTGTGCAGTTGGAATCCATCGTCAGCCGGATGGGAAAGAAAACGATCGAATGCAGTCATGTAAGCAAAGCATATGGAGAGAAGGTGCTGCTTTCCGATTTTAATTATGCCTTTTTAAAAGAGCAGAATGTGGGATTTGTTGGACCAAATGGCTGTGGAAAATCTACACTGTTAAATATCATTACGGGAAAACTTGCTCCGGATGAGGGCGAGGTCACCATTGGGGAAACGATCAAGATCGGTTATTTTGCACAGCATTTTCCTGAGATGGATGGTTCCCTGCGTGTGATCGATTATGTGAAGGAGATTGCGGAATACCTTGTTACACCGAGTGGAACGATCAGTGCCAGTGCGATGTGTGAGCGTTTTTTATTTGATCCCGTGATGCAGTATATTCCGATTGAAAAGCTGAGTGGTGGAGAAAAACGAAGACTTTACCTGTTGTCTGTTTTGATGGGAGCACCGAATGTGCTGGTGCTTGACGAGCCGACCAACGATCTGGATATTGCGACACTTACTGTTCTGGAGTCATATCTGGATCATTTTAACGGGATTCTGATCGTGGTATCACATGACCGTTATTTTCTTGATCGTACGGTGGATCGCATTTTTGCATTTGAGGGAAATGGGACTTTTGTGCAGTATGAGGGTGGTTATACCGATTATTATTTGAAGAAAAGTGGCACTTTAAAAGAAGGATTTTATGACGAAGCAGAGCCACGAAAAGGAAAGGGCAGTTCTTCTGGGGAAGTATCAGAAGCGAAGCAGGCTTACCGCAAGGAGAAAAGCAGTACACGGGCACGGCGTTTTTCCTATAAGGAACAGCAGGAATATCAGACGATCGAGGAAGATATTATGAAGCTGGAGGATCGTCTTGCGGAAATTGACGAGGAGATGGCAGCACAGGCAACCTCTTATACGGCATTGTCGGAGCTTACTAAGGAGCGGGAAGAACTGAGCCGGCAGCGTGAGGAGAAATATGAGCGATGGGAATATTTGTCTCGGTTAGAAGCTGAAATTGCGGCACAAAAGGATCAGGTATGAGTACGATTTATGAACGATTAAGAGCATCAGAACGACTGCCGGGAGCGTATGAAGACTGGGGCACATACCGGGAAGCACTTACCGATTATCTGTGCCGGATCATTCCTTCGGGCAGTCACATTCTGATCTTAGGAGCAGGAGGATGCAATGATTTTGATCTAAACCGGCTGCTTAAGCAGGAATATGACATTACGCTGTTGGATCGGGACTGTTCTTTAATGGAAGAAGGACTTCGGCGGCAGAAGATCAAAGAGGGAAAGATCACTCTTTTAGAAAGAGATGTCTGGCCGATCAGAAAGGAACTTTGTGAAACACTTCTTTTAAAGATGCAGCAAAGAAGGAGTATAGAAAATCTTTGCGATACGATCAGACAAGGTACGAAAGTTTCGATGCAGCATACATTAGACGTTAAGACTGTTTATGATTATGTGATCGCAGTGGGCTTTCACAGCCAGATCAACAGCCTGTTTCCTGCTCTGTTTCATGCCGCTGTGCAGGAAGACATTGCTACCTATTCCCTATCGGACAGACAGAAGCTGCACCGTTTTTTGGTGGAGGAAAATGACCGGATGGTTGACTGGCTGCAGCAGCAGATCTTTTCCATCGGACAGCATTTTGTGTTTGGGTTGGAGTATAGTGCATTTGCTAAAAACGATCCTCGTTGTGAGCAGTTGATCGCATTATTTGAGCAGGGACGTGCCAAAGAAGCACTTTCCTATCCGGTGAGCCGGGTGGAGGGGGCGAAGCAACTGGAACAGTGGATCGGTACGGCCTACTATGAAAAGAAGATCACGATTGACAGTATTCGATATCTGATCTGGCCATTTCTCCCGGAAAAACAGTATCTGATGGTCATATATGAATGTGGAAAATGTTGACGAAACAGGTAGAAAAAAAGCGGTTGGTATGATACACTAAACGTAGTTTAATATTTGGCGGGGACGCGCAAGGCGGGATGTTTATGAAGAATCATTCGATTCGTAATTATGTATTTTTTACTGCGGTTTTTCTGTTTTTTGTAATGTTATTGATCGTAGGACTAGGGAAGCACACGTATAACGGTTTTTATTCGGATGCAGCAATGACCTATGATCAGGGTTGGCAGCAGCAAATGGCAGATGGACAGGAAAAAAAGCTCAGCCTTCCAACAGAGGCTAAGTATGAATCTCAAAAGCTGGTATTGACACATAAGCTGCCGGAACATATCATGAGTGGATTATCTCTTTGTGTCTGGGTGCAGGGACAGTCGATCACGGCACAGATCGAGGGAGAAGAAGCAGTTTCTTATGGAGTAGAGGATGCCACTGTATTTGGAAAAAATGTTGGCAATTACTGGTATATGATCAAGCTGCCGGAATCGGCCGGAGGAAAGATGATCACTTTGACACTTTCTACTCCTTACAAGGATTCCACTTGCCGGTTGGATCATATTTATATTGGAACACAGACTTCCCTGTTGTTTCTTTTATTTCAACAGTATGGAATTGGCATGTTATTTGCCTTTTTGCTGATGGTGTTTGGTCTGGCGATCGCAGTGCTTTATGTGGCATTTCGTAAAAAGATCAAAACGGAGGATGTCAGCCGTACCTTATATTTGTGTTTTTCTGCTGTGCTTCTTGGCATGTGGCTCTTTGCCCAGTCGAGATTGTCCCAGTTTTTTGTAGGAAACAGCTTTGTAGTGCTGTTGATCGATGCGATGGGACGGATGCTGCTTCCGGTTCCAATGCTATACTATATGGCAATGGTCAAAGGCAATCATATGCGTCGGTCGCTCATGCTGCTTGCCTACGCATTTGTTTTAAACTTTGTTGTATGTACGGTGTTGCAGTTTGCTGATCTGAAAGATTTTTCGGAGACCTCGGTTGCAACCGGAGTGCTTTATGTGGTGGCAGTTGTGATGGTATTTTCCAATGCACTTGCGGAACAGCTTCATTATAATAACGAGGCATACCGGTTTCTGGCAGTTGGAATCTATGGGCTGACCTTTTTTGCTTCTGCCGAGCTTTGGGGATTTTTGTCCGGGCGTACCTCATGGATCGGAAACTGGATTCGTTACGGTGCGGTCATGCTTGTGTTTGTGCTGATGTATGAGGCTGCTTACCGCGTGGTAAAAACGTTGGAAGCCAGCAAGAATGCAGAATACTATGAACGGCTTGCCATGGTGGATATTATGGCGAATTGCTACAGCCGTACCGCCTACAATAAGGATGTGGAGCTGTTTGAACAGAATCGGGCATACAAGGGACTGTGCTTTTTATTCTTCGATCTGAACTATTTAAAACGCATCAACGATACCTATGGTCATCAGGCTGGCGATCAGGCGATCAAAACCTGTTCTGCCTGTATCCGCAAAGTATTTGACCGGGTTGGCAAAGTCTATCGTGTCGGAGGAGATGAGTTTGTAGCGATCATACCGAACTGTGAGGAATACAAGTTGATGCAGCGCATTGCGGTATTCCAGAAATTGACGCAGGCACAGAATAAACGGCTTACCTTTGATTTTAAAGTGGCTTGCGGCTATGCAATATATGATCCGGCAAAGGACAAAAAGCTGGAGGATCTGATCCATCGTGCGGATGCATCGATGTACAGCCGGAAAGAACGTATGAAGATGGCGCAAAAGTAATAAGAGTTTTTCATAATATAAGTAAAGAAGAGACATACTACCAAAAGTAAAAGGTGTATGTCTCCTTTTTTATGCGAAAAGAGAAAACAGTCAGATTCAATGACTGAAAATGACTGTTTCTATTAAAATGACTGAAATAGGCAAAAATAATCAAGAAAAAACGAAAATAAATGACTGAAAGTGATTGACAATGAAGAAATGTGGTGGTAATATACAATCACAAGGAGATGATTGGATGCTTACACAGGACAGACAGCGCAGGATTCTGGATGAATTGGCGCAGAAAAAAAGCGTGACAGTGACAGAGCTGGTGGAAGAAATTGGTGTTTCAGAGTCCACGATCCGAAGAGATCTGGTGGCGCTTGATAAGGCGGGACGGCTTTCCAAAGTACACGGTGGTGCGACCGCAGTGGAGCATGAATTTGTCGCTGGCGAGTATGATGTGAACACGAAGTCACAGATGAATGCAAAAGAAAAAGATGAGATCGCAAGATACGCTGCCACACTGGTCAACGATCAGGATTATGTGTTTATCGATGCCGGAACATCTACCGAGGCAGTCATTTCCTATTTGAACAATGACAAAGCAACCTATGTAACGAACGGTATCGTACATGCCAAGAAACTGATTGCCAAAGGCTATAAGACCTATATGATCGGTGGAAGGGTAAAGCCTGTAACAGAAGCCGTCGTTGGAGCAGAGGGTGTCAGGAGCCTCATGAAGTATAACTTTACGAAAGCATTTGTCGGAACGAACGGCATTCACAAAGAGTTTGGTTATACGACGGTAGACGTGGAAGAAGCAGCGATCAAACGGGAGATCGTAAAGCGCAGTTATGTGACTTACATTTTAGCGGATCATACCAAGTTTGATCTTGTGACCGCCATCCGATTTGCAGATATTGAGGAAGCGTGTATTATCACGGATTACTGTACAAAGGAGAAATACAAAACAGCAACAGTGTTAAAGGAGGTGCTTAAGCATGATTTACACAGTGACATTTAATCCGGCACTTGACTATGTGGTGTTTCTTGACAAGATGGTGCCAGGTGAGGTAAATCGTACGAAAAAAGAACAGATATTTTACGGTGGAAAAGGAATCAACGTATCCATTGTACTTCATAATCTCGGAATCGAAAGCAGAGCACTGGGATTTGTAGCAGGTTTTACCGGAAGAGAGATTGAACATGGTGTTAAGAGCATGGGAGTGGATACCGATTTTATCCATTTAAACAGCGGATTGAGCCGGATCAATGTAAAAATAAAGGCGATGGAAGAATCAGAAATCAATGGACAGGGACCGGTGATCCTTCCGGAAGAGATTGATATGCTCTTACAGCAGCTTGATCAGTTAGAGGATGGCGATATCTTAGTTTTGGCAGGAGCGATTCCAGCCTCCCTGCCGGAAGATATGTATGAACGTATCATGGAACGCCTGCAGAAAAAGAAGATCGAGATTGTGGTTGATGCAACGAAGGATCTGCTTCGCAATGTTTTGAAATATCATCCGTTCCTGATCAAACCAAACAATCATGAATTAGGAGAGATGTTTGGGGTGACACTTACCACGGATGAGGAGATCATCACCTATGCGAAAAAGCTTCAGGAACTGGGAGCCAGAAATGTTCTGATCTCCATGGCGAAGGATGGAGCGATCCTGATCACTGAACAGGGAGAAGTAAACCGGATCGGTGTTCCAAAGGGAACTGTAAAGAATTCCGTAGGAGCCGGTGATTCCATGGTAGCAGGATTTGTGGCAAGCTACAGTCGGGAGCACGATTATCAAAAGGCTTTGGTATATGGAACGGCAACCGGAAGTGCAACGGCATTTTCAGAGGGACTGGCAACGAAAGATACCGTAGACGAGCTGCTGAAGCAGTTAGTATAAAAGAGAGGAGATGAGGACGATGCGTATTACAGAATTATTGAAAAAGGAAAGCATCGAGCTTGGCGTCAGTGTAGATTCCAAAGAAGCCGCGATCGACCGGCTGGTGGCATTACATGACAAAGCAGGCAATATCAACGACAAAGCAGAATATAAAAAGGGAATTTTAGCAAGAGAGGCAGATGGTTCTACCGCGATCGGAGAAGGAATTGCGATTCCACATGCAAAGAACAAGGCGGTGGTAAAGCCGGGACTTGCTGCTATGACCGTGCCGGATGGTGTAGACTATGAAGCATTGGACGGAAAACCATCCAATCTCTTCTTTATGATCGCAGCACCGGAAAATGGCGGAGATGTCCATTTGGAAGTTTTATCCCGTCTGAGCGTGCTTTTGATGGATGAGGATTTCCGTAAAGATCTGCTTGCAGCAAAGGATAAGGATGCTTTCTTACAGGTAATTGATGAGAAAGAAGCAGAGAAATTTCCAGAGGAAGTGGCTGAGAAAAAGGAAGAAGCACCACAGAGTAAAGCAGAAGGTTACCGTGTACTTGCGGTAACTGCCTGTCCAACCGGAATTGCACACACCTATATGGCGGCGGAAAGTCTGGAAAAGGCCGGAGAAAAGATGGGATATGCATTAAAGGCAGAAACCAATGGTTCCGGTGGAGCAAAGAATATCTTAACGGCAGAAGAGATCGCACAGTGTGACGGTATCATTGTAGCAGCCGATAAGAATGTAGAAACGGCAAGATTTGATGGCAAACCGGTGCTGTTTACGAAAGTTGCAGACGGCATCCATAAACCGGAGGAGCTGATCCAGAAGATCGTAGATCAGAAGGTTCCGGTATACCATGAAACCGGAGAAAAGAAGAGTGGCGAGAATGCCGGAAGCGGATTCTATAAGGATCTGATGAATGGTGTATCCCATATGCTTCCATTTGTCATCGGCGGTGGTATTATGATCGCACTGGCACTTCTGGTGGATGATTATTCGATCGATCCAAGCAACTTTGGTATGAATACCCCGCTTGCTGCATTTTTCAAAACAGTAGGTAATGCTGCATTTGGATTTATGCTTCCAATCTTAGCCGCATATATTGCGTCTTCGATTGCGGATCGTCCGGGACTTGCCGTAGGTTTTGCAGGTGGTGTGCTTGCCATGAACGGTACGAACTTCCAGGCATTGGCTGAGGGTACGACAACCGGTGTATCCGGTGGTTTCCTGGCGGCGTTGTTAGCCGGTTTCCTATCTGGTTATCTGGTAAAAGGATTAAAGAAGCTTACCGAGAAATTCCCGAAAAGTATTGACGGAATCCGGCCGATGCTGATCTATCCACTCGGTGGTATTCTGTTGATCGGTGCGATCATGTGTGCCGTGAATCCGGTTATGGGATGGATCAATACCGGAATCGGTAACTGGCTTCGTAGCATGGGAGATACGTCAAGAGTATTACTCGGTATGATCTGTGCAGGTATGATGAGTATTGATATGGGTGGCCCATTCAACAAGGCAGCGTATGTATTCGGTACCGCTTCCTTAGATCTGGGTGGATATGATGTTATGGCAGCCGTTATGGTTGGTGGTATGGTGCCTCCGATTGCCATTGCTCTTTCAACCACATTTGCCAAACACAAATGGTCAAAGGAAGATCGCAGAAATGGTGTCGTCAATTATATCATGGGACTTTGCTTCATTTCAGAGGGAGCAATCCCATACGCAGCCAAAGATCCACTTCGTGTTATCCCAAGCTGTATCGTAGGTTCAGCAGTAGCCGGTGGATTATCCATGGCATTTCATTGTACCCTGCGTGCTCCACATGGTGGAATCTTCGTATTCCCGGTAGTGGGTAACTGGTTCTTATATCTGGTTGCATTGGCAGCAGGAAGTATTGTAGGAGCGATCATCTTAAGCTTATTAAAGAAAAAGGTTGTAGAAGAATAAAAGAAGGTAGTAATTCATAATGGAGCGTGTTATAATGAGAACACAATCCAAAGATAAAACAAAGAAAAGGAGTAGGTATTATGTTATCAAATTCAGTAAAAGTAACAAACGAGCAGGGACTTCACATGAGACCAGCAGGATTATTTGCAAAGGAAATGGGAGCCTTTCACTGTGATGTAAACATCGTATTTAACGATAAGAAGATCAACGCAAAGAGCGTTATGAACATCATTGCAGCATGTATCAAATGTGGATCTGAGATCACAATTGAGTGTGATGGAGAAGACGAGCAGGCAGCAATGGATGCAGCGATGGCATTAGCTGAAAACGGATTCGGAGAGTAATCCATCCTCCATAAAGAAGTGTAGAAAGACAGCCGTCGGCGGAACCGAGCGTTTCGCTGACGGCTTTTTATATTTCGAAAGAAAGTACGTTGAAGTTTTGTTCCCGGCGGGGAGAAAACCCAAAACAGAATGCAAGTTGTAATGATGAAACTTGCAATTTTTATAGAATTATTGAGAAAAACAGTAAAATTATGACGTGAAAGAAGTACAAAGATGCATCGAAATTGTTTAAAAATTGATTCTCAAAAGGAAAATCACTTGCTTTTCTAAAGTTTTTTGCGATTTTTTCTAAGAAAAAGAAAGCAGAATTGTTTGGTAATAAAAAGATTTGAAGCAAAATTACAATAAAATAAAAACAATTTAAAAACAACTTTATATATTATCTAATAATCTGAAAATATCGCAAATATTTCCTATTTACTTCTTTTTTTGATTGCAGTAATATGATGGCAGAGAAAAGAGGAATGTAATGTTCACGAGGAAGGAATGGTGGTTATCGCATGAAGATGGAACAGAGACAGCCAATCGGATTATATGATCCTAGCTTTGAGCATGATAACTGTGGTATTGGTGCAGTTGTCAATATCAAGGGAATCAAAAGTCATAAAACCGTGGCACAGGCACTTAGCATTGTAGAGAACCTGGAGCACAGAGCCGGTAAGGATGCAGAAGGCAAGACCGGTGATGGTGTTGGTATTTTATTACAGGTACCACATAAGTTTTTTGTAGCGAAGACAAAGGAGTTAGGTCTTGATATCGGCGAAGAACGGGAATACGGTGTTGGTATGTTCTTCTTCCCGCAGGATGAATTGAAGAAGAATCAGGCAAAGAAAATGTTTGAGATCATTGTTAATAAGGAAGGTCTTCAGTTCTTAGGATGGCGTGAGGTTCCAACTGATCCTTCAGTGTTGGGACATAAAGCATTGGAGTGTATGCCATGTATCATGCAGGCATTTGTAAAGAAGCCAAAGGATATTGAGAAGGGATTGGATTTTGACCGCAAGCTTTATGTGGCAAGACGAGTTTTTGAGCAGTCCAACGATAACACTTATGTTGTATCATTAAGCAGCCGGACGATCGTTTATAAAGGTATGTTCTTAGTTGGACAGCTTCGTACGTTCTTCCATGATCTGCAGGATGAATCTTTTGAGTCTGCCATTGCCATGGTACACAGCCGTTTTTCCACAAATACGACTCCGAGCTGGTCAAAAGCACATCCAAACCGCTTTATGGTACACAATGGAGAGATCAATACGATTCGTGGAAATGAAGATAAAATGCATGCCCGCGAAGAAAATATGGAGTCCGATCATCTAAAAAATGAAATGCACAAACTGATCCCAATCGTAAATCCGTCTGGTTCCGATTCTGCACGGCTGGATAACACGTTAGAGTTTTTGGTAATGAGCGGCATGCCACTGCAAAAAGCAGTGATGATCACGATTCCGGAGCCATGGGCAAACAATAAGACCATGAGTCAGAAAAAGCGTGATTTCTATCAGTATTACGCAACGATGATGGAACCATGGGATGGTCCGGCTTCCATTTTGTTCTCCGATGGAGATGTGATGGGTGCAGTCTTAGATCGTAACGGACTTCGTCCATCCAGATACTATATCACAAATGATGGATTTATGATTCTGTCTTCTGAGGTAGGTGTTCTTGATCTGGATCCATCCAATATTTTAAAGAAGGATCGTTTACGTCCGGGCAAGATGCTGCTTGTAGATACCGTAAAGGGCGAAGTGATCGATGATGACGAGCTGAAAGAGACCTATGCATCTGAGCAGCCATACGGAGAATGGCTGGATGCCAATCTGGTTCGGTTAGGCGACTTAAAGATTCCAAACAAACGCGTGGAAGAGTATGATCCACAGATGCGTGCAAGAATCCAGAAAGCCTTTGGTTATACCTACGAAGATCTGCGGGAGAGCATTTTACCGATGGCAGCCAACGGAGCAGAAGCAATCGCAGCAATGGGAGTAGATACTCCGATCGCAGTACTTTCCAAACAGCATCAGCCATTGTTTAATTATTTTAAGCAGTTATTTGCACAGGTAACCAATCCGCCGATCGATGCAATCAGAGAAAAGGTGATCACCGCAACCGAGGTTTATATCGGAAAAGACGGTAACATCTTAGAGGAAAAGGCAGAGAACTGTCATGTATTGCGTGTCAGTCATCCAATCCTTACCAGCACAGATTTGTTGAAGATCAAAACGATGAAGGTGCCGGGACTGAAAGTAGAAGTGATCCCGATCATATATTATAAGAATACGTCTTTGGAGCGTGCGATCGAGCATTTGTTTATCGAAGCAGACCGTGCTTACCGTGACGGTGCCAATATTTTGATCTTATCCGATCGTGGGGTGGATGAAAACCACGTAGCGATTCCGTCATTGCTGGCTGTTTCAGCGATGCAGCAGCATCTGGTAAAAACGAAAAAGAGAACGTCTGTAGCAATGATCTTAGAGTCCGCAGAGCCGAGAGAGGTGCATCATTTTGCAACCCTGTTAGGATATGGTGCTTGTGCGATCAACCCTTATCTGGCTCAGGAAACGATCAAGCAGTTGATCGATGATGGCAGCCTTGATAAAGATTATTATGCAGCCGTTAATGATTATAATGAAGCTATTCTTAGTGGTATCGTAAAGATCGCATCCAAGATGGGTATTTCCACGATCCAGTCTTATCAGGGCTCCCAGAACTTTGAGGCGATCGGTATCGATGAAGATGTCATTAAGAAATATTTCACGAATACCGTAAGCCGTATTGGTGGTATTACGCTGGAGGATATTGAGCAGGATGTAGATATCCGTCATTCCAAGGCATTTGATATGCTGGGCTTAAAGCAGCCGCTTTCTCTGGATTCCAAGGGATGGCATAAAATGCGCAGCGGTGCAGAGGAGCATCTTTATAATCCGCAGACGATCCATGCGCTGCAGGTTGCTACCAGAACCGGTGATTATAACAAATTCAAAGAATATACGAAGCTGATCAATGAAGAAATGGAGCCGATGAACTTAAGAGGACTGGTTGATTTCAACTATCCGAAAAAGGGCATTGATATTGACAAGGTCGAAAGTGTTGATGAGATCGTAAAACGATTCAAAACAGGTGCGATGTCTTATGGTTCCATTTCCAAAGAGGCACATGAAACGATGGCGATCGCCATGAACATGCTGCATGGAAAATCTAACTCCGGAGAAGGTGGAGAGGACTTAGACCGTATTCTGACGAAGGGACAGAAGATAGACCGTTGTTCTGCGATCAAGCAGGTCGCATCCGGTCGTTTCGGTGTAACCAGTCGTTATTTAGTCAGTGCAGATGAGATTCAGATCAAGATGGCACAGGGTGCGAAACCGGGTGAAGGTGGACATCTGCCGGGTAAAAAGGTATATCCGTGGGTTGCCAAAACAAGACACTCTACACCGGGTGTTGGATTGATCTCACCACCACCACACCATGACATTTATTCCATCGAGGATCTGGCACAGTTGATCTACGATTGTAAAAATGCAAATGTCAACGCAAGGATCAGTGTAAAGCTGGTATCCGAGGCAGGTGTTGGTACGGTTGCCGCAGGTGTAGCCAAAGCCGGAGCACAGGTAATCTTAATTTCCGGTTATGATGGAGGTACCGGTGCAGCACCGAGAAATTCCATTCACAATGCCGGACTTCCATGGGAGCTTGGACTGGCAGAGACACATCAGACGCTGATCTTAAATGAACTGCGAAACAAAGTTATCATCGAGACAGATGGTAAGCTGATGACCGGTCGTGACGTAGCGATCGCTGCTATTCTTGGTGCAGAGGAGTTTGGATTTGCAACGGCTCCGCTTGTTACCATGGGTTGTGTGATGATGCGTGTATGTAATCTGGATACCTGTCCGGTCGGTGTTGCCACACAGAATCCGGAGCTTCGCAAACGCTTTACCGGAAAACCGGAATATATTGTAAACTTCATGCGTTTTATTGCACAGGAGCTGCGGGAATATATGGCAAAGCTCGGTGTGAGAACAGTGGATGAGTTAGTTGGACGTGCGGATCTGTTAGTGGAGAAGCCAAGTGCCAAAGAGCACAAGGTAGATCTTTCCCGGATCCTGAACAATCCATGGGTTAATGAATTTAAGCTGGCTCCTTATCGCAAGAAGAATGAATTTGACTTCCAGTTGGAAAAGACAAAGGATGAGAAGATCTTAATGAAAGAATTTAAGACCGCCTTTGAGAAAAAACAGAAACGCAGCGTAGAAGTAGATGTCAGCAACGTGGATCGAACCTTTGGTACGATCTTTGGTGCAGAGATCACAAGAAAATATTATAATACGTTAGAAGAAGATACGTTTACCGTTAAATGTAACGGAAGCGGTGGACAGAGCTTTGGAGCCTTTATTCCAAAGGGACTGACACTGGAACTTGTCGGCGACAGCAACGATTACTTTGGTAAGGGACTTTCCGGTGGTAAGTTAGTTGTATATCCACCAAAGTCAGCCGCTTATAAAGCAGAGGACAACATCGTGATCGGTAACGTTGCACTGTACGGAGCAACGAGTGGAAAAGCTTATATCAATGGTATTGCAGGCGAGCGTTTCTGCGTGCGTAATTCCGGTGCTATCGCAGTCGTAGAAGGAACCGGAGACCACGGTTGTGAATATATGACCGGAGGACGTGCCGTCGTACTTGGAAGCGTTGGAAAGAACTTCGCAGCCGGAATGTCCGGTGGTGTCGCTTATGTGCTTGATGAGGATTCCGATCTTTATATGAAGGTCAATAAGGAAATGGTATCGTTAGAGCCGGTAACCGATAAATATGATGTATTGGAGTTAAAGGAGATCATCAGCGATCACGTAACCTACACCAATTCAGAAAAAGGAAAGAAGATTTTGGATCACTTTGGTGAGTATCTTCCAAAATTCAAAAAGATCATTCCACATGATTACAAGCGTATGATGAATACAATCGTACAGATGGAAGAGAAAGGTCTTAGCAGCGAGCAGGCACAGATTGAAGCATTTTATGCAAATGCAAAGAAATAGGAAGGAGGCAGTAAGATGGGTAAAGCAACAGGTTTTTTAGAGTATGAACGAAGCAACAGCGAAGAGATTGCACCGCTTGAGCGAATTAAGAATTTTGATGAGTTTCACATCCCTCTTTCCAGAGAGAAACAGCAGTTACAGGGTGCGAGATGTATGGAGTGTGGTGTGCCGTTTTGTCAGTCCGGTATGATGTTAAATGGAATGGCAAGTGGCTGTCCACTGCATAACCTCATTCCGGAGTGGAATGATTTAGTGTATCACGGCAACTGGGAGCAGGCATTTCACCGTCTGAAAAAAACATCCAGTTTCCCGGAGTTTACGTCGAGAGTATGTCCGGCACTTTGTGAAGCAGCCTGTACGTGCGGCTTAAACGGAGATGCCGTATCCACAAAGGAAAATGAACGGGCGATCATTGAGACTGCTTATGAAAATGGCTGGGCAAAAGCACAGCCGGTAAAGGTAAGAACGGGCAAAAAGGTAGCCATCATTGGTTCCGGTCCCAGTGGACTGGCAGCAGCCGATCAACTGAACCAGCGTGGACATGAAGTGACGGTATATGAAAGAAGCGATCGTGTCGGCGGACTGCTGATGTACGGTATTCCAAATATGAAGCTGGATAAATCCGTGATCGACCGTAAGATTGCGATCATGAAGGAAGAGGGCGTAAACTTTGTCACCTCTGCGAACGTTGGAAAAGACATCAAGGCAGAGAAGATCAAAAAAGAGTATGACGCCGTGATCTTAGCTTGTGGTGCTTCCAATCCGCGTGACATTAAGGCACCGGGACGGGATGCCAGCGGAATCTATTTTGCTGTAGATTTCCTGTCCAGAAATACAAAGAGCCTTCTGGATTCCAATTTTAAAGATAAGGCATATGTCGAATGTAAGGATAAAAATGTGATCGTCATCGGTGGCGGTGATACCGGTAATGACTGTGTGGGAACCGCAGTACGTCATGGTGCCAAAAGTGTTGTACAGGTAGAAATGATGCCTCCACTTCCAACGTGCCGGGCGGAGTCCAATCCATGGCCGGAGTGGCCGAGAGTCTTAAAGACAGACTACGGTCAGCAGGAAGCCATTGCAGTGTACGGACATGATCCACGTATCTATCAGACGACTGTGAAGGAGTTTATCAAGGATAAAAAAGGAAATCTCACAAAGGTAAAACTGGTTTCCCTTTCCTGGGAAAAGGATGAAAAGACCGGACGTACCGCCATGAAAGAGGTGGAGGGAAGCGAGAAGGAATATCCGGCAGATATTGTATTGATCGCAGCAGGTTTTCTGGGAAGTCAGGATTACGTGACCAAAGCATTTGGCGTAGAGGTTAATGAGCGTACCAATGTCAAAACCGAAAAGGATCAGTATCAGACCAATGTGCCTCATGTATTTACCGCAGGTGATATGCACCGTGGACAGTCACTTGTCGTATGGGCGGTTCATGAAGGAAGAGAAGCAGCCAAAGCAGTGGACGAGGCATTGATGGGATATACCAATCTGGAATGATCAATATATAGAAAGTTTTAGAAGTTTCACAAATCAAAAAAGGATTGCACGTTACAGCGCAATCCTTTTTTGATTTCCATTTTCCTATAAGAAGATATACTTTAAAATAAATAAGATCGTTAAGACATACATCAGTACGCTGATCTTTTTCTCTTTTGCTTTTCCTGTGATCAGGTTGATAACAGTCCATGAAATTACACCAAAGCAGATACCCTCTGAAATGCTGTAGAACAGTGGCATTGCCATGATACACAAGAAACATGGAATGGCTTCTGCCATATCATTAAAGTCGATGTTCATGACATTTCCCATCATGTAGAAGCCTACAATGATCAGTGCCGGAGCTACGGCAAAGGATGGGATAGCTAAGAACAGTGGGGAAAAGATGATGGCAAGTAAGAATAAAACTGCGGTAGTGATTGCAGTTAATCCGGTACGTCCACCCTCTGTTACACCGGAAGCACTCTCTACATAAGTAGTTGTGGTAGAAGTTCCGAGTAAAGCACCTACGCAGGTAGCGGTAGCATCTGCAAATAAAGCACCCTTGATGCGAGGAAGTTTTCCTTCCTTATCAAGCATTCCTGCTTTAGAGGAAACACCGATCAGGGTTCCTAACGTATCAAATAAGTCTACAAATAAGAAGGCAAACATGATAACGATGAAATCCAGAATTTTGATGGAAGATAAGGCTCCTTTATCAAAGCAGGCAAAGAATGTCTCCTTGATCGGAGAAAAGTCAAAGCTTACGATGCCGCTTGGGAATAAAGAATACATGCCGGCATCCGGGTTTGGAACGTAAATGCCAACTGCCTGGCAGATCATACCGAGTACCCATGTTACGATGATACCGATCAGGATATTACCTTTTACCTGTTTTACCATTAAAATTGCTGTGATGAGCACACCGATCAATGCCAGTACTGCACCGACTACAACAGCGCGATCAGCAGTGCTGAATGACTGGATGGAAACTAAGGTAGAGTCGTTACCGGTAACGATCTTTGCATCCTGCAGACCGATAAAGGCGATGAATAATCCGATACCTACGGATACGGCAGCCTTTAAAGAAGCCGGGATAGCGTTAAAGATGGCTTCACGCACGTTTGTAGCAGAAAGAATGATGAAGATCACACCCTCTACAAATACGGCAAACAATGCTACCTGCCAGGAATATCCCATATTGCCACATACGGTGTAGGCAAAGTAAGCATTCAGTCCCATACCAGGGGCCAATGCGAATGGATAATTGGCAAATAAAGCCATAAATAAAGTGCCAAGAAATGCAGCCAATGCAGTTGCGATCAATACTGCCTGACTATCCATTCCGGAGGCACTTAAGATGTTTGGGTTCACGGCTAAGATGTAAGCCATGGTCATGAAGGTTGTAACACCAGCTAAGATCTCTGTCTTGACATTGGTGCCATTTTCCTTGAGCTTGAAAAATTTTTCCATGATGCTAAACTCCTTTTCTTTGTATTGTAATGGAAATCTTACTTGACGAGTGTAGCATAGATGGGGCTTCTTTTCAAATAAAATGGCGGATTTTGGCACATTGCCTAAGAAACACTGTCTGATTTTGAATTATTTTGCGCATCCACAAGTTTTTTGTTGGAACTTTTGATGTGGTGACCAACAATTTCTGATACATCCGATACGGTCATAAATGCGGAATAATCATCCTTTTCAATAATCTTACGAAGGGTAGAAAGTTCCATACGGGTGATAACACAGTAAAGGATCGTCTTTTCTCCGGAGATCAATCCCTCTCCATTCATAAAGGTTACGGTACGGCCGAGTGTTTCATAGATATCATCTGCGATCTGACGTGCTTCGTTGGTAATGATCATGACAGCTTTTCCCTGATCAAGCCCGGTATTGATATAATCAACGATTTTAGAAGTGATAAAATAGGTCAGAAGACTGTATAAGGCACGATCCAGTCCAAACAGCAGACCCGCGGTCATATAGATGATGATGTTACAGATCAGAACGATCTGGCCAACGGAAAAACTGGTTTTTCTGGATACCATGATGGCAACGGTTTCCGTGCCGTCCAGGCAGCCGCCATTCCGGATGATCAGACCAACACCAAGACCTAAGATGACACCGCCAAAGACGGTTGCGAGCAGGGCATCATATGTAACATTGAAATGCCATTGGCGAAAAACTTCCAGAAAGATAGAAAAAATACTCATAGAAACTAAAGTGCGAAGCCAGAAAAATTTTTCCAATTGTTTTGCTCCTGCAAGAACAAAGGGAAGATTCAGACAAATGGTTAAGATACTAAGGGAGATAGGGGTTAAACTGCTGATAATGATACTGATACCGACGATACCTCCATCTAAGATCTGGCAGGGAACTAAAAATTCCTCCAGAGCAAATGCTGCGATGACTGCCCCCAGAATCAAGTTAAAATAACGTAGCAATGTTTTATTTACCATAAAACGCTCCTTTCATAAATTTTCTCTTTTCAGTATAACATAGAAGTTGTGTAGAAAAAATGTACAAATCCATTTCTTTACCATTGATCAACCAGTATTTACCTATTATAATGAGAAAGATGCAACCATCGATAAGGGAATATAAGGAGAGAAAAATGTTGAAAAAGAGGAAAAAATGTAAACGAATTACGGCATTTTTGCTTGTGGTCATGTTGGTTTTGCAGTTGTCACCAACAATTTCAAGGGCAGAACAGCGAAATTATACGCTTTCGCAGGGTGACAAGCAAAGTGCTGAGATCTATGTAAAGGATTCCGGTGTGATCAATGTCAATTACATTCCGTCAACGACGGAAGCGACGACAACGGAAGTTACAACAACCGAAGTGACGACTACAGAACCGGACATCACGACGGAAGATACGACAGAGGATATTACCACGGAGGAGTCTTCGTCAGAGGAGGCAACGAGCGAGGAAGCAACCAGTGAAACGTCAGAAAACGAAACGTGGTTTGATAGCTATCATACCGGCAGCACAGTGGGCAGGATGAAAACACAGAGTTATCGTTACTGGTGGTATGAGGATTATAATTACGGCTATTTCGAGCCGACTGCTACGACTTCCGATGACAATGTGATCACTTCTTATACCTATAAAGCGGTAGATGGAGATGGCAGCTATTATAATAGTAATGCTACCGTAACGGACAAGCTGGCGATCAATGCGGATGGTACATTTACGGCACTGCAGCCGGGTACGGTTACTGTGTATGTAGATGGAAAAAATGCAACCGGTGTGCTGCTGTTTCATGCCCGCATTACATTTACGATCAAGTATGATATGTCGAAGGTATCTTTCTCCAAGACGAAATTTACCGGATATATGTTGCAGGAGTATGCATATACGAAC
The DNA here is from genome assembly GCA_050874905.1 of Lachnospiraceae bacterium. Lineage (GTDB taxonomy): Bacteria > Bacillota > Clostridia > Lachnospirales > Lachnospiraceae > NC2004. The sequence goes on from JBNMLP010000014.1 coordinate 78,604, forward strand.
CAGATCAGCTATGGAAATGCAGAGCTTTCTGTTCCGATCAGTAGCATATATACGTTAAATTCTGACGATGAAAATGTGAGCTTAAGTGTAAAGGCAAGTAAGGGAAGTGTCAGTGTATCAGATTATTCGATTGAGAATAATATACTTCATATGCAGCTTTCCAGCAGAAAGAATGTGACGACTAATGTAAAAGTTACGATCTGTGATAAGACGTATACCCTGCAGGTGACATTGAAGCAGGTTAGTTTATCGGATTCTGGTGTATTTGTTGTAAAAGGTAAGTCGAAGAAATTAAAGGTCAAGGGATACTCTGGAAAGATCACCTGGAAATCGTCTGATCCGAGTGTGGCATCGGTGTCTTCTAAGGGTGTTGTAAAAGCGAAAAAAGCAGGAAATACTCTGATCACTGCAAAGGTAAAGGGGCAGAAAATGGGCTGCGTCGTCAGCGTCAATACCGCCAAGATCAAAAAAGTGGTGACACGGGCAAGATATATCGGAACACATTGGACATACAGTCAGGCAAAGCGGACACAGAGTGGCTATTATGACTGTAGTGCATTAGTATGGAAGGCATACAAATACGGTGCAAATTATACCTTTGGTTCCGCAGGATATCCTGGTACAACAGTAACAGAGTCCAGCTATCTGATCCAAAAAAAGCGGATGATCAAAGGTGGCTATAGTGAAAAGAAGATCCAGAAGCTCATGGTACGTCCGGGCGATTGTGTATTCAAGACGACCGGAAAGCGTACTCCTGCCAACACCTATCATGTGGAAATGATCACAGGACTTCGTTGTGTCGGATTTAGTGACGGAACACCGCTTATTGTGGCACAATGGGCAGCAAGAGGAGAATACTACGGGGCGGAGGAAGGCTCAATGATGGGTCGTCCGACAGGCAGCCTGAAATAAGGAGCATTGGGGCATGAATGCAAAGAATAAGGGAATAGGTCGATTGATCGTAAAGCTGATCATCGGAACTATGGCAACCGTGCTGATCGTTGTGGTAGTTTTGATGGCTTTGATCTTAAGTAAATCACAGCAGACATTAAAACATGAAGTTATGAATCTGGTGTCAGCAACGAATTCCCAATTGAAACTGAATATTAACCGCCGATTGTATAATGAAGTTGGACACTAACTAAATAAAATAGCTCATGAAGCATTTCTTTGATAGAATGTTAGTTGACTAGAAAAACACAATCAAAGGAGCATGCCCATGAGCCAATTACATTCTACCACAACTTCTCATAAAAAGGGAAAACATCTTTCATTTGAGGAGCGTGTTATTATTCAACTTCGTATTAAAGATAACTATTCCATTCGTGCGATTGCAAGAGAAATCGGCTGTTCACCTACAACGGTA
>JBNMLP010000015.1:0-70196 GCA_050874905.1 Lachnospiraceae bacterium
CAGGAACACAGACAGAGAAAAATTTACAGGAGGCATTTGCAGGAGAGTCTCAGGCAAGAAATAAGTATACTTATTTTGCTTCTGTAGCAAAGAAGGAAGGCTATGAGCAGATGTCGGCATTATTCTTAAAAACGGCTGACAACGAGAAAGAACATGCAAAGATGTGGTTCAAGGAATTAGCAGGAGTTGGTGATACAAAGGAAAATCTGGCAGCAGCGGCAGAAGGCGAAAATTATGAGTGGACAGATATGTATGAGGGCTTTGCAAAAACTGCTGAGGAAGAAGGCTTTCCTGAGCTTGCAGCAAAATTCAGAGCGGTAGGAGAGATTGAGAAGCATCACGAAGAGAGATATCGTGCACTTCTTAAGAATATTGAAACTGCACAGGTATTTGAAAAGAGTGAAGTTAAGGTATGGGAATGCCGTAACTGCGGACATATCGTGGTAGGAACGAAGGCTCCGGAGGTATGTCCGGTATGTAATCATCCACAGAGTTACTTTGAAGTACATGAAGAGAATTACTAAGAGGAAGAGAAAGGTTAGAGAATGTTTTGGAAGAACTTGATGCTATATATGAAAACAGGATATTTCAGACAATAGTGTTTTCCGATATGTCTAGTATGGCATTTGTTTCTAAAGCAGAATAAGAATGAAAGTAGGATTAAGTTATGTATGAAATGAAACCGGAATATTATATCGGAATAGATATGATTGACGAGGAACATAAGCAATTGTTTTTGTATGCAGATGAAGCATATGAACTGCTCCATGACGAGTACACGCCAGATAAATATGATAGAATTGACATAATATTAGAGAAACTTCGTGATTATACGGTAAAGCATTTTACTGACGAAGAACAGTATATGGAATCTATCAATTATAAGAAGTTATTTACACAAAAGATCCAGCATCAGGAATTTATACAAAAGATTGATGAATTTATGGAACGTCACAATGATGAGGTAGAAGATCAGGATGAACAGATTATGCGTATTTTAACATATCTTACAGAGTGGTTAGTAAACCACATTTTGTATGTTGATGGTCAAATTCCCAAAGGCTGATATCTTAAGAAAAGGTTGTCGATTTATAAAAAGCAGCAACTTTTTACTTTTCTTACAACGAAATAGAATTTATTATGAGAAGAGAAATATCTATTGATGAGAGCAATGTCTTTAGGACTCTTTACCAGTTTTCCTGACGGCAAATTGTGCATTGTATTGTTCTGAAACATTAAATGTGAGTGTATTGTTTCCGATGAAGGAAATGGTGTACTTGAAATAAAGAACATTGCAACTGTTCCAGATTATCAAGGAAAAGGATACGCAAAAACCCTGATTGATTTTATTGTCGAGCAATACACAGAGCAATATGCCATTTTACAAGTGGGAACGGGTGATAGTCCACTAACAATACCATTTTATGAAAAGTGTGGTTTTGTCCGTTCTCATATCACACCACATTTTTTTACAGATAATTATGACCATCCAATATATGAGGATGGAGTACAATTGGTGGATATGGTATATTTGCAAAGACGGTTATAAAGAAAATTATGATCGAGATTTCACCTATTTTAAGAGATTTAATGAGAACGTTTGAAGTTTTGTGACAATCACTTTAAAAAAAGTTTAAAAATACAACAGATTAATGCTTCGATAAACTATATTGATGCAAAATTAAACTTGACATAATGAAATGATGAGAATATATTAAGTTTATAATAATCGCATAATAGTTTATATGCAACCCAATTTGATCGAAAAAACATGGAGGCGTTAATCTTGAATTTATATTTTGAACTCTTGAAAACCCCAGTATTTACTGTGGAAGATGTAAATGAATATTATGACAATATGGACAGTGCTCGATCAGCAATCAAGCGATTGATGAAAGAAGGAATAGTGGCGAAAATTCGCAATGATATGTATACCTGCATCAGTGGGGAAACGGGTGCACCAGTCGCTAATCGATTTCAGATAGCAAGCAAGATTACACCGACATCTTATGTGTCTCATCATACTGCTATGGAATATTACGGAATCACAGATCAGGTATACTATGATGTTTACGTGTCTTCGATGACCAGATTTCGAGAATTTGAATTTGACAGATACACCTACCGCTATGTTGCATCGAAAGATATGGAGGGGGTAGAGATTCCTGCACTTAGTGGAGGAATTCGCATTACAGATCTTGAGCGTACTCTTGTAGATAGTGTGAAAGACATGGATAAAATAGCCGGAATAGAAGAAGTGATTCAGGATATTGGTAGTATGAAACGTATGCAAGAGAACAGAGTTCTAAAATATCTTGATTTGCTATCAAATCAATTTCTATACCAAAAGATGGGATTCTTGCTTTCTGAGTATAAGGAGAAAATGGGATTGTCCAATGAATTCTTTGATACATGCAAGAGCCAGATTGGAAAGAGCAAGCGATACCTGACTAAGGATATGTCAAGTGGACGATATGTTGATGAGTGGAAGCTTGTGGTCCCGGAGAATATTTATAATTTAAAAAATGGGGGGATAGAAGATGCCGCAATATGATAGGGCTGAGCTTGGAAGAATGGCTAAGGATAGTGGCTTTGTGCGGGATACCTATGAAAAGGTTTTTCGATTAAAGGAGATACTAAAATTCTTGAATGAGAACGAATTCCTAAGAACTCATTTACTCTTAAAGGGTGGAACTGCAATTAATTTAACAGTATTCAATCTTCCGCGATTATCCGTAGATATTGATATGGATTATACCCCTAATGATACGAGAGAGGATATGCTTGAATGCCGTGTGAAAATTACTAATGTGATTAAAGAATATATGGAATCAGAGGGGTATGTATTATCAGATGATTCAAGATTTAGCCATAGTTTGGATGCATTTCACTATAATTATCAAAATGCTGGTGGAAATCGAGATATGATCAAACTTGAATTGAACTACTCATTAAGAGCACATATATTTGAACCAGTGTATAAAAGTATCTTGCCGAAAGTATTTGATGATGGAATGAAAATACGTATGGTGAATCTTATGGAAATATTTGCAGCTAAAGGAAATGCTCTTATTACAAGGGCAGCAGCCAGAGATTTGTATGATTGGTGCAATATGATATCTGAAGCTCTCTTTGAGGAACAGCGTGATTTATATAGAAAATGCTTTGTATTTTATATGACTATTTCAGCCGATACGCTTAACAAATCGTTTGATACATCAGCGATTGATACACTTGATTTCAACAAAATCAGAAGAGATTTATTTCCAGTGCTTAACAAAAAGGATAACTTTCAATTGGATGAGAGAAAAAAACTTGCTAAGGATTATATAGCAAAATTGTTGGTTTTGACGGATAAAGAGCAGAAGTATCTTGATAGCTTTGAGCAGAAAAAGTATAAGCCAGAACTTTTGTTTGATGATAAGGAAATCGTAGAACGAGTCAGAAATCATCCTATGGCACTATGGAAATGTAGGGAGCAGAGAGTATAATAGATGTATAGAATTTGATGAATCGTAATTTGTGAAAAATATTTAATCCATGGATAAGGAATAGAAAGAATTATGTCTCTATCAACTTATGGCAACAGCACGTTGCTTTTCAGATTGCCGTTTTCTTATTATGATAGAAATACGGAGGTGACGGCTATGGAAACAAAAAACATTATTTTAAAACTTCGCACGGAACGAGGAATGTCACAGGACGAGCTGGCTGATAAAATCATGGTCACCAGACAGGCTGTATCACGCTGGGAAAATGGTGACACTGTTCCAAATACCGACACGCTTAAACTTTTATCCAGAGAGTTTGATGTTTCGATCAATACACTTTTGGGAGAACCGAGAAAACTGATCTGCCAGTGCTGCGGAATGCCCATTGAGGATGATTCCATATTGGGACGTGACAAAGATGGCACACTGAACGAGGAGTATTGTAAATGGTGCTATGCAGATGGAACGTACACCTATAATAATATGGATGAGTTGATCGATCTGTGTGTAAAGAATATGGTAAATGAAAATGTTACAGAAGAACAGGCACGGGCTTATATGAAGCAGATGCTTCCGCAATTGGATTACTGGAAAAGGTATGATGAACTTAGTGACAATGGACAGTTTGAAGCATTCAAAGAACAGTTGATAAAAGAAATAAATGATTTACAGGTTGAGGGATTGCCAAAGGTGGACAAGTTAAATGCACTTGTTGGAAAATATGTGAATCTGGAATATACATTGCCAAATGGAGAGCAAGTGAAATTTCTTGACGATCAGAAAACCTATCTGGGAAATCAACTGGAGTCTGAATTCGGAGGGGACAGATGTTTTGGTGTCCTGGCAAATATGGATTTTATCATGGTATGTACCTATGAGAAGGATGGCGGAAATCCGGAACTGGTAATTTATAAAAAGAGATAACTATCAAAAAAGAAAAGACTTGACAAATAAACGACCGTTTACTAATATGAAAATGTAAACGATCGTTTATTTTGCTTGGAGGAAATTAGCATGAGTAACAGAAAAGAAGAAATATTGATTGTGGCACTGCACCTGTTTGCCAGGGAGGGGTATGAGGCTGTTTCAGTCAGTCAGATAGCAGGAGCACTTGATATGACAAAAGGGGCATTATATCGTCATTATAAAAGCAAAAGAGATATTTTTGACAATATTGTGCAGCGGATGGAGCATCAGGATGGCGAGCAGGCGTCAGATTATGATATGCCGGAAGATGATAGAGAGAGTATGCCGGAAAAGTATGAAACAGTTTCATTGGAGGATTTTGTGAAATACAGTAAGTCTATGTTTGAATACTGGACGGAAGATGAGTTTGCGTCTTCGTTTCGGAAAATGCTTACACTTGAACAATTCAGAAATGAAGAGATGCAAAAACTCTATCAGCAATATCTGGTATCTGGTCCGGTAGCATACGTGAAAGATCTGCTTGAAAGTATGGAAATAAGAAATCCACAAGAAAATGCAGTTAAATTTTATGCAAGTATGTTTTTCTATTATAGTGTGTATGATGGTGCCTCAGATAAGTCGAAAGTAAAATGTCAGCTTGAAGATATGCTGGATAAAATTGCAGAAGAAATGAAACAGTAAATGAAAAATCAGGATGATCGGTTTTTATTTTTAAGAAGGGATATAAAGGAAATGGAAAAAAGTAATATTATGATTCGTTTAGAGAAAAAAGAAGAACATCAAAAAGTAGAAAATCTGGTAAGGGAGAGTTTTTGGAATGTGTATCGTCCCGGATGTCTGGAGCATTATGTCTTGCATCAGCTTCGTAATGATCCTGCCTTTGTCCCGGAACTGGATTTTGTGATGTTGCTTAATGAAAATGACAAAGAGGGTAAGCTGATCGGTCAGAATATGTTTATGAGAACGGGTATTCAAGCGGATGATGGAAGAAACATTCCAATTATGACGATGGGACCCATTTGTATTACTCCTGAATTGAAAAGACAAGGATATGGAAAAGTCTTGCTGGACTATTCGCTTAACAAAGCAGCAGAACTTGGCTGTGGTGCAGTCTGCTTTGAGGGAAACATTGATTTTTATGGGAAAAGTGGATTCAGACCGGCAAGTGAATTTAGTATCCGTTATCATGGACTGGAGGAAGGGCAGGATGCGTCTTTCTTTCTATGCAAAGAACTGATCCCCGGATATTTGAATGGCATTACAGGAGAATATGCGCCACCGGCGGGATATTTTGTAGATGAAAAGGAAGCTGAAGAATTTGATAAGCTGTTTCCTTACAAAGAGAAGAAAAAACTGCCGGGACAATTATTTCAGTAAAACAGATTGTGAATATCTGCATTGCATGCAGAGAACAGGAGGTGAAGATTAAAATGGAGTCAATGAAAAAAGACTGGTATAAGAAAATCTGGACGATGGATATTCAAGATATGTCATGGGTAGAAGATACAAAAAAAGAGGTTGATTTTCTGATTGATAAATTAAAACTTCAAGGCAACGAAAAGATTCTTGATCTTGCCTGTGGATTTGGAAGACACTCTCTGGAATTAGCCCGGCGTGGATATGACGTGACTGGTATTGACATTACATCAGAATATATTGAATATGCAGCCGAGCAGGCAAAAAAAGAATGTCTGAACGCAAAATTTTTATGCATGGATATTCGTGAAATGAATATGAAAGAAAAGTTTGATGTAGTGATCAATATGGCAGATGGAGCGATCGGATATCTGGAAAACGATGTGGAGAATATGAAAATATTTGAGGTAGTATCGAATGCCCTGAAAAAAGGCGGGAAACATTTTATGGACATTATGAATGGAAGTTATGCCGAAACACATTTCCCGTGTAAGTTATGGGACGAAGGGGAAAAGTGCCTTACATTATCCGCATTTGAGTGGGACACAAAAAGTAAGATCCTGCTGTATGGACAAGTGGATTATCCCTATGGAAAAACATTGTCGAAACCGGAAATAAAAGAAGCAAATCCCATCAGACTGTACACAATATATGAAATATCGCAGATTTTTTCAAAGTTGGACATGAGCATTTGTAAAAGTTATGCGGATTTTACTGGTAAGCCATCATCGGATAACGATATTCAGCTACTGGTTTATTCTACACGCGAAAACAATTAAATTGATGACTTTTCACAGTTAAAAACAATCATTTTAATTGTTTTTTGTTTGCAAATGCAGATTTCTATGATTTAATAAAGAAAAGTATGGGAATTATAAAGCTGGAAGGTGAGTCCATGAAAGAAAGATTATTTATAACACCAGAATATACAACAGCAGGGGAAATCAGGGAGATTCGTAAGAGCCTGCATTTGACACAGAAGGAGTTTGCAGAATTTATCAATTGTTCCAAACCAACAGTAGAGCGTTGGGAGAGAAGCAAAGAAGTCATTCGTGGACCCATTGTTTCCCTTCTTAAAATGTTACAAAGATATCCGGAATATGACCAGTATCTGGAATTCCTGAAGTCAAGATGTTTTCCTGAAAGCAGAGATAAGATGAAACTGATATTGAGAGATCTGGGACTGCCATTTTACGATCCAATCATGATTATTGAAAAGACCGAAGGTCGGATGGCAGAGGATAATTTTTGGATTCGCATAGAGAGGTAAATGAATGATAGAATTATTTGAACAGAATATCCGGACACGAGGAAAGATTACTGTTTTTAGTGCAGCAGGTGGAGCGGATAACGGGACTGCAGAACTTTGGTGTATATATGCGCAAATGCGGAAGTATTCTTATTTGTTTTCAAAGGGGTAGAAAAGTTTATTCAAAGGAATCTTGAAGAAAAGAACAAAAACTGGCTATATTATTTTGAAGAAAAGAACATAATACATGATATAAACATTGAAGAAAAGTATATTTATGGTATAATGATGAAAAATTACTTGCTTGTGGGATATATTGGGAGGCTGTTATGTATTTTAAAAGAAAAGTATACAACAAGTTGTTAGAATGGAAAGATCTATATTCAGATAAATATGCTGTGTTGTTAGAGGGAGCTAGACGAGTTGGCAAATCAACGATAGCTGAGAACTTTGCAAGAAATGAGTATAAATCATATATTTTAATTGACTTCTCGAAAACGGCAAGTAATATATTGGAATGTTTTGATGATATAGGAAATTTGAATCTCTTTTTTCTCAGGCTGCAGGCAGAAACAGGAACAACATTATATGAACATGAGTCTCTTATTATTTTTGATGAAGTCCAATTGTTTCCGAAAGCAAGACAGGCTATCAAACATCTTGTGGCAGATGGCAGATACAGTTATTTAGAAACCGGTTCTCTCATATCGATAAAGAAAAACGTGAAAGATATTTTAATTCCGTCAGAGGAAATGAGGATACAGGTATATCCCATGGACTATGAGGAATTTTGTGATGCGACAGGTAGTAACTATGAGCTTCTGCGACAGATTTATAATAGCGGGACAGCCATCGGGCAGGCAACCAATCGTAAATTAATGCGCGATCTGAGAATATATATGGCAGTAGGTGGAATGCCGCAGGCAGTTGAAGCCTATGTTAATAGGAAGAATTTTTCAGAGATTGATATGATTAAAAGACAGATTATTTCGTTATACGAAGAGGATTTTAAAAAAATTGATGATTCTGGAAGAATTTCAGCATTGTATCATTCTATACCAGCTCAACTTGCAAAGGATACAAGAAAATATCGTATTACAACGGCAATTGGAAAGAAAAATAATACAAAAGCAAAAGAATTGTTGTATGAATTAATTGATTCAAAAACAATTTTACCATGTTACAATTCCACGGATCCAAGAGTCAGCCTGACAAATACAAAGGATTTTGATAGTTATAAATTGTATCTTTCTGATACAGGTTTGTTTGTTACGCTATTGTTTATTGATCGTCCGGTAACGGAGAATGATATATATGCAAAGCTTCTTTCTGATAAATTACCTGCCAATTTGGGTTATTTGTATGAGAATCTTGTAGCACAGATGATTGCTTCATCCGGAAGAGAACTGTTTTATCATACATGGGAAAAGAATGGAAGTACACATTATTATGAAGTGGATTTTTTAATATCGGAAGGAAGCAAGATAAATGCATTTGAGATCAAGTCTTCCGGATCAGGAAAACACGAGTCAATAAAGAAATTTTTCAAAAAATTTTCTCAGAATGTGAATCAGGTATATTTAATATCACAAAAAGATGTAGGAAGAGAGGACAATTTATTATTGAAACCTTTTTATTTCATTCCTTTTTTAATTTGATGAGACAGAAAAACTGGAATTTAGGAGGGAACATTATGAATGTTATAGAAATGAAAATAGAATATAAAAGACTTACAGAAAAAGAATTGGATACATTTATTGATATGAGAATAAATCAGTTGCGGGAAGAGGGTGCAAAAGAAGAGATTGATTTGGTGCCGGCACTGAGAAATTATTATAATCGTCATATGGCGGATGGAACCTTTGTATCGTGGCTGGCTTTTGATGGTGATGTCATAATAGGAACGAGCGGCATGTCATTTGTAGAAAAACCACCATATTTTGGATGTCCAAGTGGAAGAATAGGATTGTTGTCCAGTATGTTTACCAATCCGAATTATCGAAGAAAAGGGATTGCAAAAGAACTGTTGTCTCGTGTTATAAATGATGCAAAGGAATATGGTTGAGGGACAATACAGATTACGGCATCTGATATGGGAGTGAAATTATATACGGATTTTGGATTTGTTCATAATAATAATTTCATGCAGTATAAACTGTAAGACCAACGATTAAGTCTTGAAACCATGGAACCTTAGTAGCAGGGGATTATGATGGTCAGAAAAATTTGCAAGTCAGAATGGAAAAGGATTGATAACATGAATATACAGATTTTTGGCACAAAAAAGTGTGCCGATACCAGAAAAGCAGAACGTTTTTTCAAAGAACGTGGCATTAAATATCAATTTGTTGATATGAAAGAAAAAGGGATGAGTAAAGGGGAATTCCTTTCGGTAGCGCAGGTAAATGGTGGCATGGATCAAATGATCAACTGGGAAGGAAAAGACAAAGATACGCTTGCTTTGCTCAAATATATTGCGGAGGAAGATAAACTGGAAAAGATTCTTGCAAATCCGCAGGTGATCAAAACTCCGGTAGTTAGAAATGGAAAGAAGGCTACATTGGGGTATCAGCCGGATGTATGGAAAGGATGGGATTGACAGAGTTTGTAGATCATTGCCTGGAGGTAGCTGGAAAACGAAATATAAAGATAAGAAAACGAAAAATACAATGTTGATATTTTTCGTTTTCTTGTTTATAATTTTCGTATAGAACAATATATGCTGGATAGGACGGGAGCTGGTTTTATGAAAACATGCAAGGAAAAAGCATCAGAGTGGGGAGTTACGTCTCGGGCAGTTAATGTAATGTGTAAAAACGGAAAGATTCCAGGTGCGAGAAAAGAGAAAGGAAAATGGCTGCTTCCGGATGGTGCCAAAAAGCCTTTGGATGGTAGAACTTTAGTAGGGAAAAAGGGCAATGCATTGTCGAATACGAATGTAAAATCATTACCAATTGGTGTCTCCGATTATGTACGCGCACAATCAGAATACTACTATGTTGACAAGACATTATTGATCAAAGAATTTTTGGATCAGAAGCCATTAGTATCATTGTTCACCAGACCAAGAAGATTTGGAAAAACGTTGAACATGGATATGCTCAGAGTGTTCTTTGAGATTTCAGAGGAGGATACCAGTAAATATTTTATAGATAAGAATATCTGGAAATGCGGCGCAGAGTATCAGAAGCATCAGGGAAAATATCCGGTTATTTTTCTTACGTTTAAAGACGTAAAATTTGATACATGGGAAGCGACAATTGATAAAATTCGTGGCTTACTTCAAGACGAGTATGGAAGACATCAGGAACTCTTGAATAGCAGCAGGCTTTCGCAGTATGAGAAGGATTATTTCTCAAAGATTCTGGATGCTTCGGCAAATGAAGTAGAGCTTACATCTGCCCTTGAGAGGTTATCTAAAATGCTTGCTATCCACTATGAAAGGGCTCCTATCATTATTATTGATGAATATGATACCCCGATTCAGGAAGGTTACACCAAAGATTTCTATGATGAGATTATTGGATTTATGAGGAATTTCTTTTCAGGAGCATTTAAGGATAATAAAAATTTGTCATACGGATTTCTGACAGGAATTTTGCGTATTGCACAGGAAAGTATTTTCAGCGGGTTGAATAACCTTACCGTAAATTCTGTTATGGATGATGAATATGATAATTTCTTCGGATTTACAAATGAAGAAATAAGTGAAATGCTTGATTATTATGGGGTAACAGAAAAAGAAAGTGAGCTAAAGGATTGGTATGATGGATATTTGTTTGGCAACGAAGAAATATATAACCCCTGGTCCGTGATCAATTATATTTCAAGAGGGTGTATTCCACAGGCATATTGGGTAAATACAGGTAAGAATGAAATTCTGGAAGATGTTATGAAAGTTGCAACGGATGATATAACAGAAAGACTGTATGCACTCATGCAGGGGGAGCAGGTGATTGCAAGAATTGATCAAAATGTTGTATATAGATCTCTTGCAGAGGAGCCGGCAAATATTTATAGCTTATTATTGGTGGCGGGATATTTGAAAACACCGAAGAAGGAATTACAGGCAGATGGTTCCTATTTATGTGAAGTTTCGATACCTAATAGAGAGATAGCAGTTGTATATAAGAATGAAATCCTGTCACATTTTTTACAAGTGGGTGCTATTACAAGAACAACAGCAAATAAGATTGCGGAAAGTCTTTACACAAATGATGATCTGAAGCTGCAAAATGCTGTGGCTGAATATATGGATAAATCAATCAGCTTTTATGATGGAGGAGCTGAGGGATTTTACCATGGTTTGATGCTCGGTTTGATTGCATTGATGGACAATCAGTATAAAATTAAATCGAATAGAGAATCCGGGGATGGAAGATATGATGTTTGCATGATTCCCAGAGAGAAAAAATATCCGGGGATTATTTTGGAATTGAAATGGGAAAAGAATCTGGGAAAAGCTTCACTGGAAAGTCTGGCAGGTGATGCCCTGGAGCAGATTGATAAGCTTCGATACGATTCTGAAATGAAAGAGGATGGGATTGAGAATATATTGAAATTTGGAATTGCTTTTTCCGGTAAGAAGGTAAGTGTAAAAACAAAATAAAGTGTACACCTGGAAGAGCCAGTAAAATATATAGATTATAAACCCGAAATGATGAGAAGAGGAAGAAACAATGTGGAGAAAAAAGTTACTTGCTGCAGCAATGGTTGCTGTACTGTTTATGTCGGTGGTGCCGGTACAGGGAGCACAATTACAGGAGAATCGTGTTTCGTACAGTATCAAAAACACCTTGCCGTGTTCGTATGGTGCTAAGAAACAGAAAATGTCGATTGATAAGGAAGAACGGAACAAATATTTTGGCAGGTCTGCATTTATCGGCAGTTCTATTGGAGTAGGAATGAAATACTATATGCGATCGAAAGGGAGAGGTTATCTCGGTAATCCGGTTATGTTGGTGCAAGGGTGTTATTCGTTTGCCAATGATAAGGGACACGACAACCGGTATAGAATTGGGTATAGGGGGAGAAAATATAGGGCAAAAGATGCTGTCAAGGCAGCAAAGGTAAAGCGTGTATTCATTAGTATGGGAACCAATGACTTATGGAAAGATGCGAAAAGTACAAGTAAAGATTATATCAGTTACGTACGGGGAATTCGGAAAACGAATCCGGGAGTTGTTATTTTCATTCAGAGCATGACGCCTATGTGTACATCAAGCAATAAAAGGTATTTGAATAATTCGGCGATCAATACATTAAATAAAGAAATGAAGAAGTATTGTCAGAAAACGAAAGATGTCTATTATGTAGATGTTACGCAGGGCATGAGAGACAAAACAGGTGGACTAAAATCCAAATATTCCAGTGATAGATATGTACATCTTTCTCATGCAGCATATGATCTGTGGTTAAAAAATCTAACCGCATATGTGGATGATCTGCTGCTTCAGGAAAAAGCTGCAAAACATGCCGTTGCTATTGCAAAAAAGACAAGGACAAAGAAGGATTTGAAAGAGGCAAAGAAAAAGGTCAAAGCACTGGAAAATAGTACCGTGAAAGATAACCTGAAGAAGAAGCTGAAGAAGATTAAAGTTATTCAGGAAGCTAAGACGGAAACGACAAAAGTCTGTTCAGATTTTCAGTAATATAAATGTTGCAATAAAAGATAAATATGGTAAAATAGCACTGGTTAGTTTTTTCTAACTAGTGTTATTTTTTTATAACAAAGGAGAATGGTTACCATGCTGCAATGGAAAATATTTATGATCCTGCCGACGAAGCTTCCGGCAAAGGCAAATGTGATCGGAGCGATCATGTTTGCAGGTCTCATTTTCATTTTATAGGAGGAAAGAAAAAATGTTGTTATTCTTACAGATCGTATTATATTGTGTGCTGTTCCTTGCTATCGTAAAATGTGCGGTAAGAAACAGTGGATTAAATTGTTTATATTTTTATCCGGCAGAGTACATAGAGGAAGCGGAAAAGCGCGGGATTGCGGACAAAGAAGCGACAATGAAAAAAGGGAAGAAATTTATGGTTCCGTTTTGCATTTTCATCTTTGGTATTTTGATCCCCGTGATCGCTTTCTGGAATCATGTCACCGATTTTAAAACGGCATATATTCAGGCATTTTTATTCCTATTTGTCATGAACTGGTTTGATGGTATCGTACTGGACAGAATCTGGGTTGCCCACAGCAAGGTCTGGCGCATTGAAGGAATGGAAGGAGTCACGTATATCAAACCTTGGAAGTATGTGTTGACAAGACGAAGTGCTGGTACCGTATTGTATCTGGTCATGGCACTTATAATAGCTGGTATTGTGGTACTGATCGGAAAGATCTGATAGAAAAGGGAGATACAAAATGAACATTCATGAATTTGGAAAAGAAAATAAGGAAACGATCCTGTTGATTCATCCTTCTGTTGTAAAATGGGATTATTTTGAGTTTGTCATTCCTCTGCTGCAGAAAAAATATCATTTGCTCGTACCGGCACTTCCCGGCTATGATTTTGAAAATGACAGTGATTTTACCAGTGTGGAACAGATTGCTTCCGAATTAAATGCCTGGCTGAAAGCAGAAGGCTACACGGAATTATATGCGGTATATGGCTGTTCCATGGGTGGCTCCATTTCACTGCTGGTAGCACTGGGACAACAGATCCCAATCAAGCATTGTGTCATGGACGGTGCAATCACACCATATCAGTTGCCATGGATTGTGACACGTTTCATTGCCCTGAAGGATTATCTGATGATGATGATCGGAAGAACCGGCGGTGTGGGTTTACTGGAAAAAGCATTTGCAACAGATGACTATTCTAAAGAAGATTTGCAGTACGTCGCAGATGTGCTGCGGCATTGCAGCCGGAAAACGCTGTGGCGAACCTTTGACTCATGTAATAATTACAAACTTCCAACTCCTGTTCCAAAGGTGGATACAAAGTTCTATTACTGGTATGCCAAAGGGGAGTTAAAAGAGAGAAAACAGGATATTGCGTATATAAAACAAAGATTTCCGCAGACAGAATTTGAAGTGCTGCCCGATTTAGGTCATGCAGGACTGGCATTATTAAAGCCGGAATTGTTTACGGAAATGCTGGAAAGACTCCAATAACCATAGCACAAGGCAAACGAAAAATTTCATTGAAAGAGTTCTGATGTCTGTTATAATGAAAGGAGCAGGCCGGGTGCAAAGCAGTTAAAAAAGGTACGGCGAAATTAGAGGCAAAGCTTGGAAAAAAGAAATATACATGTACCATTGTGGTTCAGAAAAAAGCAGCAAAAACAACGACTGCTGCAACCACACAAGGGACAGGCAATACGGTTGTGACCACACAGACGGCAGCTCCTGCGGCTACGACAGCAGTGCCGGCAACTACGCAGAGTACTCCTACGACAGAACAGTCAACAACCACAACACAGCAAGTGACTACGATGGAGAATATGCTTGGTTACAATGGGTTAAAAACAATACTTACACCGAAAAAGACAGGAGACGTCATTTGCAATGTGCCGGGAACATTTCTCGATGATGATTCGGTGAGCCATCAGACATTGGTTGCAAATGCAGAGAAAAGCTATCGTTTTCAGAGAGTTTCAGATTAATAAAAAAAGTACGATGCAATAGCAGGAAAATGGGTTTCTAAGATGTCATCTTAGAAACCCGTTTTTTTTATCTCACTTTAAAATGTCAGAATTTGTCAAGTAAGAAATCTGTATGCTATAGTGAAAAATAAAAAAGTTTGTAACGTTTTTCCGTTTGCGTTGTCATATAGGAGAAAGGAGGGAATTGTATGGAGCCGATCGAAAAAATATACGAAAGCTATTATAAGGATGTGTACCATTTTGTTCTGGCTTTGTCCCGAAATGACCATGTGGCAGAGGATATTACGCAGGAAACCTTTATGAAGGCAATAAAAGCAGTGGATCATTTTAAGGGAAACTGTGATGTCCGTGTCTGGCTGTGTCAGATAGCCAAAAACCTGTTTTACACCTATAGGAAGAAGCAAAAAAGACAGGTGGATAATGCCGAAGAGGTGGTAGCAGGTAAGGCTTGCCAGACAGACATTGTAAAAGATACGGTAGACAAAGAACAGGCGATACGGATTCATCACATTGTACATAGCCTGGAAGAACCGTATAAGGAAGTATTTCATTTGCGGGTATTTGGCGAGCTGCCGTTTAAGGAGATTGCAGCGATTTTTGGAAAGACAGAAAGCTGGGCGAGAGTAACGTATCACCGGGCAAGAGTATTGATCATGAAAGAAATGGAGGAATTGTAATGAAGGATTGTGGAATGATTAAGGATTTAATCCCGTTATATATTGATGGTGTGTGCAGTGAGGAAAGCAGACAGTTGGTAGAGGAACATATGAAAGAATGTGATACCTGCCGGATGCTTGCCACAAAGATGAAGTCGGAGCTGACGCTTCCTATGGAGGATGGAACAAAAGTCAGATCCTTCCGACGGTTTTTTCAGAAAAAAGTGTGGAGCCGTGTTGCGGTAATCGTCATTATTTTTGTTCTGCTCTGGCTGGCAGGCAACTGGGTGGTTACCGGAAAATGGTCAGAGGTATGGCCGAAAATGACAGCGGAAGGAATTGAGGAGGCTGTCAGTGTGGTAGAGATTGATGGCGCATTATATCTGCATCAAGAGGAACTTACGGGAGCCGGACAGATCGTAAACATCAGTACGGCAGAGGAAATGGATGCAGGCATTTTAAAATTCTATCTGGGGGAACAGGGACTGACCTCTCTTGATCCGTTTGGAAATGCCAGACAGTGGCTGGGCAATGAAGCATATCAAAGTCTTGGTGGAAGCCGGGAAGGTGTTTCCGTGAAACAAAACGAGGAAGAAGAGGGGACATGGATGACGATAAAAAAAGTGGTATACTGTCATAAGGATGGAACAGAAGTTGCTGTTTTGTGGGAGAACGGACAGGACGTATTGGAGCTGAAAGAGGCGGAGTAAAATATTATAAGGCTTTGTCTATTGCGGGAAATGATATATAAAGTTATAATAAATGTATATCATATATAAAAGAGGAGGTGTTTATATGCCACAAATAATGCAGGGATTGATGCAGCAATATGTTTCAGAGATTCAAGCAATATATGGTTCCCATTTGCGACAAATAATATTGTATGGGTCGTATGCCAGAGGGGATTATAACTCGGACTCCGATATTGATGTTATGATTTTATTGGATCTGAATGATATGGATATAAAAAAATATAGACACCAGTTATCCGATATGACATTTGATTTTAATATGGAGCATGATATAGATATAAAGCCGATTGCCAAAAGTGAGGAGCATTACAAAAAATGGGTTAAGAATTATCCGTTTTATTCAAATGTGGATAGAGATGGGGTGATGTTATATGCCACAGCCTAATGAAATTGGGACGCAGAAGGATCTCGTTTTATACAGAATAGAGACAGCAAAAGAAGATTTAAAATCGGCTAAAATTCTTAGAAATGCGGAGGCTTATAAAGGAGCTAATAATAGAGCTTATTATGCAGTGTTTCATGCAATTAATGCGATTCATGGGTTAAAAGGAGTTGCATATAAAAGACACAGAGATGCAATAGGAAATTTTAATAAAGAATATATAAAAACAGAGATTTTTCCGCGCGATATTGGTAGAAAAATAGCAGGACTAGAAGAAATTCGGCATGCTAGTGATTATGATGATTTTTATATTACTACAATAGAAGAGGTGGAAGAACAGATTGCTATAGCAGAAGAATTTATTCAGATGGCGGAGGCTTATTGTAAAAAACATGTAGATGATATAGAAAGGGAGAATAGTTGAAAGTAACACAACTTGAGGAGCAGAAATGGAAAAGGTGATCGAAGTCATTGCGTGCTATGGAAGATGATATTTAAAAGTATCTATATCATCAACTATGTATAAATATGGTAACAATCGGAGAGTTCCTGCCGTTTAAGTGGAGGTTTTAACAGCAAGGAAGCATCTTCAAGATGCTTCCTTTTATATATACAAGGGAGGATATAAAGCAAATGAGAGAAAAATACTGCCAAAATATTTGGCAGTATTTTTTCTCGACACATTGCATCGCACAATCGTATCTATAGTGAAAGGAGGAGAAAGAACACATGGATCATTCTTTGGACGGTACCGACAAAGAGCGTAATTTTGCAAAGGATTATGAAACATATGTAAATGATATTTATAGATTGTGCATTTCTTTTATGAAGAATCACATGGATGCGGAAGATGCGGTGCAGGAAACCTTTTTAAAATATTATCATCTTGACCGCACGTTTGATTCAGAAGGGCATAAAAAAGCGTGGCTGATCGTGACAGCGTCAAATTGCTGCAAAGACATGTTGAAGCATTGGTGGAACCAGAGAAAAAATCTGGATGATTATGAAGAATATGTGGGGGAGGTGCAGACGCAGATCGATGAAATGATGGAGTTGGTCATGCAGCTGCCCGACAAATATAAGACAACCATTTATCTATATTATTATGAAGGTTATAACAGCAGGGAGATTGCAAAACTGCTGCATAAACCGGAATCAACCATAAGAACCCATTTGCAAAAGGCAAAAAAATTATTGAAACAGGAACTTTCGTAAAAGTAAGAGCAGGAAGGAGCAGCAGGATGGAGAATAAAATAAAGCAGTCCTACGAAAAGATAACGATTTCAGATGGGGCAAAAGATCGGATTGAAATGGCGATCGTAATGGACGACCGGAAAAATGCCCGTCCGAAAAAGGTATATTATAAAAGCAGGTTTAAGGTTGCAGTGGCAGCCTGTTTAACACTGGCGGTTGTTCTGCCAACGGGAACATTTGCAGCGGAGAAGCTTTACCAGTATTACAAAGCATCTGTGAAGGAGCACGCCTATCATGTGGATGTGGAGTTAGATAAGGACACGACACAAACAGCGAAAAACCAGACGGCGCAGCAGTATGTGAAACTGGTGACGGATTTTGGATCAGACTATACGCTGGATAAGGGAGCAGGCACTTCCGATGGGATGGCAAGCTATCATTATAAAGGTGGTTTTTCAAGCGGCAGGTGCTTCTGGTATGAGCTGAAATATCTGGATGGCGATGACAAGCAGATGCTTTCCAACTATGATACAGATAAAAATGAGACAGTTACGATCAACGGCAGAAAAGCAATATACAGTCGTACCAATACGATCGTAGGAAGCAAGTATACGGATGATTATGAAACCTCCTATGGTCAGGTGCTTTATGTATTTGCCGAGGACTATGGGTATGTGTTAGAGCTTGCAGCACAAAATGCTCTGCCAAAGGATGATCTTATCAAGCTGGCAAAAAGCATCAAGATTGAAAAAGCAGCTTCCAGAGCAGACGCTTCCCGGTATGTGTTATTTAGTGAAAGTAAAACCTCTGCATGGAACTTCAAAGCAGAAAATGCGAAGCCGGTCAAGATCAACCCGGAGTATTATTATACGAAGCAGGCGGACTACAAAAATGCTTCCTTTACGGTCAAAGATGTCAAGGTGTTAGACAGTGTCAGGGGATTAAAAAAGGATGCGTTTCTTACCAGTCACTTTTCATTTTCTTCTCTCGTTTCCAGTGACGGTACATTAAAGAAATATGACCGGGAGCTGTTGAAGCTCGGAGATGGCGTAACAGAGCCGGAAAAGAAAGTGATAAAGACGAAACCGGTACAGTCCAAGCTGGTTTACGTTACTCTTGAAGTAAAGAATAGCAGTGCTCTGGCAGTAGACAGTAACTATTATGTGCCGAGTCTTCAGTTTATAACAAAGAAGAAGGATAACCTGTATGTCGAATCTTACCGGGAAAAATATAATCGTCCCAAGATGGTGGACGAGGCATTGATTGATCTCATGCCATGTTATTTAGAAGAAAATCTCGGAGGCAAGAGCAGTTGGGCGGTAAGATCCTCAAGTGGAACGCTTACCCTGCATCTGGCTTATCTGGTGGATGAAGATTTTACCGATGAGATGGCATTGTGGTTAAATGGCGACGAAGAAAGCGGAAGTGAAGGCTATTACCTGTCTGTAACAAAATAATTGGGAAGATCCAATCTACCGTTTGTGGTAGATTGGATCTTTTTAGTGAAAGAAGTTGACAGGTCAGAGTGCTGCTTTCAAAAAACTTGACGGATGCACTTCTATCGGTTAATATAAAATGAGACACAAAGTATCATATGCGGACGGTATAAGGAAAATAGGAACCGGGCGCAGACAATGGGCGAATAAATAATGATTTGGAGGCAGTCTTATGAAACAAAGAACAAAAAAGACAAAACGTGTTTTGGCATGGATGCTGGCTTGTATGCTGTTATGTTCTACAGTAGATAACAGTCTGTTAAGTATGGTGTCACATGCCGAGGAAGCAGACAGTGCAGCCACTGCGACGAGTGGTTTTTGTGGTGCACAGGAGGATGGAACGAATCTTACGTGGTCATTTGACGAGAAAAATGGAGTGCTTACCATATCCGGAAGTGGTAAGATGGAAGATTATACGGAGCGATTCTACGATGGAAAAGAACTGGTGGGGAAGAAGGCTCCCTGGGATGGGTTTGCTTCTCAGATTCGGAAGGTCGTATTTGATGGGAGTGAGATAGAGATTGGAGATTGTGCTTTTGATCTTTGGAGGCAATATACCGCTCTTACGGAGGTTACGGGATGGGAAAATATTACTGTCATAGGGACTAATGCGTTTTACGGGACGTCGGTGTCTGGAATGATCAATCTGATTTCTGCAAAAAAACTGAATTCCATGGCTTTTGGTCAATGTTATAATTCTTATATCGTGAGAGTAAACAGTAGTTGTTCTATCGATAATAGTGGTACCGGTCTCCCGACTATGGTGATTGTAAAAGATGGCGGCAGTGCAGGGGAATGGCAGGAGCGGGCAGTCTGCTTATCCAAAGATGAACGAATCGTGATGCTGACTAAAAATCTGCCGGTATTGAAGGCTGACTGCCTTTATACTTATAGGGGAGATTCAAACGGATGGTATCGCTTATATTATCCGGAGGAAGAGGCGGAAAGCTATTCCCAGTGGGGGAAATATCAATATTATGATTCGGAGAAAAATTCACGGTTCAAAGATGGAGAACCAATCAGGATTCCATTGACCCATCATGAAGCGAAAGCAGCATCCTGCAGCGAAAGCGGAAATAAGGAATACTGGTCTTATACAGAGGATGGTGTCGAGAAATATTTTGATGAAGATGGAAATGATGTGGAGAGTGTGGAGCAGTTTGTGATCCCGAAAGAGCCACATCAATATGATGAGATTTATACCTGTACCGTTTGTAAGCAGACAGCAGAAGCCCTTGTGACGAACAGTGCAGGAGAAGTGAGGGGATTTGAGGATCTGGCAGAGGCGTTTTCTTATGCCATGACACAGGACGGCTGCACGGTAAAGCTGTGGCAGGATATTGCTGATAAGGAAATTTATGTTCTGGACAAAGGCAAATTTACCGTAGATCTTAGTGGAAAGAAAATTACCGGTTCTCTTCAGATTGGAAAGGACTGTGATCTGACTTTGGAAAACAGCGGTTCAGAAAATTATCCACTATCTATTATTGCAGACAGCGCAGGAAAGCTTGTGACAATAGGTAAGGGACTCTTGTCAGATCCGAAGCAGTTTGTAATAAAAGATTCCACCGGAGAGGATTATCAGACCGTGATCCGGGACGATACTGTCTGGGCAGCTTATGCCATGGATAACATATCGGTGTTATTTAAAGACAGTGCCAAGGATACTTATACCTGCGTATATTCCGGTGAGGCGCAGAAACCGGAGATGGTCGTGAGCTATAAGGGCAAAACATTTGAAAAGGATAAGGATTACACAGTAGACTATGATAAAAATGTAGCGGCCGGAACTGCGCAGGTTACATTGACCGGACAAAATCTTCTGACCGGAACCGTAACAGTACCATTTACGATTCAGCCATCCAAAGAATTACCGGGAACCTTGCAGTCTACAGCGATCGCTGTGGAGAATACCTGCAAGAAAGTTTCTGCCATAGCATTACCTGAGGACTGGAACTGGAGCGAGGCAGACAAAGAAAAAACACTGACAGCAGGAAAAATTACAGAAGCAACGGCTTATTATGAGGGAAAAGACGCAGCTAATTATCAAACTACGGAGTATACGATACAGATTACAAGGGCAGCCTGTGAAGAGGAAGAAACGATCCTTTATACAGGGGAAGGAGAAAAGGAGGCAACATGCGGTCAGGCTGGAAAGGGGCACACAGAATGTAGCATTTGTCACGATGTGCTGCGGAGTGATATTGTGACCGCGGCAACAGGCAGACATAACTATCAGTGGGTGATCGATAAAGAGGCAACAAAAGAAGAAACAGGAAGTAAGCATGAGGAGTGTACCGTATGTCACGATAAGAAAGCTCCTGTTATAATAGAAAAACTTCCGTCCCAGCCGGCAACATCAGAGGAGTCGAAGCAGGATGCTACAACAGTCCAGACGCCAACAACAGAGACACCAAAGCAGGATGCTACAACGGCACAGGCACCAACAACAGAGACGTCAAAGCAGGATGCTACAACGGCACAGACACCAACGACAGAGGTGTCAAAACAGGCATCAACAACAGAAGTTTTTAAAGATCAGACTCCGGCAAAGAAGGGGAAGAACTTGATGACTCCTTCAGGAATCTCTTATCGGGTAACGTCCACATCAAAGAAGAATCCGACGGTTTCCTATCAGGGAGGGGAGAAGAAAACAACGGTAGTGATTCCGGAAAAGGTATCGATCGATGGGGTAACTTATAAGGTAACGTCGATTGCAAAGGATGCATTCCGGAACAACAAAAAGATCAAGAAGGTGGTCATTGGCCGTAACATTACCAAAATAGAGGACAATGCATTCAAAGATTGTAAAAATCTGACCAGTATTGTAATCGGAAAAAATGTGAAAACAATCGGAAAACAGGCATTTTCTGGTTGTAAGAATTTGAAAACGGTGCGCGTAAAAACAACCCGTCTGACCAAAAAGAGTGTGGGGAATAAAGCATTTTACGGGATTGATAAGGAAGCAGTTTTTACCCTTCCAGGTAAAAAGGCAAAATCCTATAAAGCTATATTTAAAAAATGCGGAGCTCCGAAAAAAGCGGTGTATCAGTAGGATGGATTACCGGGAGTGAGAAAGATCCAATCTACCGTTTGTGGTAGATTGGATCTTTTTTTGCCCGAAAATGAATCATTTGTCTTATCTGCTACAATATATAAGTGAAGATCAGGAAGCGGCAGCTTAGGTGGAGGTGAAAGAAAATGACAGCAGCAGAAATGGAACATATCATAACGCAGTACGGAGATGATATTTATCGTTTTTGTTTTCACATCACAGGGTGCCGCGAGGAGGCGGATGATCTTTATCAGGATACTTTTGTAAAAGCTATTCAGTTTCGCCACAGGCTGGATAGTAGTGGCAATGTAAAAAGTTATCTGATGGGCGTTGCAGCAAATCTTTGGAAGAATCAGGTAAAAAAGCAAAGGCGTAGAGAGGAGATTGTGCCGGAAGTCAGTTTTGAACAGACCGGGTGGACGATTGGCGAAGGGACAGATTCCTTTAACTTTACTCTAAAGGATGCATCCGGTGAGACTGAAACACTGTGTTATACAGCAGACAGCAAAAAGGCGATTCCGGGAACGGATCTGGTGCTGGACGATGTGGAGATCACAAACAGTGCACTGGAAACAAAATGTGTTGTAAATTATCATACGATCGATCTGGAAGCAAAAGAGTGGGACAAATGGATCAATACCAAGGATTCTGATCTGTCCTTCTATCTGCTGGATGAAGATGGCAATGTGATCGATGTAAAGGAAAGCAGCGGTATGGAAGCATCAGAAAAGAATGGAGGAAGAATACAGCAGGATATTTATCCATTACAGGAATTGCCAGAGAAGCTGACTTTCCTGGTGAAAGATTGCATGACAAAGGAGGAGATCGGAACCGTAACGGTTACAAGAAAATAAGAATGTACTTTCCATATGATTCGTTTTGTGTTATGATGTATAAAATAAGTCGCAAATTTTGTTAGAATATTCGACAAAACAAAAGTACAGCACCACGGTGCGCTGTTCTAATATATGGAAAATACTAAGTAAAGATAAGTAAGCGATCGGTGTTGCGATGCTTAGAATAATCCTAATAGGGAATAGTTCAGATGTGGAAAGCTGGACTATTCCCTAT
This sequence comes from Lachnospiraceae bacterium, assembly GCA_050874905.1. Lineage (GTDB taxonomy): Bacteria > Bacillota > Clostridia > Lachnospirales > Lachnospiraceae > NC2004. The sequence continues at coordinate 23,304 of JBNMLP010000015.1, forward strand.
TTTTTAGATGATCGATTTATATCAGGTATCTATAACTTCCGTATCTGGATGAACACAGGAATCTTGAAAATACCACATCAGAATCAGAACATGTACCACACTGCCAATTTTGTGCGGGGATAGACTTATAGGTTTTACAGTAGCTTTGATGATGCTGTAAAAGCTGTAACTGCTCACCGATGTGAAGTTTAAGGAGGGAATAGTATGTGGCATGTAGAAACAGACATGTTCGCACTGGCAGTTTTTTTGATCATGTATAGCAAGGAACGCGGAGCGAGAAAAATACGGAAAGAACGGCAAAACAAAGGAATGGCGCAAAGAGATGTACAAAGTGATTCCTTTTATTTTGTGCTGGTATTTAGTATTATCAGTGTTTTGATCGATATCATTTCATCCAGTGCAATGAATGCAGCTTCCAGCTGCAGCTGGTGGATCTATCAGTGCAGCATGACGATTTATGTTGTCAGTATGCCATTATTGGCTGCAATATGGGTCGGGTATGCCTATGTCGTGATCCATCAGGATTACCCATTGAAAAAAATATTGAAGGAAACTACAGTGATGCTGATTCCTTATTTATTTTATGCGCTTTTTGCACTCAGCAATCCGGTGACAGGTTTGTTCTTTGAACTCTCTCCTCAGATGGAATACAAAAGAGGAGTTTTGTTCATGCCTGTAGGGGTCGGCTCGATCATGTTTTATTCTCTGATCGGACTGGTGCTGGTGTTTTTTTATTGGAAGAAGATCAATCCGCGCTATAATGCGATATTGCTGGTTACCTTTTTTGCGATCACGGCAGCATTTACCTGGGTGCAGCTTGCACATCCCGGCTGGCTTATTATCAATGCAAGTTATGCAGTCATTTATGTATGGTGTGATTTTGCCATTGAGGATCAAAGGCGGAGACATCTGTATCAGGAGATCAGGAATAAAAATGAGGAACTGGAAGTTGTAGCGGAAAAAGCAGAGGCGGCCGCAACAGCAAAATCAGAGTTTTTATCAAGAATGAGCCATGATATCCGGACACCAATGAATGCGATCATTGGTCTTAATCATCTGGCACAGAAAGAAGCAGATCTGCAGGTTGTGCGGGATTATCTGAACAAAATGGATACTTCCAGTAAATTTTTACTGGGTCTGATCAATGATATACTGGATCTGAGTAAGATTGAAAATGGGGAAATGACACTGCATGAGACTCCGTACACCCGTGAGGAATTCATGGATTCCATTCAGACGGTGATCAAACCATTGATCGACAAGAAACAGATCCATTTTATATTTGAGGTGGACTGGGAGACGGAATGTATTCTGGTGGATAAACTGCGGTTCAATCAGATCTTTTTTAATCTGCTTTCTAATGCGGTCAAATTTACAGCGGAAGGTGGGACGATCGCATTTATCACAGAACGTATCGAAAAAGAGAAGCCGGGTGCAGATGGGAAAGTTGGCCTTCGCATTTTGGTGCGGGATAATGGAATCGGGATGAGTGAAGAATTTCAAAAGCGCATGTATGATCCTTTTGTGCAGGAGCGGACGAAATTTGGAGACGATGTGGGAGGAACAGGTCTGGGACTTCCTATCGTGAAGAGTCTGGTGGAAGCAATGGGAGGTACGATAGAAGTAAGAAGTGTTCCTGATAAAGGAACGGAATTTAAGATTGAGTTGTATGTGGAAGCAGCGGAAACACCGGTGAAAGAAGAAAAAAGTCGTTCCAAAGACACGCTGCGAGGGGTTCATATTCTTTTAGTGGAAGACAACGAGCTGAATGTATATGTGGCGAAAACAATATTGGAGCAGTTATCTGCCATTGTTGCCGTAGCAAGGAATGGACAGGATGCCGTGAGCAGGTTTGCGACAACTCCGGAGTATTTCTTTGATGTGATCCTGATGGATGTGCACATGCCGGTGATGAACGGATTAGAGGCGACCAAAGCAATCCGGGCACTTGACAGGGCAGATGCGGCAACCGTTCCGATCATTGCCATGACGGCAGATGCATTTGACAAAGAAAAAGAAGAAATATTAAATGCGGGAATGGATTGTCATTTGCCAAAGCCGATCGATCCCCCGCTTCTTCGTCAGACGATATTAGAGTTTCAAAAGAATACAGTGGTAAAATGCAGATAAACGAAAGAAGGAAGAGTTATGAGGAGATCAATCTATATGGCAGGCTTGGCGTTCCTGCTGATAAGCATAATTTTTTGTGGATGCACCAAAAAAACGAAATCATCACAGACGGTTTCCTCTGATCTTCCGTCCATTACCGTAGGTTGTGATAACTATTCTCCATACAGTTACGCAGATGTGGATGGAAATCTGACCGGAATTGATGTGGAGCTTGCCAAAGAGGCATTTTCCCGTATGGGGTATGCACCGAAATTTAAATTTATCAATTGGGGAGAAAAAAAGGAATTGCTAGAGGCAGGGGAGATTGATTGTGTCTGGAGCAGTTTTACGATGAATGACCGGGAAGAGGAGTACCACTGGGCAGGACCCTATATGCAGAGCCACCAGGTGGTAGCGGTGAATGAGGGCAGCAACATTTATTCCCTAAAGGATCTGAAAGGAAAGGTAATGGCGGTACAAAGTACTACCAAACCGGAAGATATTATCCGCAGTCACGACGGGACACTTCCAGATCTGCGGAAGGTGATCTCAGTGCAGAAAAGAGACTTGATCTTTATTCTGGTCAGCAAAGGATATGCAGATGCTTTGGCGGCTCATGATGTTTCTGTGCAGCAGTTTATAAAGGAATCAGGGCTGAAATTCCGCATTCTCAATGAACCACTGCAGACCGTTGATCTGGGCGTTGCATTTGCCAAAGAGGATACGAGAGGGCTGGATCAGGAACTCACGAAAGTGCTGAAAAGGATGCAAAAAGAAGGAGTGACCGAAAAGATCATTGGGAAGTATCTGCCAGATGCAAAGAACTATCTGGAGGTGAACAATGATGAAAACTAAACAGACAGATTTATGGAAAAAATGGATGCCCATAGAGATTCTCATGGGGCTGGTGCTGTTGATTGTTTCTTTTTTTATTGCTTCCCGCATGGATATGAAGAAAGCCCAGAGTGAATTGGTTACAACCGTAGAATACATGAAAGAGCAGTGTAATGACAGTCAGATCCGCGATCTGGCATCAGAGGCCAAAAGTTTGCTTCGTGTAACAGAAAGTGTGGAACAGATCCGTTTCCGGCTGCAATATGGAAAGGAAGGGCAGGCAAAGCAAAAAGTGGATCGTAATGTTTTAGAGAATTACGCAAAAGACTGCTATTTGGCCGGATTAGTGCTATTAGATGCAAAGGGGCAGGTGGAAGAAGCATATGATACCTCCGGACTTGGGTATGATACGATTCTGAAACAGGTAGATAAGGCATCCATTATGGACACGATGTTATTTCAGGAAAAGACGTATCCGCTTCGGATCGTGTTAGAAGATGAATCACATATTGATCTGGCTGCGGTCAGCAGAATGGACGAAAAAGGTGTCCTGGTCGGATATTTTTATACGACGGCAGCATATGCTCGGATCGTCAATAATTCTATCCGGAAGCTGGTATCCGGATACACTCCGGAAAATGATGGTGTCATTGCGATCAGCAGTGGAAATGAGGTCATTATTTCAAATGACAAGACCTTAGAGGGAACCAAGGTGGAAGATACACCAATCCTGAAAAAGATCATGCAGAGGGGAAGTGGGAAAAAGCTGGTTCATTCCAAAGATCCTTCCAGTATGTTTGGAAATCATTTCGGCTTGATGGACAAAAGCCAGAATTATTATGTATATGCATTTATGAACGAACGTAAAGTGTTTACCTCAACACTTTCCAATGTGCTATGTATTATGCTTGTCTATGTATTGCTTCTGGGTATTATCGATATGCTGTTATGGAGAACGGAAAAAAATTATCAAAAGAGTCAGGCGGCTGTGCAGATGGAATATACCAAAGCACTGGAAGCAAAAAATCTGGAACTTCAGGAGGCTGTGAATCAGGCAGAGAAGGCCAATGCTGCCAAAAGTAATTTTCTCTCAAGAATGAGTCACGATATTCGTACTCCGTTAAATGGGATCATTGGATTATTGAAGATAGACGAAGATCATTTTGAGAATCAGGAGCTGGTGCTGGAAAATCATAAGAAAATGCAGGTGTCAGCCAGTCATTTGCTGTCCCTGATCAATGATGTACTGGAAATGAGTAAACTGGAAGACGGAAATATTGTATTGACACATGAGTTTATCAGCTTATACGATCTGACGCAGGATATTGTTACGATCATTATTGGACGGGCAGTAGAAGCTGGGATCCAATGGAATTTTGAAAAAGGAAAATCGAAAATACCATATCCGTATATTTATGGAAGTCCGGTACATTTAAGGCAGATCTTTTTAAATATCTATGGGAATTGCATCAAATATAACCGACCGGGAGGAAAGATCACAACAATTGTAGAGGCACTCGGAGACAAAGACGGGATCTGTACGTATCGCTGGCTGATCACGGATACCGGTGTAGGCATGAGTGAGGAATTTCTGGGTCATATTTTTGAACCGTTTGTGCAGGAAAAAAATGATGCCAGAAGCGTTTATCAGGGGATCGGTCTTGGTATGGCGATCGTAAAACGATTGATCAATCAGATGGGAGGTACGATCACGGTTTCCAGTGAAGCGGGGGTTGGTTCAACATTTGAGGTTATCCTTCCATTTGAAATTGCACCGGAGCCGGAGAAAACGATCAAACGGGAACCAACAGCAGAGATCAGTATCAAGGGGTTAAATCTGATGCTGGTGGAAGACAATGAATTAAATGCAGAGATTGCAGAAGTGATGCTTACCGATCAGGGAGCAAGAGTGAGTGTTGTTCATGATGGAAAGCAGGCATTGGATTTGTTTATGATGAGTCCGGTGGATACCTTTGATGCAATCTTAATGGATGTGATGATGCCAGTCATGGATGGAATGACAGCAGCCAAGGCAATCCGGGCACTTGACAGGGCAGATGCGGCAACCGTTCCAATCATTGCCATGACCGCAAATGCATTTAAAGAGGATGCAGACAAGTGCATAAAAGCCGGTATGAATGTACATCTGTCCAAACCATTAGAAATAGATAAAGTAGTAAAAGCAATCTGGGAGCAGTTACATCAGGGAGTGTAGCAGTTTAAAGTAACTGCGTCTGGTTTCGATGTAACCTTCTTTGACCAATTTGCTGATCTCAGCAGACATGGCACTTCGTTCTACTCCAAGATAATCAGCAAGGCCCTGCCGGTCATATGGAATGGTAAATTCCGGAGATTGGTGGAGCCTTGCTTGTTCGTCTAAGTAAGCCATCAGTTTCTCGCGTGTGGTTTTGTGGGAAATATACTGCAGTTTTTGGGTGAGCTGGATGTTTTTTTGTGCAACGATCCGGAGCAGATTGCTGATCAGGATATCATGGAACTGGCAGTGATGTCCGCAGGTGATCAGGATGCTGTCGCGGGGAATAAACAAAATGACGGAGTTTTCGCAGGAAAGGATATCGATTGGAAGAGAAGGGGCAGCAGCCAGAGCAAATGCCTCTGCAAAAATGGCACCTTTTTCCAGTAAAGCAGTGATGTTGCGGTTTCCGTAATAATCATCTTTGACGATCTGGACAGAACCATCTAAGACAATTCCAAAAAAATCGGCTGGATCTTTAATGTGGCGGATATAATCATCTTTCTCATATTCTTTTGTATAGGCATTCAGTTTTTTTAATACGGTAGGCAGATCACATTGTTCAATTCCACGGAAGAATGGAACAGCAGCAAGTGTTTCTAAATATTTTTCCATAAAAACATCCTTTCGTTGGAAATCCAACATATTTTTTCTTATCATTCTAGTATGATACAGCTACAAAGTAAAGAAAAAAAGCAAATAAAGGAGAAAAACAATGGTCAGACAGATAATTCATATTGATGAAGAAAAATGCAACGGATGTGGGATCTGTGCTACTGCCTGTCACGAAGGTGCGATTGAGATCATAGATGGGAAAGCCAGACTTACAAGGGAACATTTCTGCGATGGACTGGGAGATTGTCTGCCGTCATGCCCGACCGGGGCGATCACATTTGAACAGCGGGAAGCTCCTGCCTATGATGAGGCGGCGGTAAAAAGGGCACAGGAACAGGCAAAAAAAGAAGCAGCGCAGGCGCATCATGCAGCAGGCGGCTGCCCCGGATCAAGAATCATGCAGATCCAAAGAAAGGCAGCAGAACGGGAAAAAGAAGTACAAACAGAATCAACAGATGTCAGAACGGTATCCAGATTACAGAACTGGCCGGTACAGATCAAACTGGCTCCTGTCAGTGCCCCATATTTTGAAAATGCAAAACTTTTGATTGCGGCAGATTGTACGGCTTATGCCTATGCATCCTTTCATGAAGACTTTATGAAGGGAAAAACAGCGCTGATCGGATGCCCCAAACTCGATGCGATTGATTACAGCGAAAAATTAACACACATTATAGCACAAAATGAAATTCAGTCTGTGACGATCGTGCGGATGGAAGTGCCTTGTTGTGGTGGATTGGAAATGGCAGCGAAAAAGGCACTGCAGGATAGCGGAAAATTTCTTCCATGGCAGGTTGTAACGGTTGGAATTGACGGAACCATTTTAGAATGATCCTATGCGTATTCAGGTATATGTGATCCGCATAGAGAAAATAATAAAAGAAAAAGGAGAAAAATGATGTACAAGAACATTGAAAAACAGACAAAATTAAACTTAAAGGATCTGGTAGAATATCAGGAAGGTCAGGTAGTCAGCAAAACACTGGTACAGAACGAACTGGTCAGCATGACAATCTTTTCTTTTGACAAAGGGGAGGAGATTTCATCTCATGCAGCAGGTGGAGATGCTATGGTAACTGTTTTAGAGGGAAAAGGAAGATTTACCGTCGGCGGAGAGGTATTTTATTTAGAGGCAGGAGAAACACTGATCATGCCGAAAGACGTTCCACATGCTGTATATGGAGAGGAACAGTTTAAAATGCAATTGATCGTATCATTCTAAAAATAGATCTATCGCGTGTTGTGACCGGGCAGGATATCCTGCCCGGTTAAACATTATTTTCATAAAATGTGATGAAATGCAAAAAGTTCCCTCATAAAATGTGTGAGAAATAATTGAGATGGCTCATATTTTGTGATACACTTTCCGTATAGGAGGTGGATGATATGTATCTCAGAAGAAAGATCGATGACTATCTCGTACAATGGAAAAATGATCCGATGCATAAGCCTTTGATCATCAAAGGAGCGCGTCAGATTGGAAAAACAGAATCCATACTGCATTTTGCCAAAGAGCATTATGAGAATGTTGTGTATATCAATTTTGTATTGGACAAACGCTATCGGGCGATTGTAAGTGATGGGTATGATGTGGAAACCGTGATAAAGAGTATTACACTGGTCAATCCTGCACTTCATTTTCTCCCCGACGAAACGATCCTGATTTTTGATGAAATTCAGGAATATCCGGATGTTGCCACAACGTTGAAATCATTTCGTCAGGACGGACGTTTTGATGTGATATGCAGTGGTTATATGCTGGGGATAAATTATAAAAAAATACACAGCAACAGTGTTGGAAACAAAACGGATTATGAAATGTTTTCCATGGATTTTGAAGAATTTTTGTGGGCAAAGGGGTATCAACAGGAGCAGATTGACAGTATCCTGAAGCATATGATAGACCTGATCCCATTTAGTGAAACAGAACAGACCATATATAAATCATTGTTTTTGGATTACTGTGTACTTGGCGGAATGCCGGATGTAGTAAAGGGCTACATTGAAACAGGAACCTTTTCTCATTCTCTGGAAATACAGGAACAGATCCGGCTGGATTATGAAGAAGATGTACGAAAGTATGCCGAAGGACTGGATCAGACAAAGATCATCAGTGTGTATCGGAGTGTCCCGGCGCAGTTGGCAAAGGAGAACAAGAAATTTCAATTTAACAAAATTCAAAAAAATGCAAGATCCAGAGAATATACCGGATGTATTGAATGGTTGTCGGATGCCGGTGTGATCTCCCAGTGTTACTGTCTGTCTTTTCCTGAGCTGCCATTAAAGGGCAATATAGAGGAAAGTAAATTCAAACTGTATTACCCTGACACGGGATTGCTGATCTCAGCACTGGATGAAGAAGCCCAGGAAGACTTGCGGGTAAATAAAAATCTTGGGGTATATAAGGGCGCACTTTATGAGAATTTTGTGGCAGAAGCCTTTCTGAAACAGAAATTAGGATTATTCTACTATAAAAAGGATAATTCAACATTAGAGGAAGACTTTTTTGTACGTTCCAAAAATGAACTGATCCCGGTAGAAGTGAAATCCAACAACGACAGGGCAAAGACATTATCAAATCTGATAAAAAATGAAAACTATAGTGATATAAAGCATGGAATCAAGCTGGGAGATTTTAATGTAGGGTATGCCAATCAGATTTATACATTTCCATATTACTGTGCATTTATGATAAAAGCATATCTAAAAGAGTGGGATTAAGCTTCCCATAGCCATTTCCCTTAAGATTTGCTATAATAAGGAAAGCAAATAAACAGGAGGGTGGTCACACCATGGAAACGATCGCAAGAGAAGATGCTCTCGCACTGCTGAAAAAATACAACAAAGACCCATTCCACATCCAGCACGCATTGACGGTAGAAGCCGTGATGAAATGGTATGCAAAGGAACTGGGCTATGAAGAAGATCAGGAATACTGGGGCATTGTCGGTATGCTGCACGATATTGATTTTGAGTTATATCCGGACGAACATTGCCTGAAAGCACCGGAATTATTACGGGAAGCCGGAGTGGGCGAGGACGTGATCCACGCAGTCTGTTCGCATGGATATGGAATTACAGTGGGCTGTGGAAAAACGATTGAGGTAGAACCGATCCATGAGATGGAAAAGGTACTATTTGCAGCTGATGAGCTGACGGGACTGATCTGGGCAGCTGCTTTAATGCGCCCTTCTAAGAGTACCAAGGATATGGAACTGAAATCTCTGAAAAAGAAATATAAAGCGAAAGGATTTGCCGCAGGCTGTTCCAGAGAGGTGATTGCCCGTGGCGCAGAGCAGCTTGGCTGGGAGCTGCCAAAGCTTTTGGAGCTTACTCTTCAGGCGATGGCAGATTCGGAGGATACCATCATGCGTGAAATGCAGGAAGTATCAGAGTAAGAGCAAGCTATAGATTGCTATGGATTTTGGGGATAGATTTGTGTAAAATAGAGGGAAGAAAAGTAGGAGATTGGTATGAAACGCATGGATCATTTATTGGATTTTTTTAAACTGCTGTATCAGAATGCAGAAAAAATTGAGGAATGTGAGGCAAATGTTGCCGCTGCCGTTGCGCTGGTGGCAGATCAGCTTCAGATTGGAAAAGTAGAAGTACAGATCACGGCACCGGAGTCAAAGCTTCGTCCGCAGGGAGATTATCACACTGCTACGATCTATGAGGAAGAAAAGGATATCGGAACACAACAGTATCCACTTGTTTTTCATATTCCGGATGGTGCGGTGGTGACGATCACCTTAACACCAAAGCACGAGACTGCATTTTCGGAAGAGGAAAAGCAGGTGTTATACGTGCTGTTTCGTGCTGTTTTTATGCAGTACAGCCGGGTGATCATGAAAGGGCTTTTAGCGCGCGTGATCGATACGGATCTGGATACCGGAGCTGCGACGATGGATCGATTGATGCGGCAGGCAGGAAAGCTGATGCAGATGCGCTGTATCGAAGATTATGCGATTGTATTTTTTAATATACATAATTTCAAATATGTCAATAAAGTTCTTTCCTATGCAGAGGGAGATGTGGTATTAAGAAAATACACCGCCTATGTGCAGAGTATGCTTGAGGACGAGGAACTGCTGGCGCGTCCGGGTGGAGATAACTTTGTGGCACTTTTAAAAGAGGAGAAGCTGCACACTTTTCTGGAGAAATTAAAACGGGTGCGGATCTGCTACAAAGGGCCGCAGGTAGAAAAGGAATTCATTTTCGGTGTGACGGCTGGCTACAGCAATCTTCACGATCTGCCGGAGGTGCGTGATGTGATGGCACGATGCAGTGTTGCATATGCAGTGGCAAGAAAAATAGGAACCGGACAGATTGTTGCCTATACGCCTGAGATCAAACAGGAGATGATGGAAAAACAAAGTGTATTGTCTGACTTTGTGAGTGCGCTGGAAAAACGGGAATTTGTCGTATATTATCAGCCAAAGGTGAATATCCAGGGACAGACTATTTATGGAGCAGAGGCATTGGTAAGATGGATCCGGAATGGGAAGCTTGTTCCGCCGATCCAGTTTATTCCACTGTTAGAGCAGGAAGGAAGCATTGTAGCACTGGATTATTATGTGTTGGAAGAGGTATGCCGCTGGCTTAGAAAACGGATGGATGAGGGGCAAAAACCTCTTTGCATTTCCGTCAATTTTTCCAGAAAGCATTTGCAGGAAGAAAATCTGGTAGAACATATCGTAGCAGTCATTGACCGGTATCAGATCGATCACCGCTATATTGAGATTGAGCTGACGGAAAGCGAGGAATACCAGAATTTTGAAATGATGACAAAGTTGGTCGGTGAGCTGAAAGCCAATGGGATCGGTACTTCCATGGATGATTTTGGAACAGGATTTTCCTCCCTTAACATGATCAAAAATGTAGATTTAAAAGTGATCAAGATTGACAAATCCTTTATTCCACTGGAGACAGAGTATCCGGGAAAGGAAAAGGATCTGATCATGTTCCGGCATATCGTGAGTCTGGTGCGGGAACTGGATAAAAAAACGATTGCCGAAGGCGTGGAGACGGAAAAACAGCTGGATTATTTAAGAGAAGTCGGATGTGACATTGTGCAGGGCTATGTCTTTGACCGTCCGCTTCCGCAGGAGCAATTTGAAGAACGACTGGCATGTGGATATGAATAGGAATAAGAGGCTGTTGCAAAACAGCCTTTTTCTATGAAAATTATCATAAGGAGAAAAGAAAATGGAAGTTCGAGCATATGAGGAAAAAGATCTTAGCGCAATGAGAAAGATCTGGAATGAAGTAGTGGAAGAGGGCATTTCCTTTCCACAGGAAGAGTTATTAGATCAGGAAACAGCGAAAGCATTTTTTGCTTCCCAAAGCTATTGCGGTGTTGCGGTAGAGGACGGACAGGTGGTAGGTCTTTACATTCTCCATCCAAACAATATCGGACGATGTGGGCATATCTGCAATGCAAGCTATGCTGTAAATTCTGCCTGCCGTGGAAAACATATCGGAGAAAAACTCGTGAAAGACTGCCTGAAAATGGCAAAGGAACTGGGATTTTTGGTTTTACAGTTTAATGCAGTAGTGGAGAGTAATGTACATGCCAGACATTTATATGAGCGGTTGGGCTTTGTACAGTTAGGAACGATTCCGGGTGGCTTTCGCATGAAAAACGGGACATATGAAAACATATGTCCCTACTATCATGAGTTGTAGTGAAAGAGCTGTGCATGATAAAACCTGATCAGGTGCAGTAACGGAACGTTTTGTCTGTTAAGATACGGGCAAAGATAAGTCCGAATGGCAGAGCGAGGATAATAAGCAGGGAGGAAGCAAGCCAGGAGGCTGCTACCATAAGATGCATGACGCCTAAGTTATAGAAAGCTTTGTATAAATAAAGTCCGGGAACCATGATAACGATAGAAGGAACGGTAATGGCGATCCTTGGATAGCCTGCCAGTCCCTTTAAGGTAGAAGCAAGCAGTCCGGCTAAGCAGGCACCAAGAAACGCAGCGGCAGCAGGTGGGAATGAGCACAGATCGATCAATTCCAGACGCAGCGTGTTAGAGATGGCACCGATCAGGCCGGCAGCGGCAGCAAGCCGGATCGGACTGTTAAACATCATGGAGAATCCGAACACTCCACAGAATCCGGCTAATAACCGTAACAGGATGCGCTGCCAGATGGCGAGATTAAGCGGTAAAAATGCGAGAGGCTTTAATCCGAGCAGCATCGCCAGGATCCATGCGGTCATGGTTGCCACCGTGATAATGAGCAGAGAATAAATAAGCCGTTCAATGCCGGAGCGCATATCAAGCTTGGCAAGATCAATGCCGCTTGTAATAAATGGAAATCCCGGAATGATAAATAACATAGAACAAATGTATCCGGCTTCATGCTGCACGTTGATCGAGAATAGTGCCTGAAGCAGTTTCAGTAATACCGTGTAACTGAAACAGGCAGCAGAAACAGAACACATAATGCATAAAAACAGGGTAAAATGGTGCTTGCCGAGTTTGCATCGGATATAATTACCAATGCCTGCGCCAATAAAAGCACAGAATATTTCTACGATGCCTCCGCCTAACAGAAAGGTAAAAGCCCCACACGCCAGTGCAGCAGATGCAGCAAGGGAAAGAGGGGAATAGAGGTTGTGGATCCGTTCCAGTTCGTCCAGAGTAGAATGAATCTCTTCACAGCTTTTCTTAAGCTCCTCTTTTTCAAAGTGAAAAACAAATTTTTCCAGTCGATTAAGCTGGGAGGTGTTGACTCCGGTATTGGTCAGACATAAGGACTGGCTGAAACTGCTGTCGCCGTCAAAACAGGTATAGTTAATAGACATCAATCCAATGTCTACCGTGCTGGTGATGTTCATCAGGTCGGAAAGCTCATTCATAGAGCTTCGTACCCGCCATGCTCCGGTGCCACAGGAAAGCATCATAATGCCGACACGACCGATCACGGATGCTTTTGCGGACAGGGATGCTTCTGTGATCGGGCAGGGATTTTTTTGATCGGCATATTCATGCCAATGGATATCCATATGATTTTTTTTGATGGATAATGTATTGTTGGAATCCATTTTTCTCGCTCCTTTTTACAGATCTAAACTATTATTTCCTGCCATTTTAATCATTTCTTCCCGGCATGCCAATACCAGTCCGTCCATCACACTTAAATGGTGCAGCATATTGGCTTCAAACTGATGAATAGGAAGAAGAATTCCTAATTCGTCGAAAGATTTTCCCGAACGGGTTCCGGTTTCCTGACCATAATATACAATCGCAGTAAATGCTTCTTTTTGAATTTCATGAAACGTATTCCAGATAATGTCATAGGCCTGGGCTTCTGTCAGTCCTAATTTTTTTGTGTCGGGAAGTGCATATAAGATAAGTACACCACGTTCCCTGTTTTCTGGTTTTTCGCAGATTTCCATGCCGGATGTATAATACCGGATCAGATCATAGCCGTCTGCCAGATAGAGTTTGGAACGCGGAGCAGTGTGATGCGCTTGAAAGACTTCGTGAAATTTTTTATATTCATGCTTGGAGACAAGGTCCTTTTTGTCCTCTAACAGATTTCCATCCGGATCTGTAAGAAGAACAGGATTTTCTCCACTCTTTCCGTGAAAACGCTTTGGAATGAGATAGGCTTCTTTTAACAGATCAAACATGCTGCGGTTGCATATTTCCAATAAAAAAGCACTTAAATCTCCATTTTTGTAGGCAGTAAGAAGTACCTGTGCAAAATGACGGGGATCTGGATCAACAGAACGCTCATCGTCATTTAAGTGATTGTAAAAGGTGTCGAGCAGTTTTTCGCAGTATTCATCCGAGGAAAGGATTCTGGAAAACATATTCTCCACTTCTTCTTCTCTTGGTAAAACGAGTGACATAAAACCATCTCCTAACATCGATGTCACAATATTCCTACATCTTATTGTCTTTTGATTCTGTTGTGATTATAATTTGATATCAGAGATAAGTAAAAGATGTAATTGATATAACTGATATATCAATATGATATGGGAGGAATACCATGAACGTTAATTACGAATATTATAAGATTTTTTATTATGTGGCAAAATATCAGAATTTTACTAAAGCGGCGCGTGCACTGAATAACAGTCAGCCTAATGTTACGCGTGCGATGAACAACCTGGAACAGGAGATTAATTGTACACTGTTTGTCCGGACAAATCGAGGGGTATTTTTGACACCGGAGGGAGAAAAGTTGTACCAAAGGGTTGCAGTTGCTATGACGCAGCTTCAATTAGCAGAAGAGGAAATGGAGGAGCGTGCCAGTTTAGAATATGGAAGTATTTCCATTGGAGTTAGTGAGATTGCATTAAACATTTTTTTGCTTGAGAAGCTGAAGAAATTTCACATGACATATCCCGGGGTACGGTTGAAGATAAGAAATTATTTGACCCCACAGGCGTTGCGAGCAGTCAGAGAAGGGGAGATCGACTTTGCGATCGTGACCTCTCCGGTTATTGTGGAAACACCGTTAAAGCAGATTGCAGTAAAGGAATTTCAGGAAATACTGGTGGGAGGCAGTTCCTTTTCGGCATTGGCAGAACAGAAGCTGTCATTTGCAGATATGAGTGATCGACCGATGATCTGTCTGGGAAAAAATACGGCTACGTATCATTTTTATGAGGAGTTATTTTTGCACTGGGGGATTTCAATAAAACCGGAAATTGAAGCAGCTACGGCAGATCAGGTGCTGGCACTGGCAAAGAATGAACTGGGACTGGCGTTTTTGCCGGAGGAAATGGCGCAGGAAGCGATACATCAGGGGCAATTGATTTCCGTGCCGATAAAGGAAACCATACCGAAGCGGAGCGTCTGTATGGTTTATGATGAAAAACGACCTACGGGTGCTGCTGCACAGAAGTTAAAAAGAATGCTGGTGCGTGATCTATCATAGCTTCAAACTATGGCTAACCACTCTTTTTCCGTATTTTTCAATAAACCCTGTCACTATTATAATGAGGAAAACATAAATTCACATTATAAATGGAGGGTATTAGGATGCAGACAGCAGTGATTGGTTTCCCAAGAATTGGATCTTTAAGAGAGTTAAAATTTGCTTCGGAGCGCTATTTTAGAAAAGAGAGCAGCGAAGAAGAACTTTTAAAGACCGCGAAAGAGTTAAGAAAAGTACATTGGACAACGCAGAAGCAGGCAGGAATTGATTATATTTCCAGTAATGATTTTTCTTTTTATGATCTGACACTGGATACGGCAGTGCTGTTAGACATTGTTCCGGCACGTTATAAAAATCTGGAGCTTTCCAAACTTGATACCTATTTTGCGATGGCAAGAGGACATCAGGATGCGGGACGTGACGTGAAGGCACTTGCCATGAAAAAATGGTTTAATACAAATTATCACTATATTGTTCCGGAAATCGAAGATGATACCGTGATCACACTCTGCCCGGACAAGCTGCTTCAAGAATATGAGGAAGCAAAGGCACTGGGCATCACGACCAAACCGGTTGTGATCGGCGCATATACGATGTTGAAGCTGTGCCGTTATACCGGAGAAAAAAAGGCAGCGGATTATGTAGAGGCAGTGACAAAGGCATATCAGGAGCTGCTAGGTTTATGTGCAGAGCATCAGATCGACTGGATCCAGTTTGACGAGCCGGCACTGGTCAAGGATATGGATAAGGAAGATATTGCTTTCTTCCATCAGATCTATGATGCGCTCCTCCCGGCAAAAAAGCAGTGCCATGTGTTATTACAGACCTATTTTGGAGACATCAGAGATGTTTATGAAGACGTATGTGCAATGCCATTTGATGGAATCGGACTGGATTTTATCGAGGGGAAACAGACCAGACAATTAGTGGAAGAAAAGGGATTTCCAAAGGATAAGCTGTTATTTGCCGGACTGGTAAACGGAAAAAATATCTGGAAGAATCATTATGAGCGCACATTGCAGGAGCTGCATGCGTTAGAGGATAAACAGATCAAAGCGGTTCTTTCTACCTCCTGCTCCCTGCTTCATGTGCCATATACGCTGCGACATGAGGAGAAGCTTGCAAAAGAAGCAGTTTGTTACTTCGCCTTTGCAGAAGAGAAGCTTTTAGAATTACAGCAGCTACGTACTCTTGCAGAATGTGAAGATGCTGAGAAAGAGGCGGCTTACCAGGCAAATCAGGAATTGTTTGCAAAGAAAAGAGATTGCGAAAATCAGGAAGTGACCAAGCGGCTTTCACAGGTAACGGAAAAAGATTATGTGAGACTTCCAGAGCGTAAGGTGCGCCAGAAATTACAAAAAGAGGAGCTTGCTCTTCCAGAATTTCCTACGACTACGATCGGTTCTTTCCCACAGACAAAAGATGTAAAATCCAATCGTGCCGCATACCGGAAAGGACATATTACCGAGCAGGAGTATGTGGACTTCAATAAGAAAAAGATTGCAGAATGTGTGGCATGGCAGGAAGAGATCGGACTGGATGTTTTAGTACACGGGGAATATGAAAGAAATGATATGGTGGAATATTTCGGAGAATCACTCGGAGGTTTTTTATTCACTGAAAAAGCCTGGGTGCAGTCATACGGAACCCGCTGCGTAAAGCCACCGATCATCTGGGGAGACGTATACCGCAAGAATCCGATCACAGTAGAGTGGTCTGCTTACGCGCAGTCTCTGACAAAGAAACCGATGAAAGGAATGTTGACCGGTCCGGTTACGATCTTAAATTGGTCGTTCCCAAGAGAAGATATTTCCATCAAAGAATCCATCTCGCAGATCGCACTTGCCATCCGCGACGAAGTACTTGATCTGGAAGCAAATGGAATTCGTGTCATTCAGATTGATGAAGCTGCATTAAGAGAGAAACTTCCACTACGCAAATCCGATTGGAACAAGGAATATCTTGACTTTGCAATCCCGGCATTCCGTCTGACACACAGTGGAGTAAAACCGGATACACAGATCCATACCCATATGTGTTACAGCGAATTTACCGACATTATCCCGGCGATCGATGCGATGGACGCAGATGTCATTACCTTTGAGGCATCCCGTTCCGATCTCCAGATACTGGATTCTTTAAGAGAACATCACTTTGAAACAGAAGTAGGACCAGGTGTGTATGATATCCATTCTCCGCGTGTACCATCCGTGGAAGAGATCGTGTCAGCATTAAAGCAGATGCTTACGAAGATAGAACGGGATAAATTATGGGTAAACCCGGACTGTGGATTGAAAACAAGAGGGGTACCGGAAACCGAAGCAAGTCTTAAAAACATGGTAGAAGCAGCCCGTCAGATCCGCCAGTTATAACTAGGAACAGTGCAATCAAAGCGAAAGCGTGCCTGAAAAATACCTGATCCCACAAAAGGGGACACATCGGCATGAACCTGCTGGACATTCGGTACTCGATGAAGGTAGAATAGAGCTTCCCACATTTTGATGTGGGAAGTTTTTTCATTTTGTGCTATTCTTTAGAGAGAGGTAAGAGAAAAGAGGGCAGATGAAATATGACATTACAGCAGTTGAAATATGTGATCACAGTGGCTGAGACTGGTACGATTACAGAAGCAGCCAATCAATTATATATCTCCCAGCCAAGCCTTACAAATGCGATCCATGAACTGGAAAAGGAAATGAAGATCGTGATCTTCAATCGAACCAACAAAGGGATCAGTCTTTCCAAAGAAGGCGATGTATTTTTAGGCTATGCCAGACAGGTCATGGAACAGGCGGCAATTTTGGAAGATAAATACAAAGGCGGCGGAGGAAAGAAGCAGTTTTGCGTTTCTACACAGCACTATTCTTTTGCTGTAAATGCCTTCGTGGATCTGATCAAAAAATATGGACAGGATGAATATGATTTCAGCTTACGGGAGACACAGACCTATGAGATCATAGAAGATGTGGCGAAAATGAAGAGTGAGATTGGAATCCTGTTTTTAAATGATTTTAATGAAAAGGTGTTGCAGAAAATGTTAGTTTCACAGGATCTTTTGTTTCACCCGCTTTTTGTGGCAAAACCACATGTGTTTTTAAGCAGGAAGCATCCGCTTGCCGGACAGGAGGTCATCACCAATGAACAGCTGGAGGAATATCCATATTTGTCATTTGAGCAGGGTGAACACAATTCCTTTTATTTTTCGGAGGAGATATTTTCAACATCTGAACGGAAGAAAAATATCCGTGTCCGTGACCGTGCGACATTGTTTAATCTGTTGATCGGATTAAATGGATATACGGTGTGCAGTGGTGTGATCGATAAAAAATTAAACGGAAAAGACATCATTGCGGTGCCGCTTGCGGATGAAGGAGACATGCGGATTGGATATATCACCCACAAAAAGGGACGGATCAGTCCGCTTGGTGAAACATATTTAGAGGCATTGCATCATTATCTGGAACAGGTAAAGGAATAGAGAACAGGAAGGAAGCGTGTGTTATGAGAAGGAAAATGAGAAGAAAAATAGAAGGTATTCTGGCAGTGGCTGCAATCTTTTTATTGCTGCTTCCGGTTACTGCATTTGCACAGGACAAGTTGTGGAATGTGACATTAGAGGCAGAATATCACCAAACGGAGGCCCGGAAAATGTTGTCGATGCTCAACGATTTCAGGACAAGCAAGAGTGAAGCATGGGCATGGAATGAAACGGATAGTGAAAAAGTCTGGTACAATACGTCGGAGAATAATACGCTGTCTCCCCTGGAATATGATTATGATCTGGAGGCTATTGCGATGCAGCGTGCAGCGGAGATTGCTTTAAGCTGGGGACATGAAAGACCGAATGGACAGATCTGTACGACAGCAACGTATGGGAATGGCCACGCAAACGGAGAAAATATCGCGATGGGATATCCTAGTGTAGAAAGTGTAATGTGGGCGTGGAAAGAAGGAGATCAACCCTACGAAGGACAGGGTCACCGCAGAAATATGCTTCAAAGTGGATATCGTTCGTTTGGTGCAGGATATGCTGTAGTAAATGGTGTGGAGTGCTGGGTACAGGAATTTTCTTTTGATGCTCCTCAGGCAGAAACGGCCATTGATCGTGACGGTGTCAAACAGGTTTCAGTGGAAATCGGTGATGAATATATCAACACGTTAGATATCGATGCAGGCAGAAAACATTTTTGCGTAGAAAAGGGAAAAAGCCTGGAGCTTCCTGAGTTGAAAGCAAATCTTACATTAAAAAAGACACAGGAGTCTGTGGGAAAAGTAGCGGTTCACGCAGACCATGAATGGAACATAAAAGATGAGGAAATTGCCAAAATAGAGGATGGAACAGTTGTAGGCGTTTCTGAGGGAGCCACGCAGCTTACGGTCACGGTTCTTGGAAGACAGGAAACCTATACACTTACCGTATTAAATGGAAAGGAACAGGCACATTCTTATACGGATCAGGAGGTGTTAGTGGAACCGCTTTGTGGAAGCAAGGGGCGGATGAGATATAGCTGTGTGATATGTGGAGACAGCTATGAAGCGGATATACCGGCACTGGAGCATATATGGAAAGAAGTGGTAATAAAAGAACCGACCTGTACAGAATATGGAACAGTATACCGGGAATGTCAGCGGGAAGGCTGTGGTGCCAAATATACAGAGCAGTCGCTGCGACCGGTTGCACACACGATCGTGGTGGATCCGGAAGTGCCGGCTACCGTGACGTCAACCGGACTGACCGAAGGAAGTCACTGCGCAGTATGTGGAAAGGTGATCAAGACACAGGAGATTATTCCAAGGCTTCCACAAACCACCCCATCCTCCCCTGTGGCTGCAGCACCGACAACGGAGCAGAAAACAAAGACAGAACCGGATACAGAAACGGAGGAACAGGATAAGGATGCCGTCGAGGATACAACAATCCGGGAACAGCCTGCATTTGCTACCGTAATACAGTACACACTCTCCGGCAAGAAAAAGGGATTTGTGGTAAAGTGGAAAAAGAGTAAGGGATTATTAGATGGATATGAAATATCATATTCCAAATATAAAAGTGGAAAAAAGGCAAAGGTGATCCGTGTAGCATCATCGAAAAAAAGTTACCAGAAAAAGGGACTAAAGAGCAAAAAGAAGTACTATGTGAAGATCCGTACCTATCGGATAGAACGGACGCAGGGGAAAAAGCAGATCCGGTACTCTGCATGGTCCAGGGGAAAAAGTGTGAAGACCAGATAAAGGGCATTCCTTCCCGGTACATTTTGTGCCGGGATTTTTTTGGAAAAAGATCAAAAAAAAGTTTTTCGCACCATATAAGTGACCACTCGCGCCAAATTTCATTTTACAGCTTCTTTTTATGGTATGCTTCTTTTCGAGAGAGAGTATTTTATTCTTAGATAAAATGAAAAAAGAGGAGGTATTGCTATGAAGAGTAGAAAGATGAAAAGCCGAAAGATAATGGGATTGTTCCTGTTATTTTTCTGCGTGGGGATAAGTGTGATCTTAGGTACAAAAACCTATGTGACACATGCAGCTGATGCGGATACGAATGAATCTTCTATGATCAAGCTGGATGCATTGATCCAGGAATATGGAGATACAAAGTATCTTGTAGATCCGAATGCCGGGACTTATACAGAGGAACAGCTGACGAAAATGAAGACAGACCTGGAAAGTTATCTGAAAAATCAGGACACGTCGACCAGTATCAAAAAGATCGAGGCGATCAACAAGTATGTTGCAACCAGAGTGTATTATGATCAGTATGATCAGAAAGTTCCGGCCTATCCATATGAAGTCTGGGAAAAACAGACGGCAGTGTGTATGGGTTACTCCAACCTGTTAGAAACGTTAATGATCGCAGAGAAGATTCCGAGTATTCAGTTGCTTACCAAAAATCATATGTATAATGCCTGCTATGATGCAGACAGTCAAAAGTGGATCTATGTAGATGCAACCTGGTCCAGCACAAACAAAGTTGGCGCGGATGGAAGTAAGGTTGAAAATGATAGATTGCCATACAATTCGAGTTATTTTAACATATCTCCTGCAACACTTGCGGGAAGTAACTCGCATTTTCCTTATTCTGTATCCGGATTGGAGAAAGATGGCGTAAAGTACACGTTCTATGCCAATAACAATAAGGATAACACCAATGTTACATTAAATCTCAAAACATGGAAAAATATAGAAAATTGGAATGTCCGTATCGTGGGACTGTATGATAAAACAAAGACGGATCTTACCGCAGATGAACTGGGCGGATATCCGATCGTAAGGATCTATGCAGGATGCGCAGGTACAGATCTGGAAACGGTTGATTTAAGTAAGACAAAGATTGAGCGTCTTGTTTGGCCGACTTCTACTTCTAAGGGAACGTTTGAAGACTGTGCGAAGCTGAAAACAGTAAAACTTCCGGATACCGTTAAGGAAATTGAAGCAAGAGCATTTAAAAATTGTTCTGCGCTGCAGAGCGTGAATATGCCAAAGGCGATCAGTGTGATCCAGTCCGAAGCATTTGAAGGCTGTGCTTCTTTAGAAAAACTTGATTTTACCGGCACCAGTCTGGTTTCTTTAGGTGGAGATCTGTTTGTTGGCTGTAATTCCTTAAAGGAAGTACTGTTTGGTGAGCGTGACAAATTGTATATCGGAGAAAGCGTATTTACGAATTGTCCGGAGCTGGAAGTGATTGATTTTAGTAAGACCAATATTTCTACGCTTTACAATTATGAATTTTATAACTGCCCCAAATTAAAAACATTGGATTTTTCAGCTTCTTCTTTCACTAAAACGGCGCAAAGTACATTTAGAAAGTGTACCAGCTTAACAGAGATTAAGCTGCCGGATACGTTAGAGACGATTGAATATATGGCATTTTCAGGTACTGCGATCAAGACATTGGATCTTTCTAATACAAAAGTAAGTACGATTCAGGACCAGGGATGCTATGATATGTCAAAGCTTCGTAATATCTATTTCCCGGATACGTTAACGACGTTAGGAGATTTTGCTTTTTGTTATAGTAATGCAGGCATGGCTGTTGTAACGAATATTTACTCTTCCTTAACACAGAAACAGATTGAAAAAATCAGTGCAGCCTCTAAAAGTGTATGGTCTGGAAGAAGTCTTAATTATCCAAAAGGTACCTATACCTTAATATACGACGGAAATGGTGCAACCTCCGGAACAATGAAGGATGAAACGCATAACATTGACAGCCTGCAGTTTACTTTAACAGCAAATGCATATCAAAAAGAGGGATATACATTTGACGGATGGAATACCAAAGCAGATGGAAGTGGAACCGCATACAAAGACAAAGAAAAAGTTGCTTCCTTAACAAGTGAGGATAAAAGCACGGTAACCCTGTATGCCGTATGGAAAGAAAAGAGTACTACAGAGCCGGATGAGGGAGACAAAGAATACAAGATCAACTACGTTTTAAATGGAGGCGTAAACAACAAAGATAACCCGGATACTTACAGCGTAAAAGCAGATGTAAAATTAAAAGATCCAACCAGGGAAGGTTACCGTTTCACCGGGTGGTATACGGATCAGGCATTGACAAAGAGAATCTTCATGATACGTGGAGACAGTAAAGGAGATGCTACCTTATATGCCGGCTGGGAAGAGGAAGAGACCTGTACCCACGAGTGGAGCAGCTGGAGTGTGACGACTCTTGCAACCTGTACCAAAACAGGAACGAAAGTACGGCAGTGTTATGCATGTATGAAGACGGAAACGGCAACGGTTCCGGTTGACAGCAAGAAGCATGTGAACACGGAAGTGCGTGGCAAAGTAGCGGCAACGACTACAAGCACAGGCTATACCGGAGATACGTATTGTAAAGATTGTGGTGCACTTATTAAGAAGGGAACTACGACAGCTCAGCTGAAGTCCACCCAGAATACGACGAAACCAACGACCAGCCAGACAACCAGCCAGACGGCATCGAAAAAACCAGATGCCACAACGGAGCAGACGGCAGCTGCACCAAAGGCAGTCAGCGGTATAAAGCTGGTAAACAAAAAAGGAAAGACAGTAAGGATCACATGGAAGAAACTTAGTGGGGTGAGTGGATATGAGATTCAGTATGCTTTAAATGGAAAATTTACCAAAGGAAAAAAGACACTGAATGTAACATCTGCTTCCAAGACAGTGAAGAAATTAAAGAAAAAGAGTACCTACTATGTAAGAGTACGTGCTTACACTATGGATGGTTCCAAAAAGGTTTATGGTAAATACAGTGCGGTCAAGAAGATCAAGATCAAACGATAGACGGGTCAGAGGAAGATAACATATATGTAAAGTAGGCATCTTTAAAGGCGGGATAATGATTCCGGGAGATCGGAATTGTGATCCCGCTTTTTGTGGTCAGGGTTGTTTTGCTAAATTGTTCAATGTCGTTCATGTTGACAACATAACTTCGGTGACATTGAAAGAAGCCTTTTTCCAGAGTAAAAATTGTAATACAGGCGGAGAATAATTCTTTGATCAGAAGGGTGTTTCCGTTTTTAAAATGCACGATGACACGTTTGTTCTGTGCTTCTAAAAACTCTGTTTCTTCAAGAGAAATGTTGTAGCTTCCAGTTTCTGTACGGGCAAAAAAAGTTTCTTTTTTTGATCGATACTGCTGGTAAAAGGCATCCATCACAGCGAAAAATGTGGATGGATCAAGCGGCTTCATGAGATAATGAAATGCCTGGACATCGTAAGAGTCCACGGCGTATTCTTTGGAAGAGGTCAGAAAAATAATGGGAACCGTCTGGTCCTTACTGCGCAGTTCTCTGGCGGTATCAATACCGTTTAGTAGAGGCATAAGTACATCTAAGATAATGAGATCCAGTGGTTGTTCCCTTTGGGCTTTGATCAGAGCGTCTCCGTTATTGTAAGAAAGGATTGTCAACGGTATATTGTGGCTGCTTCCCCATTGCTCCAACAGAGTGCGGGCAGCTTCCGTATAACAGGTTTGATCATCACAGATAGCAATTTTCACGATACATCTCCAACTATAATTCTTAAAACAAAGGTGTGGTCTGTTACAGCAAATTCATATTGTCCATTCATCTGCTCTACATAGTATATAATACTTTTGACACCAATTCCATGCCCTTTTTTGGTGGAAACCGGAATGCCGTCTGCAAATACCGGAATTTTTTCTACGGGATTTTTAAGTTCCAGCAGGAGATGGCGGCCTTTTGTGCAGATGTTAAGCGCGGCCCATTTGTCCTCGCACTGCATATTTTCTAAGGCGTGCATGGCATTTTCCAGCGCATTGGATAAGACGGTACACAACGTAATATCTGGGCAGGGAAGCTGCTCGTTTGTTTTAACCGTACATTTTAAGGTAAAATCACGATCGGAAAATTTTGTCTCATACAGAGAAATAATGGAATTCAGCAGTTCGTTTTTACAGTAAGTCGTAAGATGGGTGTCCTCATATTCCAGATCGGCTTCTTTGATATAGTCGAGCGCACGCTCCACCCGGTTCTCCTGCAAAAAGGTGTGGATAATGTGGAGATGATGGCGCATATCATGTTTCATGATCGTTAGTTTTTTCTTGCTGTCATTGACATGCTCGATTTCCTTATGAATAGATGCTAACTGCAATTCCATGAGATCACTGTACTGTCGGATCTCTAATTTGCGTTCATACTCTCTGATATAAAACAGCAGGAAAATGAGGTAGGAAAGGCAGAACGCAAAGCTCATAAATTCTGTAACGGCTTTGTTTCCGGAATATAAAATGTCAGAGAATTTGGTAGAGGCATAGTCGAACACATAATAAACAAAAGGGAGCAGACCGATCAGAAAAACTTCATGGGGATCTTTGCTTAAAAGGATTTCCATTGTGCGGGAAATTTTGGTACTCAGTACATAAAAAACGACAAGCGTGGTAAAGATGCGGACAGCATAATACCATTCCATCTGTCCGGTAAGGTCAAGGGTAACAAGACCGATCCAATTGCTGATCTGACAGCAAAGATACGCGGAAAATACAGCGGTTGCGGCAGATACTACACGATATTTGTAATAACATACAAGAAAAATGATCAGAGGAAAATGAATCAAAAGAGGATAGAACTGTGTGGTTGCATTTTCTCCGAAAAGCAGAAAGCAGCCTAAGTAAAGCAGACCAGACACGACAAAAAATACGGATAAAGTCAGGATGTTTCTGGTATTTTTCTTCGTGCCAAGAAAAAAGGCGGAGATGAAAATGCCAAACAGTAATGTGGTGACGTTATGTGTCATTTTTAATATGGAAAGTAGCATGATATTGTCCCTCTCATGAAAATCAGAATCTCTTTCTACTATATACAAACTTCCGCATATTTGCAAGTTGACAGGGGGAGTCCGGCAACGTAGAATAGTAGAATAAGTAAGTGGACAGTAATGTCAGATATAGGAGGATATTTAGGATGAAAATTGGTATTTTAGGATATGGTAATTTAGGCAGAGGTGTGGAATGTGCGATCAAACAGAATCCGGATATGGAGCTGGTGGCAGTATTTACCAGACGTGCGCCGGAGCAGGTTTCTATTTTGACCAAAGAGGCAGCAGTGTGTTCCGTAAAAGAGGTGGAGCAGTGGAAGGATAAGATCGATGTGATGATCCTTTGCGGCGGCAGTGCGACAGATCTTCCGGAGCAGACGCCAAAGTATGCCAAGCTGTTCCATGTGGTAGACAGTTTTGATACCCATGCCAATATCCCGGAGCATTTTGCAAAGGTGGATGCAGCAGCAAAGGAGAGCGGTCATATTGGTATGATCTCGGTTGGCTGGGATCCGGGTATGTTTTCTTTGAATCGTATGTATGCCAATGCGATCCTGCCGGAGGGACGTGACTATACATTCTGGGGCAAGGGTGTCAGCCAGGGACATTCCGATGCGATCCGCCGCGTAGAGGGCGTGAAGGATGGCAAGCAGTATACGATCCCGGTAGAGGCTGCACTGGAAGCTGTGAGAAATGGCGAGAATCCGGAGCTTACAACCAGACAGAAACATACCAGAGAGTGTTTTGTAGTACTGGAGGAAGGGGCTGATCCAAAGAAGGTAGAAGAAGAGATCAAAACGATGCCAAACTACTTTGCAGACTATGATACTACCGTACACTTTATCAGCGAAGAGGAATTAAAAGAAAAACACAGTGGTATTCCACACGGCGGTTTTGTGATCCGTTCCGGAAAGACCGGATGGGAGAAAGAACATAACCATGTGATCGAGTACAGTCTGAAGCTGGATTCCAATCCGGAGTTTACGGCGAGTGTGATCGTAGCCTATGCAAGAGCTGCATACCGTATGGCAGAAGAGGGACAGAGTGGATGTAAGACAGTGCTGGATGTACCGCCGGCTTATTTAAGTGCAAAAGATGGACAGACGCTTCGTAAGGAGCTGTTATAAAGGAGAACTATGACGCCCAAGAGACAAAACAGACATACCTATATGATCGTGACGGTGATCCTGATCATCAGCATAGCGGGTATATTATTTTATTATACAAAGAGTGTACAAAAGATTTCGGATGCACAGTGCTTTAGTATGCTGGATGATTCCCAGGAGCAGGTCGGACAAATGATCGCCAATGAAATGCAGAATCAGCAGGAGCATCTGGAATCGGCGTCTAATCTGCTTTCGGATCTGATCGTTGATTTCCACAAGAATCAGGAAGAGATCAAGAAAATTCTTGCCGCCTGTAGTACGGACCGGGAATATTCCCACTGGGAGATCTGTCTGCCGGATGGCAGGGGTATGCGAGACGACGGAGAAATGTTTGATCTGGAGCCCGCCTATTCTTTTTCGGATCGTATCCGGAGCGGATTTGTTGTGTCGGAACGCCGGACGGCATTAAAGGATCAGAAAACACAGATCGTCATGTTGTCGAAATGTATGTTTGATAATGGCAGATGTACCGGGATCCTTTCTTCGGTGATCGATGTGGAAGCTTTTTCCAAATACTTTTTTAAGAGTTCTTATGCAAAAAAGTTAAAACTTCTGCTTTTTGAACGGGAAACCGGAGACATTTTAATTGATTTCTGGCATAATTCTCTTGGAAATATCAAGGACATCACCGAGCCTGTCGGGATGCAGGGATATGACTGGAATACGATCGCAAAGAGGTACTGCAGTGGAAAAAAAGGACATGGAGCTTTTGTATCAGAAAATGATACAGAGATTCAATATCTGTCTTACGCTCCGGTAGGTTACAGTGACTGGGAGCTGCTGGTGGTTGCTCCAGGATCCTTTTATATGAAATCAGCGCAGGAAAACCGCAGACAGACATTTGAAATGCTCGGTGTGCTCTTTACGCTGTTTCTTATATACTTGTTGTTTCTTGCTTACTGTGAATGGTGCAGGCAGGAGAAAAATCAAAGAAGAGAACTTGCATTAAAGGATGCATTGCAAAAGGCAAAGCATGCCAATGAAGCCAAGTCAGACTTTTTATCGCGTATGTCACATGACATTCGTACTCCGCTGAATGGGATTATTGGGTTGATGGATATTTCAGAAGCAAACAGTTCTGATACGGCTTTGCTTCAGGAAAACCGGCAGAAAGCACGTATCGCAGCCAATCATTTATTGTCGTTGATCAATGACATATTAAATATGAGCAAGCTGGAGGATGACAAGGTGGAATTTTCCCATGAAGCTTTTGATCTTTGTGCGCTGGCAGATGATGTACTTACCATTACCAAATTGAACGCGGAGGAAGCCGGGATTACTTTAGAACATGAGAACTGTGCGGAGAATCTGCCGTATCCATATGTTTATGGTAGTCCGCTGCATGTCCGTCAGATTTTTGTCAATGTGCTGAATAATGCCGTAAAATATAACAAACCGGGTGGCAGCATTTACACGAAGATCACTTGTGAGCAAACCGGAGAGAAAACGGTGACCTACAGCTGTGTGGTAAAAGATACCGGGATTGGTATGAGCAAAGAATTTCTGGCACACTTGTTTGAACCGTTTGCACAGGAGAAGGTCGATGCGAGAAGTGTCTATCAGGGAACCGGACTCGGCATGGCGATCGTCAAATCATTGGTGGATAAAATGGGCGGTACGATCACGGTGAAAAGTGAGGTAGAGGTAGGAACCGAATTTCTGATCACGCTGACCTTCGACATTGCCTCGAAAGAGGATGTGTATGGTACGGAGGAACAGACGCTGGAAGCGTCGATCAAGGGCATGCACATTCTGCTGGCAGAGGATAATGACTTAAACCGGGAGATTGCAACAGAGCTGCTGAAAGAGCAGGGGGCAGAGGTGTCCAGTGTTGTAGATGGAGCACAGGCAGTGAAGCTGTTCGGGCAGTGTGAGCAGGGAACGTTTGATGCGGTGCTCATGGATATCATGATGCCGGTCTGTGATGGATTAGAGGCGTGCCGCCGTATCCGCAGTCTGAACCGGGAGGATGCCAAAAAGGTGCCGGTCATTGCGCTGACTGCCAATGCATTTTTGGAAGATGCGAAAAAATGCGAGGAGGCCGGAATGGATGCGTATCTGACCAAACCGATCGAATTGAATAAATTGATCGCCACGTTATCCAGAATAAGGAAAACGAAATAGCATAGGAGGCTGTTTGAAAAAGCAGCCTCTTTTTTATACCCTTCGATAAGTTGTAACAACAACTGTCTTGTCACCTGTAAAAATATGTGCTATACTTCACCGTAAACAAAAAGGAAGCAGGTGGCAGCAGCTTTTTATGCGCTGTCAGGAAAGGATGTTTTTATGAACGAAGACAAGATACAACAGATTAAGGCATTGAAAAAAGAAAAAAATGCTGTGATTTTAGCCCACTATTATGTGAAGCCGGAGGTGCAGGCAATCGCAGATTATATCGGCGATTCCTTTTACTTAAGTAAGCTGGCGGTAAGCCTTGACAATCCGGTCATCGTCTTTTGCGGTGTCTCCTTTATGGGGGAAAGTGCCAAGCTTCTGAATCCGGAGAAAACGGTGCTGATGCCGGAGCCGACCGCCGACTGTCCGATGGCACACATGGTGACGGAGCAGGTGGTGGAGCAGGCAAGACAGACGTATGAGGATCTGGCTGTTGTCTGCTATATCAATTCTACCGCAGAGATCAAATCGTGGTCGGATGTCTGTGTGACATCGGCAAATGCGGTAAAGATCGTTAAAAATCTGCCGAATAAAAACATTCTGTTCATTCCGGACCGCAACCTCGGACATTATGTGGCAAGTCAGGTGCCGGACAAACATTTTATCTATAACGAAGGCTTCTGTCCACGGCATGAATATATGTCTGCCGATGAGATCAGAGAAGCCAAAGCGGCACATCCGGATGCCAAAGTGCTGGTACACCCGGAATGTAATCCCGACATTATCAAGCTGGCAGATTACATTGGTTCCACGAGCGGCATTATCAATTATGCAAAGGAACACAAAGAGGAGAAGGAGTTCATTATCGGAACGGTAGTCGGTGTCATTTACAAACTGGAGGAGGAACGACCGGATGCCGCCTTTTATTTCCCGAAAACAGAGCCTATTTGTGTCAACATGGATAAGATCACGCTCGATCATGTGATCCATGTTTTAGAGACCGGGGAAAATGAGGTTTCTCTCCCGCCAAAAGAACATGAGGAAAAAGCGAAGGAAGCATTACATCAGATGCTTTTGCTTGCAAAATAGAGGAAATCAGGTGAATGATATGAAACAGCAATATTACGATGTCGTTATTGTAGGATGTGGCGTAGGCGGACTTTACACTGCCCTTCATCTGCCGAGTGATACCCGGGTTCTGATGCTGTCCAAGGAGGAATTGAAAACGTGTGACTCCATGCTGGCACAGGGCGGGATCTGTGTGCTGCGGGATGAGGATGATTATGATTCTTACTTTGAAGATACAATGCGTGCCGGACATTATGAAAACCGCAAGGAAAGTGTAGATATCATGATACGGGGAAGCCGGGATGTGATCAATACGCTGCTGTCCTTAGGTGTAGAGTTTGAAAAGGATGAAAATGGAAATCTGTGCTATACGAAGGAGGGCGCACATTCCAAACCGCGTATTTGTTTCCATGAGGACATTACCGGAGAAGCGATCACGACAAAGCTTTTAAAAGCAGTAAAGGCATGTCCGAATGTCACGATCAAAGAATATATGACGATGACGGACATCATTGAACGGAATAAGGAATGTATCGGTGTTCTGGCAAAGGATGTCCAGGGAAAAGAGTATGAATTTTTCGCAGAAGATGTGGTGCTGGCTACCGGAGGAATCGGCGGATTGTATAAACATTCCACGAATTTTCCAATCTTAACCGGAGATGGCTGCAGTGTTGCCGAAAAGCATGGCGTAGAGCTGGAGCATATGGACTATATCCAGATCCATCCGACCTGTCTTTATAGTGACAAACCGGGGCGCAGTTTTCTGATCACGGAATCTGCCAGAGGAGAAGGTGCGGTGCTGCTCAATCATAAAGGAGAGCGGTTTACCGATGAGTTACAGCCACGGGATATTGTAGCCGCCGCCATCAAAGCGGAAATGGAAAAAGAAGGCGTGGAATATGAGTACCTTTCTTTTGCTCCGATCGATCCGGAAGAAGTCGTCAGGCATTTTCCTCATATTTATGAGCACTGTTTGGAGGAAGGATATGATATACTAAAAGAGCCGATCCCGATCGTTCCGGCACAGCATTATTTTATGGGTGGCATCCATGTGGATTCCAATTCCAAAACAACGATGGATCATCTGTATGCCGTCGGTGAGACAAGCTGTAACGGAGTACACGGAAAAAACAGGCTTGCAAGCAACAGTTTATTAGAGAGTCTGGTATTTGCCAAACGGGCGGCCAGAGAAATTACGAACACACAGAAAGGAACCAAAGAATATGAATCCAATTACTATGCAATTAGTTGCTGACAAATACATAAAAATGGCGTTAGAGGAGGATATTAGCAGTGAGGACGTTTCCACCAATGCCGTGATGCCGGATAAAAAGCTGGGGGAAGTGTCGTTGATCGCCAAAGAGGATGGTATCATTGCCGGACTTTCCATTTTTGAGCGGGTATTTACGATGCTGGATGCGCAAACTGTGGTAGAATTTAAAGATGGTGTCAGGGATGGCGCACATGTGACAAACGGACAGGTGATGGCAGTGGTACGGGGAGATATAAGAGTATTGCTTTCGGGAGAACGCACGGCTCTTAATTACCTGCAGCGGTTAAGTGGAATTGCCACTTATACCAGTCAGGTTGCCAAGCTGCTTGAGGGAAGCCATACCAAGCTTTTGGATACAAGAAAAACAACACCGGGCATGCGCATTTTTGAAAAGTATGCGGTACGTGTCGGCGGTGGAAACAATCACCGCTACAATCTGTCAGACGGTGTGCTGTTAAAGGATAATCACATCGACGCCGCAGGTGGTGTTGCAAATGCCATCAAAATGGCGAAGGAATATGCCCCATTTGTCCGCAAGATCGAGGTGGAAACAGAGTCTTTGGAGATGGTAAAGGAAGCAGTGGAAGCCGGTGCTGACATTATCATGCTCGACAACATGACACCGGAGCAGATGAAGGAAGCGATCGACGTGATCGATGGGCGTGCTGAGACAGAGTGTTCCGGCAACATCACAAAGGAAAATATCAAAACGATCACAGCACTCGGGGTTGATTATGTTTCCAGTGGTGCTTTGACACATTCCGCACCGATCTTAGATATCAGTCTGAAACATTTAACTGTGATCGAATAGAGCAGGAGTGAATGGTATGGGTAAAGAACAGCAAACAGGAGAAAAGCGGAGAGAGCAGCTGCTTGCACTTATGCGCCAGTCCAACTCGCCGCTTTCTGGAGCAATCTTAGGAGAGAAGACCGGGGTAAGCCGTCAGGTGGTCGTACAGGATATTGCTCTGCTCCGCACCAAAGGGATACGCATTGTGTCGACGGCGCGCGGCTATGTGCTTGCAGAAGAAAAGAAGCAGCCGGAGCGCACCTTTAAGGTCTGTCATACGGAGGAGCAGGTTGCCGATGAGCTGCAGACGATGGTAGATTACGGCGGGGAAGTTGTGGATGTCATGGTCAATCACAGAACCTATGGCAAAGTCACTGCACCGCTGCACGTCAAGAGCCGCCGGGATGTACAGAATTTCCTGAATGAGTTAAAGAGCAGCAAGTCTTCTCTTTTGTTAAACATCACAAGTGGGTATCATTTTCATACGGTACGCGCCGAGAGTGAGGAGATTTTAGACGAGATCGAACAGGCACTAAAAGATAAGGGATATTTAGTGGAACGCCTTGCTTATGAAATGGCGCAGGAACCCTAAACGAGAAAATTTATAAAAAAAAATTTTCACTTTTCTAGTGTAATTTACGAAAGAATCGTGTATAATGAACGCGATAGGGTAAAATTTGCCCGGTTGGTAGGTTACCAAGCCCGTTAATACGGGTGATAAATAATATTATAAAGTAAAGGAGTAAGGTAAAATGGCAAACATTGATTTAAGCAAGTACGGTATTACCGGAACGACAGAGATCGTTTACAATCCTTCTTACGATGTATTATTCGAAGAAGAGACCAAGTCTTCCAACGAAGGTTATGAGGTTGGTCAGAACACAGAGTTAGACGCAGTGAACGTTATGACAGGTATCTACACCGGTCGTTCTCCTAAAGATAAGTTCATCGTTGAAGATGAGAACTCTAAGGACACTGTATGGTGGGATTCTGCAGAATATCCAAATGACAACCACAAGATGTCAGAAAAAGCATGGGCTGCAGTAAAAGACATTGCAAAGAAAGAGCTTTCTAATAAAAAGTTATATGTAGTAGATGCCTTCTGTGGTGCAAACAAAGACACCCGTATGGCAGTTCGTTTCATCGTTGAGGTTGCTTGGCAGGCTCACTTTGTAACAAACATGTTCATCAAGCCAACCGAAGACGAGTTAAAAGACTTCGAGCCAGATTTCATTGTTTACAATGCATCTAAGGCTAAGGTTGAGAACTACAAAGAGTTAGGATTAAACTCTGAGACATGTGTTGCATTCAACATTACAAGCAAAGAGCAGGTTATCATCAATACATGGTACGGTGGAGAGATGAAGAAGGGTATGTTCTCTATGATGAACTACTTCTTACCATTAAAGGGTATGGCTTCTATGCACTGTTCAGCAAATACCGATATGGAAGGTAAGAACACAGCAGTATTCTTCGGTCTTTCCGGAACTGGTAAGACAACCTTATCTACAGATCCAAAACGTCTTCTGATCGGTGATGATGAGCACGGTTGGGATGACAACGGCGTATTCAACTTCGAGGGTGGTTGCTACGCGAAGGTAATCGGTCTGGACAAAGAGTCTGAGCCGGATATCTACAATGCGATCAGAAGAGATGCATTATTAGAGAACGTTACCGTTGCTGCTGATGGCAAGATCGACTTTGACGATAAGAGCGTAACAGAGAACACTCGTGTATCTTATCCGATCGATCACATCGATAATATCGTAGCAAAAGTAAATGGTATCTCTGCAGGTCCTGCTGCAAAGAACGTAATCTTCTTATCTGCAGATGCATTTGGAGTACTTCCTCCAGTATCTATCCTGACACCAGAGCAGACACAGTACTACTTCTTATCAGGATTTACCGCAAAATTAGCAGGTACAGAGCGTGGAATCACAGAGCCTACTCCTACTTTCTCTGCATGTTTCGGACAGGCATTCTTAGAGTTACACCCAACCAAATATGGTGAGGAGCTCGTAAAGAAGATGGAGAAGAGTGGTGCTAAGGCATACCTTGTAAATACCGGATGGAACGGAACTGGTAAGCGTATCACCATCAAAGATACCCGTGGAATCATCGACGCTATCTTAAGCGGTGCAATCAACGAAGCACCTACAAAGAAGATCCCTATGTTCAACTTTGAGGTTCCAACAGAGCTTCCAGGTGTTGACAGCGGTATCTTAGATCCTCGTGACACTTATGCTGATCCTACTGAGTGGGAGACAAAGGCAAAAGACTTAGCTGCTCGTTTCGTTAAGAACTTCAAGAAGTACGAGACAAACGATGCTGGTAAAGCATTAGTTGCTGCTGGTCCTGAGGCATAAGAAACGTCTTTGACTTGATTGATTTGAACTGATTATAAGCTGCTATCGTTATGCTGCATAATGATAGTAGCTTATTTTTGTAGTAAAAGTCCAGCAGGCGTCCCGTAGGTCTGCATGATGCAGAAAAGATATTATATAAGCACGGTAAAGTGTGCAAAAACAGGAGAGAAAGTATGGTCAAGATTGCGACAATCAGAACCGATTTTAAGGAGAAATTCGGACTGCCACGCCAGAGTGGATTAGTACCGGAGCTGACCGGGCGGATCGTATTTGAACCGGCATACCGGAATCCACAGGCGTTAAAGGGACTGTCAGATTTTTCTCATTTGTGGATCATCTGGGAATGTTCGATGGCACAGAAAAAGCAGGGGCAGGGAAAGAGGAAAAAAGAATCCCAGCAGGAAACACAAAAAGCCCCTCACTGGAATGCCATGGTGAAGCCACCCCGGTTAGGCGGAAATGAAAAAATGGGAGTGTTTGCCACCCGTTCTCCGTTCCGTCCTAATCCGATCGGACTTTCTTGTGTTAAGATTGATCAGATCAAAGAAACGGAAAAAGAAGGAACGGTGATCCTTGTCAGTGGAATTGATCTGTTAGATGGCACTCCGATCTATGACATCAAACCATATCTTCCCTATGCGGACAGTCATCCGGAAGCAACCTCCGGATTTGCGGGAGAGGTCTATGCGCATGCCCTTGATGTTGTATTTCCGAAAGAGCTGCTCTTACGGCTGCCGGAGGAAAAACGTCCGGGAGCAATGGGATTATTACGGCAGGATCCACGTCCGGCATATCAGGATGAGGAAGACCGGATCT
Source organism: Lachnospiraceae bacterium (assembly GCA_050874905.1). Classification (GTDB taxonomy): domain Bacteria; phylum Bacillota; class Clostridia; order Lachnospirales; family Lachnospiraceae; genus NC2004. The sequence goes on from JBNMLP010000015.1 coordinate 57,880, forward strand.
ACGGCGTTTCTTACGCCGGATTCAATATCCGGTTTCAGGTGAAGAACGATCGGTTGACCGTCATAGAGGTAGAAGAATAAGATACGAAAAGGAGAAAGAAGCGTAATCGTATGGAAGAGAAAAAGAATCCAAAAATTCTGGCGGTAGCCGGAAAAGGGGGCGTCGGAAAAACATCACTTGCCGCTGCTCTTGTGAAAAAACTGGTGGAAACGAAAAAGAATGCCAAAATACTGGCGATTGATGCAGATCCGGCGGTAGGACTTTCTACCGTCCTCCATGTTCCGGTGAAGACAACGATTGATGATATCAGAAAACAGGTGGTTGCCACCGTAAAGGATGGCGATACAAAAACCGCATTAGAGCTTTTATCGGAGGCCAAATATGAGATCTATGATGCGATCGTAGAACAGGACGGCTATGCATTTATTGCGATCGGCCGGCCGGAAGCGGCAGGCTGTTACTGCAAGATCAATTCCTATTTAAAGGAAGTGATCACCATGCTGTCTTCCCAGTTTGACTATGTTGTGATCGATGGGGAGGCAGGAATTGAGCAGATCAACCGCCGTGTAATGGAGAAGGTAACCCACCTGATCTGTGTGACTGATGCCAGTAAAAAAGGCTGTCAGGTAGTAAAGACGATCAAGCAGGTTGCAGATGAACTGGTGATGTATGAAAAGATCGGAGTGGTGGCGAACCGTCTTCCAAGCCGGGATGTCGTGGAACATATGGAACTTTCTGAACTTCCGTTGCTCGCTGCCATTTTATCGGATGAGGCACTGGCACTGTATGATATGAAGGGAGACAATGTCTTCACACTTCCAGAGGATGCCGAGATTGTAAAGGGAGCCGGACTGGTGTTAAAACAGTTGGGAATATAACAGAAAAAGGATGTACCTATGAAAGATTTAAAACATATCTACACATTAGAAAAAATGCTCGAAGAAGTAAATAACGATCTTTGCCGGGAGGCATCAGACGAAGGACAGATGGCGATCGGCAGTGTGTGCGCACAGATCCCGGAGCCGCTTCTTAATCTGAAGGGCTGTTACAGTGTACGGCTTCGTGCGCCGCGAACAGGTTCCATTGAGATGGGAACGTACTATATGAGCAGTATTCTGTGTGAATGCTGCCGGGCAATATTGGAGCGTGCAATCGAGGGAGGTTATGAATTTCTGGATGCCATTTTGGCACCGGATGCCTGTGCGCAGATGAACCGTCTTGTAGAAAATATCGAGCATAACCACCTTTGCAACAAGGAGCATTTCTTTATTACCTATGCAGATGTGCCGATGAAAAATGATGAAACAGCGTTAAGACATTATGTGAGACAGATGAAGCAGTATGTTTTAACTCCGTTGCAGGAACGGTTCGGGATCGATGTCTCGGATGCTGCATTAAGGGAAGCAGTGCGGGTACATAATAAAGTCTGTGAAACGTTGACAAAAATAGGAGATTACCGGAAGGCAGAAAATCCTGTGATCACCGGATATGAATATGCGGTGCTTTGTCTGGCTTCCTACTGTTGTCCCAAGGAAAAGATCCTGCCGTATCTTTTGGAGACACTGGAAGAATTAAAGACAAGAAAACCGGATGCCAAAAATAATTACCGTGCGAGAGTGGTGCTGGTGGGATCAGAAATTGATGATCCGAAGCTGATCGAAATGATCGAGGAGGCGGGGGCTTATGTGGCTGCTGACCGATATTGTTTAGGTTCTTTGCCGGGAAGAACACCGATTGTTTTACAGGCAGAAGAAGATGTGCTGACCGGTATCTGCCGTCACTATATGACAACCGGACAGTGTCCACGGTTTATGAATACTGAGAAGATCAGGGAACGTCATGCTTATGTGGATCAACTGGTAAAGGACTATCATGCGGATGGTGTCATCTATCAGCAGATCAAGTTTTGCGATTACTGGGGATACGAGCGTGCAAATGCGTTTCATGTATTGCGGGAGCAGTACGACCGTCCGGTGTTATCCCTTGACCGTCCATATGTAGTCAGTGCGACCGGGCAGCTTAGAACCCGGGTGCAGGCATTTGTCGAGAGTCTGGAGATCAAACGGATAAAGAACCAGTAAAGTGTGAATTTGGAAGAAATGATAAAATGCCCTGGCGATTGCCGGGGCATTGATTATTCTAAAGTCTATTTTTATAAATTCGCTGCTGCGGTTTCCAATGCAATTTCCATCATGTCGGTAAAAGTCTTTTGCCGTTCCTCTGCACTGGTTGCTTCTCCGGTGATCAGATGATCGCTGACCGTCAAAATTGCCAATGCTTTGGCACCGTATTTAGGAGCAAGGGTATAAAGTCCGGCGGCTTCCATTTCCACGCCGAGGACACCATATTCAGCATATATTTCATCTAATCCTTCATCGTGTCCATAAAATTCATCGGTCGAAAGGATCGGTGCTACATGCGTTTTCTCCTGAACCCCTTTTTCTACTGCGATGTCATAGGCTGTTTTTAACAGGGAAAAATCAGCAGTAGGAGCAAAATCATAACCCATAAACCGTGTTTTATTGATGGCGGATGTCGTATTGGCACTCATGCCGAGAATAATATCACGCACCTGAACCTTTTTTGAGATGGCACCGCAGGTACCGATACGAAGTATCTTCTTGACTCCATATTCCGCCAGAAGTTCATTGGCATAGATCATAAAAGAAGGGATTCCCATGCCGGAACCCTGCACGCTCACGCGCACCCCCTTGTAGGTTCCCGTGAAGCCATACATGCCACGCACTTCGTTATAGCATACGGCATTTTCTAAAAAATTCTCTGCTACAAATTTCGCACGTAACGGATCACCGGGCATTAAAACAACTTCGGCAATCTCCTCTGGTTTTGCATTGATATGTGTACTCATAATATCCCTCCTGTTTGTAAAAAGTAAGCCCATATGAAGGGCGTTAGATCGTCATGTCAAAATTGGCTCCGATCGTTGGCTGAACGGATAATTCCATCATTTTTGTGAGCGCATCTGCGTCGGTACCACCATTTTGTAACTGATCTGCCAGTAAGGATATACCAAGATCCTGCATGACATTATTTTGCGACAGAGCGATGGATAATGACGGAATGTCTGGAAGCGATGTAATCTCCATAATGACACCTCCCTGTTTGAAAAACTGTACTGATACCTACTATTATATCGGGATTTTCGGGAGTTGACAAGCGAAAGAAGGGGCAATTTGCAACGGGGAATGATTATGCTATAATGAAAACATGAGCCAAGCCAAAGTATTTGGGGAATACAGCAATGAGCATGATATTAGGAGATGATGGTATCAATAAAGAAAACAGCAGAGGAATTTACAATCTCGGAATATTAAATTGGGAGATATATGACTGTATTTCAAATGATCATATAACAGATCAGGTGATCATTACGGAAGAACAGATAGCGCACATTCGAGAAAGACATCCAGATGCATACGCGGATACCATACGTTATGTGAGAGATATATTAAATGATCCAGATTATATATTTAGGGATAAACGTCCTAATACGGGCTTGGTTGTGAAAAAAATTGAAAATGCAGAAGAAAGCTCTCTTTTAGTGCTGAAGATCATAACTGCAGATGATAAGAAGAATTATAAAAATTCAGTAATCACCGGTTGGAAAATAACAGAGAAAAGATTATATAATTATTTGCGCAATAAGGATGTTATTTACAAAAAGGAATAGTTAGGCTATAATATGAGTAAGATAGTAAAGAGATTATTTGAGGTGGTAAATTTCGTTGCAACCACGCACCCTATGGGTTAAAAGAGATGCAGGAGCCGCGACGCCTGCCAAATAATCTCTTTCATAATAGAAATAAAACTCCGTCAAAAGGCGGAGTTTTATATTTTTAGATATTAAGTGATTATCACATTCGTCCGATATAAAATATAAGCGTAGATAGATGATGCGTGGAACACGTAGTAGATTCATGACCAAGGAGGGTTTAATATGGATGTAAATGGAGTAGCAAATGCTGCAAATCAGGCAGCGGCAAGTGTAGCAGGAAGCGCAGGTTATACAACGAACCAGCAGACCGAAGTAACGGGAAATGAAACAGCGGCAGCAAAGGACAGCACTGCTGTAGTATATGAGAAGTCTGATCTTTCCAAAGCAAAGGAAAGTGCAAAAAAGACTTACACACCGAATTTAGAGCTGGTAAACAAATTGAAATCAGACGCAGAAGAGCGTGCCAATCAGTTACAGTCATTAGTTGACAAGCTGATCAAAAAGCAGGGAAGTACCTATGGTACAGCCAATGCATTTACCAGTGATTTCTGGAAGAAGTTTGCAGCGAGCGGTGACACGATCGATCAGGCGGCTGTAAAGCAGGCACAGGAAGATATTGCAGACGGTGGTTACTGGAGTGTAAAAGAAACTTCCAGCCGTATTCTGGATTTTGCCAAGGCATTGACAGGCGGAGATCCGGATAAGATTGATGAGATGGAGAAGGCCTTTGAAAAGGGATATAAGCAGGCAACAGAGGCATGGGGTGATGAGCTCCCATCTATTTCCGGAGAAACTTATAAGGCGGTAAAGGAAGGATTCAGCCAGTGGAGAAAAGAGCTCGGCTTAGAGCAGGAAGCATAACCGCTTAGAACTCATAAGAAATGAATGCAAAAAGTCATGCGTGATACCGATGGGGTATTGCGCATGACTTTTTTGTGTACCGGAAAGGAGGCTGCTTATTTTACAATAATGAGTTTATCGCCTGCTTCGATCATTTCATTTTCCAACTCATTGCACCGGACGATGTTGTCCTTTGTGGTGTAGTAGGTTTTGGCGATGGACCACAGGGTATCGCCCGGTTTTACCACGTAACCAACCATTCCCGGCATTTTCTGCATTTTTTCCGCATCCAATGGAGAGACCAGCACATCCTTGATGAGCGTTGCCTGAAGCGGAGTAAATGCGATGGCGCTGAGCGACAGCACGGCTTTTAATTCTACCTCATCGCTGTCGATCATGTTAATGCTGATCTGATCTAAGTGCGGTACGATTTCATATTGATCGGTCTCCTTCATGCCATCCATTTCCACCAGATAGGAAAATGGAACCATGACAAAGGTGGCATTGAACGGATGGGCGTCGCTGCCGGAAGCATATAAAATGTCCGCCATTACCACTCCTTCGGCATTGACACCGTCTTTTACCGGAGTGAGTGCGTCGAGCTTTACAGTTCCGTTGATGTGGGCAATCTGCAGAATGCTGTCTTTGGCATCCTTCAATTTCATTTTCTGGCTGATCCTTGTCTTCGCCTGGTTCTTTTGCAGCAGCTTGACGTAAGGGAAGGTCAGTGGCTCTACCTTACACTCCGCATTTGGGGAATAAATGTCAGAAAGAAGCTGCATGGATTCTTCTTCATAAATACGGATGTCAAGATCTAAGGTACATTCCACCTCAAAAATGCGATCCTCCCCTTCCTCATTTGGACGGATCGTATAATTCGTGGAGGCGATCTTTACTTCCACACAGTCGATCATAGATTCTGTCACATCGTCAACCGGAAGCTCTCCCTTGATTGGAAGATCCATTTCAAAGAACTGGATCGGCATGGATTCTTCCAACGTCTGATACAAAAGAAACATCGATATTTCCCCATTTAAAAGAAGCTTTCCGTCCATCAGGCGGGTTTCCATATTGGAAAGCGTGGTTTCCGACCAGAGGATCTCATAGATCGGGGCTTTCCCGGATGGGATCTTGATCTCCTCTTTGACACGGAAAATATCTTTTTTGTTGACCTTCAGTGTGGTCATGGTGACATCTTTATAAAGGCACTGCATGTCAGGCTCCATTGGCTCTGCCTTAGTCGGAAGATGAGCAGAGAGAGAAGCAGCAGCCTCAAAGTCTTTGGTATCCCCTACGAAGGAATGTAGGTTGATCAGACAACGGATGCTCAGTTTTCTTGAATTGATAATGGAAATATTGAGATCCTCCAACACGGCTTTGACCTTGACGGTGTCGATCGGTCTGGTGCCATCGCAGTTGATGATCTGCTCTAACGGGATGCTTCCCTCTAAGGAGCTGATCGGATACTGCTCCTGATTCGTGGTATAAAGCACATAAAAATGGCAGGCACCTACAACACGGATCTTGTCGGTCAATGCTTCGACTTCTGTGATTTCAATTTCTCCCCTTGTCGTGATAAGCCGTTCCACGTCCGCTTTGCTGTCCGGCACATTGAAATCGTCATCAAGGGTGGTCTGCATACTCATGCAGGGTTTCATCGAGCTGGTATGTATCATTTTCTTTGTTAATTCCATAGAGATCTCCTTTCGCTGCGGCACTTGGCCAGTTACCTTATGATACTTTATGAGAGGAAGACGCCAAATATGACTGGAAATAAACGGTTAATTTTGTCGAAAAACTTGCTATTTTCGACAAATTCGACAATTGTTATTTCTAATATAGTATAATCCTTAACGGGTAGTTGATTGTATATACATAGATTAGATTGTATACAATTGACGTGTTATACATTTCAAGGGAGAGGAGGCTATTGGGTTTTTAGTAAGTCTGTTTTAAAGGATGTTTTTTTAAGTTTGAAAGGAGAAGAGAATGAAGTTATTTAAGAAAGTTGCTTCCGTGGCATTGGCGGCAACACTTGCGTTTACGCTTGTTGTACCTGCGAATGCAGAAAAAGGTTATGATACCGATAATAAGGATAAGTGGGATGGCTTAAAAATCGTAACGGATGAGGTGCCACAGCCTGAGAATAAAGATATCTATTTTGATGGTGATGGCAATATTGTAAGTAAGCCTAATGTACAGTTTCAATTAGATGCCGTTATTGATTCGGAATGGAAGGTATCTCCGGCTGGTGAGGGTGTTTCTGTTAATTCAAAAGGTTTAGTTAGTATCAAAAGTGATGCAACAAGTGATACTATCTATACTGTAACAGCAACTCCTGAGAATATTACAACTAAAGGTGCTGAGGCAAGTATTAAAATTAAAATTCCTGCAAATGTGAAAAATGCGGTTGCATCAGATGTTTCATATGCTGATTCAATGGTAGAGCAGGGTGTAGAATTAAGTGCAGATAAGAAAACTATTACTGTTACGGGTGCTAGAAGCGATATTCACCTTGAAACAGAAGTAACTCCTGCTTACATTCTTGAATCCTCTGTATCATATGCTACAGATAAAGGTGGAGGAATTGAGATTGCTGGTAGTACCTTAACAACTACGGCAGTTACTGATAATAACGTGATCAATTGTACAATAGGCTCTGAAACCTCTACTAAACCATTAAATGTGACTGTAAAAGCAAATGAATTAACTGCAGATATCGCTAGTGATGATGTTGCAATTAACGATGATCGTGAAGCAACTGTTGCAATGGATCAGCAGGTAGAATTCTATGCTGCACAAAATTCTGATGTAGCATTGGAAGAGAATGGAACGGTTTCTTTATCGGATTACACTTTTAATGTAACTGGTGATGATGTGGAACAGGATGCTCATGATGAGGATCTCTATAATCTGTTTGCAAGAGACAAGGATAATAACCAAATTAATATTGGTACATTGGAGATTCAGAATACAGGAAGTGCTGCTATCAAGGCAGTAGTTACAACTGATAAATTAGATAAAAATAATGAATGGAACAGTGCTAAAAGGGTTACTCTTACAATGTCTTATAATAAAAAAGAGGCAAAAGCAAGCACTACACAACCTGTGACAACAAGAAAAGTGACATTAATGTTCCAAAAGAAGAATGCAACATTTAATAGTGTGAAATTAGATTTTGCACAGTCTGATCTTGAACAGGATGTTAATTATTCCGTTAGCGATGAAGAGATTACTTATGTGGATAAAGATAACAATATTGTAACAAAAAATATGCCAGTATACTACTTTGAATCAACAGGAGGATCACTTGATCTTGCGAAGTATACATTTGCTGATGGTGATTATAAGTCAACAGTCCGCACTTTTAATGTAGATAAGGAAAATGGGTTTTCAACTGATAATTTAAATTATGATATTTCCTATACCTTATCAGATATTAAAGTAGTGGAAGCACAGCAGAATAATTCAATTGGTGTTCAGGGAGTAGATGTAAACAAGCAGAATAAGCTGTATCAGAAAACGGGTCCGGATGCTGCCATTTGTGATCGTCTGGAATTAAAAGGAATCGGATACAAATTAATCCGGGTTTCTTATGAAAGAAATGATTCATATTGTGTTGTACGTTTTGTGTCACCAAGTAGGAATTTAAAGAGCAGTTTAACAATGCTGAAGAGAGATGGTGTATATTACGATTTAGAAAACGAAACTGTTCATGTAAGAAAAGGTGAGGCAGTAAAACCGCAGTACAAAGACACATTGGATGAAATTAAAAACGCAACATTAAATGATCCATTCCTTGAATATTCTGTTGTTAATACAAAGGTTGCAGATAAGTTTGTTAATGGAGCTGGTGAATATCAGATCGGTGGAAAGACGAACGGAAAAACAACTGTAGAGGTTACTGGCAAGGTAAATAAGCAGAATATAGCTTCATTTACAGTATATGTAAATAATGATGCCTACACATACGAAGAGAATACGTTTGAAATTGATTATACTGCGGCTATTGAGCAGGGAGTAATGAATGAAGACAAACAGATTGATGGTAGAAGATCAAGTGTTCCGGTAAATGTAGAAGTAGTAAAAACTGGTGCAGCATTACCAGATGTTACCTGGAAATTGATGGTAAGAGATAAAGATAATGATAAAGATAATGATGCGTTCAAAGAACTTGATGATTCTATTGCAACGATTGCAGCTGGTGATGAAAATGGTTCTGCAATCATTACTACAAAGAAGAGCGCAGATGATAGGATTTATGTATGCGCATATAGTGGTAATACTCTTCTTTGCAAGCAGTATTTTACAATTACAAAGTATAACGCAACTGGTATCAAAGAAATCGCAGAACAGATTACAGGTAACACTTCCGTTGTTAAAAATCCTGGTCAGAATAAAGGAACGGTAAGTGCAGGAAGTACATTTGTGTTACAGCCAGTGGTTTATGAACCGGAAAATGCAACAGATTTATCTGGTACATTAGAGTGGTCATCTGATGATGAAACTATTGCAACAGTTAATAAGGCAACAGGAAAGGTAACTGCATTAAAGGCCGGTAAAGCCAACATTGTAGCAACATACATTTCAGATGGTAAGCAGAGTGTATTAAGTTACGCTCTTACTGTAGAACAGGCTGATATTCCAGTGACAGGAATCAATTGTGCAACAACTATGGAATTAACAAGAATTGATGCGACAGGTTCAATTGAGGCTACTGTTGTTCCAGCGAATGCTACAAATAAAGCATTAAGATACGAAGTAACAGAGGGAAAGGACGTTGTAAGTGTTTCTGCTACAGGAGTGGTAACAGCGAAGAAAGTTGGTACTGCAACAATTACAGTAACGGCGGTGAGTGATAGCACTGTAATGAAGACGATTACAGTAACAGTTAAAGGAGAGGCTGATAAACCAATTACTAAGCCTGACACCACTACCCAGGCTCCTGCAGCAACCACTCAGGCACCTGCAACTACAACCGCAGCAGCTCCTACTACAGAAGCACCTGCAGCTGTTACTGCACCTGCTAAGGTAAAGATTTCATCTGCTAAGAATGTAAAGGGTAAGAAGCTTACCATCAAGTTCAAGAAGATCACAGGTGCAAAATCTTACCAGATCGTTTACAGCTTAAAGAAGAACTTCAAGGGTAAGAAGACGATCAACACAACAAAGACTTCTTATACGATCAAGAAGTTAAAGAAGGGCAAGACTTACTATGTAAAGGTACGTGCAAAGAATACTGCCGGATTTGGTAAGTTCTCCGCTGTAAAGAAAGTAAAGATCAAAAAGTAAAGAAATGATCGTATTTCTATAATGAGAAGGTGTTCCTTTTGGGGCACCTTCTTTTTTTGCAAATTTTCCCCGATCTGTTCCGCATTTTCCTATATTCATTCTTCCCATTCTCTTTCAATCTTGCTATAATAAGGTTGTTTCAAAAAAGTATAAAAATGATTGCTTTAAGGAGGTATCGTTATGGGAGTGTTAGATGGTAAAACAGCGATTATTACTGGCGGCGGACGTGCTGTGTTGAGTGATGGCGGATGTGGCTCAATTGGGTATGGAATTGCAACCGCATACGCAAAAGAGGGTGCTAATCTGGTGATCACGGGTCGTAATGTGAAGAAGCTTGACGATGCGAAGGAGGAACTGGAGCGTCTTTATGGGATCAAGGTACTGCCTGTTGCAGCAGATATTTCTGCCGGACAGGATAATGAGGCGATCGTGGCAAATGTAGTGAAAAAGACAATGGACGAATTTGGACGGATCGATGTACTGATCAATAATGCACAGGCATCTGCTTCCGGTGTGGCATTGGCAGACCATACAAAGGAGCAGTTTGATCTGGCGGTATATTCCGGCCTTTATGCTGCATTTTATTATATGAAAGCCTGCTATCCACATTTGAAGGAAACAAAGGGAAGTGCGATCAATTTTGCTTCCGGAGCGGGATTGTTTGGTAACTTTGGACAGTGTGCCTATGCAGCAGCCAAAGAGGGAATCCGTGGTTTAAGCCGTGTGGCAGCAACTGAGTGGGCAAAAGACGGCATCAACGTGAATATCATCTGCCCGCTGGCATGGACGGCACAGCTCGAACAGTTTAAAAATGCTTACCCGGATGCCTTTGAGAAGAATGTACATACCCCTCCTATGGGACATTTTGCAGATGCAGAAAAAGAGATCGGACGCGTTTGTGTCCAGCTTGCTTCCGAAGACTTTAAGTACATGTCCGGAGAAACCATCACCTTAGAGGGTGGTCTGGGACAAAGACCATAAAGACAGGAGAGCATAAGAACGATGAAAATATATAAAAAGCAGTTACTCCTTATGATCATGTTTTTCGTTTTGTTTGCAGGAGTAAATAAAGATGTTTCGTTTGCGGCAGGAACTGCCACAGAAAAAAGTACAGAGACGGTAGCGGAACAATCCACATCTGCATCTCCAAAGGCAGAAAAGAAAAAGAAGGTTGTTACATTAAAGCAGGTGGAGGATGTGAAGCTGATCCGTTATTCCACCACACAGGTGAAGCTTGTCTGGAAAGGCAGAAAACGGGCATCGTATTATCACATTTACCGTGCCACCAAAAAAGACGGAACCTATAAGCAGGTTGGTGTGACGAAAGATACGCATTTTCTGGCAGGTGGATTAAAAAATGGCAAAACCTACTATTTTAAAGTGCAGGCATGCCATAAAAAGAAAGCATCCGACGGAGATGGACCACTGTCCAAAGGACATGCGATCAAAATGAAAACGTATCAGCGAAAGACGGTATTTGCCGGAGATTCTGTGACAGAAGGGATCAATTCCAATGTGCGCTCACAGATCAAGATCGGTGGAACGAAAAAGACGATCGCTTACCGTGGCTTAAATACGATCACTTTCCGTACCAGACGAGTATTTGGCGGAAAAAGCGGACTCACAAAGCTGGTAGCAGAAAAACCATACCGGATCTATCTGATGCTCGGATTAAATGAGATCCATTATCGTACTGTAAAACAGATTCTGCCGGAATACAAAGGGATCATCCGCACGATCAAGCGGGAATGTCCAAACACCGATCTGGTTGTTTGTGCCTGCTCTCCGGTTACCAAAAAGGAGCGGCTGAAACGTACCGGATTCCGTCAGATTCCGAAATACAACAAGGAGCTCAAAAAGCTGGCAGAAAAAGAAGGCGTGTCTTATCTGGATTTTACGGGATTTTTAAAGGACAAAGAAGGATATCTGAATCCAAAGTACAGTGCGGCGGACGGCTATCACTGGCAGCCAGCTGCATACAAAAAGTACGCAAAAGAGATCATGAAATATGAAAAGATGCGCGATCACTAAAAAGAAAGACTAACTATTAAAAGTCAAGTCTAAAAATGAAATGTTTTGAATGAATTGCAGAAATGCATTTCAGATTATTTGTACCTTGAAAACTGCATGACAAAAAGAGTGTCGTTATAGGCACTCAACTAGGAGATGTTTATAGAAAAGAATTAAGCGACATGCTTGTATGCTTGCCCTGATTTTTCCATTGCATAGATGGTTCTGACAAGTTTCTTGGCAGCATGGGATAAAGCAACATTATAATGCTTACCTTCCGCTCGCTTCTTGGTAAGATATGCTCCAAAGGATTCGTCCCAAATGCAGGCATATTTAGTCGCATTGTAAAGGGCGTATCGAAGATAGCGGGAACCACGTTTTTCCATATGGGAGTAGCAGTTATCTAACTGCCCCGATTGGTAAGTAGATGGAGACATTC
>JBNMLP010000016.1:0-63373 GCA_050874905.1 Lachnospiraceae bacterium
GATGACAGCCTGTTAAAAATGCTCTATCTGGCTACCATGGACATCACTAAAAAATGGACCGGACGCCGCAGGGGCTGGTCCCAGATACGCGCCCAGCTGGAGATCTATTTTGAAGAACGGCTGGAAAAAGCAGAATTCTAAGGAAATCTATTTGACATGTGCATTTATACCTGTATAATGCAGATAAGAGCAGAGAACCAAAATCTGGTCTCTGCTCTTAATAACTATCAATAAAATCTTATGTCAGTTTTTTTGAGTTTACACAAAACTTGAAACGGTCTCTAAAAAACAGAAAACGCCATTGGCATAGTTACCAAAGACGTTCCAGCACATCCTTCTACAACTTGGTAGATGATTAATTAAACTATATCATTTATATGAAAAAAGTCAAGAGAAAGTTACAAATATTTTTAAAAATCCTTAGTAGTAACCCTTTTCCGTTTTACTACCAATTTTACTACCAACAGGTAGTAACAACTTGCTAAATTATGCTATAATTTGCCTAGTTGACAAGCAAACAATAATTTAACCATCCCCCCAGAAAACCTTGCAAAATAAGGCATTCCGGGGTAAAACAAGGAGAAACAAAACTATGATAAAAATCCTTTTCATCTGCCACGGCAACATCTGCCGCAGCACGCTCGCCGAGAGCCTGCTGACCCACTTAGTAAAACAACAAAATATCGCCACGCAGTTCCTGATTGATTCTGCAGCGACCAGCACGGAGGAGATTGGCAATCCTCCGCACCGCGGTACCGTTTCGGTGTTAAAACGGCATGGAGTTGGAGTGGTTCCACACCGGGCGCGTCAGATGACACGGGCAGATTATGATCGTTATGATTACCTGATCGGGATGGATCAGGCCAATATCCGCAATATGAACCGGATTGCAGGTGGTGATCCGGACGGCAAGATTTATAAGCTGCTATCCTTTGCCGGGAGTGGGAGAGATGTGGCAGATCCGTGGTATACCGGCGATTTTGATGCAACCTATGAGGATGTGTTCGAGGGACTTACCGCATTTTTAACGGAGCTTAAAAACAGCGGCAGAATAGAAATGAGAATATAAAAAACGCATCGATCGTTACCGTTTGACAGACCTTGGTGATGGGTAATGATTCGATGCGCTTCTAATATTCTTTTACAGGTTTTAGTTATGCTTTGGTGGCTCTTTTGGCTGCCTTTTTTTGTGGGATGGTCCAGCCGAGTGTTCCGCTTAATGGGCGTAACACACGAAGCAGGATGCTTCCAAACAGGCACACGGAAATGATCTCACCGACTCCTACGGTCACGGCATAGAATAAAATCGATACGTCGATACCAAAAACATGGTAAGCTACATCCGGGTAATAAACATATTTTAATACAAATGGGATAATGATCGCATTGGACAATACCGGTGGCAGCGTCAGTAAAAATTTATGCCGGCGAAGGGCATAGGTTCCGAGTGCACCGATCAGGGTTGCCAGACTTCCAAAGATCACGTCGATGATCGCGCCTCCTGTGATCAGGTTGCTGATCAGGCATCCGATAAATACGCCCGGTATGGCGGCTGGGGTGAAGTATGGCAGAACTACCAATGCTTCTGAAATGCGCACCTGAATGGCTCCGGATGCTAAGTTAAATGCACTGATGAAGTACGTCAGTACGACATAGATGGCAGCGATCATCGCCGCCTGTGTCAGAAATGCTACGTTTTTGTTTCTCATGTGTAATTCTCCTTTAGTTTTGTTTTACGAGTGGAAGGTCTCGAACACTCGATGAAAAAATGTCCGTTCCCGGACAACTTTGCAAGTATAGCACGGGAGACGGACATTCGTCAATGTTATTTCTTCTTTTTTAAGGTAAAAGTAAGTTTGGTCTGATTGCCATTCTGGTCGGTAACAACCAGCTTGTTGACGCCTGATTTTTTGGCGGTTACTTTATAAAATCCTTTGTAAGTTCCCTTTTTCATCAATTTCCCTTTTACTTTCTTTCCATTTAATTTAATGGTTTTAATGGAAATATTGTCTTTGACATAAAAGGTCAGGCTCTTTTTATAATACGTTTTTTTGTTTTTGATTCCTTTTACTTTTGGCGGCTTTTTATCGGAAGCTTCTTTCACTGCCTGTTTTACATTTGCACGGTCTGTCTCAAGTGTGCTTTCTCCTGTGTAGGCATACTGCTCGATTTTTTTCAGACTATCCAGATCATTTCCTTTGTAAACCCAGCTTGCGCTTAAGCCATCTTCGCTCAAGGTTCCGTTCGTCACTGTGATCGGCTGGGAGAATGTTACGCTCATGCCAACGTAATCGTATACAATGGAAGCAGAATCGCTGTTGTCCTGTGCCTTTGCTTCATTGGTGGCAGCCATGTTTCCGTTAATGCTGTCATAGTAATAAAAGCTTGTGGCATTTACGGCATAGTTTGCGTATTTTTTCTTGATCTGTGCATAGGTATGTGTCTCCGTTTCCGGTTTTTCCATGTAATAATCTACGCCATCGATCGTCTGCACGGTCAGTTTGGTAATGTCTTCGTCTTCGCCTGCGCCAAGTGCATCCATTTTTGCTTTGTTGTAACCCAGTGACGTGGTGATCGTCATCGAATCCGGTCCCATCGTGTAGGTCTGCGTGACGTGAAGACAACCACATAACCCTACTGACAATGCCAGGATCATAGTAAGACATAAGAGTTTTTTCACCTTCATTTTCATCCTGTTTCCTCCTCCTTTTGACAACTCATACTCGTTGTTGCAATCGCCAAATGCTTCGCATCTGGTTCATTATTTTCATTATAGCATAAGCAGTGCTTTGACAAAAGGAAATTCTTATTTCTTAAGAGGCCACGTTTTCCCGTACTTCGTTGATGTTGCACAAGGTACGGAAAATGCCGTCTGCCAGTGCGCGGTGTCCTTCCACACTTAGGTGTTCCTGATCGACAGAACTCGGAGAAGCATAGTCACTTGCCTTTAAAAAGGAGATCCCGTACTGTCTGGCAATCCGCTCATAAACAGGTTCTAATGCTTTGGAAAGCGGAACAGACCAGTCGGAAAATTCCGGATCATAATTCGCTTTGTAAACGTGTTCCCCTAAGTGGATCGGAGAAAGTAATAAAATGGTGTCAAAGCGGTTCTGTGCCTTGAGCTGGTCTAACAGATGTGCGATTCCGGCTCCGATCTCCTCGGCAGTTGCCTGATAGAGTGTTTTGCAGTCGTTCGTGCCGAGCATCAGGATTGCCGTATCCGCTTCCGGATGTTTGGCAAGTACCGATGGAAGTGTCGCAAGACCGTTACGTCCCGGACGTGTGGCATCTTCATACTGTGTCGTGCGTCCGCAAACGCCTTCCTCTGCCACAGTAATCCCGTAAGGCTTTAACCGTTCAGAAAGAAGACTGGTCCAGCGTACCCCGTAAGCGTAACGCTCCCTATTTTCCGGAATATAACCGTAAGTATTGGAATCTCCATAGCAAAGTATTTGTTTCATAAAAGCCCACCCGCCTTTCGTTTTGTTGCCCTCATCGTAGCATAAAAACCAGTCATAGACATAATTCAAATAAAAGATAGCCTGCTATAACTGCTGTTTATAGCAAGAAACGCTATAAAAACACTTAACAGAACATCCGCCCTATGCTAAGATAGTAGTTATTAGCAGCGATCACATGGGAAAATGCCCCGCTTGATCGCTGAAAGATACCTGCCTGACCGGAGCATTGCTCATGGTAAATTTATTCGCAGTTGTATGATTAGAGAGGAGCCAAAAATGAAAAAATCCAACCCTATCGCCTTATTGCCTATTCTGGTCTTTTTGATCCTGTATCTGGGACTCGGTATCCTGTTTGAATACGTGCTCAAAATCCCAATGGGCTTTTATAATATCCCGATCGTCGTGGCATTTATGGTGGCGATCCTGACCGCCTGCCTGCAAAACAGAGCACTTTCCCTCGATGAAAAACTTGGTGTCATGGCACAGGGACTGGCGGACAAAAATATCATCACAATGCTTCTGATCTTTCTGACTGCGGGACTGTTTGTTGGGGTAGTAGGAAGAAGCAGTGCGCAGAGTGTGGCATATTTTATGCTGTCGATCATTCCGGCGCACGGGGCAGTGCTGACGCTTTTTGTTGTAGCCTGTTTTGTGTCACTGGCAATGGGAACCTCGGTTGGTACCATTACGCTGCTGACTCCGATCGCCGCAGCACTGGCGCAGGCCTCTGGTTTTTCGCTGCCGCTTTGCGTCGCATCTGTGATGGGAGGAGCGATGTTTGGTGATAACCTGTCCTTTATTTCTGATACAACGATCGCGGCATGTAATGGACAGGGCTGTCAAATGAAGGATAAATTCCGGGAAAATATCTGGATCGCACTTCCGGCGGCACTTGCTACCTTAGTGGTCATCGCCGTATTGTCTGTAAATACACCGATCTCCGGTTCGATCAAAGAAAGCTATTCCCTGATCCAGATCGTACCATATGTGCTCGTATTGATCGGTGGGATCATCGGCTTTCATGTATTTGTAGTGCTGCTTGTCGGAATCGTCTCCGGTGCGGCGATCATGCTGCTTACCGGGCAGATCAAGCCGGTGGAGCTGCTTACCAACATGGGCTCCGGCGTGTCCGGCATGTTTGAAACCTGTATGGTAGCGATCTTAGTTTCTGCGCTATGCGCCCTGATTCGCGAGTATGGTGGCTTTGAAGCATTGCTGCGTGGGATCAAACGGGTATTCAAAGGGAAAAAAGGTGGTCAGCTCGGCATGGGACTTTTGGTCGGTGCGATGGATATCGCAACGGCAAATAATACGGTAGCGATCGTAATGGCAGGACCGATCGCAAAAGAAATGGCAGAAGCGTATGACATTACACCACGAAAAACAGCCTCCCTGCTGGATACCTTTTCCTGTATCTTTCAGGGGGCACTCCCCTATGGAGCGCAGATGTTAGTGGCGATCTCCGCAGTGCATGAACTGGGAAATGAGATCTCCGCATTTCAAATACTTCCGGTACTATTTTACCCGGCATTTTTACTGCTAAGCTCCTTACTGTTTATCTTTGTGCTGCCGCAGAGAAAAGCAAAATAAATTCATACTAAATATAATCAAATCAAAAGCAGCTCGCAATGTATCGATATATACAAAAAGCGAGCTGCTTGTAGTATGTAAACTTGTGAAGCAATAGAACATCCGTGGTGATCGTTTGGAATATAAAAAATGTTTTTGCAGTTAAAAACTGCTGATGTGTAAAACTTCTGTCAGAAGAAGTCTATTGCTTTTTGCTTCAATTGTTGAATTTTACTGTCTATCCAGGCATGCCCCGGTGAGGAAGTGGTATGTTTCTGGCTTATTTGCATGCGCCATATATGCACCGCTGCGACATGCAACGAAAGCGCAAGCGTGCCATAAACATACCACTCCTCACAAAAGGGGCATACGTTTCCTCTATTCCTGCTCTAATAATTCATCAAAGAACCGGCTGTAATGCGTATTGTGTTCCGCTACCGCTTTGATCGCTGTTCTTGGATGCTGGTTTAACCTTCCGGTTAAAAGGTATGGAATATCATAGCCCCATACTGCCCCTTCCTGTTTCAACGGCAGCATGTAGTTTTCAATAAACTGAAGTATCGGTTTGATCTGATACTTTGGATTCTTTAAAAAGCTCAGTAACAGCTCCATTGCACAGTTTCCGGCTCCGCGTCCCATTTCTGCCATGGTGGCATCTAACAGGCTGACACCTCTGGAAACACATTCGATCGTGTTGGCAAATGCAAGTTGCTGGTTGTTATGGGCATGAATTCCGATCAGTTTGCCTGCGGCTTCTCCGGCCGCTACATATTTGTCAGCGATAGAGCGGATCGCTTCCGGATAAATAGAACCGTAGCTGTCCACGATGTAGATGGCATCTACATTGCTTTTGGCAAGCATGGCAAGTGCCTGATCGATCTCTTCCTCCTTGGCAGTCGAGATTGCCATGATGTTGCAGGTTGTTTCGTAGCCTTTGGCATGGGCATCTTCGATCATATCAATGGCAGCCGGCATCGTGTGGATATAGGTTGCCACTCGGATCATATCGATCACACTGTCCTCCCGTGGAAGAATGTCCTTTTTGTAGTTGCAGCGTCCCACGTCTGCCATGACGCTGATCTTCATATCGGTATCGTTCTCTCCTACGATAGCGCGCAGATCCTGTTCATCGCAGAATTTCCATTTGCCAAATTCTGTGACGGAAAACTGTTCTTTGTCTGCCTTATATCCAAATTCCATATAATCAACGCCGGCCTTTACATTCGTTTCATAAAGAGCCTTCACAAATTCATCGATAAAATAAAAATTATTGACCAGACCGCCATCGCGGATCGTGGCATCTAATACTTTAATATCCGGTCGAAAACTCATCAGATCTCCATGTTTCTTTTCCTGTTGTGACATTTCATACGCCTCCTGTTTTGATTTCTGAACCGTATTGTAACACACCACATTGAAAATATCAACACTTTAAAGTGCAAAACTTTAAAGTGATAAAGTAACGCCTGCCTCCTGCAACAGAAACTGCGGGTACAGGCGTGAAATTGCCAGCTTAAGATAACATGGTATCCCGGATGATCTGCATCCGCGTTTCTGCCTGTGAAAAGAAATCCTTCTGGGCATCATAAGGGGTCAGATAAAGTGTTTTCAATAAAAATACGCTCGCCTGCTTTTGCTCCGGATCTGCTTCATAGGCTTTGGCAAAGTCCTTGATAAAGTAGTGGAAGTGGCAGACAAATGCTTCGTAGTCGGGCAGTTGTTCTTCGTCGATCCAGTCCTTTACTTTTACATAATCCCGGCTTTTTTGTGTACATTCTCCGGTCTGCAAAAAATAGGAAAAGCCCTCGCCGTCGTAGTAGCGTCCGAGGGGGAACAGACGGCAGATGCCGGGACGGATGCTGTGAATACTACAGCGTCCGTTGTCATTTAAAAAGGTACAGGCATTGGTGGCAGCTCCCATTTTTAAGTGAGGCAGGATTATGCCATCGACCATGCCCAGCTCAAAGTGCCGGTCAAACAGTTCTTCTAAGCTGACCGGCATATGAGTAACGATACGGTGGACGTCATAAGGATCCAGTACGATCGTATCTCCCATGCCGTGACAGCATTTGGAACAGTTTTTGCAGCCTTTGCAGTCTGCTTTTACCCGGTCGTCTGCCTGATAAAGTCTGCCATCTGAAATTTCGTCCAGTGTGGTATATCGAAGCATAATATATGTTCCTTTCTTTGCTCAATAGGGAGAGATGTTTTCCCTGATTTTCTGCCTTTTAGTGTACCATAGGATCTCATGTGGAGCAATGTTTCAAAAAACAAACATTCCTTATTGATTCTCAATAAGGAAATAGCTACAATAAGGTGGGAGTGAAAGATAAGAGGAGAAAGCAGGATACGTATGACACTAAATGAACTGAAGCCAAAGCAAAGTGCTTATATAAAGGAAGTTGGAGGAAAGGGTGCTCTGCGCCATCATTTGCTGGATATGGGGCTGACTCCGGGAACGGAGATCACACTGCAAAAGGTTGCTCCACTCGGGGATCCGCTGCAGATGAAGATTCGGGGATATGAGCTTACCCTTCGCTTGGAAGAGGCCAAAAAGCTGACGATCGAGCGTGTTCATGAAAAGGAAGAACATGAGGCTGCTATGCCGGAGAATTACAAAGCAACGCCACATCCCGGCGTGGGAGAGCTTACAGATCAGACACCCAATCATGTGCATGATGAAAAGCGGGCACTGCCCAAAGGGACGATGCTTACGTTTGCATTAGTGGGAAATCAGAACTGTGGAAAGACAACACTGTTTAACCAGCTCACCGGTGCCAATCAGCATGTAGGTAATTTTCCCGGTGTTACAGTGGATCGTAAGGATGGTATGATCCGCAGTTATTCGGATATGCAGGTGACAGACCTTCCGGGAATTTACTCGTTATCTCCTTATTCCAATGAAGAGATCGTGACACGTGATTTTCTGATCAAGAACAGGCCGAGTGGCATCATCAACATTGTAGATGCCTCGAATCTGGAACGAAACCTGTATCTTACGATGCAGCTTATGGAACTTGGGATACCGATGGTGCTGGCTCTTAACATGATGGATGAAGTGCGTGCAAATGGAGGAAGTATCCGTGTCAATGAATTAGAGGCAGAACTTGGCATTCCGGTCGTTCCCATCTCTGCAGTAAAAAATGAGGGAATTGATGAGCTTGTTCATCATGTCAGACATGTGGCGCGTTATCAGGAGGTGCCGCAGCGTATTGATTTCTGTCCGGACAGCGACGAAAAGGGAGATGTGATCGGTGCGGTACACCGTTGTATTCATGCTATTGTGCATATGGTGGAGCCACAGGCGAAAGCGGCTGCGCTTCCGGTACGGTTTGCAGCAACAAAATTGATCGAGAAGGATGCTCCGATTCAGGAGGCCTTGCATCTTTCCAAAGAAAAGCAGGATATTTTTGAACAGGCAGTGTCGGTAATGGAAAATGAGACCGGACTGGATCGTGAGGCGGCGATCGCACATATGCGGTTTTCCTTTATTGAGCGTTTATGTAAAAAGACGGTTGTGCGGCCTCATGAGAGTAAGGAACATAAACGTAGTGTCCGTCTTGACCGCATCCTGACCGGGAAATATACCGCCCTTCCCTGTTTTATTTTGATCATGGCAGTTATTTTTGCAATGACCTTTAACTTGTTTGGGGCATGGCTGTCTGATCTGATGGGATATGGTGTGGATGCAGTGATCGCTCTGATCGATCATGGACTGACATTATACCGGATCAATCCGGTGGTACATGCACTTGTTGTAGACGGAATCTGTCAGGGAGTAGGCAGTGTGATCAGCTTTTTGCCAACGATCGTGACACTCTTTTTCTTTCTGTCGATTCTGGAGGATACCGGATATATGGCACGAGTTGCCTTTGTGATGGACAAACCACTTCGAAAGATTGGTCTTTCCGGCAGAAGTTTTGTGCCAATGCTCGTTGGATTTGGATGTTCCGTTCCTGCGATCATGGCGACCAGAACGCTTTCTAGTGAGCGTGACCGGAAAATGACGATTTTGCTGACTCCATTTATGAGCTGTAGTGCAAAACTTCCGATCTATACGCTGCTTGTCACTGCATTTTTCCCACGGCGTTACCAGGCACTTGTTATGGTGGCGATCTATGCGATCGGTATTTTGTGTGCAGTGCTTTATGCAGCCATATTAAAAATAACAAAATTTAAAGGGGAGCCGGTTCCTTTTGTGATGGAGCTTCCAAACTATCGTCTTCCATCTGCCAAAAGTGTACTGCAGCTGATCTGGGAAAAAGCAAAAGGATTTATTCAGAAAGCCTTTACGATCATCTTTCTGGCTTCTATCATCATCTGGTTTTTACAGACGTTTGACAGCAGACTTAATGTTGCAGCATCTGCTGATCAGAGTATGCTGGCGATGATCGGAAGTTTGGTGGCACCACTTTTCCGTCCGCTTGGGTTCGGAGACTGGAGAGTATCTACGGCACTCATTACCGGATTTACAGCAAAAGAAAGTGTGGTTTCCACACTTACGGTACTGCTTGGTGGAAAAAGCAGCCTGGTAACCACACTCTTTACTCCGGCAAGTGCCATGGTATTCCTGGTATTTACGCTTCTTTATACTCCTTGTGTGGCAGCGATCGCAACAGTAAAACGGGAAATGGGAGGGACGAAAGCCGCTGTTTTAACAGTAGTGATCCAATGTGTGATCGCATGGGTTGTTGCCTATCTGTTTCATTTGCTGTTTTTGCTGCTCGGATTTTCGCTATAAACGGATGACGAAGTACCTTTTTGCATCACAAGGATCTTATTTGATATATTTCTAACAAATGGGAAAATGCCGAGTACATGATAGACCGGCATCAGCACCTTCATTCCCTCTACTAAGCTGACATCCTTGATGTTATGGAAGTTTGGAAGCAGGGTATGAAGCTGTGCCCCGTTCTTAACGCCCCAGGTGAATTGTGCCTTGCTGCTTTCGATTGATTTTTCTTTTACGTTTTTCACAACAAAAGGAGACATGGTTTCTACCAATATCTGTGCATTTGAAAATTTCCGGTCGAGGATCGAAAACATGGTTTTAACCTCTTGTTCGGACAGGTACATGGTGAGCCCTTCGATGATAATGAGAACGGGTTCGCCGTTATATTCTACCTCATCTAAAAAAGAAGCATCGGTAGCGGATTTGGCAATCTGATAGATCGGCCCCTCTTCCTTAAAAAAGGTCTGGCGGATCTGCATGGTTTCCGGAAGGTCTACATTGTACCAGCGGGAATAGGAAGCCTTCACCCGGTAGCACCGCGTGTCCATTCCGCAGGCGATATTGATGACAAGTGTTTGCGGGTGGTGCTGTAAATAATCTTCGACCAATTGATCCAGTACGATCGTCCGCGCAATGACACCTAAGCGCATCATTTTGTCATTGCTTGCTTTCGTAAAATCGTAATCCAGCCGGGAAACGACCTCGATCGCCTTTTCATCGTAAATGTGATGGTTTGGCTTTTGGGATTCTGCCGCTCTTGCATAAAGTGTCTGCAGCATCGTTTCCGGTACCCCCTGTACGCTTACCTTAGTTTTTTCCATTATCTGATTCCTCGCTTTCTTTGTATCACGTTAACACTATGTTAGTTGTATCTAACCCGTTTGTCAAGAGAGGGAGAAAATTTGATAAAAGGAAGTTGTTTTCTATGTCGGACAATTTGTGCTATAATAAAAAGAACTGCGGCATTTTTCACATACATAGGAAAAAGGAGTAAATGATGTTATCAGTAGTAGAATCGATCAATAATGTAGTCAATAATTTTATCTGGGGCGTGCCGGCTATGATCTGTATCATCGGTGTTGGTTTGTTTTTAAGTATCCGTACCCGTTTCCTTCAGATCCGGAAGTTCCCGTATGCCATGAAGGTGACGCTTGGACGTATGCTCAAAAAAAGGGAAGCATCCGATGGTGCACTCACCCCGTTTCAGGCTGTGTGTACGGCACTTGCCGCAACGGTTGGAACCGGAAATGTCGCCGGAGTCGCTGGAGCGATCGCCATCGGTGGTCCTGGCGCTGTGTTCTGGATGTGGGTGTCTGCCCTTCTCGGCATGTGTACAAAATTCTTTGAGGTGACGCTGGCAGTGCATTTTCGGGAGACAAATGCACAGGGGGAGCTGGTGGGAGGCCCGATGTATTACATCAAAAATGGTCTGTCCAAACATTGGCAGTGGCTTGCATATCTGTTTTCCGCTTTTGGTGTGCTGACCGTATTTGGGACGGGAAATGCGACACAGGTCAATACGATCGTAACAGCGATCGATTCTGCACTTTACAATTATGATCTGGTGTCAGAGCAGTCTGTAGGAACGCTCAATCTGGTGCTTGGTGTGATCCTTGCTTCGTTGATCGCCTTGATCTTGTTAGGCGGGATCAAGCGGATCGGACAGGTGACAGAGAAGCTGGTTCCGTTTATGGCAGTGATGTATATTGTGCTGGCACTTGGTGTTGTGCTGCTTCATTTAAATGCTGTTCCACAGGTGTTTTCCGCAATTATTACAGGAGCGTTCCGTCCGGCGGCTGTAACCGGAGGAGCAGTGGGAAGCTTTTTCTTAAGTATGAAAAAGGGCGTATCGCGCGGGATTTTTTCCAATGAGGCAGGTCTGGGAACCGGTTCGATCGCACATGCCTGTGCCGATACGCGAAAGCCGGTAAAGCAGGGCTTCTTTGGTATTTTTGAGGTGTTTGTGGATACGATCGTGATCTGTACGCTTACGGCACTTGTCATTTTATGCAGTGGTGTTACGGTAGGATATGGACAGGCAGCAGGAGCAGAGCTTACGATCAGTGGATTTACCGCAACCTACGGTGGCTGGGTATCCATCTTTACGGCGGTTGCCATGTGCTGTTTTGCGTTTTCTACGATTCTTGGATGGGGATTATACGGAACAAGATGTATTGAATTTTTATTTGGTTCCCGCGTCAACAAACCGTTTATGGTGGTTTATTCCCTCGTTGCCATTGTAGGAGCTACGATGAATTTGGGATTGATGTGGAGTATTGCAGAAACCTTTAACGGTCTGATGGTAATCCCGAACTTAATCGCAGTGTTCCTGCTGTCCGGAGTGGTTTTGAAGCTGGTGAAAGAATACTTTGCGAAGGAGAACTAACTCTCCTCAATGCCACGCACCACGATAATATCATTCAATTGTAATATCGTATCGTGCTGGGGCAGGATGGAAAGGTCGTCACGCAGGATGAGATAGATCGTTGCCTGATCTTCGTCCTCCACTTCCTCTACGGTTTTTCCGGCGTAATCGGTGTTGACAAACACCTCAGAGATTTCCTTGATGTCTGCATTTTTGAAGTTGGAAAGAGTGCTTTTTCTCTGGTACTGTTCCACAAAACCGGCACTGATGATACCGGTAGGGATGGCAACTGCGCCTACTCCCAGATAGGCAATGATGATCGCCATGATGCGTCCTAAGGTGGTTACCGGGTAAATGTCTCCGTAGCCGACGGTGAGCAGAGTGGACATACTCCACCAGATGCCGCTGAATGCATTTTTGAATACGTCCGGCTGGGCGTTGTGTTCTACACTGTACATGCAAAGACTGCTTGCAAGCATCAGGATCAGTACGATAAATACAGATGAGATGATCTGATTACGTTTCTTATAGAGAACGGTTGTGATGATATTAAAGGAATCATATTTGGCATTTAAGCGGAACAGGTGAAAGATCCTGGCAACACGCAGCATACGGAAAATGACGAAGCCGGACAGATAAGAGGCCGGAACGATCGTCAAGAAGTCGATGATTCCGTCAAAAGAGAGAAGGAAGTGAAGCCGGGCTTGTCCCGGCTTCTTATCTTTATACAGGTCAGGGGCTGTCCAGATACGCAGAATATACTCCACACAAAAGATCAGAAGTGTGGTATATTCAATGCCTTTAAAGACTGTGTGTAAAAAGAAAAGCTCCTCAAAAGTTTCTAAGAATGTCACTGCAATATTGGAAAAAATAGTGATCGTAATAAAGAAGTCAAACGCACGGCTTATGCGGTTGCTCTTGTCCCCAATCTGAAGAATATTTAACAGTTTTTCTCGATTCATAGCGTTTCCCCATTACTGTGCTAATTTTTGTTTGACGTAATCCCGGATAAAGAAATCATCCTCCGGAAGCTGACAGCCTACAATGTAAAGACCATCATTATTGGAACAACGGATCGTGCGTCCTGGTAAAACGTGGTGGTCAGCCAGCTCAAAGTTGTGGATAGTCAGTGTAAGATCAACCTTCTTATGGGTGGTAAAATAAGGGTCATGCGTTAAAAATGCGAATCCATTTGCACTTAAATTATCCATGGTACCTTCGATCACTGTATCTGTGCCGTTAATGGCGATCGTACAAGTGTTGGCAAGATCGATTCTAGGATATTTACGTCGGTTGTTGATCTTAGGACGGGACTTGATCGTAATGGTAAAGTGATCCGGGTGCAAAGGATCCGGGCAGGTAATGGAAGCAGATTTCCAGCAATATAATACATTTCCTACGGTAACTTGAAGTTGTCCTGGTGTCTTTGCGGCAAGCTCCGGTGCAGTTGGCAGCAGGACATCAAGATCGTTGTCGCGCTGGGCAAGCAACTCACCGTGGAAGACCTTTTCCTCTTCCGTGGTAAAGCTTAAGCGCATGCCTGCTTTCATGTCTTCTACACCCATAAAGCCGCCGATACCAAGTTCACACATCAGTCCCTCTACTACGGTTTCGATCGCATTGATATTTGTGGCAGACTCATCGTATTTACTGAGCATCCGTTTGCTGATCTCATTGGAATCTGCAATGGAATTGGTCATATCAACCACAACATCGGAAACCTGCTTTAAGTTGTCAACCAGATGCAGGTTGGAGGTTTCCACCTCCTTCATTGCAGTATCGATGATCTGGATATTTTCTTCTAACTGTTCAGTGTCGGAAGCAATCTTTTGAATATTATTGCCAGCCAGTGTCACTTTATCCAGAGTAAGCTGGATGAGCTGGATGGTTTCTTCCATGGAAGAAGTCATCTTTGCGGAAGTTTCTTCTAAGTGGTTTAATGCCTGACGGATCTGACCGGAAGACTCCTTTGTTCCGGTGCTGAGTTCCCGGATCTGTTCTGCGACAACGGCAAATCCTTTTCCTGCATCTCCGGCACGGGCAGCTTCAATGGAAGCATTTAAGGCAAGCAGATTCGTCTGACCGGAAATCGTTTCGATCGTTCCGGTTTCCTGTTTTACCATATCAAACTGCTGCTTGAAATCCTTTAAAATGGCATCAATCTCATGGGACAGAGAAGCCATGGTATTGGTTGTTGTAATTAAGTTGTCCAGGTCATCAGAGCTGATCTTGGCATGATCGCCGGATGCCTGTGTCAGAGCTACCATAGATTCGATCATCTTGGCAACGTGGTTTACCTGCGTATGGATATCAGAGGTCATCTCGTTGGAAGAAGTTGTGGTGTCGCGCAGATTGTTATTATTTTCATCTAAGCGGTTGAGACTCTGTACGACAATGTTGGCACCGTGGGTATTTTCCGATGCCAGTTCCCGCACGACAGATACGCCGTCAATGATGGAATTGCTCGCCGTTTTTACCTGGGCTACGGTTGTGATAACGCGGTGGAGATCTGCTTTGATGCTGTCCGTCATTGCTCCGTCTGATTCATTTAAATGTTTGATGGACATCACATAACAGATGTAACAAAGAATAATGCAGGAAAATTCTAATTGATAGTTTTTCATATCAGCAGCAGAATTATATCCCAGTACAGCAATGTGATAAATAGCAGAACCAATGATGATCAGAGAGTTCCCAATTCCGCAGCTGACCATAAAACGTTTATCTTTATAAAGGACTAACAGGCTGGTCACCGGAAGGGCGTAGGTAAAAGCAATTGGAGAGGCGGTAGTACTGACAACAAAGGCATAGAAAATGCCATAGCCGATCACCAGATCGTAGCGGTACAGTTCGGTGTCATATCCTTTGATACGTAAAAGTACTTCGCCGATCAGTAATGGCAGCCAGCAGAGAGCCAGAAAGATGAGATAATATGGAACCTTCTGGAGTCCGTTTGCTACATCGCTTCCATAGTTTGCAGAAAGCAGAATGGCAAAAATGATCCAGATCATCCGTGCTTTCCGGTTGGCTTTTTCTTTAAAAATAGTTGCATCGTATTTCATATATACGCTCCTTTTTCATTTGGTTAAATGGATTGGAAAAAATCTGCGATCGCTTTTACTACTTCCAGACTTTCTTTATAAAATGGTTCAAATACACTAAAAGCATGGGTGAGACGGGCATCTTTTGGATAGTCGATCAATTTGTGTGGGCGGTTTTCCCAGCCTAAGGCCTGTGCAAAATGTGTGGTGTAGTGGTGCAGGTTGTCATTGTGACTGGTGATGAGCAGTGCCGGCGGCAGGGCTGTCACGATGTCTTTGTGTTCCGGGTTTATATAAGGGGCAAAGGCACTCTTTTTGTAGCCCTTGCCATATAAAAATTTGGGAAGGAATAATCCGATGGAATCCAGGCGGTTTGTATAAAACATTCCACTGATCAGCCCCAGTGCTTTAACGGGCAGAGAGGCAGGAGTAACCTGTGCTGCTTTGGCCACTTTTGGATTGTTCTGCATAGCAATGCAGTAGGTCAGCAGGCAGGCGCCGCCGGAATCGCCTACAGCATAGACCTGGTTCAGATCGCCGCCGTAGGAGGGGAGTGCCGTTTCAAGAAAGGACATTGCCTGGAAAACGTCTCTGCACTGGTCAAAAAAGAGACAGTCCGGGACAAGGCGGTATTCTATACTGCACACTAAAAATCCCTGTTTGCATAAATTGGCACAAAAATAGCGGTTAAATTCTTTGTTGCCCAGGATCAATCCGCCGCCGTGCACATTGATAATGACGGGAAGCTGCTTTCCTTCGCTGTGCTGCGGGCGGTATACATCAAAGCGGTGTGCCGCATCGGAATCGTTTGCATAGGACAGATCCTTTTGGACAAGCACATCTTCAGGCATTTCAAATCGTTTGTCGCGTGCGGCAAGCCCCTGTTCAAAGGCGGCACGCTTTTTATAAAATGTTTGTTTCATCACATTGCTCATAAAATATAACCTCATGCTGTTTATCTGATCGGTAATAAATAAGAAGCAGGGCAAGTAGAACATTGCCCTGCGGCAGTTACTATCATAATAAAACATTTTTTACTTTGATTCAATAGAAGCATGCAATTTTTGAAAATGGAATGGTGGGGGGCGGGCTTTTGCAGTAGCAAAAGAGAGTGGTGTTTGTTATAATGGAAAAAAGAAAAAGGAGTGGGATTATGAATACAGTGCAGAGAATGTTTGGGTTATTAGGAGGCTGCTTTACCTTGTTGGGAACAGTGATGACTGTCTGTTTTGTAGCAGTCGGAGGATGGAATGTGCTGATCAGTATTCCGGTATTGTTTGCTCTTTTGGGAATCGGATTTCTGGTGGCAGTTATTGTGGGGTTTTTGAGGCAAAGACGCATCAAAACAGAGGGAAAGAAATATCCTGCTAAAATATATAGTTATGTTCCGAATACTTCCGTTGTGGTAAATGATGAGTACACGATCAATACAAAGGTACATTATTTTGATGAACACCATATAGAACGGGAAGCGATCATTCCCACCTCTTTTTGTGCCGGATCAGAAGAATATCCGATCGGAATGACGATGGATATTTATGAGTATCAGGGCAAATACAGCTTTGACCGTAGATCTGTACGGGATGAGAGATTGCCGGGGGAGGAAGAATTGATGGATAATAAACCGGTGAATCCGGAAAAACTAAATATGGCAGCAGTTACCTGCCAAAGCTGCGGTGCCAGTTATTCGGCGGCTGCAGGATATACCGGGCGGTGTCCGTATTGTGGTACTTATCAGACCGTGGAGGAGTAAAAGAAAAGGGGCGAGTGTAAATGAGTTATATTACAACATCAGGCGGAATACATTTTGATCCGATCGAACCAGAGGCGGAGCTGCTCCGGATCGGAGATATTGCGCATTCTCTGTCGCTGATCTGCCGTGCCAATGGTCACACCACGCATTTTTATTCCGTGGCGCAGCACAGCATTTGTTGTGCCAGGGAGGCAATGGCACGCGGATATAAGAGGGAAGTGGTCTTAGGCTGTCTGCTGCACGATGGCAGTGAAGCGTATCTTTCTGATGTGACGCGTCCGGTGAAAAAGGATCTGACATATTATCTTCAGGTGGAAGAACGACTACAGAATATGATCTTTTCCCATTTTATCGGTAGGGAGCTGTCGAAGGAAGAACAGACACAGGTGTTTGAAATCGACGATCAGATGCTTTCTGTGGAATTTTTAAAGCTGATGCCGGAAACATTAAATGAATGGTACCAGGAGTTGAAGCGGGAAGTGACGTGTGCCTTTGAAGATCCGGCAAAGGTGGAAACAGAGTTTTTGGCACTTTATGAACAATTGGTGTGAGAGATAGAAAAAACCTCTGGAGTATCGCTCCAGAGGTTCTTTTTTTTCTAATATCTATTTCTTAATGAAGGTTTTATAAATAGCTTCGATCGCTGTTTCAAAGTCTTTGTTCTGTACTCCGATGATGATATTCAACTCGGAAGATCCCTGATCGATCATCTTGATATTGATGCCTTTGGCTGCTAAAGCGGTAAATAACTTGCCGGCTGTACCGCTGGCAGATTTCATACCACGTCCTACTACGGCGATCAGTGCCAGTCCGGACTCGATCTCAACAGAATCCGGTTCTGCTAAACGGTGAATGGTAGAAACAACCTGCTGTTCCTTATCGATAAATTCATCCGCATGTACCACGATCGTCATTGTATCAATACCGGATGGCATATGCTCAAAGGAAATGTTGTTTTCCTCAAATGCCTGTAACACCTTTCTACCAAATCCGATCTCTGAGTTCATCATAGCTTTGGAAATGAAAATGGTACAGAAGTCTTTCTTTCCGGCGATACCGGTTACGACATCATCCTGTTTCTGACAGGTACTTTCCACGATCCATGTTCCGACATCTTCCGGAGCATTGGTATTTTTGATGTTGATCGGAATACCGCAGCTTCTGACTGGGAAGATCGCATCCTCATGAAGCACGGTAGCACCCATGTAGGATAACTCACGCAGCTCGCGGTAAGTGATATATTTGATCGGTTTTGGATTGTCTACGATACGAGGATCTGCAACTAAAAATCCGGAAACGTCTGTCCAGTTTTCGTATACGTCCGCTTTGCTGGCTTTTGCCACGATAGATCCGGTTACGTCAGAACCGCCACGGGAGAAGGTTTTTACCTTTCCGTCTTTGCCCATTCCGTAAAATCCCGGAATAACGGCACGCTCACATTGTGCCAGACGCTCGCCTAAACGTTTATAGGTTTTATAATCATTTAAATTGCCTTCTTCATTAAAGAAAATGACTTCGGCAGAATCAATAAACTCGATGCCAAGATAAGCAGCCATGATCTTACCGTTTAAGAACTCGCCACGGGATGCTGCGTAATCAGACTGAGGATCATCGTTTAAGTTTTTGGTGATCTCTTTGAAATCGTCATCCAGACTGAAATTTTTTAAACCAAGTCCGGTGATGATCTCATCGTAACGAGCTTTGATCGCCTGCATTTCCTTGTCGATGTTTTTTCCGTCGGCAGCAGTCTGGTACGCATGTAACAGCATATCGGTTACTTTGGTGTCGTCGTCGCTTCGTTTTCCCGGAGCGGATGGTACCACGTAAACACGGCTTTCATCAGCGTGGATGATATTGCCGACTTTCTTGAACTGTTCTGCGCTTGCTAAAGAGCTTCCTCCAAATTTAACTACTTTTTTCATAATGAAACCTTCCTATTATATCATGTTAATTTGTTAAAATCACATCTATTGTAATATTATTACCCCGATTAGACAAGGAAAAATTTTATTTTTATGGGATGCGGTGGTGCTTGCGGAACGAAAGCGGGGTTTTGTTCTGTATTATGGACGGGATTTTCCCCAATACTGTTCGATCGCACTCTGCTGCAGTGCTTCGCCGATCACGATCAGGATAGCCTGTCCATTTTCAATCGGGACAATTTCTGTTTTCTGGTGGGTGACATTGATCGAGAGCCACGAACCATCCGGCAGCTTTTGAAATCCCTTGATGCGGAATACCTTGCCGCAGGCAGGATCAGACAAGATCTTTTTACAGGACGAAAGTAAAAATTCTTCTGTAAAATCCATGTTCATAAAATAAAGGCTGTCATAGGTTTTCTGGCTGTCAAACCACAGCTTTTTGTAGTCTGCCGGATAGGAGCCGGAGGACAGGATAGCTTCGTAGTCCGTGGAGGTAAGTGTCTCCCAGTCTTTGGTGATTTCCAACTGCCTGGGTGGTCTGATGCAGTCGAGCAGGGCGAGGGACTCTGCTACATAAGCCTTGGTGGAGGCAAGCTGTTCCCCGGTCACTTCCTGTGTGTGGCTGTAGAGGATCGTGCCGGCCTGTGCCGCCTGCGA
Source organism: Lachnospiraceae bacterium (assembly GCA_050874905.1). Classification (GTDB taxonomy): domain Bacteria; phylum Bacillota; class Clostridia; order Lachnospirales; family Lachnospiraceae; genus NC2004. Next base: position 19,501 of record JBNMLP010000016.1, read on the forward strand.
GCCTAACAGGTAGCGGGACTCTTTGGAAAGCTTCTGCGGCAAGGAAGCGTCGATGATCGTAAGCACGTTTCCAATCTTGTACCAGCGGTCAAGAGGCGATTCGTGCAGTGTGTCAAAAAATTCATCCATATCGAAAATGCCGGAGGGCTCTACCAAAATGCGGTCATAACCGCACATGCCCATGGCGATCAGTTTGGTTTTGAAACGGCGGCGGTGGCAGTCCGCGTCGCAGCCTCCTGCAACCATTTCCAGTGTGCAGTGTTCCCCTAAAATATCCTGTAGCAGCATGGCGTCCACATTGACGGCACCAAAGTCGTTTTCAAGGATGCCGATCGTGAGCCCCTTGTCAAGCAGGTAGCGGGTATATTTGCGGATGAAAGTTGTTTTGCCGGAGCCTAAAAAGCCGGTGATGAGATCAATTTCTATCATAAAATACCTCTTTTCTGTATGCTGAATAAGTGTATGAGTGACGGCACTTGCGGGATGCATATCGTTGCACAGCTTTTGTCCTGCCAATGCAGGTACGCTTGCGCTTCGCAAGTGCCTGTTTATGTTATATGATTGTCTGGATTTATTTTACATAGGGGGATCTGGTTTTTCAAGGCTGGAAATGAAAAGCAGGAAAGAAAGGGGCTTTCTTTCCTGCTGATTTCGCAAATATCTTTTAATTATTTGATCTTTAAGGTTACAGTCTTGACTGCTGATCTATAATTGGCCGTCTTTGCTGCTGTTATCTTAATCTTATAAGTTCCTTTCTTTGCTGCTTTTTTAAAGGTAACAAGACCCTTCTTATTTACACGGATCATGTGTTTTGCTTTTTTCGGAGTAGACACAACCTTATAGCTTAATTTCGCATTATCAGCTACCTTGGCATTCAGTTTATAGGTGATCTTTTTCTTTTTCTTAAATTTTAATGTTTTTGCAGCTTTTACCTTGATTGTTTGTGCTTTTGCTACTACGGTAGTTTCAGGCTCTTTTGTTTCTTCTGTTTTTTCAATTCCGGTTATCTGGAATACCTTGGAATAAGAATTATGCTCGTCGTCTGAATCAGCAAATTCAGCAACTCCCAAACCGCCAGCTGATGTTCGTGTAAAGATTTTAAAGGTATAGGTTCCATTTTCTGTTACAGTAAAATTAAGCTCTTTATTTGGGTTTTCTTCTACCTTTTTCCCATCATACCAAATGGAATAATCACCAACGTCTTTGAGTAATACCTCTTTGTTAATATAAGTGGCAGTGTCAAAGCTTGTACCAAAGGGGTTTTTGTAGGAAACAGTGGCACTCTTTTTGTCTGCTGAATATTGAATGGTTGGCTCGAACACCTTGCTGCAAGGAATAGAAACCATTGTGATAGAATAAGTGGTGTTTTCTACATCCTTACTTGATATTACTAAATAATAAGTTCCTTTTGGATAAAAATTACTCATTTGGGTTTGACCGCAAAAGTACATGTAGCCTACTTTGTTAGTCAAATATTCATTGTTATAAATATTGCAGTCTACCACATAAGAAGCAAAGCCGGGAAGGTTGAATCTATAATACAGCCAAGAGTCCTCTGTTAATGTAAATGTGTAATACTGTTTTTCTGAGGGAGCAATCGGCTGGTTATAAAGCTGTGGTGTTATGGTGTCGAAGGTTGCCATGTCTGAGATTTCCGTAACGGTTAGGTTCGTGTAATCCGCTGCTTTTGAGTGGGTTGGAATAAGTGTCAATCCAAGAACAAAGAGAAGAGACAATAATTTCATTATATTCTTTCGTTTCATAAATAATCCGCCTTTCTTTTGAAAAAGTATCCATAAATGCTGTTTTATTGTTAAAAGTAACATAGATACAAGTATTTATTCGCTTTTCATATCGTTTATCCTTTCCTCCTCCGTGCGTTTCGATTTATAAACATGTATCTTTTTGCTCATTCTTGATAATACCATACATAGTTGTATAATACAACTTTTTGTAACGCTATTTTACAACTGGGAACTACTATAAAATAGCAAGTAAAAGAGGTGATTCCATGGATGTAATTAAGAAAATTAAGGATCTGACCGCAGAGCGTGGCTGGAGTGAATATCGTCTTTCTAAAGAATCCGGCATTGCTCCGTCCACGATAGCAAATATATTTCATCGTGATACGCTTCCTAATGTAATTACGCTGGAAGCACTTTGTAATACATTTGGTATTACGTTAAGCCAGTTTTTTTCGGAAGAGAGTGCGCTCTATCCTTCCAAAGATCAACAGGCGATCTTAAAAGAGTGGTCGTACCTTAATGCTGAGCAGAAAGAACATTTGCTGGCATTCCTAAAAAGTATAAGAAAATGATGTGGGTGAGAATAGTTTTTCGGCTAATTTGGAATGAGAGTATGAATTAGCCGATTTTTTATTATTTTAAATGTATAAAACGAGTTGAAAAAGGACATAGTTATGGTATAATTATACCACAAACAAGGAGGTGTATATTATGCCACAAATAATTCCAATTAAAGATTTGAAAAATACAGCGGAGATATCTGATATGTGTCACAAGACACAAGAACCAATTTATGTTACGAAAAATGGCTATGGCGATATGGTGATCATGAGCATGGAGATTTATGAGTCAACCATGAGACAGATTGCTATGTACAGAGATATAGCAATATCTGAAAAGCAGATAGAGACAGGGCAGGTAAAGGATGCCAGAGCAGCACTTAGAGAAACGAGGGCAAAGTATGGCTTATAAATTAAATGTTACAGAGCATGCTTAGAGTCAGTCGAAAGGATGACTGTATTCTTTTCGGCTGATTTGGAATAATAGTACAGATTAGCCGATTTTTTCTTGCTCTTTTTTGATTTTTCGGCTAATATGGAATAAAAGTACAAATTAGCCGAAAGGAGGACGTTATGAGTTATATTGTAAGAAATCTGGAAAAAGTTGTATTAGAAGTGACGGAGGAATATCCGGTGGTTTTGGTAACCGGACCAAGACAGGTCGGAAAGACAACGATGCTTCAAAAACTAATGGAAGGAACAGAGCGTAGTTATGTTACGCTGGATGATTTGAATGAGCGCAATCTTGCCAAAACAGATCCGGAGCTGTTTTTACAGCTTCATAAGCCTCCGGTTCTGGTGGATGAGGTGCAGTATGCTCCGGAATTGTTTACTTACATTAAAATATGGGTGGATGAGCATCATCATGCAGGTGATTTCTGGCTGACAGGTTCACAGGTATTTAAACTGATGAATGGAGTGCAGGAATCGCTGGCGGGCAGGGTGGCTGTCCTTTCCCTGACATCATTATCACAGGCGGAGCTATGTGGTGGGAAAATGGAGCCGTTTACCGTTACACTGGATTCTCTTACTGCACGAAAAAAGGAAAGAAGCAAGGCTGATACCAGAGCTGTTTTTGATCGCATTTTCAAAGGCTCTATGCCTGCGATGGTAAGTGGTCAGACGAAAAACAGCCAGATTTTTTACAGCAGCTATTTGTCTACTTATATAGAGCGGGATGTGCGGGAGTTGTCCAGTGCGATCGATTCTTTGAAATTTCTGCAATTTATGACTGCGGTGGCTGCAAGGTGTGGGCAGATGCTTAATGTATCGGATATCGCAAAGGATGCTGATATCAATCAGAAACAGGTGAAGGACTGGCTTACTATTTTGGAAACACTGGGGATCATTTTCTATCTGCATCCATATTCCAATAATTTATTAAAGCGTCTGGTCAAGACACCGAAGCTGTATTTTTATGATACGGGATTGGTCTGTTATCTTACCAAGTGGAGCAGTGCGGAGACTTTGGAGAGTGGCGCAATGAATGGAGCGATTTTAGAAAATTATGTGGTGGCAGAAATAAGAAAGACGTATCTTAACAGTGGGAAAGAACCGTTTATGTATTATTACCGCGACAAGGATGCAAGGGAGATTGATGTCGTCTTAGAGCACGATGGTGTGTTGAATCCGATCGAGATCAAGAAATCGTCCAATCCAGGCTCGGAGCTGGTGAAGGTGTTTGGGCTTCTTGATAAGTCTTCTACTCCGCGCTCCAAAGGAGCAGTGCTTTGTATGAAGCCGGAATTGACCGCGATCGACCGTGACAATTACGTTGTTCCAATCTGGATGATATAGGCACATTTTTGTTGTATTCTCCTGAAAAACGGGTATAATGAGCAGTATAGTATATGGAGTTTTAAATGGCTTAGACAGTTTTACCCGCCATTTAAGCACGAGAAGAATGGAGGAAATGAACATGGCTGAAAACAAATACGCAGGTACACAGACAGAGAAGAATTTACGGGAGGCATTTTCCGGAGAATCGCAGGCGAGAAATAAGTACACATATTTTGCATCCGTTGCGAAAAAAGAGGGCTACGAGCAGATGGCAGCACTGTTTTTAAAGACGGCTGACAATGAAAAAGAGCATGCGAAAATGTGGTTCAAGGAGCTTTCCGGCATTGGCGATACGAAAGCAAATTTGGCTTCTGCAGCTGAGGGAGAGAATTATGAGTGGACCGATATGTACGAGGGCTTTGCAAAGACCGCAGAGGAAGAAGGTTTCCCTGAGCTTGCTACCAAGTTCAGAGCAGTCGGCGAGATCGAAAAGCACCATGAGGAGCGGTACCGTGCGCTGCTTCACAATATCGAAATCGCACAGGTATTTGAGAAATCAGAAGTAAAGGTATGGGAGTGCCGCAACTGTGGTCACATTGTTGTTGGTACAAAAGCACCGGAGGTATGTCCGGTATGCAATCATCCACAGAGCTATTTCGAGGTACATGCTGAGAATTACTAGATCGTAGTACAGTAGGAAAATGGTGGATGACGGGCATGAAACAGCGGGAAATTGATTTTGGAACAGAGCCGGTGAGCCGGATTCTGCTCACGCTTGCGCCTCCAGTAATGCTGGCGCAGTTGATCCAGGCTCTTTACAATATCGTAGACAGCTTTTTTATAGGAAGATATGATGAAAATGGTCTGACGGCACTTTCTATCATTTATCCGATGCAGCTTTTGATGATCGCACTGGCGGTAGGTACCGGTGTGGGTATCAATACCGGAATTGCACATTTTAACGGGCTCAAACGACACAAACGGGCACAGGACATTGCGGGGGTTGGAACCCCGCTTGCTCTGTTTTTGTGGGTATTATTTGCACTGATCGCATGGCTGATCTTGCCGTGGTATGCGTCGATCTCTACGGATTCGACGGATGTTGCCGGTCAGGTCGTACAGTACGGCAGGCTGGTCTGTGTGTTTAGTATCGGACTGTTTCTGGAAAGCATCTGGACGAAAGTGCATCAGGCAGAGGGAGATATGAAGCTTCCGATGGTGGCGCAGATCGTGGGTGCATTGGTCAACATCGCCCTTGATCCGGTTCTGATCTTCGGCTGGGGATCAGTTGCTGCACTTGGGATTAAGGGTGCTGCGATCGCAACGGTAGCCGGGCAGATCGTGGCAGCGATGATCGTTTGGAAAGGCGGCTATGTGCGTTCGCCCAAACGATACCAGTATGCCAATTATTGCAGATATATATTCGGACTCGGACTTCCCAACATTTTAATGCAGTCTGCATATACCTTTTACATACTGGGACTGAACCTGATCTTGGCAGGATTTTGCGATCAGGCAGTGACGGCACTCGGATTGTATTATAAATGGCAGACGTTTTTCTTTATTCCGCTCGGGGCACTGCAGACCTGTATTGTGCCAATCTTAAGCTACAATTATGCGAGAAAAGAGATTGCGCGGTGCCGGAGCACGCTTCGGGTCGCACTCGTCGGAGGAATATTTCTGATGGCACTGGGAACGCTCTGCTTTTTGCTGCTTCCGGAGCAGATGCTGCGGGTGTTTTCTTCTGATGCCAAAGTGATCGCGATCGGAACGTGGGGCTTCCGGTTTGTCGGTGTGAGCTTTCTTGGCATGGTGACTTCCCTGATCTTTCCGGTGTTCTTTCAGGCAACCGGATATCCGGTGAAAAGCTCCCTGCTCACGGTTCTTCGTACCGTGGTGCTGTTTGTGCCGCTGGGCTATTTGCTTTCCCGGTTTGGTCTGCGTTTTTTCTGGCTGACGTTTCCACTTACGGAGGCGATCACCACCGGAGTGGGATTTTTGTTTTACCTGCAGTTTTTAAAAAAGGAACAGGGGTAAAGGATGCTGAAAACATTAGGGTTAGAGGAATAAAAACAGATAATTTTTGATGCAATCTGGGAACGATAGGGGGTTATAGCAATGATGAATTATCCAAAAAATACAGGAAACTATTCAGTTGGAACAGCTTGTTTTTCCTTTGTGGATGATACAAGAAAAGAAACACTGGGGGATGCTTACGGTTTTCGAAAGATTGCAGTGCGCATGTATTATCCGGTGGATTCTGAACAGATTGTAGGAAAACAGCATGCAAAAATTCTTTCTGAAGAAAAAACCAGACTGGTAAAGAAAGCGTTCCGATTAAAAACGTTAGAAGGAAAATGGAATATCGGTGAATTTTATGAGCAGGCTCCCATTTCCACGAAAGAAAAATTTCCACTGGTGTTATACAGTCATGGATACAATTCTTACATAGAATGCAATAATTGTCTTTGTACGGAGCTTGCAAGTCACGGTTATGTTGTGGCAAGTGTTGGTCATGCTTGGGAGTCGGTGCGAAATGAATATGAGGATGGCAGTGCGGATGTTTATGACAAGACGATCAGTAAAAAAATGTACACAAGTATGTTTGGGGCACTCCGGGCGCAGATGAAGCTGCTGAAAAAAGATCTGTCAAAGGAAGAGGCACTGGAGCAGCTGGAACAATTTCAGGATAAATATTGCCCGTTTATAAAGTCCCGTGTAGGCGTGTGGGCAGAGGATTTGAAAGCCGCACTTTTGCAGGTGGAACAACGTTATGCGGACAATCTTGATCTGTCACATGGAGTAGGTGCTACCGGACATTCTCTGGGCGGCTGTGTTGCATATTATCTGGCAAAATATGAACCGCAGATCACATGTGGGATCAATATTGATGGTGGGCTGTTTGGAGAATACGATGACACTATCATGGAAAAACCGTTTTGTCAGATTGGCTGCAGGGAAAATGAAAATGTAGAAACAAGACCCCTGCTGCATACGAAAGCTCCGGTATACCATGTGGTATTTGATCACATGAAGCATATTGCATTTACAGATGTGAAATTTTTTCATACGAACAAAGCTCTGACGGGTACACTGGAGCCGGAAAAGATGCACCGCAGCCTGGCGGCCTGTCATCTGAATTTTTTTGATGAATATATAAAAGGAAAAGCAGTTGACTTTGAAGAAGGATTGACAGAAGGTGCAGAACTTTTAGAAACAATTAACGTAGAAAAGAGGAGATTGTCATGATAACATTACTTGTGATCGGAATTATTATATTGGCTGTGAAAATGGTCTTATTCTCTTTGAAGGCAGCATGGGGGCTGGCGAAAATATTGACGTTTGTGATCCTGCTTCCTGTGATCTTACTGGCAATGCTGATCATCGGGTTACTGCATGCGGTGATCCCGATCCTGCTGATCGCATTGTTGCTTTCCTTTTTGATCCCGAAATTAAGAGGAGCATGATGGAACGAGGTATTGCACTGAAGCAGAGAAATGTGGGAAAGAGGAGGAAGCTATGGACATTTGTAATGTAACGGTGGCTGATGCAAAGAAGCTGCTTGCAATATACAGTGTATATGTGAAGGACACAGCGATCTCATTTGAATACACGGTGCCGACGGTGGAGGAATTTACGGAGCGGATCAAAACCATTTCTGCGCGTTACCCCTATATTAAGGCAGTGGAAAATGGCGAGATCTTAGGGTATGCCTATGCCGGAACGTTTAAAGACAGAGCGGCCTATGACTGGTCGGTGGAAACGACGATCTATGTGAAGCAGGATGCCAGACGGAAAGGGGTAGGTGTGCAGCTTTATACTGCGTTGGAGCGCGCCCTTTGTGAGATGGGAATCAAAAATATGAATGCCTGCATCGCCAGTACGGAGCAGGAGGATGAACACCTGACCAACGACAGCTACTATTTTCATAAGAAAATGGGATTTGAGCTGGTGGGAACATTTCATCAGTCCGGATACAAATTTGACCGCTGGTACGATATGATCTGGATGGAGAAGATGATCGGAACACACGATGTGCCGGCGGAAAAAGTGGCATTTCCAAACGAAGGATGAGACAGCGAGAATGTTATAAAATCAAAAAAGACCATACACGAAGTTTGTTTTTCGCGTATGGTCTTTGTGTTAGGACGATTTATTTGATCGTCATGGATTTTTTAAATCCTGTTTTTGCTTTAAATAATTTCTTGTAAGCTGCCTTTTTCTTTGCCGGGCAGGTGATCTTTGCCTTTTTGTGAATCCCCTTGATGGCTTTTGCGCCAACCGAGGTCAGCTTGGTTGATTTGATCGTGATCGTTTTTAAATTCTTGCAGTTTAAGAATGCCTCTTTTCCAATCTTGCTTACGTTCTTGCCAATGACGATCTTTTTCAGCTTTTTATTGCCCTTGTATGCCTTGGCTGCGATCGAAGTTACCGTGTAGGTCACATTATTGACCTTTACAGTAGCCGGGATCGTAACAGAAGTCATAGCAGAAGATACTTTCGTTACTTCTACGGTCTTTGTGCTTCCTGTAGCGGTCACTTTATAGGTGATGCCGCTTACTGTTTTGGCAGCGCCCTTTTTGAGGGAGGTACTGTTGTCTTTTTTGCTCTGGTTCTTTGGAGCCTGTGTTGTTTTTTGTGTTTTCTGTGTAGTAGCAGCACCCTTTTTCACATTGGTTTTGTATACATAACCGATCATATCCTTTTGAATGATAGCGGTGTACTGGTCGGTACAGCGACTGTCAACGATATAGACGGTATCTCCGTTTCCGAGGTAGGCAATGGAGCTGCCCTTGTCTGTTGCTTCATTGTAAACCGTCAGTCTTCCTTTTGGTAAAAGAGCGGTTGTTTTTAAATTGTAAATGCTTCCTAAAGAAAGACTTTCTGTTTTTGTCTGGGTACAGTTCTTACAGGTTAGTGTGAAAATGCCGTTTTCGGTTGCAGTTGGTGCTTTGGTAACAGTACCGGTTGTGTTATACGTGTGTTTGTTCGTCTTTGGAATTGCCTGTGTCTTGGTTTCCTTACAAATGCTGCAGGTAAAGGTCTTTACACCATCTTTTCCGCAGGTTGCAGCCGTTGTTACTTTGCTGGAACCCCATTTGTGATCTGTTTTTGCAATGGCTTCTGTTTTGGTTGCTTTACACTTCGTACAAGTGTAGGTTTTGACTCCCTCCTCCAGACAGGTTGCTTTCTTTGTGACTTTTCCGGAATTCCAGGTGTGTGTACAGTTGGTTACAGTAACGGTTAAGTCAAGTTCTAAAGGATCATACTTTTCACTGTCCGGACAGTAAAGAGCGGTGTAGGTTTTCTCGCCCAGTGTATCAAGAATGGTGTCCGGCTCCTTCCATGTGTAACCTTCTGGAAGTTCAACTGTTTTCAGAGCAGCGTCCTTGTTTCCGGATAATTTTGGAAGATCTGTATCTGCTGGTTTTACAGGTGTCTGTTTTGGAATAGTAAAGACTTCCTTTGTTACTGATCCGTAGAGGTTATCACATACGACAGTTACGCTGAGGGTTTTGCCAATATCGTCGCCGGTAATGGTATAGTCTCCCGTATCGTTCATGCTTACCAGTTCATCACCACGGTACCAGTGGTAGTAAGGGGTTACCGTTTTAAATGGATATGGAGCCAGTAAGTTACACCCTGCATTGACAGTAGTTCCTACGGTAGGTTCTCCGGTAATGGTAATGGAATCGGCAGAGAGTCTGGCACTTAATGACTGACCAGGATACTGTGCTTCATAGCTCGTATCTCCAGAGATGTTGAAAGTTACGTTATAATCTTCTTTTTCTGCAATTTGAAAATTAGTGATAACGTTTTGACTGCTTTCCTTCTGTAATACCATCAGTGCATCCATTGGTGCAACATCTATAGTAATATCATTTGCCAGGTTGTTGCTGCCGCCTTTGGTAAATACCCGTTGTTCTTCTGTTACTTCTGTCGGGTTGTAACGGAAGATCTTATGGAAACCGTTGAAGTAAAGACAGTGATGATAATCAATGATATTTACAAGCCCTGCTTCTGTTCCTATATTTCCTTCACCCTTGGTTCCCATTTCCTGAACGACTTCTGCATCCCCGGCAGTGTAGTTCAGCAGATCATCGACACGGTACAGAGTGCAATAATTAGCAAAGTAAAAGCAGCCGTCAAAATAGACAAATGGACTTTGCATACTGCGGAAACTTTCCCATACCGGGTTCCTTTCGGAAATAGCGGTATCTGCCTTATGAGACTCAAGTTCACAGCTTACCCAGAACTTGTGAGCACGCAGCTTTGCAACCTGTTCATCTGACATTAGAAAATATTTCATGTGTAAATTGCCAGTACTGCCGTCAGTGGAGGCGATAAAAGGAGAATATGTTGTAGTATCTCCCCAGGTGGCATCTACGTGGTAATAGTGATCTCCAATCTTTACCATGTTCCATGCATGTGTGTCATTGATCACGGTATCACAAGGAATGCCGAGACGACATTCTACAATATAGCGGTAAGCGTTGGTGTAACCATTGCAGACTGCAATTTTTTTAACCAGTGCGCCGTAGGCATTGTAATCATCCGGATCAAGAATTTTCTTGTTTTCTTCAATTGTGAGTGAATCATCACACTTTGGATCATAGATACAATTTTTGGCAAGCCACTCGTAAGCGATATAGGCTTTCTCGTAGTCTGTAAGATCCTTTTTGCTGTTGTTGATGCTTGCAACCAGCTCGTCGGTTGCAGCTTTGATCGCGTTGAGCTTTTCTTTCGTGTCCTTTCCCCATACGATGTCTACTCCGGTAATTGTTCTGTCCAGAGCAGTTTGAAAAGTGTAATATAAAGTAATGCCCATATATTGTGGATGTCTGGAAGAAAAATACTCAAGAGCTTTTCCTTCTGCCAGCCGATCAGTGGTAATGGTGTATCCGGTTAATTTTACCTTGGTTTGTTCCTTTTCCAGACCTTTCACAATTTCCTGTTCAATGCTTTCAATCTGGCGCAGCTCATCTTCTGTATACGGTTTCACAGAACCGGAACTCTGCGTAGTTGCTGCATGCACAGGTGTGCTGCAGTTGAATGCCAGCATGACCAGTACCAGTAGTAAGGCCGATGCTCGTTTTTTTACTTGTTTCAAATGATTCATATCATCGCTTCCTTTCCCTTGTGTTATATCATTATTTTATAATATTATTTCCTTTATTTATGGGATTGGTATGAATGGTACGAAATAGGGTACGAAAACATATTTTTTTCCTGGATGATACGGTATAATGGGAACATAGGAAACGGGAGAGGAGCTTATCTATGATACGAATTGCGGTCTGTGACGACAATATAGATGAATTAAACCACGTGAATCACATATTGCAGAGTTATCAGCGCAAGCAGTATTCCTGTCTGGATGTTCAGACTTTCCGGACCGGATTTTCCCTGTTGAATGCGATAGATTGTGGAACTTCATTTGATATTGTGCTGTTGGACATTATCATGCCGGGAGAAAATGGAATCGATATTGCCAGACAGATCCGGAAAAATGATGCACAGGTAAAGCTGTTCTTTTTGACATCCTCTGTGGAATATGCGGTAGAAAGTTATGAGGTGCGTGCCAGCAATTATATCGTAAAGCCAATAAGCGGAGAAAAATTGTGCCATATTATAGAAGATTGTATATCCGGCATAGAACAGGATGATCAGGCGGGACTGATTCTTCGCACTGGATCGAACCAGTATATGAGAGTGCTGTATTCCAAACTGATGTATGCGGAGGCAATGCGAAAGACTGTGGATCTGCATTTGTCCGATCAGAGCGTTGTGTCTTCTGTTATGACATTTACCAAACTGATGTCTTTGTTGGAAGGGTGCCATGACTTTGTGAAAACCCATCGTTCCTATATGGTGAACCTGCATTATGTGGAACACATCAATAAAAAAGAAATTGTCATGATAAATGGTGACCGGATACCGATCCCGCCGAAAAAATATCCAGAGGTATCGAAACTATTTTTTGACTTTTCCTTTCACAATTCCTTTGAAAAAAATTAAACGGCGGGGAAATATAAACAAAAAACGACACGTATATTTCCTGTCAATTTCCACATACTACCCATACAGCACAAATATGGAAAAATTAGTGGAAAACAGGAGGAATGAAAGCATATGAAAGCAACAGGTGTCGTCAGACGGATTGATAATTTGGGAAGGATCGTGATTCCAAAAGAGATCAGAAGAACGCTTCGGATCCGGGAAGGCGATCCATTAGAAATATATACCTCCCATGAGGGAGATGTGATCTTACGGAAATACTCTCCGATCGGAGAATTATCCACATTTGCACAGGCTTATGCGGATTCTATTTCCAGTCTGCTTGGGAAAACCACAGTCGTTTGTGATCGGGATCAGATCATTGCGGCAGCAGGAGGAGAAAAGAAAAATCTGAAGGGCAAGGAGATCGATAAGGAAATGGAGGAGCTGATCGAAGACCGCAGAAATCAGGTGGCACATAGCGGTGATCCCGATTTTATTCCGGTAGCAGAAGGCTTGATCCCGTTTTATGCACAGGCGGCAGCAACGATCATCTGCGAAGGAGATGCCATCGGGGCAGTTGTCATACTGGATCAGGAAGAAGACTCCCACTTAGGAGAAAATGAACTGAAAATGGCAACCGTTGCCGCAGACTTCCTCGGACGACAGATGGAAGGGTAAAGAACTGGCAAAAATGTATATATCTGGAGAGGGTTATTAGATATGTGTCTAATAACCCTTTTCAAAATCTGGCAAATATGCTATACTCCCATTAGATAAGTATCTAATTAAAAGACAAAGGAGCTAGTTTTATGGACCAGTTGAAGAACGAAATTAAGAGTAAGGTACGCATTCAGTACAATGAATGTTTTGAATTTGCAAGAGCGATCGAGTTTTTATGTGAACACAACAGCAAACCCGTGCCGGATGGCGTGGTGATCAGTGAAAATGATCTTGCGATCAAGCAGAAATTAAAAGAACGTTTTACGAAGGATATGAAGAAGGAGATCATGTGGTTATATGATAACCTTAATATATCCGGGATCATTGAGGCATATGCGGTGGATTATCATACCGCAACAGTGGATGAGATGTTATATGCAATAGAGGGCAGCGATGACGTGGTATTTTGCAACTATGTCGGCGGAATGTATATTTCCAAATATCATGCCCGTTATCCGAGAGACTGGTCGGAAGTAAAACACAGTGTGGAACTGATGAAGCTTTATGTGCGCGAGTGTCAGGTGATCGATGATTCCACGAGAAAGAACGTGGTGAAATGTCTGGAATCTCCGAGAGAAACCCGCAAAAAGGTGTTGGTGCTGCTTCGTAAGTTTTATAAGGAAGCCTATTCCAAGGTAAAGGATAAAGTAGAGAAAACGCTGGCAGAGGTCCAGAAGAAATATATGGAGCAGTTGTTCCTGATGCCGACCGATTTTGTAAACCGCTATTTTAAGAAGGAATTCCGTATTGAACAGGGACGCTGGCCGTATCGTATCACGATCCATTTAAGCCTGTTTGATCCGGTGGAGATGAAACGCTTGTCCATTCATGATTACATGAGCCAGGAGGGCTACATCGTACTGGGAAAAGAAGCGATCCAGTGGTATAACGATGAGAATCAGAGCCGTATGATGTGTCAGTTTTTAAAGGCGATCAGTGATGAAAACCGTCTGACGATCTTAAAACAGCTTGCGATCCATCCGTCCTATGGACAGGAGCTTTCCAAAAAACTGCATTTAACTCCGGCAACGATCAAGCATCATCTGATGATTTTAGAGGAGTGTAAGCTGATCCTTGCCAGCAAAACGGAGCACAAAGTATTTTACTCGATCAACCGGCAGATGATCGATCAGGGCTTTGAAGACGTACGGACCTATTTGATGTAGTGTTTTCTGTGCAAAAGCCACAAAGTCCGGGACATTTCCGTGTTTTTTTGAAAGAAAATTCTCTGTTTTACATAAAAAGCCTTGTATACAAGGGAAAAAGGGGATTTTGCCTTGACAAAATATGGGATTAACGGTATAACATAACATGTAGCGTTTCAAGCACGAACGTAGCATTTGCAGGGCAAATGGGTGCGAAACGTGTCCCATCACCATATGGTGAACAATATTATTTTCATAATACGAAGAGGAGGAACTAATCCGATGAACAAGACAGAATTAGTTGCAGCTATCGCTGAGAAAACAGAATTATCTAAGAAAGATGCAGAGAAGGCTTTAAAGGCATTTACTGATGTTGTTACAGAGGAGTTAACAAAGGGTGGAAAGATCCAGTTAGTTGGCTTCGGTACATTTGAGGTATCTGAAAGAGCCGCTCGTGAAGGACGCAATCCTCAGACAGGTAAGACCATCAAGATTGCAGCTTCAAAAGCACCTAAGTTCAAAGCTGGTAAGGCATTAAAGGACGTAGTAAATAAGTAATTTTGGGTAGCGATAAGAAAGACAGGCTGTTTCATCTGGAAACAGCCTTTTTCTTTTGGGTTTAAGGAGAATAGCATATGAGATTAGATAAATATTTAAAGGTATCCCGGCTTATCAAACGGCGCACTGTGGCAAATGAAGCCTGTGATGCCGGACGGGTGCTGGTAAATGATAAGGCGGTCAAAGCCTCTTATAACGTAAAGGTGGGCGATGTGATAGAGATCCAGTTTGGAAACCGCAGTGTAGCGGTGCGTGTTTTGCAGATTGCAGAAACCGTGAAAAAGGAACAGGCGGAATCGATGTACGAATATCTTTGATCAAGTTATAGTTCTATCTGCGTGTATTTCTGCATAGGCTTTAGCATGTGGAAAAAGGAGGGACAAAGATGGAAGAATTACGCATCGCGAATACACAGAAAATATCTTTGACGAACCGGAGTCAGGCTCTGGTGACCGGAGTGCGGGACGTACTTGCCTTTGATACCGTGCAGGTGCTTCTGGACACAGAGCTTGGAATGCTTGAAATAAAGGGGGAGGATCTGCACGTTGTGCGCCTGATGTTAGAAAAAGGAGAGGTGGCATTAGAGGGGCGCGTCGATTCTCTTGTCTATTCGGATCTTTCCACGGGGGCAAAGGCAGAGAGCCTGTTTACAAGATTGTTTAAATGATGGGGGCGGCTATGGGAGACTATATGCTTTCTGCCAAAGAGGAGCTTTTGGTGTCCGCAGTGATCAAAGATCAGGTACATCTGCTCTGGGTGAGTGTGCTGACCGGATTTTTCCTGTGCCTGTTATTTGATCTGTTCCGGGCAGTCCGGCGGGTAAAAAAGTATGAAAAACAGCAATGCTTCAAACGGCTGGGCAGCTTTCCTGTGCAGCAATGCGCAAATTGCTGCAGGGAAAAACGATGGCATGTCGTAGTGGAGGACTTTATTTTCTGTGCGGTGTTTGTGGGAGTGACCTATGCGATCTTTTACCGTTACCGGAGCGGTTCGCCCTCCTTTTATGTCATCCTTTGTGAAATTGCAGCGGCACTGGTTTATTATGCTCTGTTTCACAACGGAGTACGCAGTCTGTTTACGATCATTCTTTGGCACATTTTTACGATAACAAAGTGGATTTTTGGGTGGATCGTGGCACCTTTTCGTATAATTTGTGGAAAAATGAAGAATTTCTTGAAAAATATTGTGAAATCCATTAAAATAATAATTATCAATAACTAGCGGGTGGTAGTTTTATGAGTAGAAGACAACGAAGCAGGGTGAAAACCAAAAAAGGAATGTGGATTGTTGCCCTCGTTGCCGTCGTTCTCAGTATTTCCATGTTGACGGGACGTGCAAGGCTGACAAAGACAAGCAGTGCACTGGCAGTGGAACAGAGCCGGCTGCATCAGCAGATCGATACGGCGAAAGAGAAGAAAAAAGAACTGGATAATCAGGAAACCTATATGCAGACAGATGAGTACATAGAAGAGGTGGCACGCGAAAAGCTTGGTATGGTAAAGGATGGAGAGATCCTGTTTAAAGCCAAGGAGTAGCGGTTATTCAGTTTCGGCGGGGGAACAAGAACAAAACACAAAACGGAAAGCACTTAAATTATTTTAAGTGCTTTTCTTTTTACCCGTTTGCGTAAGAAAGGAGCTACGATGATCGAGGTAAAGGAAGTATCGAAGGTATATAAGCTGTCGAAGCGGCAGCAAAAGGAATTCCGGACGAAAATCCGCCAAAAACTGGCGGTAGACCGTGTACAGTTTCATGCGGATAAGGGCGAGATCTTTGGCCTGCTCGGACCCAATGGAGCAGGAAAAACGACGACGCTGCGCATGATCGCAACTTTATTAAAACCAACGGAGGGTTCTATTCTGGTGCAGGGATATGATACGGTCAGACAGGCGGATTCGGTGCGGGAACAGATCGCGTTTTTAACAAATGAATGTAAACTCGATCCGGTATTTTCCCCGCATTATCTGTTCGGATTTTTCGGCACGCTGCACGGCATGAAAAAAGAGGAGATAGAGCGGCGCAGAGAGGAGTTATTTACCTACTTTGGCATCATTCCGTTCCAGCACAAGAAAATAGAGGAGCTTTCGACGGGAATGAAGCAGAAGGTGGCGATCGCAGTCAGTCTGGTGCATGATCCCCAGGTGGTGATCTTTGATGAGCCGACGAACGGTCTGGATATTATTACAGCGCGGGCGGTGACGGATTATCTGCGCTATCTCAAAGAGCAGGGCAAGGTCGTCATCATTTCCACGCATGTGATGAGTGAGGCGCAAAAGCTCTGTGACCGCATGGCAATGATCATTGACGGAAAGAGTGTATTTGAAGGAACGCTTGATGAGGCACTGGAAAAAACAGGTGCCGGTGATCTGGAGGAGGCATTTTTTGCCATTTACTGTGAACAGAAAAAGGAGGAGATCTCATGAGTGCGATTGGAGCCATATTCCGCAAGGAGCTGCGGCGTGTATTATTTGACAAGAAAATGCTCTTA
This sequence comes from Lachnospiraceae bacterium, assembly GCA_050874905.1. Classification (GTDB taxonomy): domain Bacteria; phylum Bacillota; class Clostridia; order Lachnospirales; family Lachnospiraceae; genus NC2004. The sequence goes on from JBNMLP010000016.1 coordinate 36,497, forward strand.
GGCTTGTTTGTGCTGCCACTGGTACTGATGGGACTGATCTTTGGCGTGATGCTTTTGCTTGTCACCAACATGCAAAATGACATCCGCGCACATGTGTCGGATGTCGTACTGGTGAATGCGCCGGAGGATTTTTCCAAAATGCTTGCGAAGGAGAAGGAAGAAAACGGATGCGAAGTGGGAGAGGAAGTAAAGCTTGACGCTTACAAGGAGCAGCTTAAAAGCGGCGAGCTGGATCTTTTGGTGGTATTTCCGGAAGGGTTTTCCAAACAGGTATCTTCCTACCAGACCGGCGATGCTGTGCCGCAGGTAAAGACCTATTATAATCCGAGCGAGGATTATTCCAGCGCGGCGAAGGAGTCATTTGACACGTATCTGGAGGAGTACCGCAATACACTATTGAAAAAACGGATCGGATCGCTTGCGGATGTGCAGGTGTTTACGGTCAATGAGGAGACGAAGGACAGTGTGGTGCAGGACGAGGACAAGGCGGGCGGAAAAATGCTCGGAAGTCTGATCCCGTATATGATCTGTATGCTGCTGTTTGCCGGGGTAATGAATCTGGGAACGGATGCATTTGCCGGGGAAAAGGAGCGGGGAACGCTGGCAACGATGCTCGTAACTCCCGTAAAGCGCAGTCATATCATATATGGAAAGCTGCTGGCACTGATGGTACTTTCTGCACTTTCGGCACTGGATTATGGGATCGTAATGCTTTGTTCTTTCCCGGCATTTGCCCTTTTTTTAAGTGCGTCGGGGATGAGTTTTTCCTTAAGCTTCTTTCAGGGAGCGGCACTGCTGCTTCTGATCGTAACGCTTGTCTTTTTCTACGTGGCGATCATCGGCGTGTGTGCGGTATTTGCGAAAAATATGAAAGAGGCTTCCACTTATCTGATGCCGGCGTATATGCTGGTCATCGTGATGGGTATGATGACGATGTTTGTCACAAAGGAGACAAGCACAACGTCGTATCTTATCCCACTTTACGGCTCCAGTATGGCACTTCGCAATGTGCTGACGCAGCAGATCAGTGCCGGGCAGGTATTTCTTACCGCAGGGGTCAATCTGGTCAGCGGTTTTATCCTTTGTGCGATCATGACCAAAGGTTTTTTAAATGAACGGGTAACACTTTCTGCGTAAAAGATAAGGTGCTCCCTTTATTCTACAAAATCTTAACTTCCCTCTGTTTTATAATGCAAATCGTATGGATGGAAACATTGTAAAACAGGGGGATTTTTTATGTTGCGGGGCAAAAAAATAACAAGGGAACAGGTGCTTTTGTGTGTGATCGGATTTTTTGTGGGACGAGCAGTCTGCTTCCATATGAATCCGCTGGCGGCAGCATTTTTTACGGCGGCACATGCTTTATCACTCAGCAGTGTAGCGTTGGCGTGTGCGATGCTGCTCGGAGTTGCCAGCACCAGATCAGCAGGCGGCGTGGTTTCCTTTTTGCTGTTTTTATTTTTATTTTTTGTTGCCAGTCAGGTGTTTGCGCGGCAGAAGCAGACCAGTACCTTTAGGCTATGCCTGATGGCAGGTGTGTGTCTGTTTGTTGCCCAGATGGGAAGTGATACCTTTTTTGGTTCTGTGGAGCACAGTTTGTTTGTTCCGGATTTTGGAAGGCTGTCCTATATGTGGGAGAACCGCCGTACCACGCTGCTTGCATTTATGGAGGCGGCACTGGAGAGTGTGCTTGTCACCTGCCTGTCTTACATATTTACCCATGCGCTTTCCAAAAAGGAATGGCAGCTGATCCGGGCAGGAGGCGGAAACCGGAAGCTGTTCATCAGCGGTGTCATCCTTTTTATGGTGGTGCTTTACGGACTTCCCGGTACGCTGTATGATACCTTTGCTGTGGCAGAGTGCATAGGCTATCTTGCCATATTGGTGGTGGCATATATGTATGGTCTGTTGGAAAGCACGCTGGTCGGTGCGCTTGCCGGAGCGGTACTCGCCTACCAGCTTCAGGATTTTTCGGTGCTTGGACTGGTGACGCTCTTTGGTGTGTGCGCCGGGGCGATGAAGGAAATGGGGCGCATCGGTGTGTTTTTAGGAATGGCACTTGTGGTGCTGCTTGTCCAGTTTGGCATCGATGATGTATCGCTGGCATCCAATTCCTTAAAGGGGCTTGTGTCGGCAGGCGCCATTTTCCTGCTGCTTCCAAAGGACTGGCTGACGCGGCAGCAGCTTAACGAAAACGAAGTCATGGATCTTTTGCAGGAGCAGCTCGGGCGCAGTGTGCGCGAGAAAATGCGGGATTTTGCCGGGGGGTTTTATAAGCTTTCGACAAGCCTTGACAGACTGCCGAAGCCGGAGAGCTGTTTTAGTGAGCAGGATATTTCTACCATGTATATGCAGATGAAGGAAAATGTATGTGACCAGTGCAGCATGCGAAAACATTGCGAGGAGGCACCGGAGGAGACCTACCGGGCGGCGCGTTCCATTTTTCAGGCGTTGGAAAAACGGGGCGGGCTTTGTCTGGAAGATATTCCGCAGGAATTTGCCGACCACTGCGGCAATCAGGAGTCATTTATGATCGGAGCAAACATCAGCTATGAGCGTGCCAAGAGCAACCATATCATTGCGGAAAAGCTGGTGGAAAGCCGGGAGATTCTTGCCGCACAGGTGGGAGATATTGCAAGGCAGATGAACGATTTCAGCGGCGAGCTGATGGAGGATTGCGGACGGGATGAATCGTTGGAGATCTTGCTTCGTATCCGGTTGAAAGCCCGTCATGTCAATGTGCGGCAGGTGCTTTACCGAAAGCGGGACAAGCAGCCGGATCTGCTCTACGTGGTAGCACAGTGCCCGGTGGGACATCTGATGACGGCGAAGGAACTTGCCACCCATATCTCCAAGGTTTATCCGTGTGCATACCGCCCGGCGGATGGCTGCAAGGCGGTTGTGACAAAAAAGTATGAGGTATATGTGTTTGAGGAGGAGCCGGTTTACCGTGTGCAGCATGCGGTCAGACGGCTGGCACTTCGTGAAGGGGCAAATGGAGACAATTTCTCTTATCTGGAGGAGGAACACGGACGGTTCTATGCCATGCTTTCGGACGGCATGGGAACAGGAGCGGAAGCCGGCAGGGTGAGTGCATTGCTGATCGAGCTTCTGGAAGAATTTTTAGAGGCGGGATTTCAGGAGGACATGGCGATCCAACTGGCGCACAGCGTGCTTGCGATGGATGACCAGAGAGGAAGCTATGCCACGCTTGACTTTTTCCGGCTGGATCTGTTTTGTGGGGTAGCGCGGATGGTAAAGGTCGGAGCTGCCGCTACTTATATCAAACAGGGCAGCAAGGTAGATCTTTTGGTATCTACTTCCCTTCCGGCAGGGGTATTTTGTACGATGGACTGTGATGCCATGGAGTTTGATGTGCGGGATGGCGATATGATCATCATGGTATCGGACGGTGTGATGGATCTGGTGATGGCAAAGCAGAAGGAGCTGTTTTTGAAGGAGCAGCTGGAACAGATTGAATCCAAAAATCCGGAAACGGTGGCACAGGAGCTTTATCAACGGGTGACCGGAACAGAGCTTTCCACGGTAAAGGATGATATGACGATTCTTGCGTTTTCGATATGGAAAAAATAGGAGGGATGTGCCATAATAATTTTATGAGACATTTTGCATAAAATAAAGAGAGGACAGTTGGATGTTACAGCGGATTCAGTCCTATATCGAACAATTTCATATGCTTGCTGATGTGGAACATATCGTGGCAGGAGTATCCGGCGGGGCAGATTCGATGTGTCTTTTGCGGGTGCTGCTATATTTGCAGAACAGATACGGTTATCATCTTAGCGTGGTACATATCCATCATGGGATACGGGGAGAAGAAGCAGACCGTGATGCTTCCTTTGTGCAGGAATTTTGTGACGCACACGGCATCGTGTGTGAGATCCGCAAGTTTGATGTGCGGGCGTATGCGAAAGCACAGAAAATGACGGAGGAGGAAGCCGGACGCAAGCTTCGCTACGATGCTTTTTATGAGGCTGCCGGCCGCTGTGAAAAGAGTGCGATCGCAGTGGCACATCATATGGAGGATCAGGCAGAAACGCTGCTTTACCGTCTGGCAAGAGGAACGGGGATCAAAGGGCTTTCCGGTATGGCAGCAGTCAGCCGCTACCGGGAGATTCCATTGCTGCGTCCTCTGCTCTGTCTGCACCGGGAAGAGATCCTGACGCTGCTTGCAGCATGGGAGCAGCCTTATTGCGTAGATGCTACCAACGCATCGCTTTGTTATGCCAGAAACCGCATCCGCAAGGAAGTACTTCCATCCTTGTGCCGGATCAACGAAGAGGCGGTAAAGCACATGGTGATGGTGTGCGAACAGGCAGGAGAGATCTCGGAATATCTAAGCGGTCAGGCACAGGCGGTATGTGAACAGTTTCTGGAACATTTGCAGGGGGAAACAGGACAGCAGTATGCCGTCAGGTTTCCAAGGGCAGAGTTTTTGCGCCTGCCGCAGGTGCTGCAAAAAGAGGTGCTGCGCCAGATGATCGGGCAAATGAAAGCAGAGGATGTAGATGGCAAGGCGGCGCATATTCTGGCGGCACAAAAGCTGCTGCTTCAGGGGCAGGCAGGTGAAAAGTCGCTCTCATTGGGGAAGGGACTTTGCGGTGTGCTGCGCTACGACTGGTTTTATGTAGAAAAAGAATCGGAGCAGAATACGGCAGGGGCTGCACTGGGAGAGATTTCCACGGTTGTGAAAAATTGGGATAAAACGCAAGAAATTCCGAAAAAAACCTATACGAAAGTGCTGGATTATGATAAAATAAAGGGTATTCTGTTGCTTCGTACAGCAAAGCCGGGAGATCGTTTTACGATGGATGCGTCGGGACATCAAAAAAAGCTTTCGCGGTTTTTTATTGATGAGAAAATTCCACGACCGCTTCGGGAGCAGATCCCTCTTTTGTGTGACGGAGAAGAGATCGTGTGGATCGTAGGTTATCGGGTCAATCCGATGTATTATGTGACGGAGCATACGAAACGTATTGCTGAGGTCACATATAAAGAATTACCGAAGGAATAAAGGAGAAAGAAATGGCAGAGGATAACATTAAGGTTTTATTGACAGAAGCAGAAGTAGATGCCAGGATCAATGATCTTGGTGCACAGATCAGCAAGGATTACGAAGGCAAAGAAGTACATTTGATCTGCATTTTAAAAGGCGGGGCTTTTTTTGCATGCGAACTGGCAAAGCGGATCACCATTCCGGTGTCCATTGATTTTATGTGCATTTCCAGCTATGGCAATGAGAAATCATCGTCCGGTATTGTAAAGATCGTCAAAGATCTGGATGAGCCGTTGGAGGGCAAAGAGGTGCTGATTGCGGAAGACATCATTGATTCCGGCAAGACGTTAAGCTACCTGATCCCGGTATTGAAAAAGCGTAATCCAAAGAGCATTGAGATCTGTACGCTTTTAAGCAAGCCGGAGCGTCGGGAAGTAGAGGTAGATGTGAAGTATACCGGATTTTCCATTCCAGATGAATTTGTTGTAGGATATGGGTTAGACTATGCACAGAAGTACCGTAACCTTCCTTACATCGGAATCGTGGAAGACGACGAATAGAAAAGCAGTGAATATCGACCAGTTGCAGTGGAAAGGAGACCAAGTTGAATAATCGATTAAAAAGCGGATTTGGTTTTTACCTGATCTTACTGATCGTGTTGTGTCTGGGTGTTTATTTTTATTATCTGAATTCCCAGAATACAACGGATGAATATACTGTCAATCAGTTTGAGCAGGATTTGAAAGCCGGAGATGTGACAAAGATAGTAATAAAACAGAATGAGGAAGTACCGACCGGTGTCGTGGCTGCCAGTATCAAGGGAAAGGGTACGAAGCAGTTTTATGTATCAGATGTAACGGCGGTGGTAGATCATGTGACCAGCGACTATAGCGATGTCGAGGTGCATATGACGGATGTTGACCGGCCTAGTATCTGGGTGAGCATCCTTCCCTATATTTTGATGACCGTTGTCTTTGTGTTTGTGTTCTTTATGATGACTGCCGGAGCCGGCGGAGGCGGTGGCGGAAACAGCCGTATGATGAACTTCAGCAAGAGCAAGGCGAAGGTGATCCGGGCAGAGGACATGGATGTGGATTTCACAAAGGTTGCCGGATTACAGGAAGAAAAGGAAGAAGTAAGAGAGATCGTGGATTTCTTAAAGGAACCACAGCGGTTTATGGATGCCGGAGCAAGGATTCCGAAAGGCGTGATCATGGTAGGCCCTCCGGGAACCGGTAAGACATTGCTGGCAAAGGCGATCGCCGGAGAAGCAAAGGTGCCGTTTTTCAGCATTTCCGGATCTGATTTCGTGGAAATGTTTGTCGGTGTCGGTGCAGCCAGAGTGCGTGACCTGTTTGAGGAAGCCAAGAAGAATGCGCCATGTATCATTTTCATCGATGAGATCGATGCCGTTGCCAGACGACGTGGAAGCGGACTGGGCGGCGGACATGATGAACGCGAGCAGACCCTGAACCAGATGCTCGTGGAGATGGACGGATTTGCAGTCAACGAAGGGATCATTGTGATCGCTGCAACGAACCGTGTGGACATCTTAGATCCTGCGATTCTTCGTCCGGGACGATTTGACCGTAAGATTTCCGTTGGAAAACCGGATGTAAAAGGACGTTTGGAGATCCTGCATGTGCATACACGGGATAAATCACTGGCAGAGGATGTCAATCTGGAAGAGATCGCACGTACGACTGCGGGATTTTCCGGTGCGGATCTGGAAAACCTGATGAATGAGTCAGCGATCTTAGCTGCCAGAGAACAGCGCCGCTTCATTAAGAAAGCAGATATTGATAAGGCGATCATCAAGGTCGGTATCGGTACGGAGAAAAAGAGCCGTCTGGTGCCGGAGAAGGAGCGCAAGATCACAGCTTATCACGAGACCGGACATGCAATCTTATATCATCTGCTTCCGGATGTTGGTCCGGTTTATACAGTTTCGATCATTCCGACCGGTGTGGGTGCCGCAGGTTATACGATGCCGCTTCCGGAAAATGACAACGTTTTCATGACAAAGGGAAAGATGATCCAGGACATCATGGTCGGACTCGGCGGACGTATTGCAGAGGAGCTGATCTTTGACGATATTACAACGGGAGCTTCCCAGGACATCAAACAGGCAACCGCTTACGCCAGAGCCATGGTGACAAAGTACGGTATGTCAGAGAAACTCGGCCTTGTAAATTATGAAACACAAGAAGATGATGAAGTCTTTTTAGGACGTGATCTTGGTCATGCCAGACCATACGGTGAGGCAGTGGCAAAGACGATCGATAAAGAGGTCAAAGCTATTATCGATCAGTGCTATCAGGATGCAAAGAACATTATTTTGGAGAATATGAGCGTGCTGCACCGCTGTGCAGAGGAGCTTCTTTTGAAAGAACGCATCAATCAGCAGGAGTTTGAGGCATTGTTTGAGGATGCAGAGAATGAGGGAGCACAGGTGGACAGTTCCGCTAACCAGACAGAAGAATAAGAAATGAGGGTAGGGCTTTTTAAGCAGAACGGATTATGGAATTTCATGTAAATACCGCCGGGTTGTCGGCAAATGAAAAAAAGTTATATTATATCAGGCAGTCCATGCCGGTGCTCAATACGGATGCGCTGTTTTCCGATGGCACTTCCTTTTACCGCATTCCGGCAGAGCCTTCCTGCGAGGACTCCATCACAGTCCGTCTTCGCACGGCAAAGGACAATGTGGACCGGGTACTGTTATGCTATAACGATACAAAAGTGACGATGTACCGGGCATTTTCGGATCGCATGTTTGATTATTTTGAAGGTGTGATCCCGCCGGGAAAGGATCCGGTGGAGTATTACTTTGAGGTCTATTCCGGAAGAAGCATGTGCTACTACCATGCCCGTGGAGTAGATCGTGACTGGAATCCCTATTATAACTTTAAGATACGTCCGGGCTTTTATACACCGGACTGGGCAAAAGGCGCGATCTTTTACCAGATCTACGTGGATCGTTTCTGCAATGGAGACCCGACCAACGATGTTGTCAATGGTGAGTATGCCTATATCGGAGAGCCGGTACACAAGGAAGAGGACTGGAACAGCTATCCAAAGGCAATGGATGTCAGAGAGTTTTACGGGGGCGATCTCCAGGGGGTCATGGACAAACTGGATTACCTGCAGAACCTTGGCGTCGAGGTACTTTACTTAAATCCGATCTTCGTTTCTCCATCCAACCATAAATATGATATTCAGGATTACGATTATGTCGATCCGCATTTTGGACGGATCGTGGTGGATGAAGGGGAAGTACTTCCGCCGGGAGAAACAGACAATTCCAAAGCTACCAAATATATTTCACGCGTGACGGACAAGCGGAATCTGGAAGCCAGCAACCAGTTGTTTATTGAGCTGGTGGAGGAAGTTCACCGCCGTGGCATGAAGATCATCCTGGACGGTGTATTCAATCACAGTGGTTCCTTTAATAAATGGATCGACCGGGAACGGATCTATGAAAATCAGGAGGGCTACGAAAAGGGTGCTTACGTGGCAGAGGACAGCCCATATCACAGCTTCTATCAGTTTTATGACGGTGGAAGCTGGCCATACAACAAAGCATACGATGGCTGGTGGGGACATGATACCCTGCCAAAGCTCAATTATGAAGGAAGCAAAAAGCTTTACGAATACATTTTAAATATTGGACGCAAGTGGGTGTCTCCACCATACAACGCCGATGGATGGCGTCTGGATGTGGCGGCGGATCTCGGACATTCCGAGGAATTTAACCACCAGTTCTGGCGGGACTTCAGAACGGCGGTAAAGGAAGCCAATCCGAATGCGATCATTTTAGCAGAGCATTATGGAGATCCGGGAAGCTGGCTTGCCGGAGATCAGTGGGATACGGTCATGAACTATGATGCATTCATGGAGCCTGTGACCTGGTTTTTAACCGGTATGGAAAAGCACAGTGATGAGTTTATCGGAGATCTTCTCGGAAATGCAGACAGCTTTAAAGGAGCAATGGAGCATCACATGACAAGATTTCACACGAACTCGCTGCAGGTTGCGATGAACGAGCTTTCCAATCACGATCATTCCCGGTTCTTAACGAGAACGAACCGTAAGGTGGGACGTACCGCGTCACTGGGACCGGAAGCAGCCAATGAAAATGTCAACAAGGGCGTATTCCGGGAGGCTGTTGTGATCCAGATGACATGGCCGGGGGCACCAACAATTTATTACGGAGATGAAGCCGGACTTTGCGGTTGGACGGATCCGGATAACCGCCGGGGATATCCATGGGGCAGAGAGGATCAGGAGCTGATCCGGTTCCATCAGGATATTATCGCCCTGCATAAGCAGAGCAAGGCGTTAAAGACCGGATCAGTAAAGATTGTCTATGGCGCACATAAGGTATTGGCGTATGGTCGTTTTGATGACGAGGAGAAATATTTGATCTGCATCAATAATAACTATGAGGATGTGACGATCACAATCCCGGTCTGGCAGATCGGAATGTCAAGCGGCATGATGTTATGCCAGTTAATGGAAACAAGTGAGCAGGGATATTCGATGGAACCAAAGTCATATGGAGTACAAAATAACACACTGACGATCACATTACCTAAGATCTCAGGTGTTATCTTAAAGGCACTGTAATATACACTGGATTATGGGAGGCGTTTTAAGATGAGCAATCGGAACGGGGAAGAAAGCAATCGAAACGGAACGAAAAAGAGCCTGTTTTTTCCAATCTTTTTAGCCGTGGATGTGATTCTGATCGTGTTGATCGTGGGTGCGATCGTGGTGCGTTCCGGAAAGAAAGAGGAAAAACCTGTCGAGGTGTCTGTGACATTTGAGCAGGCGGTGATCGCACCGGAGCCGGACAACTATATGGAATCCATTGAGGAAGTGATCGAGGCAGATATTCTGCGTGCCAACCAGCAGCGGTTTCAGGAGGCGGTCTTCCTGGGAGACTCCCTGACAGAGGGACTTGGCTTATATGGTTATGTCAAGACCAAAAATCTGGTTGCAAAAAAGGGCTTAAGCATTGAGCAGGCGCAGAAAAAGATCAAAACGATCACGAAGAAAAAACCGAAATACATATTTGTCATGCTCGGTATCAATGACATGAATTATTCCGGTTATACGCTTTCTGATATTGAGAGCAACTACCGCACTCTGCTTGAGAAGCTGCATAAGAAACTTCCGAATACAAAGATCTATGTGCAGTCACTGCTTCCGGTTACGTCCAAATTTGCCAAATCCCATAAGCGGCTTTCCAATGAGCGGATCGAGAAAATGAACAAGCGGCTGAAAAAAATGAGCAGCTCTTATGATTATACCAGCTATGTGGATATCCACTCCCGCTACGTGACAAAGAAGAATTGTCTGTCTTCTAAAGTCAGTTCGGATGGATATCATTTAAAAGTAAATGCGTATACCAAATGGGTAAACTATATTAAAGATGAAATGCGTTAGAAAGGAAATGTATTATGGATAAGAAACAAAAGATCACGCTTGGCGTGTTATCTGTGGTTGTTGTAGTCTGCCTGATCGGACTGGTCTTTGTGATGAGCCGTGGAAATAAAAATGAGGCAGCAGAGAATAACAAAAAGCAGGAAACAACAAAGGAAGCAGCCGGCACGAACGATACCAGCGAAGCTTCCGAGGCACAGACAGTAGAAGCATGGGTGGAACAGGAGGCATCAAAGCTTGGTCTTTCCAGTACACAGACACTGGATCAGGAGAAGATCGCATACTATTATGAGCTGGAAGATGCTGATATTGCAGAATGTTCCGGTGTGATCGCAGACGTTGCGTTAGCAGATGAGCTGGTAGTTATCAAGGCAGCATCCGCAGACCGTGTTGATGCAGTGTTAGCAGGAGCGAAGAAACGTCTGGAGAGCCAGAAGGAATCCTTTAAGGACTATGTTCCGGAACAGTATTCCCGTTTAGATGGTGCCGTTGTGAAATCCTGCGGCGATTATGTGATCTATGTCTGCTCCGATCATACCGATGAGATCGTATCAGACTTTGAGGCCTTTGCAGGAAAATAAAACAAATAGGGGAGTGATAGTATGAAAAAGAAAGGTGCAGCATTGCTGTTATGTCTGGTTCTGATTCTGGGTAACTGCATGAGTGCAGCAGGAGCAAATGTGACTCTGACCGGCAAGCGGAAAAATATCCCTTATGCAAAGACCTGCCTTGGCGAGCATGGAAGACTTAGTGTCAAGGGAACCCATCTGGTAGATGAACAGGGAGAGACGGTACAGCTAAAGGGGGTATCAAGCCATGGTATTAACTGGGATGTGGGATACCCGTACATGAATGAAGCAGCAATCGCCAACCTCAGAGATGAATGGGGCGTAAATGTTGTCCGTGTGGCAATGTATACTGAGGAATATAATGGCTACTGTGTGACGGATGCTGCCAGCAGGAAAAAATTGCTGGCAACGATCGACGATGTCGTGAAAGCAACGAAAAAGCTTGGCATGTACGTGATCATCGACTGGCATGTGTTAAATGACCGCACACCAAAGGCACACCAGAAAGAAGCTAAAGCATTTTTCAAAAAGATGGCCTCCAAATACAAGAAGGAAAAACACGTCCTTTATGAAATCTGCAATGAACCGAATGGTGGGACGAGCTGGGCGACGATCAAATCCTATGCCAAAGCAGTGATTCCGGTGATCCGCAAGCAGAATAAAAAGGCGATCGTGATCGTCGGAACCCCAAACTGGTCACAGGATGTGGATGTGGCAGCCGCTTCTCCGCTATCCCAATATAAAAATGTGATGTATGCCATTCATTTTTATGCTGCAACTCATAAAGACAGCTATCGTGCCAAATGCGAAACTGCGTTAAAAAAAGGTCTGCCGATCTTTTGTACGGAGTTTTCCGGCTGTGAAGCATCCGGAGGAGGAGCAATCGATCAGGCTTCTGCCAATGCCTGGATCAAGCTGCTGGATCAGTATCAGGTCAGTTACTGCTGTTGGAGTCTGTCAAACAAAGCAGAAACTGCCTCATTGTTAAAGCCGAACGTTAAAAAAACCAGCGGCTTTAAAACCGCTGATCTGAGTGCGATGGGGAAATGGCTTGTAAAGACCTATCGCTAAATTATCATTGAAATAAAGTGCCTGACAGCCGGATCCTTTCTGCCTCGTTGGTAAGGGGATGCCGGCTGCTATAATTATAGAGTAAAATATCGCCTTGCAGGGTGTTGGTATATTGCTCCAGATGAAGTTCTGTGCGGTGGGAAAGTGCATGTTCGACAGCTTCCTGCTCTTTTGGTGTAAGATGGAGCTGCCGCCATTTCCTGTCTTTTAACTGTTTTGCTGCGTCCTTTGTGACAGTCTCGCTCGCTGCCCACAAAGGACGTTTTTTAATGCGTTCGGTAGCATAAAGATCCGCGGTCAGATATTCATCTAAACAGGCATCCGTGCCGTGCCGAAGCTCCGTCAGCATATCACGCAGGATTTCATAACGCATAAGCCGGGTATGCTTCCGGTCAAACAGTCCATGTTCTTTATAATAGGAAGCCAGCATCTCATAAAAGGAAAATGCATCTTCAAAAAAGGGCAGTACATAAGAGAGGATGCGTGTAAACTGCCCGCTGTTATAGTAGACCTCCACCATTTCCTCGATTCCTTTGAGCCGCAGTACATCGTCATAGCTCATCCACCGTGTGGACAGCACCTCGTACGGTGCGCGGTCGAGCGTTACAAGGTCGTATTCCTTTGCATGCTGTGCCATATAAGAGCCTTTTAATACCTTTAAAAAACCGAGCTGGAGCTGATCCGGCTGCATGGCATATACTTCGTTAAAGCTTTCCCGGAACTGGTCATAGGTTTCGTTCGGCAGTCCGGCGATCAGATCCAGATGCTGGTGGATATTTCCAAAGGAGTGGATGCGCGCTACGGCTTTCTTCAATGGAGCAAGCTGCATGCTTCGCAGGATAGCTGTGATCGTTTCCGGATTTGTGGACTGTACACCGATCTCAAGCTGGATCAGTCCGGGACGCATTGTTTCAAACAGCAGGAAGTCCTCCTCCTTCAAAAGATCGGCAGAGATCTCAAAGTGGAAATTGGTCACACCATTGTCATGTTCTTTGATATAACTCCAGATCGCATAGGCATGCTCATGGCGGCAGTTAAAGGTACGATCAACGAATTTTACCTGAGGAACACGGGCATCCAGAAATTTTTGTAGCTCCGGCAGTACAAGGGAAAGGCTCCGGAAGCGTACCCGTTTATCCACCGAAGACAGGCAGTAGCTGCAAGAGAAGGGGCAGCCGCGGCTCGTTTCATAATAGATGATCTTATTGGCAAAGGCAGAGAAATCCTCATAGATGAATGGAATGCGATCCATATCAATGTAGGGACGTGGTGGAGTAGAGCAGATTGCCGATGCGTTTTCTTCGTCAGATGATCTGTAGGTGATGCCGCAAACCTGTTCATAAGAACTGCCGGAAAGGGTACATTGGACAAGTTCCCGGAACGTTTCCTCACCCTCTCCGCAGAGGATCAGGTCAATATACGGATGCTTCTGGAGAAAGGCGGGGGCATCATAAGAAACCTCCGGACCGCCCAGCCAGATTTTTACGTGTGGGGCCACTTTTTTGAGTTCCCGTGCAAGACTTGTCACAGTGGAAATGTTCCACAGATAGCAGGAAAATGCGACGATATCGGCATGCTCCTCATAAATGCTTTGCAGAATATGCTCCTCCTGCTGATTGATCGTATATTCCTTTACCATGCAATGGGTGGGAAGATCCTTACAGTAAGCAGCAAGATCATACACCGCCAGGCAGGAATGAATATATTTGGCATTGACTGCAGTCAATAGTAGTTTCATAGTGTTTCTCCTTTCCGATGAAAGAAATTTCTACCTCCTATTATAAGCGAAGAAGAAAAAAAGCGCAAAAGTTGCAGAAAAAGAAAAAAACACTTGCAAAATGAAATGGCATTTGTTATAATCTTTGTTGTCGGTTGATAAACCGCATGGAACATTTTGTTTCCTGCCGGCGTGGCGGAACTGGCAGACGCCCGGGACTTAAAATCCCGTGGGTAGTGATACCCGTACCGGTTCGATTCCGGTCGCCGGCATTGAAAAAGCAAACCTTTGTATCTAAGGTTTGCTTTTCTTTTTATCAGGAATTATTCTTCTGCTAACAGTGCATGAAGCTTTTGTAAAATAGAATCTTTCATAAGGGAATGGGAATCGGAGATCTGTTCCATCAGATCGTAGATGCGGTCTGTTTCATTTTGTTTCAGATAGATGCGGGCGAGTGTTACATAATTACTGCTGACATCTGTGCCGATCAGGATACCGTATTCCAGGAGCTTTCTGGCCCTTTCGTCATCGCCCTGTTCATAGTAGTAGTTACCAAGTCTGGCGAGATTGGATACGAGTGTGGTGTAGTTGGTATCGCAGATGGTCAGTGCATCCAGATTGGCAGCACCATAGGTGCTTTTTAGTTCCGTATTGGTCAGTCCGCCTAAGTTTAAGATGGGCTGATCCTTTAATGCGAGAATGGCATCCTGATAGCGTTTGACCTGATCCGGAAGGGATTCCTGCAGAGGCAGCTCGTCAAAAGGGATCGTCAGATAGGCAAGATGGCTGATATCCTTTTTCCTGGTGTTATCTGCCTGACGTTCTGCTTCCCAGAATGCATCGGATCGTTTTTTATGAAGTCTTGTATTTTTTTTGAGTTCATACATGAGCCAGAGACAAAAAATCACGAAAAAGATAAAAAATGGCATAGCAATGTCCTTTCTATATTTAAGACGACAAGGAGGTGAGTCGTATGATCAATTTTAACAAAAAAAAGAATCGTAGAATCATGGCTGTTATCATTATTGTTTTGATTCTTGCCATGGTATGCTCCATGCTGTTATCCGGTCTGTTCTAGAGCAGGAAAACAAAGCACTCACATCGTTATAAATATACAAAAACAAGACTTTTTTGTCAAATATTATGGTTACTTTGTGACTGTTTTTGCAGGATGTTCTGTGGTAGAATAAAGCAGATAAAAAGTATGAAAGAGAAAAGGGACTGATTAAATGAGTACGAAAAAAAGAGTTGTCATCAGTATTTTGGTTATTCTGATCGTTGCATTGCTTGCGGTACTTGCTTATTTTTACCATACTGTAAGTTCGGTAGCGAATATCAAGACGATCGGAGAAGGAATCAGTATTGACGGATGTGATGTCAGCGGATTAAAGAAACAGGAAGCCTATGACAAAGTAGTTGCCTATGAGGATGAACTGAATTCCAAAGAGATCACCTTTACATACGAGGATCATGAGGATGCGATGACGTTAGAAAGTCTCGGATTAACTTATGAAGATCCAAAGGATGCAGTGGAGAAAGCGTACGAGCTTGGAAAACAGGGTTCTATGTTAAAGCGTTACAAAGCGATCCGGGCAGGAGAGGGAAAAGGAACCGACTTTTCTATTAAAAAGCAGATTGATAAGGAAGCATTTCAGGAGTACATCGATGCCAATGCGGATCATTTTGGCAAGGTTGCAACGAATGCTACGATCACAAGAGAGAATGGTTCCTTTGTGATCACTGATGAGCAGAAGGGAATCGAGGTTCCGGTGGACTCCAATGTAAAGGCAATTGACACACTGCTCAATAAAAACTGGAATAAGAAGAATCTGACCTATGCATTGAAAGCCGATGTGGCAGATCCGGAATATACAAGAGAAGATATGGAAAAGATCAAGGATGTGCTTGGTACTTATACAACAAGCTTTGCGACTTCCACCGCAGAGCGGATCAAGAATATTACCAATGCCTGCAGCAAGATCAACGGTTCTGTGGTATATCCGGGCGAGACATTTTCTGTCATGGATCTGATCGCACCGCTGAATGCGGAAAACGGTTATGAGAAGGCTGGTTCCTATTCTGCCGGAGAAGTGATCCAGAGTTATGGTGGTGGTGTATGCCAGGTATCTACCACGTTGTATAATGCAGTATTGTTATCAGAGTTGGATGTGACAGAACGGCACAACCATCAGATGACAGTCAGCTATGTGGATGTATCTTTTGATGCTGCCGTATCCGATTCCGGCGGACAGGATTTTAAATTTACCAATAACTACGATGTTCCGGTATACATTGCCGGAGCAGTCAACGGATATAATATCACATTTACGATCTATGGTGAGGAAACACGTGCAGAGAATCGTTCGATCGAATACTATAGTGAGAAAACACAAACGATCAATCCGGGTAAAGATATTGTGACAAAGGACAAAAACCTTGAGGAAGGCAGGGAGATCGTTACGCAGAAATCGCATGTAGGATACCGTGCAAAGCTTTGGAAGCGTGTGCTGGTAGATGGTGTGGAGCAGAGTACGAGCGAGGTCAACAACAGCTACTATGCAGCATCTCCAAGACGTGTGACAGTCGGAACAAAAGAAAAGAAAGCTTCTGCGGATGCTGAGAAGAAAGATGAGAAAAAGGATAACAAGAAGAAACCGGATAAGACGGCAGCAACGACACAGCAGAAAGCGGAAAAGACAACGCAGCACAAAGCAGAGGCAACAGAGGCTCCGGTTACAACAGAAGCACCTGCTGCACAGGATACAACAGAGGTTACACAGTAAATGCAGAGATTACACATTCAAAAAGATTCACAGATTGTAATTACAAAAAGCGTCGGTTTATCCGGCGCTTATCACGTCTTACAGGAACATTATGATGCGCTGCATGAGCGGTATGCGGCTGAATTTCTGGCTCCGGTGCGTGCATATGAGACGCAGTTTGGATATGAGAGGGAGTATGAGGTGTTACGGCAGATTCCCTTCGATGCAGTGGTGGAAAGCGGATATGGCGGAATCTTTGGTGCGTTATTTCAACTGGGAAATGCAGCAGAACTTGGTGTTTCCGTTGATCTGAAACGTATCCCGATCAAACAACCGGTCATAGAAATTGCGGAATTTTTTGATATGAATCCGTATCTGCTGCATAGCAGTGGCAGTATGGTGATCGCATGCGCCAATGCCGAGCGCATGGTTATGGCACTTCATAAGGCAGGGGTGGAAGCCGTATGTGCAGGCAGCATGACGAAAGAAAAAGCAAGAATTGTCTATCTTGACGAGGAGGAACGCTTTTTGGTGCCTGCCAGAAAGGATGAACTGCTGCGCTGTTTTGACGAAGCTTATGTGAAGCAGCACTTTAAAAAAGAATGTAACGCACATGACCGCGAGGATTTTTTGAAATCCTGAAATAATTGTCCAATCTGATGGTAAATGTGTTGAATTGATGGGACATAGTATGGTATGATAGGATTAATAATGTGAATGGGAGGTAAGTAGGCATGGCGTCTATAAATGCAGAACACGTAAATGTTTTTCTGATGGCTACTACCAAAATACTACAGGATATGTGTGGATATAATCCAAAAGTTGGAAAACCGAGTGTAAAGAATTGTGAATTTAAAGACGACACGATCGTCATTATGATCGGTGTAACGGGTGAAATGAAAGGACAAGTTATGCTGTCATTTGAGGATACTGTCGCTTGCGATATTGCCGGCAAGATGATGATGATGCCGGTGCAGCAGTTGGATGAGATTTCAACGAGTGCGATCTGTGAGCTTGGTAACATGATCATGGGTAACGCATCAACCGTATTCTCTGTGGAGGGAATTGGTATTGATATCACACCCCCTACGATGTGTAAAGGTAATGTGTCATTTAAAGGAGCGGCAGCAAACCTTTGTATTCCGGTTTATTATGAAGGTACACCGGACAAAAAGATTGAAGTCAATCTGGCAATGAAGCTGGACTAAATAAAAGAAGCTGAGAGGGTTGCGGCCCTCTTTTTCTTTGTGAAAGGAGATTTTATTATGAATATCGTATTACATGAACCGGAGATCCCGGCAAATACTGGAAATATTGGACGAACCTGTACGGCAACGGGAACATCCCTGCATCTGATCCGTCCGCTCGGCTTTCATATCAATGACAAAATGTTAAAGCGTGCCGGGATGGACTACTGGGACAAGCTGGACGTGCATTATTATGATGATTTTGAAGATTTCTTAGAAAAGAATCCGGGCGCCAAGATTTACATGGCAACGACCAAGTCCAAACAATGCTATACGGATGTGCAGTATGAGGAAGACTGCTTCATCATGTTTGGAAAAGAAAGTGCCGGGATCCCGGAAGAGATCCTGCTTGACTATAAGGAGACGGCGATCCGTATTCCGATGAAGGAAGAGATGCGTTCCTTAAATCTGGGAAATTCTGTGGCGATCGTGCTTTATGAGGCACTGCGCCAGAATCAGTTTTTAGATCTGGAAAGTCAGGGTCAGTTACATCACTACCGCTGGTGAGGTGCCAGTGGCAGCGTGAATGAAAAGTCAGCCCCTTCGTGTTCTTTGCTCTGTAAGGTAATGGACTCGTTGTGGGCTTTTATAATTTCCTTTACAATGGCAAGTCCCAGACCGGAGCCTGCCTTGTCTTTGCCGCGGGAGGTATCTGCTTTATAGAATCGTTCAAAGATATGCTTTTGATGGTCGTCACTGATGCCCTCTCCATTGTCCTTTACGGAAATTTTGATCTTGTCGTCATCTTGTACCAGAAGGGTTACGAAAATAGCAGAGCCGGAGTTGGAGAATTTCAATGCGTTGTCCACCAGATTGTAGATGACCTGATAGATCTTATCGGGGTCAGCATAAGCTTTGACCGCAGTGCCTGGAATATCCGGCAGCAGCCGCACCTGTTTTTTTATGGCAATTCCTTCAAAGCTGTCCATGATCGTGAGGATCATTTCACTGATATCAAATATCTTTTTCTTTAAGATCAGCGTATTGCTGTTAAAGTCATTTAATGCGATCAGGCCGGAAGTAAGCTTGGTCAGACGCTTCGTTTCCCCCAGTACTACATCAATATAATGTGCCTGCCGTTCCGGTGGGATCGTGCCATCCTGGATCGCTTCTAAATAGCCCTTGATGGAGGTGAGCGGCGAGCGGAAATCATGGGAAACATTGGAAATAAAATTCTTCCGGTACTCCTCCATTTTCTGCAATTCATCTGCCATGTCGTTTAAGGAGTCGGCAAGCTGACCAATCTCGTTTTTATCTTCCACCTGAAGCGGGGATTCAAAATTTCCTTTCCGGTATTCGCTGGCAGTGTGATTGATCTGCTCTAAAGGATCTAATACACGCTTCGTAAAATGATGGAGCAGTAATAAAGACAGGAGCATGACGACAAGATAGGCAAGATAAAGCACCTTTAAAATGCCGGATTTGATGTCGGACGTATCTGCCAAAGAGGCATGTAAAATGATATATCCTACCTGCCGTTCCTTTAAGATCAACGGGATTCCGACGCTTAAAGTATCAGTGGAAAAGCAACCGTAGAAATGTCCGGTTTTAACAAAGGACTGGTGAACATCCAGTTGATCGGAAAGCTGGGATAAATGAACCGGAGTGGGCGTGTTATTGCTGTTGGTGTCAGTCTGGCTTGCCGCGATCAACTGCCCGTTTTTGTCCGTGATCCAGATATCGATGCCGAGCAGTGTTTTTAAGGAATTTAACTGTTCGAGCAGTTCGACATTGGTAAGATCGCCTTCAAAATAATCTTTGGCATACTGGGTTGCGATCAGACGTGCCTGCGACTGCAGGGAAGTGGTTCGCTCGTTGATCAGAAGACGGGTGATGTTGTGATTGGTAAAATATACCATGCCCAGAAAACAGACAGAGCCTAAGATGATATAAAAGAGGATGAGCTTGTCAAAAAAGGAACGTTGAAATAATCGCATAAGCGCACTCCTTAGTGTAAATCAAATTTGTAGCCGACACCCCATACAGTGGCAATGCTCCAGTTGTCGCCGGCTTCAGTGAATTTTTCCCGGAGACGTTTGACATGGACATCGACCGTTCTGGAATCGCCGATATAGTCATATCCCCAGATGCGGTTTAACAGCTGCTCTCTGGTAAATACCTGATTTGGGCTGGAAGCAAGGAAATACAGTAATTCCAATTCCTTCGGCGGCATTTCCAGTATTTTTCCGTGGTAGGTAACCGAGTAGGTAGTGATATTTACCGTCAGGTTCTGATAGCTTACAAATTCGCCGGTCTGTCTGGCATCTGCCGGAGAAGCTGCCCGGTTTCCGCTGCGGCGCAGTACGGCGGCGATCCGGGCTAACAGTTCCTTGGTGTCAAAAGGTTTTGCCAGATAATCATCGGCACCCATTTTCAGTCCATGTACCTTGTCAAAGGATTCGCCTTTGGCGGAAAGCATGATGATCGGAATATTAGATGATTTTCTAATCTCAGAACATACCTCATAGCCGTCCATGCCGGGCAGCATAATGTCTAAGAGGATCAGATCCGGCTGGTAAGCAGCCTGCTCGCGGATCGCACTTTCCCCATCGTATACCATGTGGCAGTCGTAGCCTTCTTTTGCCAGATAAAGAGAGATCAGTTCTGAGATATGTTCGTCGTCATCTACAATCAGTATTTTCATCTGCTCCGCCATAAAATTCCTCCTTTACTTAAACTCTACTACCGTAACACCCGCTTCGCCTTCTCCGTAAACACCGGCACGGAAACTTTTGACGATCGACTGTCGTTTCAGGTAATTTTGCACACCGGCACGCAAAGCACCGGTGCCTTTTCCGTGAATGATCGTTACTGTGTGGTAATTGGAGCGGTATGCATCATCCAGATATTTATCGAGCTGGGATAATGCCTCGTCCACGGTCTTTCCAAGAAGATTGATCTCCGGGGGAACGGCACTTCTGAAATTAAGCTGCGCCGGTTTGCGAGTTACCGTTTGCTTTTCTTCCTTTGGAGCTTCCATCGGCTCTAAGTCAGAGGTGTGAACGAGCGTTTTTAAAATGCCTGCCTGAACATAGCAGTCGCCCTTCTTGTCCGGCTGGCTTACGATCTCGCCTTCTAATCCCATGCTCTCGATATACACGTAGTCTCCTTTGGAGAACGTTACATTCTGTTTTTTCTTTGCTTTCTTTTTTGGTTTTTCGATCAACTGATGGTCGAGCTTATTAAGATCCTTGCGCAAATGAGTACGCTGCTGTTCCATCGCTTTGTTGTTGGCTTTTTCCGGATTGTTCACCCATTTCTGGTACAGCCGGATGGATTCGTCTGCTTCCTTTTTGGCCTTTTCCAAAAGGTCGCGCGCTTCTTCGCGGGCAGCCTTTAAGATCTGTTCTTTCTTCTTATTTAAATCTTCCTGCTTGGCTTCTGTTTTCTTGCGAAGCTCTGCGATCTCTTTTTTGTATGCCGTGATTTCCTGCTGTTCCTTTTCAATTGTGATACGGCTTTCTTCCAGATCACTTAAGAGTCGTTCCATGTCCATGCTCGTATCGTCAATCTGTGTTTTCGCACTTTCGATAATGTAATCCGGCAGACCGAGTTTTTTGGAAATGGCAAATGCGTTACTCTTTCCCGGTACACCGATCAAAAGACGGTAAGTAGGAGCAAGAGAAGCTAAGTCAAACTCACAGCATCCATTTTCAATGCCGTCGGTAGAAAGCGCAAAGACTTTCAGTTCGCTGTAGTGTGTTGTGGCAGCCACCCGTACACCCATGCCATGCAGATAGGACAAAATGGCAATGGCAAGCGCAGCACCCTCCGTTGGGTCGGTTCCGCCGCCCAGCTCGTCAAACAATACCAGCGAATGAGTGGTCACGTTTTGCAGAATACGCACAATGCTGGTCATATGTGCGGAGAAGGTAGAAAGACTCATTTCAATACTTTGCTCATCTCCGATATCTGCATACACCCGGTCAAATACTGCCAGCTCGCTGTCCTCTGCCGCCGGGATCAAAAGTCCGGCTTCTCCCATCAATGTAAACAGTCCCAGTGTTTTTAAGGAAACCGTTTTTCCACCGGTGTTTGGTCCGGTGATAATGAGCATCGTGTAGGCATCTCCTAAGGCAATGTCGATTGGAACGACTTTCTTCGGATCAAGCAGCGGATGGCGTCCCTTTTTGATATTGATGATGCCCTGCTCGTTAAAGCGGGGACGTGTGCCATCGTAGGAACGCGCAAATCTCGCCTTGGCAAAAATGAAATCCAACTCGACTAAAATGGTGAGATCGGCATCGATATATTCCTGTTCAAATTTTACCCGCTCGGTCAGCTCAAGCAGAATCCGTTCTATCTCATTCTGCTCCTTGATCGCAAGCTCAGTCAGCTCATTGTTTAAAGAAACCACACTCATTGGCTCAATAAAGAGTGTGGAGCCCGTGGCGGACTGATCGTGGATCATACCCGGAAATGCATTTTTATATTCTGCCTTGACCGGAATACAGTAGCGGTTGTTTCGCATGGTGACCAGATTATCCTGCATCATGATCTGATTGCTCTGGCTGCTGATGATCTTATTTAATTCTGTCCGGATCCGCGTGTTGGCAGCCTGCATGTTTTTGCGGATGGATTTTAAAGCGGGCGAAGCATCATTGGCAAATTCATTTTCTGATAAAATGCAGCGGCGGATCTCGCGCAACAGATCCGGTACCGGCTCTAATTCCTCAAAATAGTGGTCAATGCAGTCTTTGTCTGCCAAAGCATCTGCCTGTGCATTTTCTTCATTATAAGAAGTGGCAGTGCCGACGATCTCTAACAGGCGGGCAATGTCAAGCAGCTCCGCAGAAGACAGCGAACCGCCGATCTCTGCCATGTGGAGCATTGGGCGGATGTCTTTTAATCCCGCAAAGGACAGGTTGCCGTGGCGCAGCAGGCGCGTGTAAGCGGCATAGGTTTCGTCCTGCCTTTTCTCGATCTCCATAAGATCACTGACTGGTTTTAATTTTAAGCAGCGTTTTTTTACCATGTCTGAGGACGCATACGCTGCTAACAGATCAATTATTTTGTCGTATTCCAAAATACGGAAATTTCTATTTCGCATCATAGTAAAAACCTCATTAAACGATTGTATTATCGGTAATAGTATAGCCTTTTTTTCTTGTTTTCGCAACAAATTGTATTCTAACGGGGGGTGTGCTATACTAGGTTTTAAGGAAAGCATTATTAAAGGAGAAACGAGCATGAAATATATTGAAGATCTTCGTGAGGGAGATAATTTTTCAGAAGTGTATCTGTGCAAAAAGGCGGATGCATTGACATCCAAAAATGGGAAAACCTACTACAGCCTGCAGTTGCAGGACAAAACAGGTCTGGTGGACGGTAAGATCTGGGATGTGGCAAGTCCGGGTATCGAAGATTTTGACAAAGGAGATTTTGTCAAGGTGGACGGAAGAGTGACTGCGTTTCAGGGCAATCTGCAGCTCAACATTGACCGCATTTACCGTGTGTCAGAGGGACAGTACCAGATGTCTGACTACATGCCATGCAGTGAACACAATGTAGATGAAATGTTTGCAGAACTGATGGGATATTTGAAAAGCGTCAAAAATCCACATTTGAAAGCACTCATAAAAGCCTTTTTTGAAAATGAAACCTATGTGAATCTGTTTAAAACGCACAGTGCGGCAAAGTCTGTGCATCATGGATATATCGGAGGACTGTTAGAGCACACGCTGCAGGTTGTGAAGCTGTGTGACTGCTACTGTACGATGTTCCCGGAACTGAAGCGGGATCTTTTGCTGACCGCAGCCGCCCTGCACGACATTGGAAAGATCAAAGAGCTTTCCAAGTTCCCGGAGAATGATTACACCGATGACGGACAACTGCTCGGACACATTGTGATGGGGATCATCAGTATTGATAAAGCGATCGACGGCATAGAAGGATTTCCACATGTGCTGCGCGCCGAGGTGGAGCATCTGATCGCGGCGCATCACGGAGAACTCGAATATGGCTCTCCAAAGAAACCGGCACTGATGGAAGCAGTGGCACTGCATTATGCAGACAATACCTCTGCCAAATTGCAGACATTTAAGGAAGCCACAAAGAAAGCAAATGGCACAGAGTGGCTGGGTTATCAGAGATTTTTTGAAAGCAATATCCGAAAAACTTCGGACGGAGAATAGAAGATGGAAGTAAAAAAGAACGAAGTATTTGACATTGTAATTGAAGATATGACGAATGAAGGGGAAGGCATTGGAAAGTTCCAAGGCTTTCCTTTCTTTGTGAAAGACGCTGTGATCGGAGACAGGGCGCGCGTCAAGGTGATCAAGGCAAAGAAAAACTATGCCTATGCGAGATTAGAAAAACTTCTAAAGCCGGGAAAAGACCGGGTAGAACCGCGCTGCCCGGTGGCAAGACAGTGCGGTGGCTGTACGCTGCAGCATTTGTCTTATGAGGCACAGCTTCAATATAAGTACCGCAAGGTGGCAAACTGTCTGAAACGCATTGGCGGGGTGGAAGATCCGGAACAGTATATGGAAGGGATTATCGGAATGTTCACCGAGGAGGAAAGCAGGACATTAGATGATGATCGAATCATCCCAAATATCTGTGACCATGGTTCCTTTCATTACCGCAATAAGGCACAGTTCCCGGTTGGACAGGCAAAGGATGGATCGATCGTGACCGGATTTTACGCCGGACGCAGCCATGTCATCATAGATCAGCCGTACTGCTATCTGCAGGCAGAGGGAACGGAAGAAATCCTTGCCTGTGTGAAAGCGTACATGAACGAATACGGGGTTACCCCTTACGATGAAAAAACAAGAACAGGTACCGTGCGCCATGTCCTGATCCGCAGCGGAAAAGCAAGTGGACAGGTGATGGTGTGTCTTGTGATCAATGCGCAAAAGCTTCCTTATGAAGAGGAGATAGCCAAAATGCTGTCTGCCCTTCCCGGCATGACCAGCATTTCCTATAACGTAAACCAGGAGAATACGAACCGCATACTGGGGAATCAGACCGTAACGATCTGGGGCGAGGATACGATCATGGACGATATTGGAGAGGTTCACTTTAAGATCAGTCCGCAATCCTTCTATCAGGTAAACCCAACCCAGACGAAGGTGCTTTATGAAAAGGCATTGGAGTATGCAGCCTTGACCGGAACGGAGACGGTATGGGATGTGTACTGCGGCATTGGAACCATTTCCCTGTTTCTGGCGCAGAAAGCCGGACATGTGTATGGCGTGGAGATCGTTCCGGAGGCTATCCGGGATGCCAAAGAAAATGCCCGTTTAAACGGTTTTCAAAACACCACCTTTTACGTGGGAAAAGCAGAGGAAGTACTTCCGCGGGAATACGAGGCACATCAGGTACATGCCGATGTGATCGTGGTCGATCCGCCGCGAAAGGGCTGCGATGAAAAAGCATTGCGCACAATGGTGAAAATGGAACCGGAGCGGATTGTGTATGTGAGCTGCGACCCGGCAACACTTGCCAGGGATGTCAAGTGGCTTGGCGAGAATGGGTATGAGTTAAAGAAGGTGTGTGTGGTGGATCAATTTGCGATGACGGGGCATGTGGAGACGATAGTTGCACTACATCGGGCTGATTTGTAAGAATTCTTGATTTTAGGCACTTTGAGAGTTTTTTTTGGTTTGACCAGAGTGACCGAA
The DNA here is from genome assembly GCA_050874905.1 of Lachnospiraceae bacterium. Lineage (GTDB taxonomy): Bacteria > Bacillota > Clostridia > Lachnospirales > Lachnospiraceae > NC2004. The sequence continues at coordinate 61,956 of JBNMLP010000016.1, forward strand.
AAACGTATAAAAAGGCAATTTCTGATGGTGTAAACGTGTCTGTGGTATTGGACTGCAGCTTCGGAAACACATCAAAGGAAAAGTAATATTTTTATCATTCAATAGAATAAAAGAAACGTGAAAGACCGTTCATTTTCAAGAAAAATTGAAAGTGAGTGGTCTTTTTTTTATACCTCTAAAACGGATTTTTATTAAGACGTTTTAAAGGGCTGATTCGGTGTGTCGCAAAAGAAACAATGGAATGGGTTTGCTTATATTCGATGTTAATAAAAAATATTCAATAATAAAAAGATTTTGAGGTGTGGTTTTTGTGAGTGCTTGAGAAACTCAAATACTGAACATTGAAAATATCAACCTTTTGGTTTATAATATGTCTTAACGTTACTATGTTCTCAGAGTATAAGTTTCAATAGATAAGGTGGAATTAATGAGCACATCAAATTTAATTAAAAACTTATGTAAAGAAAAAGGCATTAGTGTTGCAGAATTGGCTCGTAGAATTGGTCAGACACCGCAGAACTTCAACAAAAAATTAAAGCGAGAAACTGTGAGTACAGAAGAACTTATGGAAATAGCTGAAGTACTGGGAGTTGTATTTGAACAATCTTATATTCTTGAAAACGGAGAAAAACTAACTATTACAAGTGAGTCCCAATAAATGGACATATGGTTTTGTATTATAAGCATAGATTGCAGAAGCTTTCTGCAATTATAGACACCAGATGAAAGGAGAACTGTGGTAGTTTTTGAAACAGATATCACACAAGCTGATCATGTGTAACATAAATGAGTTAATAGGAATAATAAACGGTATTAGCTACGATGGTATTATCAACAAACTAGAGGTAGCAAGATTATCTTCATGGGTAAAAAAGAACAGAAACTTATCTTACGAACATAAGCAAGCTCACTTAATTTCGCTGGTAGAACAAGTTCTTGAAGATGGAATAATTACAGACGAAGAACGAGAAATGCTTTTAGAAAATTGTAGTCAGTATACAGCTTTTGAAACTGATTCCATCTCTAAGGTTTATGAGCTTAATGGAATCATTGAAGGTATTATTTGTGACAATGAAATTAACGAAAAAGAAGTATGTCGCTTGCAGGATTGGATGAGAACAAATGAATCTTTTATTCGTTATCATAAACCATCTAAAACTATCTGTGAAAAAATCGATCAGATACTTGAAGATGGTATTGTTACTCAGGATGAACAAAAATCATTTCTAGAAATGCTGAAAAAGAGATTAAACGATGCTCAGATAGAAACAAAAATAGGATGCCTGCTATGGCAGAGCTATCACAGAGGGCAAATTCAGCAGAGAAGAAATGGTCTGTGTAAAAACACTTTATAACTACGTTGATGCTGGACTGATTGGGATCAAGAACCACCATCTTCCGGAAAAACTTTCCAGAAA